>NZ_CAGY01000002.1 GCF_000308055.1 Actinomyces sp. ph3
GTGAGTCCAACCGGGGCACTTGCTTGTACTCAGTGTCTTCTACGAATCAGCAGGGCGGCACCAGCACCCAACACAATCGCCAGTGCTGCTGCAGGGATCCACCACCAGCGTGGGATTCTCGACACGGTCGATTCGCCGGCCTCGTCATTGCTCAGCTGGGCTGCTTGAGCCGGAGAATCTGAATCAGCAGCCGGACTTTCACTGACGGTCGGAGTGCTGCTTGGCTCTGCTGAGGCGGCCAATGGGGCAGCCCCGCCGCCACCACTCACTCCCCCAAGAACGCGTCGGGAACCAGAAGAGTTAGAGCGCGAACCAAGCAAGCGTTCACCCGCACTGACTTGCCCCAGAGTATTGCTCGGTGGGGGCGTAGTCGTTTGAGTGGCTGGCTGAGCCGATGGGTTTTCCGAGGCCTTTGGATCTGCAGCCGAAGGACTCGCCGCGGGAGCGGGCGCAGATTCTGTCGAGGCGGGTGTCGGAGCAGTTGTCTGATCCGGCGTTGGCACCGGCGCTACTGAGGGAGTATCCGCCGAGGGACTGGGCGAAGGAATCGGATGCTCAGAGGGTTGTTCACTTGAAGGGGTGGGCGCAGGAACCGCGGCCTCGTGAACGGAAACGTTCCAGCTCATCGGAGCAGCGATCTCCTTGTCTCCATCGAGTGCACGGATCTGCAGTCGATAGTGACCAGGCTTCGAGAACACCCAGTTTGCGTGCATATGAGTCGGAGAATCGGTGTGAATGCGCGACTTTGCGGGGTTTGCCGAGTCGACCATGATATTCGCCGGACCTCCGAAAGTTCCTCCCTGGAAGAAGGCAACTCTCGAATCCTTCGGAGATTCCACAACCTTCAGCTCATAATCGATTCCCTTGGGGAATTGAGAATAGTCGATACCTTCCGTGCTGACCCCAGGCCAGACAATATCGGGATTTTGAGTCTCAGGAAGCACGTAGCTGGATTCGCCAATTGCGCCCAGAACGTCATAACTGGGATCGGATAGGCTCTGCGGACGGGTAAAGCGCGCGTTGACACCAACCTTCCACGTCACTGAGTCGATTGCACGCATCACTGAGGTCTTTTCTCCCGTCAAGGAATCATCCTTGAGCACCAGCGAGTAGTGCGTGGCTGCGCCAGAATCCTCGCGAAGACGCAGGTCCATATGTCCGCGCGCAAGTTCAACCGGATTCGTCTTCAGAGCATCATCCGCGTGATCGTTACTGGTATCAGGAATATTCGGCGCAGGAGAAGGAGTCGGCGACGGAGAAGGAAGCAAGGGTTCGGCCGTTGGTGCCGGAGCGGGTTCAACAGGGTTTCCACCCGGCCACATCTTCAACTTCAGATCCATTCCGAATGAAGAGGACAGTTCCACATCTTCTTGCCCCTTCGTGGTCATGGATGCCAAAGACTTGGGGTGCGGGCGAACACTAAATTTCATGTACATGGGCTGCCCCATGCAGGCACCCAAATCTTGCTGCTGAATATCAATCCCACCCTTTCCAAGAGTGCCTTCGATGGCACACCACGGGGAGAAGTCATATTCGCTTTCGAAAAGCTCAACTTTATAGGCCGCGCGCAATTCGGGATCGTCAGCCTGGACCTGAACTGTGTACTGGTCTTCGCTTCCCTCCTTGCGGGTATAAGAGACATGAACACCTGGGCGCGAAACCGAAATCTGGGCAGGATCCCAAACGGGGCTCGGATCCGGATTAGAGGGCTCGATGATGACCGAGCTTGCCCGGGTGACACGTACTTCCGCGCGGTCTCGCTGAGAGAAGGCCTGAGGCGTTGATGCCCAGCGCGCACTACCACTTCCGGCCTCGGGAATAAAGACCGCCTGAATCAGTGCATCATCGTCACCCAGAAGTTCACGAACCTGCGCTTTTCCGTCAACGACGGGTTCTTCGGTGAGGAAGTATCCGTTGACGGTCAACCAGAGGCGACCTTGATCCGTTGCGTGACCGCTATTGAAGGTGATCTCCGTTAGGTGCTGGTCTCCGGGGTGTTCACGCTGCGGGTTGGGAGCAAGCGTCAACGAGGGCTGCGCCTGAACGCCATCACTGCGCTGTGCCTGTGCGGCGGCAAAAGCTTGGTGAATATCTGTGATACTTCCGGAAGACGGGTTAGATCCACCGACCTGCCAGGTCAGCGACTGGATGGGCGAGGTGTAGATCGTTTTCCCGTCAATCGAACGCGCATTCACGCGGAAGCGTGCTTGGTAGCGCCCCGGTTGCGTGAAGGTCGTGAAGAGGTGCGTGTGACGCGGGTTGTAGACCGATCGATAGGCGATATCGTGGCTCGATAGGAAACGCGACACCGAGTCTCCGTGATCGATGAACATCTCCATCCGTCCCGGACCATCAACGTTAATCAGGTCTAGGGTGTAGGTGCTTCCATCGAATTCATCAGGCGCTGCCCATTCGACAGAAGAGTCAGCGCCGAGGCCCGCCCAAATTGGCGTGTTGTTGGGACCGGGGTTTTGTGGGGCTGCGTTGAGGACCGAGTGCTCAGGGCCAAGGAAGGCAAGGTCAGGACGCTTTTCGGGAATCTCTAATTGATACTTCGCGTCTTGCGCTCCACTGCCTGCCCAGGCTTTGGGAAGCCACAGGACGGTCTTTTCCACTGGCATATTGATGGTGTTCATCGTGAAACTATGCGTATCCGCATGCCAGATAGGGATGGGCGCGTCAACGTGTTGACCGGTAACGACCCATTCGGTATCGCGGTCAGGCCCAGCCCATGCGAGTTGGGGCATAAGGGCAATGGTCAGGGCTAGGGCTCCGGTAGAAATGATCCTCTTAACTCTCATAATGAGAATCATTATCACAGTAGAAGGGTGCTAGCGTCAATTCCGCCACCGACCACACAAAACGCTACATATGCGGAATCGAACGCATGACGCGGCGCGTGACCCAACGCGGAGCAACCCGCATTGCAGCCATTGCCACCTTGTAGACCGGCGTTGGAGTTACCAACACCTGCCCCCGTCGCATCGCAGCCAAAGCTTCGCTCACAACCTGTTCTGAAGTTGCCCACAACCACTGAGGCGCTGCGGACATGTCAACGCCAGCGGCCTCAAAAAAATTCGTATGCACCGGTCCGGGACATACCGCTGTCACGGTAATGCCACTACCCCGAAGCTCCTCTGACAGCCCCTCACTAAACGCACGAATCCACGCCTTGTGCGCGCTATACGTCCCCGCGCCGGTCTCTGATGCAACCGAGGAAACATTGATGATGGCTCCCCGTCCACGCGCACGCATGGCATTCAGCGCCGCATAGGAAAGAACCATAGGCGCACGAACCATAACATCCAGAGCGTTTTCTTCGGCCTCGATGGTGTTATCAATAAATGAGCACCCCAGCGCAAAACCGGCGTTATTCACCAGCAAACCAACAGGCGATTGCTCATCCGACAGACGCTGAGCGACGCGATCCACATCGCCGGCTACGCCAAGATCAGCAACGATCACTTCCGCCTTCACTCCGGCGATCTGACGCAAATCCTCTGCGAGCTTACGAAGCTTCTCTTCACGCCGCGCCACGAGGACGAGATCATGATGAGCCGCTGCCAGCTGCCAGCAAAATTCTTCGCCAATACCCGAGGTTGCCCCGGTCACAAGTGCGATACCCATGGCCATTATCTTAACGACCTCCGCGTATGCTGGGTCCCATGAGGCTTGCAACTTGGAACGTCAATTCAATCCGCACCCGCGTCGACCGCGTCATCGCTTTCCTTCAGCGCTCCGACGTCGACGTCCTTGCGATGCAAGAAATTAAATGCAAGCCTGAGCAATTCCCAGTTGAAGCCTTCGAGGCGGCCGGTTATCAGGTGATCATGCACGGCCTGAACCAGTGGAATGGCGTCGCCGTTGCCTCGCGTCTCCCGATCGTTTCACATGAGTTTAATTTCCCAGGCCAGCCCGCCTTTGGAGATCCCGCAGTCGTCGAGGCCCGCGCTCTGGGCGTGACAGTACGCGATGGAGACCAGGAAGTGACGACGTGGAGCCTCTACGTTCCGAACGGACGCGAGCTCGACCATCCACACTATTCCTACAAGCTCGAATGGCTCAAAGCCCTGCTGTCAGTAGGCGATTCCTGGCTTGAAGAAAAACGCCAAATTGCACTGGTTGGCGATTGGAATATCGCACCCTACGATCATGATGTTTGGGATATGACGGCCTTCGAAGGCCAGACACATGTCTCCCCCGCTGAACGACAGGCCTTCTTCGCTTTCGCTCAGCACGGCTGGGAAGAGGTCACCCGCGAGCGCGTCGATCAATACACCTACTGGGACTACCAGAAACTTCGCTTCCCCAAGAATGAGGGAATGCGCATCGACTTCATCTACGCCTCGCCCGAGCTTGCGCAACGCGTCACGGCAGCAGAAATTGATCGTGATGAACGCAAGGGGAAGGGCGCTTCTGATCACGTTCCCGTGATCATTGACCTCGCATAGCCTGCACAATCTGACTATTCAGCGAGCCCCAATGATCGTGATGCCATTGGCCGAAGGGGCGTTCACCTACGAAGACCGCGCGCTCTGCGGAAAGCGGATCAACCCACAGGAATGAACCAGCCTGCCCAAAGTGGCCAAAAGTTGCCGCCGACGACTGGGGCGCAGTCCAATGGGGATTCTTTTCTCCCTTAATTTCGCAGCCCAATCCCCATGGACAGGGACGATAGTTCCCGTACCCAGGGACAATCCCAGCCAGTTCAGGGAAGTGAACACTCTGCGCACTGGATGCGAGCTGCGCTGAAATCAAGGTCGGATGGGCAAGTTCGCGAGCAAAAAGCATCAGGTCAGCCGCATTTGAGCGGCCCGAGTAGGCCGGCGAGCCTTCAATTTCCAGGCTGGCCAGCCCCAAAGGCTCGCTCACGCTTTCCTCAATCCACCGAGAAATCGGGCTTCCCGTCGCTTCTTCAAGCATCTGTCCGGCGACTTCAATTCCCGCATTTGAGTAGATTCGTCGCTCCCCTGGTGCGCGTTGCAGGTGCGTCTCGTTCATCGCCATTCCCGAGGCATGCGAGAGCAGGTGCTCAAGCGTCACTCCCGGGAAGGGAGCGGGCGCGTCTAGGGTGATGAGGCCTCGAGAAATCGCAACCAGCGCGGACCATGCGGTGAAGAGTTTGGTGACCGAGGCCAGGGGGAAAACTTCCTGGGGATCCCCCCAGCTCAGCGAGCTACCGCCGTCATTTTCCGCACAGATCGCCGCCTTGAAAGGAATCGAGGAGAAATCTGGAGACATCAACTGCGGGTCAGTTCTGGGCGCTGGAGTACTCCACCAGGAGTTGCTGGAAGGGCGCTGCGGCCTTACGAGGAATCATCGATCCAAGTGCAAGAAGTTGCTCAGCGCTATAGCGCAGTTCGCGAACCGCAAAGGCCAGGTACTTAATGATGAGTTCACGGCTATCAAAACGCTCGCCGTCCCAACCACCGAGGATCACCATTCCATACCAGCGCTCGACAAGCCTACGAGTATCCACCGGATTCTCGGGATCATAATCGGGCATCTCTTTGGCCAGTTTCTCAAGGAGCTGGAGCATCGCATCAACTCGATATGAGAAATGGTCATGGGCGGGATGACTGTCATTGACAGACTCAACGGTAAAAACGCGGTCTAGATCAGTCATCACCTGGTTGTCGGGGGCTGCAGCAAGACGCAGGTGTGCAGCGATCCACTCATTCATGGTCGTAACTTTTGCACCGCGTTCTTCAAGGATCGGATCGCCGGGAGTACCCTCTTCGGTTTCGGCGGTCACAACCTCAACGTCGAAAATACCGAACGCCTCTTCGAAGGCTTCGATAACATTCAGGACCAGGGCATCCTTCGTCGGGAAGTGATACATGACGGTCGGATGGGAAACACCGATTTCTTCGGCAAGATCTCGCAAAGAAAAACCGTAGTAGCCGCGCATTGACAACAACTGCGTTGCCCCGCGAATAATCGTTGTCCGGGTGGAACGTCCAACGGAGTAGCTACCTCGCTTCTTACGGGCGGGACCCGTCTGCGAATTTTCGTCTTCGCTCACGGCTACCTCCTTCATTCTTCAGTTCTGCTCTGTTGGGTGGGGATAACTCTTAAAGTCTAAGCGAAAATGCGGGTGGTGCGAAATTATTCGCACCACCCGCAAGTCGCTACCGATCAGTGATTGGATACCTCAACGCGGAGTCCTTCAAGATCGTCGCTGACATCGACGGTGACGGTGTCACCGTCTTCAACCTCGCCGCTCAGAAGCAGTTTGGCCAGTCGATCGCCGATCTCGCGCTGGATCAGCCTGCGCAGAGGACGAGCACCGTAGGCCGGGTCGTATCCTCGCCTGGTCAGCCAGCCTCGTGCACCTTCGGTGACATTCAGGCTGATACGGCGATCCTTCAGGCGATCCGCCATAGATTCGACCAAGAGATCAACGATTCCAGACAGGTCCTCGAGGCTGAGCGGATCAAAGATCACGGTCTCATCCAGACGGTTGATGAACTCAGGCTTGAAGGAGGCACGCACGGCATTCATCACACCTTCGCGCTTTTCTTCTTCACTGAGCTCAGGATCGGTCAGGAACATCGATCCCAAGTTCGAGGTCAGGATCAGGATTGTGTTCCTGAAGTCCACGGTGCGCCCCTGACCGTCGGTCAAACGTCCGTCATCCAAGACCTGCAAGAGGATGTTGAAGATCTCGGGGTCTGCCTTTTCAACCTCGTCCAGGAGGACGACGCTGTAGGGGCGACGACGCACGGCCTCGGTCAGCTGACCGCCCTGTTCATAACCGACGTATCCCGGAGGGGCACCGACCAAACGGGCTACGGAGTGCTTCTCCGAGTATTCCGACATGTCGATTCGCACCATGGCGCGTTCATCATCGAAGAGGAACTCCGCCAAGGACTTGGCAAGTTCGGTCTTACCAACGCCCGTGGGGCCAAGGAAGAGGAAGGAACCTGTGGGTCGGTTCGGATCGGACAGGCCTGCACGCGAGCGGCGAACCGCATCGGAAACCGCGCGGACAGCATCCTTTTGGCCGATCAGTCGATGGGCAATGAAGTCCTCCATATGGACGAGCTTCTCGCTCTCGGTCTGGAGCAGCTTGCCCACGGGGATTCCAGTCCACGATTCGACAACCTCAGCGATCTCGGTCGGACCGACCTTCTCGGCGATCATCGGCTCATTGGCCTCGTTCGCCTTTTCTTCGGCCTCAACCTTTTCTTCCTCTTCGCGAATCTGACGTTCAATCTGAGGAATATCGCCGTTTTGCAAACGTCCCGCTTCTTCGAAGCGACCGGCACGAATCGCCAGCTCCAACTGGGTACGCAACTCATCCAACTGGACGCGGAGCTCACCCACGCGGTTATGGCCAGCCTTTTCGGCTTCCCAACGGCTGGTGAGAGCAGCGAGCTCTTCATTCTTGTTTGCGAGGTCCTCGCGAAGCTTCTCGAGGCGCTCCGCCGTGGCCTCGTCCAGACCATCGGGGTCAGACTCGGTCAGGTAGGACTCTTCCATACGGAGACGATCCACCTGGCGACGCAGAACGTCGATCTCCTCGGGCGAGGAGTCAAGTTCCATGCGCAGTCGGGAGGCGGCCTCGTCGATCAGGTCAATGGCCTTATCGGGAAGCTGACGCCCGGTGATGTAGCGGTCAGACAGCTGAGCTGCCGCAACCAAAGCACCGTCAGAAATGGTGATCTTGTGGTGTGCTTCGTACTTCGGTGCGATACCGCGCAAGATTGCGACGGTGTCCTCAACCGAAGGCTCACCAACGAACACCTGCTGGAAACGACGCTCAAGAGCGGGGTCCTTTTCGATGTTCTCGCGGTACTCATCCAGGGTTGTTGCGCCGACCATGCGGAGCTCGCCACGAGCCAGCATGGGCTTGAGCATATTGCCCGCGTCCATTGCGCCTTCGGAGCCGCCACCGGCACCGACGACCGTGTGAAGTTCGTCGATGAAGGTGATGATTTCGCCGTCAGATCGTTCGATTTCGTTAAGAACAGCCTTGAGGCGTTCCTCGAATTCACCACGGTACTTCGCGCCCGCAACCATCCCGGTCAGATCAAGAGCGATCAGCTTCTTGTTCTTCAAAGATTCGGGGACGTCGCCAGCGACGATTCGCTGAGCGAGGCCTTCGACGACGGCGGTCTTACCGACGCCGGGCTCACCGATCAGAACAGGGTTGTTCTTGGTTCGACGAGACAACACCTGAATCACGCGGCGAATTTCGCTATCGCGACCAATCACCGGGTCCAGCTTGCCTTGGCGTGCAACCTCGGTCAGGTCGCGTCCGTACTTCTTGAGGGCCTCGAAGGAACCTTCGGGGTCAGCGCTGGTGATAGGTTCGGGGCGAAGCTCATCTAGAGCCTTCTGCAAGCGATCTGCGGTTGCGCCGTTTTCACGCAGGATCTCGCCAGCGCTATCGTCATTTGCGGCCAACGCAATGAGCAGGTGCTCAGTGGAAACGTAGGCGTCTCCCTTAGCTTCTGCACGCTTGCGGGCATCGTTAATCACCTGGATCAGACCACGTGAAGTCTGCGGTTGGGCAACGCTCGATCCGCTCGTCGACGGCAGAGCCACCAGTGCATTGCGCGTACGAGCGCCGATCTGCTGCGGATTTGCTCCAATTGCTTGAAGCAGAGAGTAGGCAATGCCCTCACCCTGTTCAAGAAGTGCTTCCAAGAGATGCAGGGAATCCACCTGCGGGTTCCCAGCGGCCTGTGCCGACTGGACCGCGCTGCTCACTGCCTCTTGGGCTTTGCTTGTAAATTGTTCAGTCATCATTCCTCCTGCCGCTTATTACGGGCGGCTTTTTTCGTTCTGACTTACACAACGTCAACAAACTTGAGTCTATTCCACTCAACTTTATTTTTCTGCACAAATCATGCATCCGAAAACACATTTCACAGAAAAGAAAAAGAACGCCGAGCCGAACGCATTACACGTCAGCTCAGCGTTCCCCCACATCAGTGGATGTTTTAGCGCGAACGACGCAGGTAAATCCCCAGACCAATCACGCTTAAGCCCAGCATTCCCACAACGCTCGACCAGGTCATCGCATCGGGAGCCTTCGACAGGGCAACAGACTCGCTAAAGCCCGTCATTCCAACCATTTTCAGACCATCAGGAGAGCACACAAGCGTGTAGTCGCCAGCCTGCAGTCCCGAAACGGTCCACTGGTTCAAGGTGGACTGCATAGGATGCTCTCCCCCATCACTTCCACGAAGGAGGCACGAAGTTGCCTGTCCAGACGTCACCTGAACGACATAGCCGCCACTGGAATCCACACTCACGCTCTGGCCGCTGGAAACCTCACGAGCGCTGGCCTGCATCGCAGAAAAATCCGCACCAGACATTGCAATTCCAAAGAAAGTCGCGGGAGCAATGAGCACGGACATGACAATGCCCAGCACAATCACACCAATTCCACGCCGGCGCTTCTTTGCCGACTGACGAGCCTGCGCGGGAACGCCGATCTCCTCACCGCGCATCGGCTGGGCGGGTGGCGCATAGCCGAGTTTTCCGCCGGAAGTGCGCAGTTTGATACGTTGTTGTTCCCCTTCGCGAGGCAGCCTCCTGCCCGCCGGCGCCGACTCCCCTTCCCTCTCAGGTACAGCCTCGATCGACGAGGCCTGCCGGGCCTGGGGTGCCCGCGCGGAGGTTACCGCGGGCTCGGCCTCGGAATAACGTTCAAAACGCGAGCCACGCGAGGGCAGAACCAGTTCACCATACTGATCCCAGGGCACACCCCGCCCCGATCGCGATTCCTCAGCGCTCATGTCGCTCCAAACGCTCGCGGAGCTCTGGGCGCGAAATCGTTGCAGCTAGGCGTTCACGACGAAGTTCCGCAACGCCCGGGACCTCGAGAGGCTCAAGCTTGTGCCCCAAAGCACGCTCAAGCAAAAGGTCCGCAAGCTGGGGGTTGCGCGCAAGAACCGGCCCATGCAGGTAGGTCGCAATGATTGAGCCCTGAACAGCACCGTCGATACGCGGCACTTTGAGGGCGGCTTCATCTGGAGAAGAGCCCTGTTCATCAAAGCCTTCGGGAGGAAGAATCGAGTTCCCCTTTCCGAAAAGCACCTTCCCCAAAGGACGCGCATCGGGACCCAGCTGGCTTCCGCCACCGTGGTTTTCAAACCCTGTCAGCGGCTCAGAAAGTCCATCAATCTCGGGCTGAACAACAAGTTCGCCGATTGAACGCTTTCCCTGGGGGCGAGTCGTTAGATCCAAAAGACCCAGGCCCTCAACCTTACGATTGCGCGCATCCGTGTACCAGTGGCCCAAGATTTGAAGTGAAGCGCAGACGGCCAAAAGAGGCCTACCCGCTGCTACAGCATTCTTCAAACCGGGATCGGCAGTGAAAGTCTCGACCGCAAGTTCCTGGGCTGCGTCTTCACCGCCACCGAGTGTGTAGATATCGAGATCATCGGGAATCGCATCACCAACACCGACATACTGAATCTGGGCATCAAAGCCACGCCGACGCGCGCGCTCCGCGAGCACCAGGGCGTTGCCACCGTCCGCGTAGGTCCCCAAGACCTCGGGGAGAAGAACGCCAATTCGCAGTGCACTCATTCTGCTTCCTCCGCTTGACGATGAGAATCCAATACCCGCTTAAAATCACGCAAAGCCGTGTAGTTGAGAAGAATTTCAACCCTGCCCGGTACGCACGATTGCAGCGCATCCATTGGCAGCGGGAAAAGTTCACAGTGGACGCCCGCATATTCCAATCGAACCGCGAGGTCTGCACCGCGCTCACCACAGGCATAAACCTTGCGATGTGGGGCACCAAGCACTGAGAAATCCACATCCCACAGCCAGGACAGGTCTTGCCCGTCAGCAACCTGGCCGTTGATCGCGACAATCACCTGATCAACACCGGGGTCAATCATGTACATGGCTTCCTGCCAGCCAGCGGGGTTCTTTGCCAACATGAGTCGCGCCAGTCGGCCGTGGATTTCGTAAGTCGAATAGCGGCCTGCAACCTCAACGACTTCGGACATTGCGCGGCACGCGGCCTGCGGGTCCACGCCCATCGCAACGGCCGCAGCCAGTGCCTCGAGCGCATTGGACAAATTGGCGCGCCCCGGCAGTGAGAGCCGCAAAGGAATTCGCAAACCATCCTTACGACAGGCAGTCGCACTGGGGTGGGAAGGATCGGAAAGGTCCTCGTCTTCCAGCCACCACAGAGGATCGGGGCGACGATACTGGTCCAAACCTTCGTCCGAAGAAGAGGCCGTCAAAGGAACGACTCGCCAAGAATCATCGGAGTGGATGACGCGCCCGCCGCGTGGGAAGGCAGTCGAATCCCCCATCCATGCGTGTCCGGCAGCAACCCACTGAACATTGGGGCTATCCCAGGCTGCCGAGGCAACCAGCGGATCATCACAGTTCGCAATCACAACGGCATTGGGATGTTCATTGACCGCCTTTCGCAGGCGACGCTCAACAGCTCCGATCTCGCCGACTCGGTCCAGCTGATCTCGTGAAAGGTTCAGCAAAACCATGGCCTGTGGATCCACAAAACGCGACACCGTGGGCATGTGCATCTCGTCAACTTCGAGCGCGGCAAGCGGGGCATCCGAACGCATGAGTGCGGTGGTGATTCCCGGGGTCATATTGTCGCCATTTGTATTGGAGGCAACGTGGCCAATCGAAAAGAGCGCAGCACGAAGCAGGCGGGTCGTTGTTGACTTTCCGTTGGTACCAGAAACGACAACACTTCGGCGATTCTTTGCCAATTCTGCGAGCAAATTCGGGTCAAGCTTCAGCGCTACTTTGCCGCCGATCATTCCACCCGAACCGCGTCCAAGACGGCGAGAGGCCCAGCTGGCCCCCTTCCCCGCTGCTACTGCTACGCGCGAACGTAAAGTCAATGAAGTCATGGAACCTACACTACATTGATTGCTTCATAGCTTCTCCATAGCTTGGACATAATTCGTACAGATCAGCTGTGGGCAAAGTTAGTGTCATGAACACGAACGCAGCACTCCAGACGCAGGGTCAGACCGCCACGGCATTCGCTTCCGCCCTCAGCGCGAAGCTTGTCGACACGATCCGCACCAATGCGCGCGTCCTGCGCTACCTGGCCTCGTCGCTGTCCTCAACCGCGCTGGACTACACGATGCTGCTCATCCTGAACGCAACCATCGGCGGAGTCTTCCTGCCGGTCGCACTGGCCAGGGTCTCCTCGTGTTCTCTGAACTTCGCTCTGAACCGGAAGGTCTTCAACGCTCGCGGTGGAATTGTTGCGACAGCAATCCGCTACGCGATCATGGCTGCAAGCGTGATGACCATGTCCTACCTGATGATCCAGGCTCTGGTGTCAGCCGGCATGGCTCTGTGGATGGCCTCTTTAGCCGCGAACACTTCGCTCTTCATCGTCAACTACCTAGGCCAGAACTTCTTCGTCTTCGGCACCTTGGCCGACCTTCGCGCCTCAATTTCCGAGGCCGTGGCCGGGCTGCAGCAGGCAGCAACGCGGGCGACCGGTATCCTTTCGTCGATGCTTGCGCGGATCGCTGGACGGGATCTGGTCTTAGCTGCCTGAAAATTGGGAGCGAAAAGGGGAGGCATTTTCATGCCTCCCCTCACTCACTCCACCTCGAGGACATCGCTCGAGGGGGTGTGTTATCCCGAAACCACAACGGTTCCTTCGATGACTCGAACTCCTTCGGGCGATGCTTCAATAAGCGCCCGAACGCGCTGGTTGCCAGCAGGCCGCCACGTTACGAGGCCTCGGTCCCTGACGGGTACCATGCCGCCGCGTCGAGATTCTTCGCTGCGACGTGCATGCGCACGGCGCATGGGGCGAATCTGACCGTCTGGGCTTGCCACGAATACTCGGTCGAAGACGGGTTCGAATTCTTCGACCCGCTCAGCCAAGGCATCGCGCTGTTCTCGCAGGCGATCAACTTCGTCCTCCAGCTCCATGATTCGCTGGATACCGGCCAAGTTGATTCCCTCATCTTGGCTCAGGCGCTGAATCTCCTTCAAACGCTCGACATCGCGTCGGGTGTAACGCCGCCCGCGTCCCTTCGTACGAAGGGGTGTCACCAGGCCAATCCGATCGTATTGACGCAAGGTTTGCGGGTGCATTCCCGCGAGCTGTGCGGCAACGGAAATCACGAAGGTTACTTCATCTTGATGTCCCATCACGCACTCACCTTCTTCACGAGTTCTGCGCGCGGATCGCTCTGATCAAGCGAGTCCACTAGCGATTTGATCGAATCCAGCTGCTCAGGGGTGAGATCCTTGGGGACCACCACACTGATGGTTGCCAAGAGGTCGCCCGTCCCCTTCTTCGTGGCCACGCCGCGCCCCTTCAGGCGCAGGGTGCGACCGGAATCGGAGCCGGCAGGAACCTTGACGGTAACGGTCGAACCATCGATCAGGGGGAGCTCAACATTGGCACCCAGCGTGGCCTCGGCAAAGGTCACGGGAAGGGTCATACGAAGGTCATTTCCCTCGCGGCTGTAGACCGGATCCTCCTCGACGTGGATCGTGACGATCAGATCGCCAGCGCTCCCGCCATTGATCGAGGCCTTCCCCTTGCCGCGCAAACGCACGCTCTGGCCGTCCTTGATTCCCTTGGGAACCTTGACGGTCATAGGCTTGCCGGAGACAGCCAACTTGATGTTGACTCCGCTCAGGCTTTGCTTGAGCGTGATGCGCGTCGAGGCATGCAAGTCTTCACCCTTTTGGGGTGCTTGCTGGTAGGGCGAACCGTGTGCTCCGCCGAAGTCACCGAATTGAGAGGCACCAGCGAAGGGCGAGGACCCTCGCGAAGAGCCGCCACCGAAACCGCCGAATGCACCGAGGATGTCGTCGAGGTTGAAACCTGCGCCGCTACCACTGGTGGAGAAACGAACATTTCCGCCGTTTCCGCCGCCGAAAGCACCGAAGATATCTTCGAAGTTCACGCCGGATGCTCCGCCGCCACCGGCACCTCCGCGGAAACCGCCGGCGCCCATCGCGCGAATCGCATCGTATTGCTGGCGCTGCTCAGGATTGGACAGGACCGTGTAGGCCTCGCCAATTTCCTTGAAGCGTTCTTCAGCTTCGGGGTTCCCCTTGTTCTGGTCGGGGTGCCAGGTGCGCGCAAGTTTGCGGTAGGCCTTCTTAATTGTGGCCTCATCAGCATCCTTGCTTACGCCAAGAACCTTGTAAAAATCCTTTTGGAGCCAATCTTCTCCACTCACTGCGCGTCACCTCCTTTTTTGACTCTGCAGTTCGTTGAATGTTCCTTATTCAGGGTTGTACACCAGGACTTTCGCCGCGCGGATAATGGTGTCTCCGCGACGATATCCAGATTGCAAGACCTGTCCCAAGACCGGATGGTCCACGTCGGGATTGGGCTGAGCCATGAGCGCTTCGTGGAGCATGGGGTCAAAATCGTCCCCTTCATCTCCGAAACGTTCCAGCTCGAAGCGCGTCCGAAGCGTGTCTTCAAGCTTGTTCGCGATCGAGGCAAAGGGACCGTCATTGAGATCCCCGTGCTTGCGCGCAGCCTCAATATCATCCAAGACACCGATCATGGCTTCCAGCACCTGGTCGCGTCCGGACTGGACGTGGCCGGCGACGGATTCCTTGGAACGGCGAACAAAGTTCGAATATTCCTGGTTCAGGTTGTACAGGTCTGCGTGGGCGCGGGCGAGCTTTTCTTCTACCTGCGCCACTTGGTCGAGAGCCTTGGACAGCTCACTGTCTTCCAGCTGCTCTTCGAAGTCCGACATGTCGACCTCGCCCGTTTCCTTGCCCTGAGCGCTTGCCGAGGCCGCGGTTGCGTCTGCAGCTGCACCCTCTTGAGCGTGGGGCTGGGCGTCGCCCGGGGTGGCCGGCTGAGAGCCGACCACCGGATCCTGGGCGTCGTCGGAAGTGTTCGTGGGCTCGATGCTCACTTGTCGTCCTCATCCACAACTTCGGCGTCGATGACGTCGTCATCGGAGGAAGAGGAGGACTCCTGCGAAGCACCTGCCTCAGCGGCGGCCTGAGCTGCCTGAGCGTTCTGGTAGACCTCCTGGCCGATCTTCATCGCGGACTGGTTGAGCTTCTCAACGGAGCTCTTCACAGCCTCGATGTCGCTGCCCTTGAGGGCTTCCTTCACGGCGTCAAGGTCACCCTGGACTTCCTGGCGGGTCGCTTCGGAGACCTTGTCGGCGTCTTCCTTCAGGGTCTTCTCGATGGTGTAGACCAGCTGCTCTGCGGAGTTACGAATCTCAAGCTCCTCGCGGCGCTTCTTATCGTCCTCTTCGTGCTGAGCGGCCTCGTTGACCATGCGATCGATCTCTTCCTTGCTCAAGGCACTACCACCGGTGATGGTCACCGAGGTTTCCTTGCCGGTTCCAAGATCCTTCGCGGAGACGTGAACGATACCGTTCGCGTCGATGTCGAAGGTGACTTCGATCTGAGGAACGCCACGCGGTGCGGGAGCAATTCCGGAGAGTTCGAAGTTACCGAGCAGCTTGTTGTCAGCGGTGAACTGACGCTCGCCCTGGAAGACCTGGACCAGAACGGAGGTCTGGCCGTCGGCAGCGGTCGAGTAGACGCGCGATGCCTTGGTCGGGATTGCGGTGTTGCGCTCGATGACCTTGTCCATGACGCCGCCCATGGTCTCAATGCCCAGGGACAGAGGGGTCACGTCGATCAGCAGAACGTCCTTACGGTCACCCTGGATGACGCCAGCCTGCAGGGCTGCGCCAACTGCGACGACCTCATCGGGGTTCACGCCCTTGTTGGGCTCGCGGCCACCGGTGAGCTTCTTCACGAGCTCGGCAACGGCGGGCATACGAGTGGAGCCACCGACCAGGACGACGTGGTCGATCTCGCTGACGGAGATGCCGGCGTCCTTGATGACCTTCTCGAAGGGAGCCTTCGTGCGCTCAAGCAGATCCGAGGTCATTTCCTCGAACTTTGCGCGGGTGAGGGTCTCATCCAAGTGAACGGGGCCATCAGCAGTGACCGAGAGGTACTGCAGCGAAATGTTTGTGCTCATTGCGCTGGACAGTTCCTTCTTTGCCTGCTCGGCTGCTGCACGCAGACGCTGAAGTGCGACCGGATCCTTGGAGAGGTCAGCGCCGCTCTTAGCCTTCACCTGCTCAATCAGCCAGTCAACGATGCGCTGATCCCAGTCATCGCCACCCAGGCGGTTGTCGCCTGCGGTTGCGCGGACCTGAATGGTGGAGAAGCCGTCGTCATCCTTGCCGATTTCCAGCAGGGAGACGTCGAAGGTACCGCCACCGAGGTCGAAGACCAGAATGAGCTCATCTTCCTTGCCCTTTTCGAGGCCGTAGGCCAGTGCCGCAGCGGTCGGCTCGTTGATGATACGCAGGACGTTCAGGCCTGCGATCTGGCCGGCATCCTTGGTTGCCTGGCGCTCTGCATCGTTGAAGTACGCAGGAACGGTGATGACCGCGTCGGTAACGGGCTCACCGAGGTACTCTTCCGCATCCCTCTTGAGCTTGGAGAGGATGCGTGCGGAGATCTCCTGTGCGGTGTACTTCTTGTCGTCAATGTTGACAGTCCAGTCAGTGCCCATGTGGCGCTTGACCGAAGAGATGGTGCGATCAACATTCGTGACCGCCTGACGCTTGGCGATCTCGCCAACCAGGACCTCGCCGGTCTTGGAGAAAGCAACGACCGAGGGGGTCGTACGTGTACCTTCTGCGTTCGCAATGATTGTGGGTTCTCCGCCTTCAAGTACTGCGATTGCGGAGTTAGTGGTGCCGAGGTCAATACCTACTGCGCGTCCCATAAGTTTTTCCTTTCATCAAAGCGTGGTGGAAATTGTCGCCGAGGCGATGCCGCGCTTTGTACGTCTTCTGTTGTGGTGGCCGGGGTTTCGACCTTCAGACCACCTTGAGTCTGTTGCACTCAAGTTTACGGATCGACTACCAGGCCCGCAAGCCCTACATCAAAACTTGAGTCTGACATACTCAACTTATTTCGAGGGGTTTTATTCCCCAATTTCCAAAATAACTTTCTAAGAATTGACAGCCCCGCCAATTACCATTGAAAATCCGCGGAAAAATCGGAATTCATTCCACGAAATTTCTCCATATCCCGACGCTCTTTCTTAGTCGGACGCCCACTACCGCGTTCTCGCTGGGCGAAGGCGACCCCCAGCCGAGGCCTCGGCTCACTGAGATCCTCGTAGCACAGTTTCGCGAAGGGATAACCCAGTCGTTTCGCAAGGAGCTTGCGAACGATAAGAACACGGTCAAAGCCCTCTACTCGCAGACGAACTTCATCGCCCACGCGCACTTTCTGCGCAGCCTTCACCGATTCACCGTTAATTTTCACGTGACCGGCACGAGCAGCTGAGGTTGCCTGCGAACGTGACTTCACGTGGCGGGTTGCCCACAGCCATGTATCGATACGCATGGTTTCGCCCGCCGCGAGCGCACCCACGGGAACCTCCGTCGGTTCGTTGGACACGCGATCAGTCGGGTTCTCAGTCATGGCGAAATCTTAACGCCACCAAGGCCGAACACATTCCCTCACTTACGCTCAACAGACCTATTCGTTGTGGCGAAGACACTTCCAAGATGCCAAGATGAAGCGATGGAGTGCGTACATTTAACAAGCGGGGAATGCCATTCGTGCCCCCTCATGCCCACTCCCTATGACATCCAGCTTGCTCAGCGCCAAAAAGAAGCCGGCGAACTACTGGCAACTCTGCCACAGGCCTCGCAAATGAAATGGCTACCCGCCGCTGCATCGGTGCCTGAGCACTACCGAAGCAAAGCGAAATTTGCGGTCGGCGGAAGTGCCGAGCACCCAACTTTGGGAATCACAGGAAGCGCGCCCAACTACGCAGGAGTAGACCTCCCCCACTGCATTGCGCACACCGAGGTCATCGCCTCGACGATCGAACCACTGAAAGCATTCATCCGCGAGCTCCACTTGGAGCCCTACGATATTGCGCGCAGGAGCGGCGAACTCAAGCACATCCTGGTCACGCAGGGAAGTGATGACGCACTGATGATCCGCTTCGTCATGCGCTCAAAGCGCGACCTAGCCCTACTGCGTTCAAAACTGTCGCTGCTGCACTCGCTCATTCCTGCGGCCCAGGTCATCACCGTTAATATCCTGCCCGCACACGCCGCGCTGGTTGAAGGCGATGAAGAAATCGTCATTTCTGAACAGCAAACACTGCCCATGCTTGTTGGCGATGTTGAACTTCACCTGGGACCGCGCTCGTTTTCGCAAACCAATACGACAGTAGCCTCGCAGCTCTATCGCCAGGTCGCTCAGTGGGCGCACGAAAGTGGCGCCACCTCACTGTGGGATCTCTACTGCGGAGTGGGTGGCTTCGCACTGCACGCGGCACTTGGCGGAGTTGAGCGCGTCAGCGGTGTTGAGATTTCGCCCGAGGCCATTGCCTCCGCTCGGGAAACCTCTGAAGAGCTCGGGGTGAGTGAGCGCGTGAGCCTGGTGGCCGCTGATGCACAGGAGTGGGCTTTCGCACAGGATCAGGATCATTATCCCGAGGCCATCGTCGTCAACCCACCACGGCGCGGAATTGGAACAGAGCTTGCTCAGTGGATTAATCAGAGCGACATTCCCACGGTGATTTACTCGTCCTGTTATCCAAATTCGCTGGTCAGCGATCTTCGGCTCATGAATTCCTACAGGCTCCAAGAAGCGCGCCTCTTCGACATGTTCCCCCATACGAATCATATGGAATGCGCGGTTTTGCTCACGAAAGTCGCATAGTTCTTCACTTCTTCATCACCTTCACATACGCTGGATTCTTGTTTAAAGTTCACTGCGTAACTAGACTCAAAATAGATACGTTTTTGAATCCATTGAGACCCCATCTCACACAAGAGCAGTTCCTGAGATAACGACAAGGTAGAAGGATGATACGAACTCGAAATGCTGTGTTAGCCACGGCTGCTGTTGCGGCTTTAATAACCGGTGGTACGGCGCTCGCGGGTCCACGCGACGCGCACGCCCAGGATCAAGCATTCTCGATCTCTCAAAACGTCACGGCTGACGCAGTCACTGTCTGCAACACCAACCCTGTCATTGCGACCTACCACGGAACCGTAAACCTGACGATTCCCGTTGTCACTCTCCTTGCCAATTTCCAGGACGAGATGCAGGCCGCAGCCGCAGCAGGACAGAGCCCGCACGCAGCGGGGGCTCAGAACCCCGACATCACCTTCACGGTCTCTGTTCCTCAGGGGACACAGGTTGGTCCCGGAACCGTCACAAATTCTTCTTCTCTTATTTCGAACTGGTGGATGTCTCCCAATTCAGAGAAAACCGAAATGAAGGTCAATCTTCATTTGACGCAGACTGATTGGCAGGGACTGTACACCACCTATACATCCGAGAAGAGCAATCCTCTTGGGCATACCATCACGATCAAGATCCCCTATGCAGTCGGTGCAAATAATGCAGCAGATGCAGCACGGATCGCTCAAGAGCAAGTCACCAGCGCAGCAACTGTGAAGTTCTATACGGGTGGCGATACCCCCAGCAAAGTCTTCACATCTGCAGTCGCATCAAATCCAATCGCATCCACACCCACAGACTGCTTCTCGAACGCGCCACAGCGGACGACACGTTGGGTGGACGCAGAGACCGGAGCTGACCTTAAGGCCCCTCAGACTGGTCCGAACTTCTTCCAGGCTGCCGGGATCCCCGACTACGAGTTTGTTTCCTCAGAGCTGTCGACAGACCGCATGACTGGCTACTACAAGTACAAGAAGGTTTTCGGCGACCTTCCGGTCAACGGCGATGATCCAACGGTCGACACCGACTTCAAGATCAGCGCTGATGACGCTGCACCAGCACAGAAGGAAACGATCCAGGCTGAGAATAAGCAGTCTCTTCTGACCATTGAAAACGTTATCCACCTGAACAATCTTCAGGGCGGGCGTATTGCAACCCTCCTGCAAAAGTACGAGGAATCTCCCGCGGCTTTCGATGAGATGGTGCTGAAGAACGCGCATCTGGGCTTCACCACGCAAATCACTCTTCCTGAGCAGCTGAAATTTGCTGATCCTTCTGCCATCTCCATCAGCGGCATTCCCGAAGGCTTCACGGCAAAGACCGTGGCCATTGACGGCCAGACAGCACGTGTGACAGTCGACGTCAATGATCCCGAGGCCATTACAACCATCGAGGCTCTGAAGGCCGCGATGTCAAAGCTTCAAGGTGAGGCTGTCATCACGATCAAGAAGATTGCATTTGCCGATTCGGCGGAGCCTGACACCGATTACACAATTGAGCATCAGACTCAAGGGCTGGTCTCAGTCGATATCGAAAAGCAGCTTGGGGTCATTGTCCGCCCAGGCACCCCCTCCCCTGCTTGCCCACCAACGATGGGCGATTACGACCAGCTCAAACCTGCAGAGCCGCTTCCCGTCCAAGGAACAGTGTTTGACCCGCCCGCACCGGAATGCCCTCCAACGACTGCATATAGCGCCGCATGGACTTTCCCCATGACCGGTCCCTCGGCTGGTTGGGCTGAGGCACCGCTCATGGAGCATGCTTTGAAGTACACAAGCAGCGAGTCACACCCTTACGTCACGCGCTTCACCTTTAAGGCCGATCCACAACCCACCCCGCCGGCACCCACGCCAACTCCTTCAACCCCGACTTTTGGGCCTCAATTGGCGAAGACCGGTGCCGCAGGCGCGCTCTTCCTTGTGGGCGCTGCAGCAGCAGGGGCGACCGGTATGATGCTCCGTCGCCGTTCGCGCGCATAGCATTGCTCATTAACTACTTTGATCCCGCGGAATGAACTTCCGCGGGATCACTGTTTTTACGCTCACGCTCCACAGGTCACACACAGCTTGTCCTTAATCCCTACAGAATCCGCCAGTGGATTCTGTAGCCATGAACACGAACAACCTTCCCCAGCCGGCTACTCCTTCGGCCGATGATCTTGCACGCACCCTCGCTGCTCGCCAGCAGGCACAGGCAGCCACCGCCCAGACCCAGGCCTCCAGCACGGTAGGTTCCTCGGCCTCGGCGCACCGCACTAAGCCCACACGCACCCGCCCTGCGAAGCGCCGCCGCAAGGGACTGCGCAACGGAATCATCGCGGGCGCAACCGCAATCACGCTGGCATTGGGTGGAACCACTGCTTGGGCCCTCAACCGCTACGTGATCGATCACGTTGAAGTTACCAGCGCCTCTTCTTACGAGGCCTCACAGGGCAACGCGCAGAGCACTTCCTTGAATACCGATACCGCGACCACAACCTCGGACACCTACACGAACGGAAACACCAAGATTTCTGTCAAGCAGGTTCAAAACAACGGTGTCACATACTACGTAGCGGATGTTCAGCTCTCTGATGCGACCGCTCTTCGTTCCGCTTTCGCAAACGACCAGTTCGGCGCAAATATCACGGATCTGGTCTCCTCGATTGCAACCGACAATAACGCGGTCTTTGCCATCAACGGCGACTACTACGGTTTCCGCTCAACTGGCATTGTGATCCGAAACGGCACAATCTACCGCGACAGCGGTGCACGTCAGGGCCTGGCCATCTACAAGGACGGCACGATGAA
Source organism: Actinomyces sp. ph3 (assembly GCF_000308055.1). GTDB lineage: Bacteria > Actinomycetota > Actinomycetes > Actinomycetales > Actinomycetaceae > Pauljensenia. Next base: position 21,507 of record NZ_CAGY01000002.1, read on the forward strand.
GGTCTACGACGAAACTCAAACCAACGCTCAAACCCTGGTCAACGAGGGCGTGTGGCAAACACTCTCCTTCGGTCCGGCTCTTTTGCAGGACGGCCAGGTCATCAGCGGAATCGACAACCTGGAGATCGATACCAACTTCGGTAACCACTCCATCCAGGGCAAGCAGCCGCGAACCGCGATCGGCATCATCGACGACAACCACTTTGTCTTCGTGGTTGTGGATGGACGCTCTCGCACGTCTAGCGGCGTAACGATGAGCGGACTTGCAGAAATCATGCAAAGCCTGGGAGCAAAGACCGCTTACAACCTCGACGGCGGTGGCTCCTCTGAAATGTGGTTCAACGGCCAGGTCGTCAATAACCCCTCTAACGGTGGCGAACGCGCTACCTCCGACATCATCTACATCACGAAGGGAGCATGAGCGATGTACGTGTTAATCCCCGCTTACCAACCGGACGCACGATTGCCGCGTCTCATCCTTGAGCTGCATCGCGCAGATCCTTCAACGAAGATCGTCGTCGTTGACGACGGTTCAGGCCAGAAGTTCAGTGATATTTTCGAGGCCTCAGCCACCGCAGGTGCACACGTGATCTCTTATGAGCACAACCGCGGTAAGGGCTATGCGCTTCGGGAAGGTTTCACCTGGATCCGTGATGTTGCAGGTGACTCGCCAGAGTGCGTAGTGACCGCGGATGCGGATGGGCAGCACACGCTCAACGACATTTTCCGCGTCGGTCGAACGTGCACAGATACCGGTAAAAGCGTTCTGGGCGTTCGCGAATTCGTTGGGCATGTCCCCGCTCGTTCCCGGATCGGCAACACCGCAACTTCAGCTTTGTTCTGGCTCGCAACGGGCTGGAAGCTCAAGGACACACAGACCGGGTTGCGCGCATTCCCGGTGGCCTTGCTTCCCGAGCTGCTCGAAGTTCAGGGGGATCGTTACGAGTACGAGCTCCGCGTCCTTTTGCACCTGGCGAAGTTCCGTCATCCGGTGACCCAAATCCCGATTGAGACGATTTACGAGGCCGGGAATCCGACCTCCCACTTCCGTCCCTTGCAAGATTCGGCTCGGATTTGGGCACCGCTCCTGAAGTTCGCTGCTTCTTCTGGTGTTGCAACCGTCATTGACTACGTGCTGGTCCTTGTCTTGAATGCCCTCACTGGAGCTCTCTTCTTCCCGGTTGTTGCCGCTCGTATGGTGAGCGCTTCGGTGAATTTCGCAATGAACCGTCGCGTTTTCGAGGCCACGGGAGTTCCCTTGCGTCGCAGCGCCCTCCGTTATGCCGCGCTTGCCATCGCCGTGGTCGCCGGGTCGTACACGATGCTTGCAGTACTGACTGGAATCGGAATGCCGCTGTGGATCGCGAAGATCATCGCTGACACGACCATGTACCTGGTTTCTTACTCGGCACAGAGCCGCTATGTCTTCGCACCCGCACAGGACCAGAGCGCCAAGGTCACCCGTCATGAGTCCCAGACTCAAGCACACTCTGCAGCTCAGTCGCCTGCTAAGGAACTCGAAGTTACTTTCGCGGGAGCAGCATCGGGGCAGCCGAGCAAGCAGGCGGGAAATACGCCGGTAAAACCGGTACTGCCCGCGCCCGCGACACCATCCATATCGACCATCCGTTCACTGAATCACGCGGCTTGATTGCTCAGCACTCAAGTGTCACCTTGAGTCGGACCTCGTGAGCGTCGGATAATAACTATCCTCAGTGGCATACTTATGGCCTGTATAACGCATTGATAAGGAGCACCCATGCGTATCGAGATCCTCGGCGAATGTAACTCATCGACGATCGAAAAGGTTCACGAGGCCTTTGACCGTCTGCTTCCGCAACTTTCCTCTTCCGCACGGCCTTTGTCGCGCGAAGAAATCCAGAAGCTTCTGGCTCAGGAGTGCCTGCACTTGGTGTGCGCACTGGATGAGAATGACCGGATTTTGGGAATGCTCTCGCTGGTCGTTTTCGATATTCCAACTGGCCGCCGAGCATGGGTCGAAGATGTCGTTACCGATCAGGCCGCACGCGGTCAAGGCGTGGGACAGAGCCTTGTTGATGCCGCAGTTGAGCACGCTCGGGAGCTGGGTGCTAAGACAGTTGATCTCACATCTCGGCCGACGAGAGAGGCGGCGAACCGCCTCTACCGTCGGGTTGGTTTCCTTCAGCGCGAAACCAACGTCTACCGGAAGTCTTTCTGACCCCGTAAGACCCGTATGTGGGAGGTGGGACAGCACTCACTGTCCCACCTTTCCTGTTTAAAGAAGCGTATCTGAGATGACGTTGAGGATTCTGAGCAGGGTATCGCGATCATCGCCTTCTACCGCGCCAAGAAGCCCATTGCGCACTGCGCTTGCGAAGACGCCATTTGCGGCCTCATAGGCCTGACGCCCTTCAGGTGTAATGCACACAAGGACAGAACGCCGATCCGTCGACGATCCTTCTTTGATAATGAATCCCTTCGCCGCAAGGCGAGAGATTGCACGGCTAGTTCCCGAACGTGTCAACGAGACCAGCGCACCCAGCTCGCCAGAACGCATGGGCTGCTCACCGTTAGCAAGCTCGTCAAGCATCTCAAACTCAATCAGAGCAAGAGGTGCACTTTTACTAATTTCCGAACCTAACGTGCTTTGAACAGCACGTGTCACAGAACTCCACGCGTGCCAAAGCTCAGATTCGCTCTCATCGAGGAGAGTCTCATTGCTTTGTGTAATCACCCTTTTAATTTATCACCCTCGCAACAATAAAACTAGCCTCTGACCTGCGCAAATGCCCAAATAAACCGGACAGATTTTCACCGAATTAATACGAAGTGATACGATCTGACAACAAGATCACCCACCATAATGATCAAAGTTGAATGACTGTCAGCTCACATTTCTCGCACTAGTGGGCAAAACGATCAAAATGGTCGTTTTTACGTTCTGCACAAATGAGCACACCTTCGTGAACGAAACGTGCAGCGTAGGATGGATGCATGACACCACGACTTGAATCGGATCATCCCGAACTCGACGCAAACACTTTGGACTACGTCCATTTCCTTGCAGATTCCCCAACCCCTTACCACGCTGCACATCTCGTTGCGCAGCGCTTGGAAAACCTCGGTTTCGCGCGCCAAGACGAAACAGCGGCATGGGATGCAACTCCCGGCGGACACGTGATGGTTCGCGGAGGTGCTGTCATGGCATGGGTAGTTCCCGAGAATATCAGCGACACTGCCGGTTTCAGGATCGTTGGAGCACACACAGATTCCCCCGCTTTCACCCTCAAGCCCTCACCTCAGACGACAACGGCTGATGGCTGGGGACAAATCGAGGTCGAGGTCTACGGCGGAATGATCATGAATTCCTGGCTGGACCGCGAACTTTGCGTTGCAGGCCGTCTGATTTTGGCCTCGGGAGAAGAAATCCTGGTTCGCACCGCTCCGCTAGCCCGCATTCCCCAGCTGGCAATCCACCTCAACCGCGGTGTTAACGAATCTCTACACCTCGACCCCCAGAAGCACCTGCACCCGGTATGGACGGTCGACACTCCCGATACATCGCTTATGGATACCATCGCGCAGGCCGCAGGCTTGGATAATGCGAATGACGTGGTCTCTTTCGATCTGATCTGTGTTCCTTCGCAGGGACCTGTCACCTTCGGCGCGGATTCGCAGTTCGTCGCTTCGGGACGCCAGGACAATCTCTCGTCGGTTCACCCCGGACTGTGTGCGCTTGAAGACCTTGCTCGCCAGGGACTCCCCTCAGACGGTGACATCCTTGTTTTCTCATGCTTTGACCACGAAGAGGTCGGTTCCGAGTCTCGCACGGGAGCAGCTGGTCCGATTCTTGAAGACGTTCTGCGTCGCACCGCCTTCGCCTTGGGTCGCGATGAAGATGGTTACGCGCGAATGATCGCCTCCTCGACATGCGTGAGTGCCGATGCCGCGCACTCGATTCACCCGAACTACCCCGAGGTTCACGACCCTTCACATCACCCGGTCATGGGCCGAGGCCCCATCCTCAAGATCAATGCCAAGCAGCGCTATGCAACCAACGGGGTCGGAATGGCTCTGTGGAAGCGTGCTTGCGAGGCGGCAGGAGTTCCGACACAGAACTTCGTGTCGAATAACGCCTCTCCGTGCGGAACGACAATTGGCCCGATCACCGCAACCCGACTGGGTATTGAAACAGTGGATGTGGGCGTTGGCCTGCTCTCTATGCACTCGGCTCGCGAAATGAGCCATGTCGCAGACCTTCTGGGGCTGCGCAAGGTTCTGGCATCCTACTGGCTTGGCGCCTGAGCGGATACGCTCTGGACAGAAAAGGCCATCCGTATTTACGGCCGTGGGGGGCCGGGGAGTTCACAAACTCCCCGGCCCCCCACTTTTGACTAAAGCCTGTCACAAGACATGTGGCGAAGTATTAGCGCCGGAAATCAGCCTCCTGCTCACCACTGAACGCCCGCGCAATAGTCCGAGTGAATCGGTCATTCATCTGCGGGACCTGATCCCCCGGTACGAACATCGTCTGGGTGTTCTCACCATCTGCGGGGAAGGGATCCCCGCTGAGCCATTCACACGCAAAGGCTACGTCCAGGTAAGTCGTCTGATCGCCATTTTCATAGGTAACCGGACCAACGACTTCAACGCTCAGCAAGCGCATGGCTCGTGCCTGACATGCAGTCTCTTCGAGGATTTCTCGGCACGCGGCCTGAGCCGGCTCTTCACCCGGATCGATAATTCCCGTCACCGGTGTCCACGCGTGATTATCGGCGCGCTGAACAACAAGTACCTCAACCGAGGAGGGGTCGATGGGAGAGCGCCAATTAATCGCAGCTCCATCACGGCCTCGTAAGACGACAGCGGTGCAACCTGAAAGCCACAGCATGGAGTGCCCCACGTGCCGACGTAATTCCAGAACAAAATCCGGTGTTGCCATGAGTTACTCCTTAGCTCACAGTGTCCAGATAAATGGCACCAAGAAAATTTTGACGATGATCGCGAAGGCGAACAATGTCGCGTAAGCGGCCTCGATACGCTCATCAGCAACACGCGCATCTGCCGCTTGCAAAACCGCCGGCTGCCCCAAGAAACCTGCAACAGCCCCCGCGGTTCGCGGCGCAGACAATCCCAGATATCGGCCGGCAATCGCCTGAGCGGCGCAGCACACCGCTACGATGATCGTCGCTAGTATCGCTGCCTTCCAGCCCTCCGGACGCAGCATAAGATCAACAAGTTCGGGCCCCGCATTTAAGCCCAAAGCAGCCAGGAACAGCATCAGTCCTACGGAGCGAATCGTGATATTCGCTGAGGCGGAAAGCGTCCATACCAGAGGTCCGGTTCGGCGGAGTGCCCCCAGTAGCATTCCGACAATCAGAGGTCCGGCCGCAGATCCCAGCTGGAAGGTTGCCCCACCAAACATCGGGAAGGGGATCGCCCCCAAGGCCATGCCCAGAACCATGCCGATACCGAAGGCCATTCCATCAACTTCACTGACGCGGCGTTCCGAGTCACCCAAGAAGCTCTGAACGTTATCAAGTTCTTCCTGCGGCACAACGACTGCCGCATGATCACCCAGATTGAGCTTGAGGTCGTCGCGCGCCAAGAGGTCGAGATCACCACGACGCACTCGGGTAATAGTTGCACCGAAACGGGTGGGCAGATTGAGCTCAACGATTGCTCGTCCCGCGACATCGGGACTCGACACAACAATTCGTTCAAAGGCAACATCGGAGCGGTCATCAGCCAAGTGGTCGGAAACCTGCGTTCCCAGCTGCTCGACGACCTCGGCAATGGCGGAGGTCCCACCGACGAGAACAACAAGATCGCCGGTGCGAAGTTCTTCGCCGGGGATTAAGACGCGGGTGCGACCTTCGCGTTGGAGGTAGGACATACGTACGCGTCCCTCACGCCAGGCCGTGATCTTTCGTGTCAAGATCGGGCGGTCCACCCGAACAGTAACGGCGTCGAGGCCAGCACCCGCGAGCGATGGAGTGTCCTTCTCCCCCAACCACTTTCGCGTCACAGTCATGGTGACAACAACGATTCCGACAATCACGCCGATGGGGTAACCAAAGGCATAGCCAACTGCTGCCTGAGGATCGCCGCTGACTCGCGTCGCTGCATCCAGCGCCGGCGCAGCGGTCAGCGCACCTGTGTAGAGCCCGGTTACGAGGCCTTTGCCCAGTCCCAGGAAATGTCCTCCGATCGTGGCGACGACTGCGCCGACAACACAGATGATTGCGGCCGACCCCAAAAGTGAGGTCTGTTTGCGAAGGTCGGAAAAGAAAGTGGAACCGGCGGCGATACCAACGGTGTAGACGAAGAATGCCAGGCCGATCTGTTGGATGATCGCGGTCCCCTGACCGGCTTGGGGTGAATAAGCAGAGACAAGTAGGCCCACAAACAGTGCACCGGCTGCACCGAAACGCAGCGGCCCAAAGCGGATCGCGCCTAGAAAAGCGCCCAGTCCGACAACCAGGAAAATCGTCAAAAGATGGTTCTGTGCGAGGAATTGGGCCATAGGTCTAAGGGTAGTGGTCAAATAGCTAAAAAGGGACGCAAGATGGGCGTGGAGTGTGAATACACCCACGCATCCAATCGCATTGCACCCAGAATTCTTACAGATACCGTCCAGCATGTTACCGTTCAATAAAAGGACAAATACGGAAGGATCCCTCCATGACAAATCCCCAAGCGGGTTGGTACAGCGATCCCTCAAATCCCTCACAATTGCGGTGGTGGGATGGGATGCAGTGGACGAATAACACCCAGGTAGCTCAGGGCGCCACACAGGCATCAGCGCCCCAGCGTCCAGTAACGACAACTTCATCCTCGTACAGCGCTGTTCCCCAAAGTCCTCTTGCAGCAAATAGCGGCTCTGCTCAGGCGTACTACCAAGCGCAACAGGGTGGCTATCCGCCCGTTCAGGGAGGAACACTAGGCACATATCCAAGCCAGCAACCCGCACAGAATGCACCTGCTGCCACGCCAGGATTCCCTCCGCGTCCTGCAAGTTACACGGGCGCTCCCACGACGGGAGGGTTCCCCCCACGTCCTGCCAGTTACACGGGCGCTCCGGCGACGGCATCAACCATCCCCGCTTCTCCAATGGCTCCCGCAAAGCCAAAGAAGCCTCAGGCTCCGAAGAAACCTCGCAATAAGCAAAAGACTTGGGCCATCATCTTCACTGTGCTGAGCGTTCTTTTCATCGTTCTTGGCTTCCTTTTCCTTGGCGCATCATCACGTAATAATGCGCGAGCCAACACGGTCAATGTGGAGCTTGAACCAGCACGTCAGTCCGTCAACGAATTGCAAAAGCAAGTCGATACGTTGAATAAGCAGCTCGGGGAGGCAGGCAAGTGAGCATGAACGGACCCCAGATTCCGAATCAGGGACAGGTAGCAAGCACCGCCCAAGCGCAGGCCTCGACAGAGGGAAGCCAGGCTGAAGCAGGACAGCAGAAGGCAGCTGCACCCAAGAGCGCTTCATCGAAGCGCTTATTCCTGATCACTTCGATTATCTGCGCTGCATCATTGGTCTTTGCGCTGGTGACTTTCACGCAGAATATGGTCGCCTTGAACAGGTACCACTCATTGGAGAATGAATCTGCGCAGTTGGAACAGCAGGCGCAGACCCTCCAGGAACAGGTCGACGAGGCACAGACGAAGCTCGCAGAGAAGCAGGTGAAACCCTGGTGCGATTCCGTGAACGCTGACTCAACAGGCACTCGAGAGAAGATCGACCAGCTCCTCAAGCAGCTGAAGATGATCGACCCCAATGAAAAGAGCGTTCGAAACGTCTGCGGTGAGAAATACTCGGCGCTGACCGCCTCTCTGGATTACTCACGCGTGAGCGCACGCACCGAAAACGGGACGATCAAGTGTGAAGCGGATGGCAACCACGTTCGTCTCAGCGGCACGATCGATCAATTCAAGGGGCCTGAATTTGCTCAAAAGACAAAGACGAAGGCCGATCTGACTTTGACGATCACCTACACCCTCGAGGGCACAACAGATACTGCAACCAGCATTGTCAAGGTCCCCGATGTCACTCCGGGTGGTTCGAAAGACTGGAAGAGTGAGGCAGACCTTCCCGGTCGGGCACTGACCTGTCGAGTCACAAACCTGCAGTGGTGGCCAAGCGATCTGAAGTAGAACGCTTGACACTTCGGCAGCTATAGCTTGAGGGGGTACGCACCGTGGCGTACCCCCTCAACACGTATTACCTCAGCTTTTTCGAGCCGCTACCTCAGCTATGTGCAAGTGCCTGACGGACCAAGGGAATCAGCTTTTCACGCGAAGGATCCACGGCCTCGGCAAGGAATTGCTCACGGTCGGTACCTTCGAGCCCCTGAACGACTGGTTCTTCGCTGTCCTTGGGAACTGAGAATCCAAAGACGATCACGTCGATGATCTTTCGGATCGGCATTTGATTGGCTTCGGCGGAGTCATTGACGCTACCCAGAGCCTCGAGGTAGAAGATCGAGAGGATCTCTCCCATGATGTTGGTGGGCAATAGTGCGCGGCGTCCCATACGATCCAAAGCGGATTCGAGCATCTGGGTCACGAAATCGGCAAGCTCGTTGCGCTGATTTCCAGGAATTCCATCTGCATCAGGGTGACGCATTTGGTACAGGCGGTATTCCATCAGGAGGATATACGCCGTGCGCCCCTGCGCGGAAAGACTGTCGAGGGTATCAACAATGCGTTCGAGAGTGAGCGGCCCTTCGATTGAATCAAAGGCCTGCGTCATTTCTGTTAATAGCCGCGTTGAGTATGCAATAAATGCATCTTCCAACAGCTCATCCATATTCGAATAATTCGAATAGAAAGCACCGCGGGTGAATCCGGCACGGGCCACGACCTCGTCGATCTTGGTCCCTGCGAAACCTCGCTCCACCAGAATTTCAATGGCGGCGTCAACCAGGCGTGAACGCGTATTCGCACGCGCCCTGCTTTCGCCTTCTGCACGCTTCTTAACCACAGCCACCTCCGCGGTATACCTAACTACGTCAAAAAGTCTAACGAGGTTTTCCTGCTGTCACACGCGGAAAATAAGGGATTTTCACGCTTTAAGACCTGAATTTGAAGCTGCGAAAGTCGCAGCGCCACCACGGGGGCATATCATGTGTTTCAGGGCATAATTTTTTGGCATTTTATTCATTTTTGTATCGGAGTTTTCTATGGGTCAGTCAATTGCATTCCTGCCTTTGAATTCGGGAGCCTCTATTCCTCAATTTGGCTTTGGGACCTACAAACTGACCGGTCAAGACGCATATGACGGTGTCCGCGATGCACTCGAATTGGGATACCGACATATCGATACTGCACAGATGTACGGGAACGAGGCCGAGGTTGGCCGTGCGCTGGCCGACACTTCTCTCGCTCGCGAGGAGATCTTCGTCACTTCTAAGCTCAATAATCCCAATCACGAGCCTGATGTTGCCCGTGAGAGCCTTCAGCGCTCATTGGAGGACTTGCAGCTGGACTACTTGGACCTGTTCTTGATCCACTGGCCGCTTCCGATGTTCTACGGGGGCAACATCATGCCGACTTGGCGCGCAATGGAAAGCTTTGTGGATGAGGGCCTTGTGCGCTCTATCGGAGTCTCTAATTTCGAGGCCCATCACCTTGCCCCGATCCTTGAGCAGGGGCGCATCATGCCCGCTGTTAACCAAATCGAATCCCATCCCTACTTCGCAAACCGCGAGCTTCACCGTTTTAACGCTGAGCATGGAATTATTACCGAGGCCTGGGCTCCCCTTGCTCGAGGAACTGTCCTGAGCGAACCAAGCATCATCGAGATTGCCCGCGAAGTCGGCGCACGCGAATCTCAGGTAGTTTTGCGTTGGGCACTTCAACGGGGAGACATCGTCTTCCCCAAGGCCTCGTCACATGAACGCCGAGCAGAAAACCTTGATATTTCGGGCTTTGAGCTGACTGCGGAGCAGATAGCTCGAATCGACGCGCTGGACCGCGGAGAATCGGGGCGCACCGGTAAGCACCCCGATGTCATGGACCGGATGTAAAACTTTCGCTTCAGGCGCAACTTATATCGTTTTTCGATGTGAGACAGGGCCGTATTTTGTGGGTACCTCTGGGCTATCGTGAAGCTATGACACATGCATCTTCGACCGATCTTGATCGCGTTCTTGCTTCTCTTGATCCCACGCCCAGCGGTACTTACGTATTTTCCTTGGTTGACGAAATCCCCCAGAACGTCGACATTTTTGCACTGATCCGCGACGAGGATTCCTACACCGTGGTTGTCGAGGAAGACGCCGCACGTGAAGCAGGAATCAACCCCGATGAGCTGTACACGCGAATTGACTTGGGTTCTTCGACCGAGCTGGCTGCAATCGGAATCACGGCATCGATTGCTCAGATCCTTGCTGCGCGTTCAATTACTGCGAATTTCATTGCCAGCCGCCGACACGATCACCTCTTTGTTCAGCCTGATCGCGCTCAGGAGGCAACGGCCCTCCTTGAAGATCTGGGAAGGCGCGCAAAGGGCTGGCTGCCCGCCTGAAATTTTCCTGTTCATCAGACGCGGAAGGGCGTTCGGAATAAAGTAGAAGCATGGCTGTACTACCCACGGGAAGCGATGAGGCAATCCTCCGTCTAGCCGACGGCACGGTGAAACAGCGAAATCTTCTGACCGGAACTGAAGTGTGGACAGTTCCCGGTCGAGCTCATCGTCCCCTGACTCGTCCCGGTTCCACGCCACCCCTGATCGATCATGATGCCGATGGGCATCATTGCGCATTCTGCTCGGCGCGCTATCTTGAGACTCCGCCAGAGAAAGCCCGCGTGATCCGCACACACGCAGGGGAATGGGAAACTCTCCACGGCCTCGGCGCTGAGGAACTTAGAGATACCGTTGCGGAATTTCGGCGGATTCCCAACCTTTTCGAGATCGTTTCGTATAACTATTGGCACCTCAATCACGGCCACGTTCCTTCCGAGGCCGAGCGGCGCAGGATGGCGGAGTACCTTGCCTCGCCCCAGGGGTACGACCACGTGATGCACGTGGTGCGCGCACGCTTCATGGCCTCGGGCGGGAGCGCCGAGGAGTTTGAGGAACTGTCGGATTCCGAGAAGCTCAGCCAAGCGAATGGTTTCTTTTCGGGCGGGCACGATCTGATCGTTGGTCGACGTCACTACGTTGATGGAGCAAAGGACACGTCCCAGCTAGCTTCGGCTGGGACGCTGACTCCCGAGGAACACTTCCAGTACATGTCAATGACCGTGCGGGCAATGCGGGACCTGTACGACTTGGATCCGGCTGTGAAGTACGTGGTGGCTTTCCAGAACTGGCTCAAGCCTGCGGGTGCGTCTTTTGATCACCTGCATAAGCAGCTTGTGGCGATTGATGAGTTCTCGACGCAGACGCATGACGAGATTGAGCGCGTGCGGACCTATCCGGGAATCTATGACGAGCTCTTGAAGATTGCGGCGACACGTGGGCTGATTTTGGCGCAAAACGATCATGCTGTGGCGATGGCTGGGTTCGGGCATCGCTATCCCTCCTTGGCGATTTGGCCACTTCACGCGCCGGCTGAACCCTGGGAGTACTCCCCTGAGCAATTACGAGGCATCAGCGACCTTGTGCACGCAATGCATGCGGCGACGGGTGCAGAGGTTCCGTGTAACGAGGAATGGTACTACCGGCCCCCGAGTTCGTCGATCCCCATGCGCATGAGGATTTTGATCAAGTGGAGGATCTCCACAATCGCCGGTTTTGAGGGCGGGACAAGGATTTACCTCAATACGATCGATCCATGGTCCGTGCACCAGCGGATGCTGGAACGTCTGGTTGTTATGCGCGATGAGTGTTCGATCGCTCAGATGAAGCTGGGCGAGGAGTGCAAAGTCACGCCGCTGCTACTGAGATAGGTTTTATCTAAGGCCCCCTGGAGGAAATCTATAAAGTATTGGTGCGTAGTCCCTCCAAAGTACCGATTTCGTCTTTGCTCCCTTAGGAAAAGACCCCTCGAGCGCTAGCAGTTTTAGTAGAGTGAACATGAGCCTCGACACAGAGCCAGTTATCTCTAGAAATAACGAGTAGCCCAGGAGGAACCGTGTACATAGATGTACACATCGGTGGTGAGACTGTTCAAATCTCTTACGAAGTGTTTCAACTTCTCACAGAAAATTCTGTGATTGCGGATTATTCAGAAATACGCAAGGCACTAGAAAAAAGCAAAATAAACTTCAAGGTTCTCGAAAGACTTGCAGAGAAAGCCTGGATACCGCTTCCTTTATTCTTTTCGCCCCTTCCATTCGTCAAGTCACAAATCTTGCAAAAAGAGAAGAAGCTCATCCAACACATTCGCAAGGACACCTTGAACATAGGATCCCGACAAACTATCGAGTTATCCCAGATTGAACTTATCATCCGCGATTTGATTCAAAAACAACACTATGTGCGCAAGTACGCAGACGACCTCTCGGAGAACAAGATTCGTGGCCTAATCAAAAAACCGTCGAAAAGACTCGAGCACGATGCAGCAAAATTATTAGATGCTCTCCACCTCACACACGATGAAATACGAAACTCAAGTAACAAGAGTAAAGCACTGGAACTAATTCTGAACCGCCTAGGAGAACAACAGATATTAGTCTCACAGAGCGTTCAAAACTACATGCCACAGCAATTACGAAATATTCACTTCAGTGGCATGACGATTGATGACACGAAAGTTCCCTTTATTTTTCTTGCCGGCGGGAAAGAAAACAATTCCGAAGAACCCGTGGGAAGAAGAATCTTCACTCTAATTCTCATGACGGTACTGATCGCGCGAAAGGAGTTCCGACCTGTTGTCTGGGATGCATCGAGCCTAGGTGCTGATTTTGGTTATGTCTACAACCTTACTGGCACCATCCTTATGCCTAAATCAGAAATGAAAATTGATCCAGACACCGACCTAGACGGAATTAAACGTCTCGCTGACCAATTTAAAGTGACTCCCAGCGCTGTAACAGTCAGAGCACTTCATCTAAAAAAGCTAACCCGCGAACAAGCAAGTAGATATTTAGATGAACTGCAACAAGAATTTATAAGTCGGCCAGCAACGCACCCACGAATTCCACAGCCCGAAAAAGCCGTTTTGAAATACGCCGGGTTCGAAACAATTAGACGGCTACTACCCGCGCTTGACTCGAAACGTCTCTCGTTAAAAGAGTTTTTGCGCGTCGGATGTCTAAACAAACTAAATAGACGGCAGATAGGAGACCTTAGGGGGATCATTGAGTAACGTCACGACACCTTGCTTTTTTGTCGATACAAACGCTCTTTCAAAACTCGCGCCAAGATATAGGGCAACGAAGTTCTTTCGAAGTTACGCTCATTTACCTTCCGTTGTCATTAAAGAAGCTGGCAATCCTGAAGACATCAGCATTTTAAAGGAGCTTGAAAAGAGCATAACGCCACAGATCCTTCAGAATCTCATAAAAATAATGGAGCAAGTTCCCACACGTGACACGAGACTAGTAGATCTATATGGCAATAAAGGAAAAGCAGACCCCATCATCGTTGCTTACGCACTTACCCAAGACTCCCTCGAGGCAGACGGTCTTTTCCCCCTCCATGAGGTCTACATTGTCACCAACGACAAGGCTGTCCGCGAAATGGGAGAGCGTTTTTCGATCAAGGTTCTTTCATCCGACGACTTTATCCGCCAGATAGACGAAAACAGCTAGCCTATAAAAAACTTGTGGCCCCAACATCAGTTGGGGCCACAAGCCTAAACGCGGTAGCGCAGGGATTTGAACCCTGGGTGGCTGTTACACCACACAGCATTTCGAGTGCTGCACCTTCGGCCGCTCGGACACGCTACCTCGGCACCCCACAATAGCGGATCTGGCAGGATGGGGCAATTCCACGCCAACAACGACGAAGCGACCTAGACTGACGACATGGCAAAACGGCGTATTGATCCTGCAGAAGGCCACAGCGCACTCCTCACGTGGTACCGCGCCCCAGAAAGCGCTACACGACAGATACTCTTCACCGCAGTGCGCTACACGCTCGAAGAAATTGCCGAACTTCACCCCGGTCGCGCCGTCGAGCTCCGCGTCCCTCCGGCCGGTGCCACACAAATCCTTCCAGGTACAACTCACCGCCGAGGGACTCCCCCGGCGGTGATCGAAATGTCGCCACGCACATGGCTGGAACTTGCCTGCGGCCTACTCACGTGGGAGGAGGCCTCCAACGCCAACCAGCTTCAGGCCTCGGGACAACGCACCGACCTATCGGCTTACCTTCCACTGTTCCCAAACCTGCGTGCGGACTAACTCAGGCCTCGATAGCGGGATTCTGAATCTGGTCAAGGACCTGCACGGCCCCCTCAACCGGCGCAAACCACTTATTCGTCTTGTTCACTACGCCGCGCTGGGCGATCGCTGCGATAGCTGCAGAAACCGCGGCAAAAGCGACCACGGAAACCAAGGATGCCGTGCCATCATCATCTTGAGGTGCGGCCTGACCGGTCACAGCCTTCCACCCCAGCTCCGCGACCTTTCCGGCCACGAAACCGGCGGCCAGCGACAGCCCTGCGGTAATAAGTTTCTGACTGAGACTGCTTCCCATGATGACTCCTTGCGTCAGATAGCATCGAACACTCGATACTGACATTTTGCCCTATCACCGCGGGAATATCTCTCCTTCCATGCACTATTGCTTAGACTGGTACGGTGCGAAAGACCAAGACCGCCTCCCCGTCCACCCAACGCTCAGCGCATCTGCGCCGCCTCAGCATCACGCTCCTTGGCGCGCTAGCCCTCAGCGCGTGTTCTCCCTCCATCCCGCAGGGAGCGCAGTGGACGGATGACCCCTTCCGCACAGACTCAACGACTTCGGCTCAGGGGAGCACGGCCTCGGCAACGAAGAACCGCGCGACCACGGGCAATACCGACGGAATTCCACGAGGAAGCGGAACCCTACGCATCGCTTACGCGCCGGGCTGGCGGCTTCCCGCTGACTACGTCTCTGCTTTCGAGGCTGCCAGTGGCTACACCGTTGAGCAGAGTGAGTACGCCCCGAATTCTTCGCAAAATGCCGACGTCATCTTTGGCGTCGATTCAAAACAAGCTGCAGCTTTGGGCACCGTAATCCCCGTCGGCAATGACCCGATATGCGCATGGGCTGATCGCTCATGGTTCTCCGCCAATAGCAAGGCACTCCCCTCTTCGCTCAAGGATCTTTCCTCGGCAAACTTCGCCCCCCTGACCGCGATCCCTTCCCAGGATTCCGAGGCCGGCGCTGCTTTTGCGGCAAAGGCCAGCTCAGTCCTCGGCGGGGACTACGAGGACTGGAAAGAAAACCTGAACGACGCGCATTCGATCTCTTCCTCCGCGGCGGAAGCCTTGGGACAGTGGACCGCTACCCTTGCGGATGATCGCCTTTCACTCATCTCGGGTGCGACCAGCGCGCAGGGCTCCCACCAGCGTCCGATCCTGATCTGGGATGCGCGCTTGGCGGTTGCTGCAGCCTCCAATACCGGCACCGAAAGTCGCGCCGAGGCTATCCCCGGGACGTGCGTTGATTCAACCATCTCAGTGGCAGTCCCACAGTCTTCTTCAAATTCCGAGGCCGTTCGCTCCTTCCAAGCATTCCTCGAATCCCAGCTGGGGAAGAATGCCGCGGCCTATGCGGGACTTGCCTATAACGATGGAGTGCCCGAGGACTCGCAAGCGGCGTGGTTTATGAAGCCGGTGAAGTAGGTAGGACGCCTGCAACCTTTGCTTTCGCCTGAAGCCGTTCTTTCTTGCGCTCTCTGACCCATTGGTGGCAGGCGCGCGCAGAAAGAGCCAAGAGGGCAAGCACTCCCAAAGACGAACGGATCAGCGTCATTAAGACGATGTGAGTCGCACCCGAACTGGCAATATCTGCAGCGCCGAAAATAATGTCGGCGCTCAGGGCTGTCAAAAGGATAATTCGGGCACGAGGGTGTCCATTCCACGTCATAACAGCAGTAATGATTTCCATGACAAGAAGCATCAAAGTCACAAGGGCGACAATCAGCCTCATCGTCAAAATGTAGATTTGCGCATCGGCAGCATCATCAATGCCGATGACATTAAGTGCAATGTACTTCCACGGATTTTGAAGGACGAGATAGGTCTGGAACAGCTCGGTTGCAAACATGAGGGCAACCAGGACCA
The DNA here is from genome assembly GCF_000308055.1 of Actinomyces sp. ph3. Classification (GTDB taxonomy): domain Bacteria; phylum Actinomycetota; class Actinomycetes; order Actinomycetales; family Actinomycetaceae; genus Pauljensenia. Next base: position 37,658 of record NZ_CAGY01000002.1, read on the forward strand.
TACCGACGACCAGTTGGACTGGGCGCTGGCGATCCGCTTGAGAATCGACATCGTGAGCATCTGCCATTTCATGCGCATCATCATCGTTGGGCTCAACGTCTTGAACGTCCAGTAGATACAGATCGCCATCGGTGATGACTCGGTCGCCACCGCCATTTTTGTCGTGGTAGGCACTGAAGAAATCGGGAAGAATCTCAAGCTCTGCCGCAGGGTTAGCAAAGAGGACGTCATCAACAATGAAGTTGCGCTCGATGTCGATATCAGCATCGATCTTATGGGTGATTTGGAAGGTCAAAAGACTCAATCCGACAGCACGATCAAAGGTTCCCGCTGCAAGCCATTCGACGCGACGACCACCCGGAAGAATCCAGCCATCAGGCGTCCGCCAAAAACGCACGTGATGGCGTTCTGAAGAACGTCCAGGAACCGCTTTTTGGTAGGCAAAGTCCTGCTTACGCCCAAAGAGTACAAGGTTTGAAACTGGCGCAGCATCGTAGCTTTTTCGGCTAAGGAAGGCTCGTATCACCCGAAGAACGGCGTGGGGAGTAATCGGGTCAGCACGCACCCATCCGGCCGCGGTCATTGCAGCGTGAATATCGATCTCACTGCCGACAAGAGCGAGGTTTACTGGGTCGCCAAGGAGACCATCAGCAGTCCTCGTTCGACCGATGAAATAGTCGGGAACATAGAGCCACGTGAGCAACTGATGGATTCTGGGGAGTGCGAGGTATGCGGTAACGGCCCAGCAGATCAGGAACCAGGCGATAGCGGTGGGTTTGAGCTTGATTGACCCCGCCAAGAAAACGTAGGCGAGCCACAGTGTTGCCACACCGGAGAAGATAAAGAACAGGGCATCGACAACATCATCGAAACCCCAGTCACGATCCTGCGTAAACGAGAGTTTGTCAGATGCACGCTGGTAAACAGGGGCTTTCTGGGGACGCGGGCGCGAATGAATGGAGGCGTTTTCGCCGTCATAGTTCGGCTCAATGGCCGATACGTGATCCTCGCTCATGTCCCTTCCTCATGCGTAGACGTGTAGCCACAAGCCTAGTCTGAGAAGGCTCATCCTTCCGCTTTTCTGAGAGTATCCATTTTCATCTTTTGCACCTCAATACCGCAGGCTTTTCGAGCTCACATCATCGGCATAAGACTCGAAGAAAAGAGATTGAGGGCGCCCGGAAAGAGACTCAACAGGCGCCCTCGTGGAGACGCAGAATGTCAGGGGGTGTTTTACGTCTCCGTTCCTCACGTTAGCGCCGTTAAGAAACCATTCGGAGGTTTTTACTTCTGTGTTTTTCTGGGAAATTTCGTTTGAATGAGAAGGTTTTGAACGCAAATGACAACCCTGTCTACCCCAATAAAACAGGGTGATGCGATTTACCTGAATCAGAAGCGCCAGCACCGGAGGCACACAAATAAAACACCCTCCAGCCTTAAAAAGGACTTTAGTCCCAGTTTTGGCTGGAGGGTTGTTTAACTCAGTAAACTCAATGCTCAGGCGTGCGCACGAATGTAGTCTGCGAATGCCTCAATAGCCGACTTCACAAATCCCTGAGTTGTCGCATCAATAAAGCGGCCATCTTCACCGATATCCTCATGCGACATCTTCACGAAAACCTCGGGCTGCGTCATCAACAAGGGGTTGAAGAACCCAAGAGTCTGACGGGTTGCGATCTGCCCAGCAGCAGCACCAACCGCTCCCCTGGATGCACCCACGACATAAACAGGCTTACCGCCGATGGGGTTGGATCCCCACGGGCGACCAAACCAGTCGATAGCATTCTTCAGACCACCAGGAATCGAGCGATCATACTCAGGGGTTGCAATTAGAACCGCGTCGGCATCTTCAAGGATCTTCTTGAAGTCAGTGGCGATCTGCGGGTAGTTCGCATCGTAATCAGGGCTGTACAGTGGCAGCTTCGAGAAATCAGCCTCAACAAATTCCAGATCAGCCGGAGCATCGGCAATCATCGCACCAACCAGCTTGCGGTTAATGGAGTTCGAGGACAGCGAACCAATGATGTAAGCGACCTTATACGTCATGGGATAAGCCTTTCATCTAGGAGCCGCTTTCAAGCAGCACTGCAGGTATAAACGCCACCTAGATTCCGGTTTATTCCGACCTAAGTCCTAGATCACAGAAGATTTACCAGGCGCCAGTACCACCGGTTCCGCGTTTGCGATCTTTGTTTTGACGCTCCTCGCGATCGGTTTGCTCCTGACGCTTTTGCATCTCTTCACGCTTCGCGCGTTGCTCTTTGGTTTCTCCCTGATAAGGATCCTTGGACTTGTCTTGGTTCTGTTTGTCCTTATCCTGATTCTGCTGATCCTGGTTTTGCTTGTCTTTATCCTTGTTGTCTTGGTTTTGCTTATCTTTGTCTTGGTTCTGCTTGTCCTTATCCTGATTCTGTTTGTCCTTGTCCTTGTCCTGATTATCCTGCTTCTGAGCCTGCTGCTGCTTTTGCTGAGCACGATCATGAGCCTTGTCAGCATCGGCGCCGCCACCGCCGCCCTGCTGATTCTGGTTCTGCTGATTCTGCGTCGAGGCCGCGGACTGACACGGGGCCACAACCTCTCCCATTTCTTTATAAATTTCAGCAGCACGCGCACGATCCGTACTCATCGCCGCATCACCCTGCTTTTCCAGAGCAAGCGCCAAATTCATTCTGACGGTGCATTCATAGGAGTAGGTCTCAATTCGACCATCCTCGATCTGCTTCGCCTTCGGAACCCGGTCCCACGCAATGCGCAACTCAGCAACGGCCTCGTCGGGATGATCAAGCTTCACATGCTGCGTCCCCGCGTTGTAATGCGCAACCCAGCTGGCAGGGCCAAGATCTCCCCAATAAATCTGCCGTGAATAGGAGTTCAGAGCACCCTCGTTATTCCCCGCGCGCGCACTGCGACCCGTATTCCATGCCCACAGCGGCAGGACGGTCATATAAATTCCGACAGCTAGCGCAACCACAACAATGGGGAGAGACCACCACAGAGGGCGCAATAGTTTCCCATTGCGTCGCGGTTTCTCCGCCCCGTTCCTCTTTGCCGAGGCCGGGGTCGCGCTGGGGCCACCATCTCCCGTTTGGGCGTCAGTGGCGGCCTCGCCGTCTACAGGAGGCTGATAGAAAGCAGTAGGACGCTGTTCCTTATCGCTGCGGCGCTTAAATCGCACGGGTCCTCCTCAGCGCGTGGATACGACCCGCAAAAATAGCGGCTTCCCAAGCTAATAGCGCAGTCAAAACAAGAGCCGATGGCCACAACACATAGCGCGAAGTTTGGATCGTATCGTTTGCATCGGCGATATTTCGAGCATTTTGAACCGAGGACGAAGCTGCGGAGCTAATGGCGGAATCATTGGGTGACCGAACCATATCGATACCAAGTTTTTGAGCGATCTCGCTGAGCTTCTTGACGTCAATCTTCGAAATTGCATCGGGGTTTCCGGGCTGGGAAAAATCCTTGATGTATTCGGGTTTCGAGCTGTCGTTCTGCTTCCCCAGAGCGGCAACCTTCATCTTCCCGCCTTCTTCGGTTCCATAGCCAATCACCAAGCCTCCCGTCAGGAGGGGCTTGATCTTGTCCCACTGCTGAGAGTCGCCTCCACCAGCGCTTCTCCAAGCAGAATTGTTCGAGGTCTCACCGTCGGTGAATACGAAAAGCACGCGGGTATTTTCAGGGTGCTTGTTTGCGGCATCCTGCATTTCTTCCGCAATGTATTGTGCGGGGCGGTCCGGGGACGAACCGCGCGAGGAAGAACTTACTTCCTGAGTCAGTGTCGAAACGAAGGAACGAACTGCTCCAAGGTCAGAGGTCAGGGGAAGCTCAGTATCTGCCTGGGAATCCCAGGTAATAATGCGATAACGAGCCCCAGGAGCAGCTTGAAGAATCTGCTCAACATCGTGGCTCACACCTTGAAGGCGAGTTTTTCCGCCTTCCCAATCCTCAGCGGCCATCGAACCCGTGCGGTCAATCGCAAGCCAGACCTCGACATTGGTCGTCACTTTCTGCGCTTCGCCAGGAACTGAGGGGCCAATCAGGATCGAGAGCAAGGCGCAGGTGATAGCACCTCTGCGCACCAGATCCGATGTTCTAAAAGGGCGATGACGCCGGGCACTCCACCAGGAGAAGAAAGCGCACGCTGCAATGATCACAATGATGATTGCAACCGACATAAGGGGTCGGAAGGAGAGCGACAATATTCCTCCTGCGGATCGGATCAAACACTGGCAAGTATAGTGCCCATCTCAAATTCATCCTCTAGGGGGATCTATTTGACATCTGAAGTGCCCCACGACTAAATTCATTTCTGTATCATGGTGTCCTGATACACACCACAAAATTTAATTGAGGCAAGATGAAAACCCTCCGAAACATCGCCGCCGGTTCACTCGGACTGGCGCTCGTTTTTTCCTCTCTCACCGCCATGGATGCTCAGGCCGTTGAACGCGTTCCCGGGCAAATCAATGGTGATCGCAGCTCCGGCTGCGTCGTTGACTGGACCGCACGCGCCATGCTCGACCAGAACATGGACAACATCCCGGTCGGACTCCGCAAGGGCCCTTACTCAACTTCTGGCTTCATGGAGACCGTCCACCCCGACTACGGCAGCAAGGCGATTCTTGAAAATCATCACTGGTTCAACCCGGTGAGCGATGTCCAGTACTGGCGCATCCCGGTCGGCGCCGAGTTCGGGATCCTTCCCGGCGCAACCCTGACTGTGGATCTTCCCGACGACATGACCAATGTCCGTCTGATTAGCGACCTGAGCACTGAGGTTAAGAACATCACAGTTGATCAGTTCATGGAGCGTCAGACCTTCGGCGCACTGGCACGCAAGCTCGATTGGGATATTGTCCCCAATGCAACCCAGACCGATGCAGCACGTAATATCTGGACGCTGACCTTCCCGAACGGTCTGCCGGAAGGCCACGCTGCGGTCGTTGAATTCGTCGGAACCGGTGACCGTACGGGGCACTACGAGGCAACCTCTCACTTCCGCGGCCTTCGCGAAACAGATGAGAATGGCAAAGCATGCCTCACGACTCCCGAGCCTGAACTCACTGTCGGACAGTGCCAGGCCGGAGTCGTTGGACGCACCATTTTCTCGCCCTACTCGAAGGATATTGACCTTCGCGAAAAGTACTCCGATCGTTGGCAGGGAACCGGCGCACTCTGGGGCGAGGCCGGAGCCGACGGCTGGGATCCTTCACGCCAGTACTCTGATGCCGCCGGTGCGACGCGTCGTATGCGCTTCTACGCTGCAACCACGCGCGAGTTGACCAATGCGACGATGACCGTGAGCGCTCCCCAGGGTGCAACCTTCGACGAGTCCTCGATCGCCTCTGCATTGACCCCCGGTGGCGGCGCCCTAGTCGCCAATGGCTTCTCGCAGACGGTGAAGGGAATTTCCAACCCGACCGTGAGCGCGGACAAGAAGACTATGACCTTCACGATCGCGCACATGCCGGAAAACTCCTCCCTGAGCGTTGAGGTTACCGCAGTGCTGACCGGTGAAAAGGCATTCGATACCCCGACCTCGAAGCCCATGGTCTTCTTCCACACTCTGGTTGGCTCTATCCCCGGATGCGAGGTCTCGCCGACTCCGACCATCCCGGCAACTGAGCCCACTCCCAATCAGCCTCAGGAGCCCAACAAGCCAGAAAATCCCAAGGCTGAAAACCCGAAGAAGGCAGGCCCTCTGGCACACACCGGTGCCACGAGCGGAATGGTTCTGGGCGCAGCAGGAATGACCCTGATTGCTGGTCTTCTTGCAGCTAAGCGTCGCAAGGCCTAAGCGCTTCAGGCAATAAATCATTGTGGGGCCGCAGCTGATGCTGCGGCCCCACAAATGTATTCACGAGCAATCGAGGCACAGGCTCAAAGAATGCCGTCTAGGCCCCTAGTACGTCTAGGCCTCTACTACCTCTAGGCCTCTACTAAAGATCCCGCTCCGGCTCTTTCCTAGGCCTCAGAGCTTGGCGAAACCAACAAGCCCAAGGAAAGCCACAATCGCAACTGCCAGCCAAGCCACGGGCTTATTAACGCGGTCAGTAACCGTGACGCGAGCGTCGCCCTCAACCTCGCGCTTTTGCTGGGCCTCGATATTTTGAATAATCGAATCCACTGTGCCGGAGCTCGACATCGTATAGAACTCACCACCGGTGGACTCAACCTGGTTCTTCATATCTTCGCCCTCAGTGGTCAGCGTCGAACCCGGGTAGAGGCCAATGACCTCGACCTTCTGACGCTTCGCGAAGTCAATCGCTTCCTTGAGGGTATATAAGCCTTCACCATTGACTTCGTTATCCGAGGCCAAAATAATCGTCCGCGAGCGCTCTTGATCCGTGTGATCAAAGCCAAGCACACAGGATGCCAGGCCATCGCCGATAAGGGACGCAGCCTGCTCATCGGGATCGTCAGTTCCCTCAAGATAACGGGCAAGATCGTTGGTAATACGATATCCGTTCGAGGTCTTCGAAATGACGCCATTCCTCAGTAGTGAACTCAAAGTGTCGAGATTGTCGTTCACTATCGTGTAGTCATCGGTCAGCGGGAACTTCCGAACCGAACGAGCGTTCCACAGGTACAAAGACACTCGCTCACCGTTGAAGTGCGCAACAAGACTCTTGAAGGCGTCACCGATTTCGCCGTCGTATTCCAACATCGAACCTGATGCATCCAGACATAGAACAATGTCTCGCGAGGCCAGGCGACGGTCATCAACGCGACGATCAACGGGGTTTGCGGCCACGACAGAAAGCGACACAGCAGCGGCACAAAATACAGCAAGCAAACCAGCAACCGCCATACGCGTGCGACGCATCAGCGCACGATAACGCGGTAAGTCACGTACATAACCGGTATTTGCAACCCAGCCTCGGCGTTCCCTCGCATGAAGCCGCAGACCGACACGCCACCAGCCAAAAGCTGCCGCGACGGCAATAACACCCAGGACGACGGCGATGAGGTACCCATACCTCATTTCTTCACCACCTCCCGCGCGTAATCCATGACGAATGCGGGATCGAACTGAGTCTCTTCACCACTGGCCTCCGAGTCTGCTTTAAAGCTGTCCTCGCAGGCAGAAAGAGCATCCGCAAGATCAGGCCATGCGGGAATGAGCTTTCGAATCTCAGACACGGTTGCAGTCTCAAGATCGCGACCGGTACGTTCAGTGCCCAGCGCGCGCAAGATACCCGCGACTGCCAAGTGCACCCCGCGGTCATCCAAGTCGCCGGTGTTCAAGCGTCCCTCGACCTCGTCAATGAAGCCCAGGTAGCGCTGACGACGCTTCTCATCCAGGGGAATAAGCGCGATCTGATTCTGTTCCTGCAAGCGGTTTGAACGCAGCCAGCGGATCAGCCACACTCCTACCCACACCAGGACAAGAGCCAGAAGCAAGACTCCAATAATCCACATCCAGTTCGGGTAGTTGAGAACCTCGCGCAATTCACCGGACACGACTTTCCCTTTCCAATGCGGAGAGAAGAGTGCGGACGACCTGATCGCTGGACGAAACACTCACGCGGGTAATCCCCGGGATCTCGAGGAATTGACGCACAGCGGTGCGGCTCTGATCGGCGCGCGCGGCGGCCTCGGCAGCGATCTGGCTATCCCCCAAAAGGAAGTCGGGAAGCGGGCCTGCGTCGACATCCACGATCCGAGTACCCGCGGGGAGCTGCGTCGGATCCGCGTCTGCGACCTGCATGATGAGTAAGCGGTGGTGGACGCTGAGGCGCTTGAGCAGTTCCCGTGCACGAGGCGTGGGCTGGGGGTGCGTTTCATCCGTAACCAAAACAATCAGGGAGCGACGGTAGGTTGCCGCTTGCACGCGGGCAAGAAGGGTTTCAAGATCCGAAGAGGGCGAGCGCAGGTCGATATCTTCCTCGAGGCGTCGCAAAATGAGTTCGATATGCGCATTTCCCGATCGCGCGGGCATGTGTCGCATACGTCCTTGGCAGCCCGACACCAAACCCACCTGGTCACCGCGACTAGAGGCAAGCCATGCGACAACCTGGCAAATCGTCAGTGCGACCGCTTCTTTACTTTCGCCCGAAGGGGCAAGCGCACTCATTGAGCGTCCGGTATCAACAACCAGCATCACCTGAACATTCGCGCTGGCTTCAAAACGCTTAACGATGGGCTTTCCGGCACGAGCGGTAGCCGCCCAGTCGATATCTTTGACATCATCACCGGGCTTATATTCGGCCATGTCCATAAATTCCCAGCCCTGTCCGGCACGCGCAGAATAGTGCTGGCCCTCCATCAAGGAGAGCAGCTTACGCAAGACCGGGAGCTGAGTTCGACCGCCCAGCGCACGCAGCTGTGCGTTATTCGCGTGCGCTTTTTGGTGCTGGTCGACGTCGCCGAGGGTCTGAGACGCGCTCTCAACGACCCCCTTCTTCAGAATTGGACTCACGGCACAGCTACCGCGTTGAAGACGGCATCGATCAAGCCATCAACTGAGATTTCATCGGCCATCGCATCGAAGGTACGAATGATGCGGTGGCGAAGAATCGCGTGACGAAGCTTCTTAATATCGTCGGGCATCACGTAGTTGCGACCGGCCATCAGTGCGACAGCCTGGCTCACGCGCATGAGGGCGATACCGCCACGAGGCGAAGCGCCCACGCGCACATGCTGCGAGAACCCGGGAAGCGGGTTGGGGCCCATTCCTCGAGTGGTATTGATGATGTCGACGATGTAAGCCTTCAAAGTGTCGTGCAGGAAGACGCGCCTGGTCATCTGCTGGAGGAAAGTCAGATCTTCGAGGGAGATGGGCTCCGCATCAATGGGCTTCTCCATAGTCCCAGCTTCGATGCGGTTAAGAACCTCAAGCTCTTCCAGGGGCTTTGGGTAGGTGATGATTTCTTTCATCAAGAAGCGGTCCATCTGCGCTTCGGGAAGCACGTAGGTTCCTTCTTCTTCAATGGGGTTCTGAGTTGCCATCACCATGAAGGGCTTGGGCAGCGGATAGACAATTCCACCAATGGTCGTCTGGCCTTCCTGCATGGCCTCGAGCATGGCAGATTGGGTCTTTGCCGATGAACGGTTGATTTCGTCCAGAAGCACGATGTTGGCATGGACGGGGCCCAGTTCCGTTGTCATTTCGTTTTCGGCCTGGTTCCAGATTCGCGTACCAACGATATCGTTGGGCATCAGGTCCGGAGTGCACTGGATGCGGTGGAATGAACCCGAAATTGCCTGTGCAATAGTTTGAGCGGCCGTCGTCTTTGCCAAACCGGGGACAGACTCCATCAGGATGTGCCCCTGTGCCAACAGGCCGACGATCAGGGTTTCGCGAAGGTTTTCTTGGCCGACAACGCGCTCTGAGAAGATCTTCTGGATACGGTCCAGGAGCTCTTTGCTGCGCTTGAGCTCATCATCGGTGAGATAAGTGGACATTCAGGAAACTCCCGGCTCATTGAATAATTACGAATATCTTACTGTTTTTTAGAGGCGCATTCAGGCCCGTTAGTCAGCGGCCTTTCCCCGATCACTGAGTGCTACTGGGAGTGGGCAGGGTGATTGGAGGCACGGAGAAACTGGGCAGTGTGACCGAAATGGTTGGAATATGCGTCACCGTTGGGGTATTCGACCCCTTGATCGTTGTGTGTGCGCAGGCGCGAATAATTCCAAAAACCAATATGAAAATGACCGCAAGAATCCATCCCGTACGCTTCTTTTTTCGCGCGACAGCCTGTGACTCATACCCATAGGCCTCGTTGGAAAGACTATTGTCTGCGGGAGTTCCACCGGGATTACGCCAGGCCTCCTCCATCTCCGGAGCGTTTTTGCGCCACAGACTTACAGTGTCCAAGTGCGTGATGTAGTCGGGCAGCGGCTTTATAGCGCCCTGTTCAATCCCCCGGGGACCGTATTGGTTAAAGCTATCAACCAGTTCAATTTCCTGATCGAAAAGCGAATCAATAGTCAGGGTTGGAACGTTTTCTTGAAGATACCCAAGCAATGAGTCAAAGATGACCAGTGACTCCGGGCTGATAAAAGCTTTGGGGTAGAGCGGCAAGAAGGTCCCATCCTGATCAAGAAGGATGTAGGCCTTCCCCGTACGAAGAAGTACCGCAATGTTTGCAATGGTAATTTCAACGCGGCGGGTCACTAAGGTCGGATCACCCTCCCGTAATGGATCAAACCACTGCGCGACAAGCCTGTCACTGGAGACCATGAGGTGATGAGGCAGAATCATCGAGTATCCACTGAGGTTTTCAGGAACGCTCGACAGAAGGTCTGTCCCCTCTGTTGAGGGATACGGAATCGATGGAGCCGGCTCGGGATATCCCTTATAGAGCGGGAAGTGGTCGTAGGTCGACTTCGCTGCGGTAAGAAGCGGATAACGCTGCAGCAGCTGAGGTGATGCCACATCGTATGCGATGTGGGCGCTCGCGATTGCTCGGTCGATAATGTCGCGGACCTCTGCTGGGGTCGGCACGCTGGTGTCATTGATCCGGTGCAAGTGCTGCGAAACCTCAAGATTCTCATCATCTGCAACGCGCTCAATAATTTTGGAAAGATCGACCGTTAGCTTGCGCCCTGGTTTAAAGAATTGATCAAGGAAACGGCGCGCATCCCAGTACATGTCCATCTCTTTGAAACGGACCATTCCAATGAGTTCTGGGGCAATTGAGTAAGCAGCGCTTGATACTTTGATGTCCGAGTAACGCGAATTCATTCCTCGCAGAACATTCGTCGCGTCAATGGCTATTGCCCAACGCGCTGCAAGGCCTGCGCGCGTCATTGGGACGGCAAAAGAGAATAGATAATTTGTTCCCCCCTGCCACTGGCTACCCGGCTGATACTGGTCACGCGGCGTAGCGGTATTTACTGCTAGAAGATCATCCAGGTCCAAAGAATCTGGCGCACGATCAAAGCCCAGCCCCAAAAAGTCGGGCTCTGTCGTCACAAAAACACAGGGGTAGCGGGCTTCAAAAGGCGAGATCCGGCGCGCAAGTTCACAAGCCGCGGGAAAGTACTTTTCGGCCTCGAAAGTGGCGGTATCTGGACGGAAAATAGCGAGCAGGGCCTCGGAAATACCAGCGCGATTGGCCACTTCGGATGCCCACATATCAGAGGCATTTGCATGTCCCGCAGAAGGAAGCATCCCCTCGGGGTTCTCAAAGCAAGCCGGCAGGCGCAACCACGCTTGGCGGACGATTTCGCGCGGCCCGTGTACGCGGATATCGATTTCAGAAAGGTAGCTTGCTAGTTCAACCTGCGCGGAAGCAAACTGACCGGGCGCATATTCAACTGGACGTTTGAGTTCGGTACCGATTGACTCCATGAGCACATGAAGAGCACCGATCTCCTCGGGGGCAACGTTGAAGGTTCCATACGCCAGCGTCAAACACATCCACAGATCATCCGGATTTCCCGCTGACGGCTCGAGTACCGCCCACTCGTATCCGTTAACCGTCGTCCATCGTTTAACAGCCAATTCGCCTCCCCACGCGGGCGCCCAATATGCGCACGTATCTTCTACTCTAAAACATCACGGAAAGACAAACATAGGCGGGCGGCCCCACTGTGGGGAACCGCCCGCCTATTGAGTGCTAGCTAGAAGCTATCAGGCCTGCTTTGCAGCAGCGATGCGTGCACGGAACTTCGCGAGCTGCTCGGTGATAGCTGCGGGGAGCTTGTCGCCGAACTGCGAGAAGTACTCTTCGGTGTCGTCCATCTCTGCCGCCCAAGCATCGGGGTCAATCTCGAAGAGCTTTGCCCACTTGGCTTCGTCGATGTCCAGGCCTTCAAGGTTGAAGTCCTCGAAGTGCGGGTAACGACCGGTGACGCCGTCGATTGCCTCGACCTCGCCAGCCGCGCGGCGAACGATCCAGTCCAGAACGCGGGAGTTGTCGCCGAATCCGGGCCACATGAAGTTGCCGTCTTCGTCCTTGCGGAACCAGTTGACCTGGTAGACCTTCGGGAACTTCTCGCCCAGCTTGTCCTGCATCTCCAGCCAGTGGCCCCAGTAGTCGGCCATGTTGTAGCCGCAGAAGGGCAGCATGGCGAAGGGGTCGTGGCGCAGCGAACCGGCCTTGACATCGGTTGCAGCAGCGGTGACCTCAGAGGCCACGGAAGCGCCGATGAACACGCCGTGTGCGGGCTCGTACTGCTCAGCAACCAGCGGAACGTTGGTTGCACGGCGACCACCGAAGAGGATGGCGTCGACCGGAACACCCTCGGGGGCTTCCCAGTCGGGGCAGATGATCGGGCACTGCGAGGCGGGGACGGTGAAGCGGCTGTTCGGGTGAGCAGCCTTCTCGCCGGACTCGGGGGTCCAGTCGTTACCGTGCCAGTCGATCAGGTGGGCGGGAACCTCACCGTCGATGCCTTCCCACCACACGTCACCATCGTCGGTCAGTGCAACGTTGGTGAAGATGGAGTTGGCCTTTGCGGTCTCCATTGCCATGGGGTTGGTCTTGTAGGAGGTTCCCGGTGCAACACCGAAGAAGCCTGCCTCGGGGTTGATGGCGCGCAGGCGGCCATCGGTTCCCGGACGCATCCATGCAATGTCGTCACCCACGGTCTCGACCTTGTAGCCGGGGATGGTGGGCTGGAGCATGGCCAGGTTGGTCTTGCCACATGCGCTGGGGAACGCTGCGGTCACGTGGTACTGCTTGCCGGTGGACTCGCGGGTCAGGCGCAGGACGAGCATGTGCTCTGCCATCCAGCCATCGCGCTTTGCCATGGTCGAAGCGATACGCAGCGCGAAGCACTTCTTGCCCAGCAGTGCGTTGCCGCCGTAACCGGAACCGAAGGACCAAATCTCGTTGGTCTCGGGGAAGTGGGTGATGTACTTCTCGTCGTTGCAGGGCCAGGTGGAATCTTCCTGACCGGGCTCCAGAGGAGCACCGACGGAGTGAACGGCGGGAACCCACACGCGGCCCTCGTTGATGAGGTCCATTGCCTTTGCACCCATGCGGGTCATGATGCGCATGGAGACAACAACGTAAGGAGAGTCGGTGATCTCAACGCCGAGCTGGGAGATGGGGCCACCCAGGGGACCCATGGAGAAGGGAACCACGTACATGGTGCGGCCCTTCATGGCACCCGTGAACTTCTCGTGCAGGGTTGCCTTCATTTCCTTGGGGTCTGCCCAGTGGTTGGTCGGACCTGCGTCCTCTTCCTTCTCACAGCAGATGAAGGTACGTGATTCAACACGCGCAACATCGGAGGGCTTCGAGCGAGCGAGGAAGCAGTTCGGGCGCTTCTCTTCGTTCAGCTTGGTGAGCATGCCACTCTCGACCATTTCAGAGGTCAGGCGATCCCACTCTTCCTGGGAGCCATCAGCGAACTCCACGCGATCAGGGGTGGTCAGTGCTGCAATCTCAGCAACCCACTTGATGACATCTTCGGGAGCGTTTGCCGGAGCGGCTGCGCGCACATCCTGTTCAGTCACGGACATTTTGCCTCCTGAGGCACTCGGTGATTCTGGGACGTGGTTACGCCCCGATCTACGTTCTTAATCATCCTCTACCCCACCGGTATTTGCGCGGGCGCAAAGTCCCTCTTTCCATATGAATCAGACAATTCCGTCAACTGTGGCCACGTTTCCTTGCAGTTTCCCGCAATATCTCAACCATTCATGCAAGTGTGGCAATAGACACATTCTTCAACAGGAGATTCACCCTAAAGTGAACTTGAATATCCAGTGTGTAATGGATGACGATTGCCTTGAGGCAGTCTCAACACAATCGGAGGAACATTATGGGGATCCGGAACAGAACGCAGGGCCCAAACTTCTTCGAATTCTTCACCCAGCAAGCGAGCAAGCTTGTCGAGGGAGTCGAAATTCTTTCGCATATCTACGCCGCTTCCCCCGAAGAGCGAATCGCACTTCGTGACCAGCTTCATGGCGTCGAACACCAGGGCGACGAACTCAACCACGAAATCTTCCAACGGATTAACTCATCCTTCATCACTCCTTTCGACCGCGAAGACCTTCAGTCCCTTGCATCCCACTTGGATGACTGCATGGACTTCATTGACGAAGCCGGCGACATGCTGGTCGTCTACGGCATCGCAGGTATCCCCGAACAGATTGCACACCTGCTTGACGAGCAGATCGCAGTCATCGTTCATTGCGCAGAGCTGACGGCTAAGAACATCCCGGCGCTCAAGTCCCCCGTGGACCTGCGCGATTACTGGATCGAGATCAACCGCCTCGAAAATGAGGGTGACTTGGCGTACCGCCGCACTCTCACAACACTTTTCGACTCCGGTCTTGACCCCATCACGGTCATCAAGCTCAAGGATGTCATTCAGAGCCTTGAGTCATGTGCGGACGCTTTCGAAGATCTGGCCAATGTCATCGAAGCCCTTGCACTGAAGGAATCCTGAGCCGTGGATCTTAACCTGATCCTGGTATGCATCGTCATTGCCGTTGCACTGTTCTTCAGCTACACCAACGGCTTCCATGACGCTGCGAACGCGATTGCGACCTCTGTTTCCACTAAGGCATGGACTCCTCGTGCGGCGCTCTTGATGGCCGCAGGAATGAATGTCCTGGGCGCCATGATGGGAACTGCGGTTGCAAAGACCATCGGCGAGGGGATCATTTCGATCTCCCCATATGCTGAATCTGCCCAGGTAGAAATGCAGCAAAAGGGTCTGGTCATCATCCTTGCAGCGCTCCTCGGTGCCTGCATATGGAACCTCATCACGTGGTGGTTTGGGCTTCCTTCATCTTCTTCGCACGCATTAATTGGCGGTATGGTCGGTGCAGGCTTGATGAGCGGCACCGCCGTCTATTGGTGGGGAATCGTCAAGTCGGTCATCATCCCGATGTTCGCCTCCCCCATCATCGGCTTCTTTGCCGGCTACATCGTCATGCGCATTGTGCTTTTCCTGCTTCGCAACGCGCAATACCACCACACCATGCGTCGTTTCCGTGCTGCGCAGCGCTTCTCTTCAGCCGCGATGGCCCTTGGCCACGGCATCCAAGATGCACAGAAGACCATGGGCATCATTGTCATGGCCCTTCTGGCCGGTGGCTACGGCGAGACCCACCATATCTACGATCCCATTACCGGCGATATGAACGTCCCGATGTGGGTGAAGATCTCAGGAGCTCTTGCAATCTCCCTGGGCACCATGGCTGGTGGTGGCCGAATCATGCGAACCATCGGCCGTAAGATCATCGACCTTGATCCCGCCCGCGGTTTCGTTTCCGAGGCCGTGTCATCCTCGATCCTCTACCTGTGCTCCTACGTCGTCCACGCCCCGATCTCGACAACACAGGTTGTTTCGACATCAATCATGGGCGTTGGGTGCACGAAACGTTTCTCAGCAGTGCGTTGGGGCGTTGCGGGATCGATCGTGACCGCCTGGTTCTTGACCCTACCCGCAGCTGCCGCAGTTTCTGCGGTTGTCTATTGGGTTTGCGCACTAATCGTTGGAGTCTGAGGCCCCAATTCAGTGAAAGCATCATTCATTCGCACCTGCTGCGGTGTGCTTGCCCTTCTCTTTGGGGCAAGCACACTCAGCGGGTGCGGTTTTTCTTCTGTCATGCGACTTTCCGTCGGGACCTGCGTTCAGATTCCAACCTCAACCAGCGCGTATTCTTTAGAAACTGTTTCCTGCTCGAGCCCTCACCAGGCTGAGGTTTTCGCCCTCCCCACTGTTGGGGGATCAGAGTTCCCCGAGGCCGCGCAACTTGAGTCGGAAGCGCGACGCGCGTGCGAAAAAGACTTCACGTCCTACGTTGGAAGCGGTGCCGAAGACTCGGCCCTTGACCTCATTTGGATGACGCCCAGCCGAGAGTCATGGAAGCGGGGCGACCGGCAGATTGTCTGTCTTGCCGCTGCGAACGGCGATCAAACCCTTCGCGGTTCTGTTCGCGATTCGGCGTACTAGCAGCAGCTAGCAGCTATTCTGCAACCCTGGGTGCGTGACGTTCAATGTCAACCACACGCACCCAGTCCCCTTCGGGAAGAGTATGCAGAATAACCATCTCAGATGCAGAAAGCTCCCTGGCGTCAAGCGGGAAATTCATCCGCACGCCGGAGGGCGTGAATTGACGGAAGACATCAAAAAGCCCCGGAAGCATCGTGCGTGGCGCGCAGAGAACTCGCGGTTCACCATCTGCCAAAAGCGCACGCACAAAGGCCTCGTCAGAGGAAGAATTCGCACCATCGCGTGAGGGAAGAGTATCGATTGATACTCCCGCGAGCGCAGCCCAGGGCCCCAGCGTCTGCCGGGTCCGCGCGGAAGAAGTCGCCATCGCTCGACGAACCCCGTATGCAGACAGCAGGTCTACCAGTTCAAGTGCCTCGCGAACCCCGGTACGCGACAGAGGACGCGCGTCGTCATCGCCCTCCCAATGCTGGGCTGGAAGTGCACGCGCATGGGGCAACATAGCCAAAGGAGTCGTCACAAGCTCGCCACTTCGGCCTCGCATGAGAAGTTCGTTGAGGAGACGACGATCCCCGCGACGAGTAAGAAGATCATGAGCACGCGAAGGAGACATCCACCGCGCCTGGTCAATTTCTCGCGTAGGAGCGCGGTGGACCGGCTTACGTAGATGGACGAGGCCACGATCAGAATGGGGATCTTCTCCCATGAGGGTTCCCACCCAGTAGCGGACCTCCTTGGTCTGCCCTGAGCCAAGGCGGTAGCGCTGAGTCGTTAGAGGGGCGCCGAGGCTGATGACGTGACCGGTTTCTTCCTCGACCTCACGCACAGCCGCAACGGGAATGGTCTCTCGTCCCTCAATCTTGCCTTTCGGCCATGACCAATCGTGATACTGGGGGCGGTGGACTAGCAGAACTTCGATCTCAGCCTCGTCAAGCACATCTCCTGGGAGGACCTGACGGCCCGGGTGGCGTAAGCGCCACACAAGGGCGCCGCCTGCGCGAATAAGGCGCATCGGGGGCATGGGCTGAGGGCTGGGTGTCACGTTATTAACCCTAACCTAGAGTGAGCGTGGGTGCGGGCTTGAAACCCACACCCACGCTCTTCTCAGATTTCTGTTTTAGTAGGCGACAGTGAAACGCTGTCCCGTATGAGTGGGCGTTTCGATCTCGTCGACAAAAGCCTGGGCAAAGTCTGCTCCAGAGATATCAGAAACCCCATTCTCGTCAGTGAGTAGAACATCACCACCGAGGCGGAAATGCCCGGTATGGGTTCCGGGATTGTATGAACCGAAATTACCCGCCGGAGAAACTCAGTCCAACTCCCCGATGCGCGCTCGGGAGGCGGCACGTTCGAGCTCTTGAGCGGTCATCACCAGCGCCCGCGCACGCATCGTCACGCCGTACGCCAGTGCATCATGCGGGTCATCGATCCATTGTCTTCCCACTCTGGGATCTCCCGCAGCGACAATGCGCATCGCATGCGCAAGCTCCGTGAAGATGTCTTCCAGATCATCATCACGTTTTTCTCCGGACAGAAGTGCATCCGCGTCATGGATAACATCTTCCAAAGGACGCGCATGAATGGGCTCTTCGAGTCCCGGGACCTGCTCCGCATGCAATCCCAAGATGTACAGATCAGTAACCGTGAGCGGGTCACGGTGGAACCACTCTCTGAACAAGTACACGCGCCACAGCGCACCTGGAAGAGTGAAATCGGGGCTTAGCGACCACAGCTCGGCAACTAGAGGAACTCCACCGGTGGAGAGCAGCTCGCGAAGGCGACGCAAGGCCTCGGCATCAAAATCTTCATCTCCCACACCCAACAGTGCCCAAGCAGTTGAGTGAGCAAGAACAGAAGAATCCGCAACATCTGGCGCACCAACAATTGCCTCTGTTTGCGCATAGTCCAAAATCGCCGGACGTCTTGGGATGCGTTGCGGTTCGCCCATTTGCTCTCCTACCAGTAAGATGGTGGGGTTGGTCCACCCGATGGGCCACACAGCGGGGTTACCCGCGGGCCTATAGCTCAATGGTAGAGCAGCGGACTTTTAATCCGTGGGTTGGGGGTTCGAGTCCCCCTGGGCCTACTTCTTTCGCGCTTTTCTAGTTTTCTGTTTCTTCTGTACCCAGAACACCTTTGACATCGGGATGCGCACGCCCCGCCATCGAGGCAATCCCCACGGCAATTGAAATGCACACCAAACCGACCAATTGCCACAGGCTAGGAATCTGACGCAAAAGCACTGCACCGATCAGAGCCGAGGTCGCGGGAAGAAGCGCCGTAAACAACGCAAAAGTCGCCGCAGAAACCCGCTTCATCGCCATGGCTTCAAGGCTGTATGGGAAAACCGTCGATAAGAATGCCAAGGCAATGACCGCAACTAAAACCTTTCGATCACTGAATGCGACCATCGCACCTGGGGCCAGAATTGGCGCAGAGATCAAGGCGCTGAACGCACAACCCAGCGAAAGGTTAGTCATCGCAGAGCTCGACGAGGCTGCTTTCTGCCCCAACACGATGTAAGTTGCCCACGATGCGCCGGCCGCCAGAATCCATACAACCCCACCTAAGGTTCTCGGAGCACTCAAATCCAACCCAAGTCCGCCGATCGCACACACCCCGGCCAAGGCAAAGAAGGCAGCGATTCTTGGCGCCCAACCACGGCCTCGTACAACAGCAACCATCACAGGACCAAGGAACTCAAGCGAAACCGCAGCTCCAAGGGGAATGCGGGAAATTGCCTCGTAAAAGCAGGCGTTCATGCAGACCAAGGCAATGCCGAAGAAGAGAGCGCCCTTCAGTGTCGCGCGATCAAGGCCTCGCCGAGGACGAACCCACGCGCACAGGACCAAACCGCCAACAAATCCCCTCCACCAGGCGACCGAGGCCGGTTCAACGACAGAGAAGGCAAAAACTGCAACAGCAGCACCGCTGTACTGAATGAGAGCCGAGGTAACGATCAATACCTGTGCGGGAATGCGGTTTGCTATTCCTGCTAATGATCGGCTGCTCACAATCCTCCCTCAACTAGCTCACGCACCTCTTCGGCAAGGATCTCATCTTCCTTCGAGGATTCCTTTGATGCAATTCCAACGGCGACCGAGATGAGAAGAAGCCCCAGAATCTGCCACAGGGTGGGGATCTGCCAGAGGATGATGACACCCATCAGCAGCGACGAGGCCGGAGAAAGTGCAGTAAAAAGCGAAAAATCTGCCGCAGAAATCCTGTGCATGGCAATGGCTTCAAAGGAACAGGGAATGATGGTGGATAGGACCGCAACAAGCACGACAATCCCAAGCAACCAAGGCTGAGTGAGTGCCGGTAACGCTGACTTTGCCATGAAGGGCGAAAGTATCAGCCCACTGAGCGCACAACCGACAGCAAGATTGGTGACTCCCGAGCGCTTTGACGCCACGCGTTGGCCAAGAAGGATGTAGACCGCCCACGCGACAGCACACAAGGCCGCCCATTTCAGCCCGGGAATAAAACCTGGATCATTGGTGTCGAGGCCAAGCCCACCAATAGCAATGACCCCCGCCAAGGCAAGGAATGCGGCAAGGCGCGGAAGCCAGCCTCGGCCACGAATCACTGCGACGGCAACAGGTCCGATGAACTCCATTGAGACGGCTGGACCTAGGGGCAAATACGCGATCGATTCAAAGAACGTGATGTTCATGGTGATCAACGCCAAGCCGAAGCATGCGGACTCAACAAGATCCTTAACGCTCAGGCCCACACGCCAGGGGCGTCGCCAGGCACACAAGATCATCCCGGCGATGAAAACACGCATCCATGCCACAGCACCGGGCTGGACAGACCCAAAAATCAGGACTGCAACAGCCGCACCGCTATACGCACTAAGCGCAGCACCAACAATCAGAAGGGGCGCGGGAACACGTGAAAGAAGCGCACGAAGATGGGAGAGCACTACCCCACTATGCCACAGGGTCAGGGACAAATTGTAAGCACACGGAATTCATGCAAAAACGATTTCCCGTTGGTTGATCCGGTGCATCATCAAAAATGTGCCCTAGGTGAGAATCACAGCTTGCACAGCGCACCTCAATGCGGCGCATTCCGTGGGAAATATCCTCGAAATAGTTCACCGCACCGGGCAGCGCTTCATAGAAACTCGGCCACCCGCAATGCGATTCAAACTTCGTTGACGAGGGGAAAAGCTGAGCGCCACACGCCGCACACAGATAGGTACCTGAGCGGTGTTCATCCAGCAGCTCACCTGTCCAAGGCGCCTCAGTCCCAGCTTGACGAAGAACCAAGTACTGCTGGGGAGTAAGCCGCTCACGCCACTCATCGTCGCTGTAATTCACGCTGGGAGCCAACTGCTGCGCCTGCGCAAGGTGTTCGAGCTGCGTTGCACGATCACGGGTTCGAATGATTTTCATGTTGTTTTCCTCAATTCAGTCCTGTTGAACATCGCTGCGCTGCGGACGCACTGCATCCTCGGGCACTCGCGGTCCACTGTTCAAACGAGTTGTTTCTTCTTCGTGACGTTTCGCCGTTGCTTCGCGTTCTGCTAGGACGTCGTCACCGGGGCCGGCGTAAATCTGATTACGTTCGTCGGCGTCGGGTGACCCAGAGAAGAGGCGCTCCCCACGAACGACAGTCGCATCCAGATGGGCTTGACCGGCCTGTACTTGCGGGGCTGAGGCCTGCGCATTGTCACTGTCCACCTGGGCCTGAGGCAAAAGCGCGGTTGATCCCCCACCGAGGTGGTTCTTGCCTAGACGCGCATTGGCCTGGGCAACCTTTTCCGCTAGTTGCTCGGCGACCAAAGAATGCAGCATTGTCTGCGAAAAAACCTGGGTCTGCGCGTCACTGGCCGAGGCCACAGCAGTAACCTTCCCCGTATCAGCGAGCTCACGCTGACGCTGAGCCATTGCCCTCCTTCGAGCGCGCTTCGCTTTTTGCCGAGCTGCGAGCAGGCGGACAGAATGGACTGCATCATCCAGGGGACCCGAATCGACATCTTCTGCCTTGCCCTGAGAAGAAACCGACGAGGCCTGAGCAGAGCCGCCTGCCGCTGCCCCAGGGTGTGAGTCGGGGGCACCCGTCGTGTCGGAGGCAATACCCGACAGTTCCTTCGCAAGACGAGCAACAGCCTCGCGAGAGGTATCCTGCGTGACCGTCTCAACCTCCAAGGGCTGAACACGCGTATGCGGACGGATCGCAGGATCCTCATCAACAACCCACCGAATCATGTTTTCACGTAGATAGCAGCGCAGATCCCACAGCGCTCCGGAGTCCTTCGCAGAGACAACAATGCGAACAGTCATTGTCGTTTCATCCGAGTCAGCAACCTGAACGGCCCACGAACGGCCATCCCACAAATCAGTTGCAAGAAGGAGCTGTTGAACGTGACTACGGATCAGAGTTAAAGGCGCAGTCCAGTCGAGCTTGAGCTCGACATTACCCAGCTTGGTCGTAGCGCGACGCGTCCAATTTTCGAAGGTGTTGGACGTGAAGTAGGTCGAAGGAACGATGAGCCGGCGTTCGTCTGGAAGTCGAACAACAACGTAAGAAAGAGTGATTTCTTCAACCTTGCCCGAAACATTGTCCTTACCGACGACGACCACATCGCCGACGCGAATCGCATCCGTGAAGGCCAATTGGATACCGGCAAAAACATTTCCCAAGGTCTGCTGGGCTGCAAGACCGGCGATCACCGAAACGACACCTGCAGAGGCCAGAACGGTTGTCATTGCCTGACGCGCGGCATCAAAAGTGAAGAGGGCTGCGCAAACACCAAGAAGGATGACCAGAGCCTGTAGGAGACGACGGATAACCTGCGCTTGGGTTTCAAACTTACGGGAAACGCCTCCGTCTTTTTCCTGGCGGATTCGTGCCGCGTCTTCGAAGATCCAGACGCTGTTGTAGACCATCCAAGTCATCGTCAAAATGCCAATAATGAGCAGAACATGGGAGATGAAGCCCACCATTCCGCCATTGGACCAATCTGACAGAGTGGTATTGACCAGCATGAATTGCAGGCCAGCCCACGCGCCCCAAGCCATCGCAGTGATGTAGTACGAGGTCCGGACACGTTTGGTAATCGCCGCAAAATAGCGCGAGCGACGGGCAATTGGACGCGTTAAAAGGACGATCACCAGCGCCACAACGAAGGCGATAACCAAACCAACTGCGGCGCCGAAGATCAGTGATGCCAGGTCCAGCGCATTTTGAACAGCATCTTGTGCAACCCCCGTTGGCGAAGGCGAGGGTGTCGGATCATCGGCACTGAAAATCATAAAACCGTCCTTGAATCACTCATTCGGTACTCACTCAAGCCTAGGCGCGATCATTGAGAATCGCCTGAGGCTTGAATCGATAGACACCATTGCAAATCCCAGAATATCAAGGAAAAGTAGCTATGTGACGGTCATCACTGCTATTCTTTTTGCTTTAAGGCCCTGCTTCTGCCTAATATTCTCTTCGTCCTCGGACGCCAGACCGGTGGCCGACAGTGGCCCCCATCGTCTAGAGGCCTAGGACACCGCCCTTTCACGGCGGCGACACGGGTTCGAATCCCGTTGGGGGTACTTCTTCGAAGTCGCTCGTGTCGACAGTGAAGAAAAATTCAATAGGCTTCACCTATTGTGAGGCCCCGTAGCGCAGTTGGTTAGCGCGCCGCCCTGTCACGGCGGAGGTCGCGGGTTCAAGTCCCGTCGGGGTCGCAAGACCAGGCCAGTAGGTTTCGGTCCTGGCTCTGTAGCTCAGTTGGTAGAGCGTTCGACTGAAAATCGAAAGGTCACCGGATCGACGCCGGTCGGAGCCACCAGATAAAACCCTCGCATCGCGAGGGTTTTGTTATATCTACTGCGACCAGAATCACACTTCCTCCCCCACGCTCCACAACTCTGAGCATAAACCTTTCTTGACCTGCAACAACACTTGCCAGAAAACACTTTTTGACAACTTGATCAACCACGGTGAGGCACCGAAAAAGCTGTTTTAGAACTTTTAGGCCATCCCAGATATTTGTGAATTCATCCCTGAACTGACTAGCATTTAGATATCCCCCACAAATCAATCAGGAGATTTTCAGGTGTCGATACGCGTTCAAACTCTCACAAGATCAGCGATTTCGGGGCTTTCAATGCTCCTCGCATGTTTCCTTGCATTAGCCTATTTCGTCGTTTCCCAAGGTGCGTCACAGGCCGCAACCGTCAACGACATCGTCAAGGATGTCAAGCTCTCTGGAGTCAGCTCCTCAACGAAGCTTGGCGTTGGCACCATGATGCAGGTTGACTTCACCATCGACGGAACGGGGAAGGCAATCCGCCAGGGAGACACTTTCACCATCCAAGCACCCCCGGAGCTCAACACCTTCGCTTCGACCGGCACACAACTTCAATTCGACATGATCGCCCCTGATGGTCAGGTCGCTGTCAATTGCTCTGCTCCCGCACCTGAACCCGGAGCGGTCATCACCTGTACCTTTACAGACTACGCAAACTCCCACCAGAACATCACCGGTTCAGGTTGGGCAAAGATGAGCGCAGCTGCAAAGACCACTGCTGGCGCAGTGTCCTTCTTGATTGATGGCAAGGCTGTTTCTGTTCAGCTCCCCGGTGACGGAACCGGAATTGGCGACACCAATATCGGAAAAACCACCAAACACAACAAAGGCGGAACAGTCGACTCCGATGATCCTTCGTTGATTAACTGGTCGATTAACATCGTGGAGTCAGGAATCTCGGTCGAAACCATCACTGTTGACGATACCTTCACGAATGACAATGGTGGTTACACCCTGGCCAACGAGCCCTCAATGTTAGTGTGGGCTAACGGAGACGACTTCCCCTTGGGAGATTCCACAACGGTATCGAATGGCGATGCACTGAACGGCGGCACCTTCACCGTCACGAAGAAGGCAGACGGCAGCGGTTTCACCGCGACTTGGCCGAAGGGTAACGGAAACGCAATTTATTCGATCTCCTATAACACCAAGATCAAGAATTCGGCAATGGTCGGTAAGTCTGCGACCTTCACAAACAACGCGTCTGTCAACGCTGTTGTATTGGTCGGAAAAGCGGTAATCACAGCCGATGGTGGTGGTTCCACCAACGACAACCCCTCATTGCCTCGCCCCACACCAACGACAACGACTCCGGAACCTACCCCGAGCACGACAACACCGGAGCCAACCCCAAGCACAACCACTCCCGAGCCAACACCTAGCACAACCACTCCCGAGCCAACACCTAGCACAACCACTCCCGAGCCGACTCCTACTACAACGACTCCGGAACCAACCCCCAGTACAACCACTCCGGAACCCACCCCCAGTACAACCACTCCGGAACCAACCCCCAGTACAACCACTCCGGAACCAACACCAACACCGACGACAACCGAGCCGACTCCTGAGGTATCAACAACAACTCCTCAGCCTTCGGCCTCGACAAGTAGCACGACTCCTCCGGTAACCCCCGAGACAAGCAATCCTCCGCTTCCTCCGGCACCACAGCAGGATGTGCCCCCCGCGGCGCCTTCTCCCAAGGAAGCGAATCGTTCCCTTGCTTCGACCGGCACCGATGCGACTCTTGCCGCAGCTGCTGCACTGAGCGCGGCAATTGCCGGAGGCTTGCTTGTAGCCCGTACTCGTCGCGAACAGGATTGAGACAAAGAGTCGATCAGGCTTGCGGCCTGCAGCCCACGCATAGGGGCACAAAGGCGTTAGCCTGATTGGCCGACACACAATCGACTCAATACACAACAGGGTGGGGGCCAGACGCGCAGCGTCTGGCCCCCACCCTGTTATAACCGCATCTAGCGGTGGTGATTAGTCTTCGCGGGTCGTAACCTCAATGATCTGAACTTCAGCGGAATCTGGGATATCAGCCGCGCGAGGAGCAGATTTTCCAGAAGCACTAGTCGAAGGCTCATCAACCACGGTGCTGTCAACAACACGCACACCCGGCCGCGGGGCCCCATAGCGCGAAGGAGCGTCTTGCCCCATGCCGCGACGTATCGCGCGACGGACAAAGAAAATGAAGGCAGCTGAAATCAGTGCAACACCGATGACAACGATCAGAATCAGGTTGCCCAGTAGCGTAAGAAGTCCACCAATCATGCATTCACCCTACACTGGGCACAATGGTCGTGAGAGAATAGAGCCCTCAGCTCTAAACGAACATGTCACTGAAGAGGTATCGCCTTCGCCTGTGCATGTTCCACTCGGTGTCGGCAGGAAGAGGCGGTTATATATGGGAAAACGAGCCGAAACCCAGGACCGTCTCCTCGCAGCAACTCGACACATCATCATCACCGAAGGCATTGAAGCTACATCACTTGAGCACATCTGCGCAGTTGCAGGTTTTACCCGCGGCGCCTTCTACTCAAATTTTTCCTCTAAAGACTCACTGCTGGGAATCTTGGCCGAAGGCGAATACGCCGACCTGATCCAACGCCTGCGTGAACGCGTCCTTTTGTGGGAGAACGCCCAAACCCCCGCTTCCCAGGGAGGTGAGGGGGATCGTCACCTCCTCATGGAAAACCTGCTCTACGAAGCCTTGGACGCAATCCATATTGACGAAGGGCTCTACATCCTCCACTCCGAGATGCTCATGCGCTCAATCCGCGACCCCGAGTGGGGTATGCGACTGCTGGACCTCAATCGTCAATTTGCAGATCAACTCGGTTCGGTTCTGCAGACAATCCTGACGGCCGCTGGCCGCGAACTTACGGTTCCCATTGGTGCGCTTGCCCAAAGTGTCATCGGTGTCGTCATGCGCGCTGCAGGCCTTGCGGGTTGGCGTCAATCCATTCGCGAGTACCGCAGTAAGCACAGTGCTGCCACAAACTCCGGCTACCCAGCGCCAGCGCCTCACGAAGATCACCCTCCGGTACCACCTGCCCACACAGCCTCGCAGGCTAGCCCGGCAACCCGATCAATTCTCGAAGTCGTCCTGGTCCTGCTCTACGCTTGCTCGCGCGAAATCGCCTGAAAATACACATCGGTATCGCTCTCAAGCGTTTTCGAAGGAAACTTCAAGAGTCGCAGAATTACACCGAAAACTCATAGCACCTCATCGGCGTTCCGGGCGCATCCCTCACAATATGCACCCCTGTATTTGTCCGCTCATGCGGCGAATTGAACGATGGGTGTAATGCAGATTGATCAAGAAGCACCCGTCCTTCACTGCGACGAAGTTGACTCAACGAACACTCACCTTGCCCACATCGTGCTCGGCGAGGGGTCAACTGCGCCTTCGGGGATAGCGCTGTGGGCAAGCCGCCAGAACAAGGGTCGCGGACGCGATGGACGCGTCTGGCTCTCTTCCGATGAAGCACTGACTTTCTCTCTCATGGTTGAGGCCTCGGAAAGCGAATTGGAATGGCTGACCGCGCTGGCTGGGGTCGCACTCCTGCGCACGATCCGCAGCACAGGGCTCGACGCGGCAGTAGGCGGTGAGGACGCACTTTCACTCAAGTGGCCAAACGATCTGCTCATCAACGGACGTAAAGCCGCTGGAATTCTTTGCGAACACCTCGACACAAGCGTCGACACCCACCGTGTGATCGTTGGCATCGGGTTAAACATCGGCGCACTACCGCTTGAAGTTCGTGACTTCGCCGCAAGCTTTGACACCTCAATGAGCAGCGAGGAACGCGAATCATTCATCCGCGAACTGCGCATGAACCTCGAGCTGCTCTTCACGCTACCCGGCGCACCCGAATCCTGGCGCGAGGAGTACAGCTCATACATGCGCATCTTCGGCACACAATGTCCACTGCACCTTCCCGGGGGCATTCGCTTCACCGCGATTCCGATCAGCATCGATGAGCACGCGCACCTAATCTGCCGCTCCACGGAAGGCGAAATTCTCACCGTCACTACGGGGGAAATTTCCCCCACCCCACTAGTGGAAGGACACCTGTCATGACGATTGCCCTTTCTCCCGTTCTGGTTGCGAACCGAGGTGAAATTGCGGTTCGCGTCATTCGTACCCTTCGCGAAATGGGTTTGGATTCCGTCGCTGTCTACGCTGAGGCCGATCGGGATACCTTGGCCTGCGAGCTCGCAACCTCCGCCTACAGCCTGGGTGGGAAGGGCGCTGCTGAGACCTACCTGAATCCGGAAGCGATTCTCGAGGCCGCCGCAAAGTCGGGCGCGCGAGCAATCCACCCCGGATACGGCTTCCTTTCCGAGAACGCCGATTTCGCCTCGCGCGTCGCAGAAGCCGGCTTGGTGTGGATTGGTCCTTCCGCCGATGCCATTGAGGCCTTGGGGGACAAAATTCGAGCCCGCGAACTGGCTGATTCGTGCCAGGTCCCAACAATCACCGGTCGTTCTTTGGAAGGGAGCAGCGTCGAGGATGCACTTGAGCTGGCACAGTCCATTGGCTACCCGGTCCTGATCAAGCGTGCCGATGGCGGCGGTGGGCGCGGAATCACTCGCATGAATTCCGACTCAGATATTCGCGATTTCTACACGAACCTGATCGATCCTTCGACATTGACCCTGTGCTTCATGGAGAAATTCATTTCTCACGGTCGTCACGTCGAAACGCAATGCGCTCGCGATTCTTTCGGAACTTTCGCAGTCGTTTCGACGCGAGATTGCTCGGTCCAGCGTCGCAACCAGAAGGTTGTTGAAGAAGCTCCTGCTCCTTTCATCTCCGAAGAACTCCACGCAGCACTTGAGGAGTACTCCCGCGCACTCTTTGACGCGGTCCAGTATGTGGGTGTCGGCACCTGTGAGTTCTTGGTCGAAGACGGTAAGGCTTATTTCCTGGAAGTCAACCCTCGCCTGCAGGTCGAACACACGGTTTCTGAAGAGGTCACCGGAATCGATCTGGTTCGCGAACAGATCCGAATTGCTCAAGGTCTTCCACTTAGCGAGATCCCCTCTACTCGCGGTCATGCGATCGAAGTACGAGTCACCAGTGAGGATCCCGCTCAGGAACTCATGCCCGCAACTGGTCGTTTGAGCGCAATCCAGTGGCCCGGCGGCCCCGGGGTCCGTGTCGATTCCTTCATCCGTCCCGGTGAAGAAATCGGAACCGACTTCGACTCTCTCATTGCAAAAATCACCGTTCATGCGCCGACGCGTATTCAAGCAATTATTCGCCTCCAGCGGGCGCTGGATGAATTCCGCGTCGAGGGTCTGCCGACCTCTGCTCCCCTGCTCTCCCACATCCTCGCAACTCCCGAATTTCGAAGCGAAGAAAGCGACAGCTTGGGTGTCTACACCCAGTGGTTGGAACGCGAAGGAGTTCTCGAAGAGGTTGCACGCGAGCTCTCGGCTGCGGGCACCACACAATCACGTGAGGCCTCGGAAGAAGGAAGCGAAGCACGCTCACTGCGCTCCTTCGTCATCGAAATTGACGGAAAGCGCACAACGCTGAGCCTTCCTGCGGAACTATTGGCCGCTGCCGGGGGTGAATCGGGGGGCCGTACGCTTCGGCCTCGTCAGCCACTGCGACGCTCACTGCGCCCACGCACTGGGGCAAACGACGAGGGCCCGAACGTCACCTCCCCCATCCAAGCAACTGTCATCCGCATCGCCGTAGAAGAAGGCCAAGAGGTCGAAGAGGGCGAACTGGTTGCAGTCATTGAGTCCATGAAGATGGAAAAGGCCCTGAACGCAGGTTGCTCGGGAACGATCTCGGCGATTCACGTCTGCGCGGGCGACACCGTCAAAGCAGGAGACGTCTTGGTGAGCATTAAGGAGGAATCATGACCCCATCGAGCGCCAAGCGAATCGACGAGGCCGAAGAGCACGAAGCCATCAGCCGCCGAAACTTCTACGATCGCACGCACAGCATCTTGGAAGCGGCGGAAGAAAAAGCACGTCAGGCACAGCATGCTCGCGGACGCCAAACCGCCCGCGAGCGCTTGGACTACCTGCTTGATGAGGGCTCCTTCAGCGAACTCAACCGCTACGCCGGCGGCGACATCGAGGCCGGTGAGCTCGGTTCTGCCGTCATCACGGGTATCGGCACGTTGGACGGCCGCCCAGTCGCCGTTTATGCACAGGACTTCTCGATCCGCGGCGGCACACTGGGCAAGGTTGAAGGCGATAAGATCCTTCTCCTCATGGATCGCGCCCTCTCCATGCGAATTCCGATCATTGCGCTTTTGGATTCGGGCGGAGCTCGCATCCAAGAAGGCGTCACCGCGCTTGCACAATACGGTCGAATTTTCCGCAAGACCACCGAGGCCTCGGGAGTCGTCCCCCAGATTTCGGTAATTTTGGGCCCCTGCGCAGGTGGCGCGGTCTACGGGCCGGCACTCACCGACTTCATCATCATGACGAAGAACTCCTCGTACATGTTTGTTACCGGCCCCTCCGTTGTGAAGGCTGCGACCGGCGAGGAAATTTCCTCTGAAGACCTCGGTGGCGGCGACCTGCACAACTCAGTGTCGGGCGTTGCGCACTTCCTTGCCGAAGATGAGCACGAGGCCCTGGATTACGCACGCACTCTGCTGTCCTACCTGCCGCAGAACTGCGATAAGAAGCCTCCGCGCTATCTCTTCGAAAACGATGGCACCGAAGAACGCGCACGTGAGGTCGCATCCCTGGTTCCGGAATCCCCCAAGCAGGACTACGACATGGTCGAGGTCATTGAAGCGCTTGTCGATCACGGGGAATTCCTTGAGGTTCAGCCCCTGTTCTCACCTTCCATCATTGTTGGCTTCGCCTGCTTTGAAGGACGACCGGTTGGAATCGTTGCCAACCAGCCCAGCATTGATGCGGGAACTCTGGATGTGAACGCCTCTGAAAAGGCCGCGCGATTCGTCCAGTTCCTTGATGCTTTCGGAATCCCGATCATCACCCTTGTTGACGTCCCCGGGTATCGTCCCGGTTCTGAACAGGAACGAGCGGGAATCATTCGCCGCGGGGCCAAATTGATCACCGCCTATGCGACCGCAACCGTCCCCATGATCACCGTTATTTTGCGCAAGGCATTCGGCGGCGCCTACATCGTCATGGGTTCGAAGTCGCTGGGCGCAGATATTAACTTCTCATGGCCGGCCTCTCAAATTGCCGTGATGGGCTCTGAAGGGGCGGTGGACATCGTCTTCCGCCGACAGCTTGCCGCGGCCGGAAAGGAAGGGCGCGATGTTGCTGAGCAGCGTGCGCACTACCAGGAAATGTATGAACGCCAGGCGATGAACCCGAATCTTTCTCTGAAGAACGGAGAGCTCGACGCACTGATCGAGCCTTCGACAACCCGCCAGAACATTTGCCGAGCCCTATCGGTCCTTCACCTAAAGGACCGCACCGTAACGACCCCGCGCGTCCACGATAACGCCCCTATGTGATGAGGAAAGTAGATTAATCATGACCGCATTTTTTGCCGAAATCCCCACTCCCTATGCACTGACTTTTGCGGGACAGGGGTCCGCGTGGCGCCCTGCTCTCTCGACGTCCCTCTCCTTCCCCCCTCACGCCGCACTGCTGCGCAAGCACTACCAGGCGATGCGTGAGCTTCTTGCTCCCGTTGCCGGCGAGCTTCTGACCAGCGCTCCCGGTTCCTTGGAGCGCCTGAACGCGCTTTTGGACGGCAACACTCAGGACCTTCCGCTGGACCGTTCCGCCTCCGTCTCCGTACCGGGTATCACCTTGGCTCAGCTGGCTGCTCTGGCAGATCTTGATGCAACCCAGTTGGATGTCCACACGACTTCTCCCCTGCTGCTCGGTCATTCCCAGGGCATCTTGGGCGCCGAGGTTGCCCGCGCGTGGATCGCCCGCGATAACCATCGCCTCACCCACGTCCTGGCCCTCGCAGTGCTCATCGGTGCCGCTGCGCAATCGGTCAGCATCCGTTTGGGCGCGACAAACTTGGGCGAAGCAACCCCGATGCTCTCCGTTCGCGGACTTCCGGCCTCGATGATTACCGAGGCCGTTGAGGGTTCTCCCGTTTCCCTGGCCGTTGTCAACGGCCCGCGCTCCGTCGTTCTTTCCGGTCGCCCTGGTGATCTTGAAGCCTGCCGCCGTCAGCTTGAGGCTCAGGTTGCAGCCTCGAACCGTGCGCTGGAAGAGCACCTGACCGGTGGTACTCCTCTTGAGGCAATCGTCGAATTCCTGCCTGTTTCCGCACCCTTCCATTCGCCTCTGTTGGAGGAAGCAGTTTCGCAGGTGGTTTCGTGGGCACGGAGCTTGGCAGCAGCCGGTCACGGAATTGATGACACCGAGGCCGAGCGCGTTGCCCGCGCAATCCTCGTTGAGCGCGATGACTGGTCTGCAGCGATTTCCACAGCCCTCGGCCAGGGCGTGAAGACATTCGTTGATCTGGGGCCGTCGAATATGCTCACGCGCCTCACCCAGGATCTCCTGGATGGAAGCGGCGCACAGATCGTGGATGCGTCGACTGCATCGCGCCGCACCGAACTCGATGAAGAAGGCTCGTCAATCGAAGCACCCGCAGACTGGTCGCAGTTCGCTCCCAAGGTCGTTGCTCTTCCCGACGGACGTCGCGTGGTTTCAACGGCATTCACCCGCTTGACGGGACGCTCTCCCATCATCCTTCCGGGTATGACTCCCACAACCGTCGGGCCTCGTATCGTTGCTGCAGCTGCAAATGCCGGTCACTGGGCGGAAATGGCCGGCGGCGGCCAGTACTCCGAAGAAGTCTTCACCGAGCACCGTCTTGAGCTTCAAAAGCTCCTTGAACCCGGCCGCACCGCGGGATTCAACACGATGTTCTTTGATCGTTTCATGTGGAACCTGCAATTCGGTGTCAACCGTATTGTTCCCAAGGCCCGCCGCGCAGGTGCTCCCATCGATGCGGTGACGATCGCCGCCGGTATCCCCGAATTGGACGAGGCCCGCGAGCTGATCGCGCAGTTGCGCGCCGATGGCTTCGAATACCTGTGCCTCAAGCCCGGAACCGTCGAGCAGATCGAACAGGTCGTTCGTATTGCACAGGCAAACCCGGATCAGACCCTGATTATTCAGGTGGAAGACGGCCACTCTGGTGGCCACCACTCATGGGAAAACCTTGACGATCTGCTCTTGGCTACCTACGCACAAATCCGTCGTACACCCAACCTTGTTCTTGCTGTTGGCGGCGGTATTGGTTCGGCTGCGGATGCCGCTCGTTACATCACCGGACAGTGGTCCGTCGATCTGGGCTCAGCACCGATGCCCGTCGATGCTGTTCTGGTAGGTACGGCCTCGATGGCGACACTAGAAGCCGAAACTTCTCCTCAGGTGAAGCAACTGCTCAAGGACACCCCCGGTGTTGGCGGTGATGGATGGGTCGGTACCGGCCAGGTACGCGGTGGCATGACCTCCGGTTTGTCCCACCTGAATGCGGACATGCACGAGATTGAGAACTCCTCTGCTCGCGCTTCACGCCTCATTCACGAGGTCGGCTCCGACCAGGAGTCCATCGACGCACACCGCGATGAACTCATTGAGGCCATGAACAAGACTGCAAAGCCCTACTTCGGTGACCTCTCTGAAATGACCTACGCCGATTGGGCGCGCCGCGTCATTGATCTGTCCTACCCCTGGGCCGATTGGACGTGGACGGATCGCGCTCTGGATCTCTTCCACCGTATTGAGTCCCGCCTGAACCCGGCCGACCACGGTGATATCCCCACGCTTTTCGAAAGCCGCGATGATCTTGAAGACGGCCAGGCCGCTTTAGCCCGCTTGCTCGAGGCCTATCCTCAGGCCGAGACCACCCGCGTGATTCCCGCCGATGTTGCATGGTTCCCGGTCCTGTGCCGCAAGCACCACAAGCCCATGCCCTTCGTTCCCGTTCTGGACGGAGATCTTGCTCGCTGGTGGGGCACCGACACGCTGTGGCAGTCCCAGGATGCACGTTTTGATGCAGACGCAGTCCGCATCATCCCCGGCCCCCGTTCGGTCGCCGGAATTGATCGCGTTGATGAGCCCATCGGTGAGATGTTTGCTCGTTTTGAGCAGGCTGTCGTCGATGCAGTCTCCACAGACGACGCGCGCATTCCCCAGGTCTGGTCTCGTTTCCACGATCTGGCTGACGCGGCCTCGTTCCTGCGGGAAATCTCCCACATCCAGTGGGCGGGCAACCTGGTCGATAACCCGGCCTACACCTCGGTCGAGGCCACGGAAATCCTTCACGATGAGGGCGGATACTCGATTCGCATTCACTGCGATTCGATGTGGGATCAGACTCCGAATAGCTCTCACCACTCGGTTGAGTACATCGACATCCCCGTTCTTCTTTCCAGCGCGTGTATGACCGGCGCTTACCCGGTTGTTGACATGTCGCGACTGTCCGTGACCGCTTACGATCTGCTTGCCGGCGCCGCTGGTGTGGGCACGACGACCGTGAATGGCGACCACATTGAGAAGATGCCCGCTGTCATCCCCGGCGAAGGTTTCGGCACGGTTCACGATTCCTTCACTTTCACCGAGAACCTGGGCTACGCTCACGGCGCGGTAACTGGTGGCGCACTGTCAACGCAGCTCGCCTCGGGAGTTCCCGACGCCCTGGTCGGTCCCTGCTGGCCTGCAATTTACGCCGCACTGGGCTCGGCAATGTACCAGGGAGTCCCGGTCATTGAAGGCCTAGTCAATGCCGTTCACCTGGACCATTCGATCTTCTTTGATGCCCCGCTTCCCGCTTACGGAACCCGCGTCGAGGTCGTGGGACGCTGCGCTGAGCTCGCTGAGTCTTCGGCCGGTCGCGTGGTGCGCGTCGAACTTGAGTTGAGCGCTGAAGGCACAGTTTTTGCTCGCCTAGTTGAGCGTTTCGCTATCCGAGGCCGCATCGCCTCGACCCAGCCGCCCGCACCGGCACCCGAGGTCGCAGATTCCTACACGGATACGCCGCGTTCTTTCCTGCGTCACGTGCGCGTTCAGGCTCCCGAAAACATGACGGCTTTCGCCATTGTTTCCGGAGACTTCAACCCGATTCACACCTCCTACGCTGCTGCACGTCTTTCCGGTCTTGCAGCTCCGCTGGTTCACGGTATGTGGCTGTCCGCGACCGTTCAGCATCTGCTGTGCGCTCACTCGACTCAGCCGGTTGACAGCCCTGATCGACTGGGTGTTATTCGTTCCGTTGACATGCCCGAGGTCGAGATTGAAGCCTGGTCCTACCGCATGTTCGGTATGGTTCAGCTCTCGGACATCGTGGATATCACCATTGAGCGCGTGGGTCGTATCGGTGGCGAATTGGTCCTTGAGGCCACGTGCCGCATTGGCGATGAGGTCGTCTCCATCGCACGTGCACTTACTCGCGCACCCCGCACCGCTTATGTCTACCCCGGTCAGGGTATCCAGCGAAAGATGATGGGCTTGGAGCACATGAGCTCAACCGCTCGCGCGGTGTGGGCGCAAGCCGATGCTCATACTCGCAAGGCTCTGGGCTTCTCCATCGAGGCCATTGTTCGCACAAACCCGACCGAACTTCGCGTCGGCGATGAGGTCTTCCGCCACCCCAAGGGCGTCCTCAACCTCACGCAATTCACCCAGGTTGCTCTGGCAACTTTGGCTTACGCCCAGACCGAGGAACTCCGCGCGGAGAACGCCCTTGTGGATCACTCCTTCTACGCGGGACACTCCTTGGGCGAATACACTGCCCTCTCCGCCTACGCACGGATTTTCCCCCTCGAGCAGGTTCTGGAAATTGTGTTCCAGCGCGGTTCGGCCATGCACCACTTGGTCGAGCGCGACGCACAGGGTCGATCGAACTACGCAATGGGCGCTCTTCGCCCCAACCAATTCGGTATGGGCGACGCAGAGGTCCGCGACTACGTGGCCTCGATCGCTGAAAAGTCCGGCGAGTTCTTGGAGATCGTTAACTACAACCTGGCTGGTTCTCAGTACTCGGTTGCCGGAACGGTCGCCGGCCTGAAGGCCTTGGAAGAGGACACCGCACAACGTGCCCGCGAACACGGTGGCCGCCGAGCGCTCATCATGATTCCCGGAATCGACGTTCCCTTCCACTCCTCGCGCCTGCGCGCTGGAGTCCCGGCCTTCCGTGACAAGCTCGATTCTCTGCTTCCCCAGGACATCAACCTCGAGGTTCTTGAGGGACGCTACATCCCGAACTTGGTTGCTCGCCCCTTCGAGCTCACTCAAGATTTTGCTCAGTCGATTCTTGACGTTGTTCCATCTGAGGCAACTCAAAAGATCGTCGACAATTGGGATGAAGCGATCGCTGACCCGCAAGCCACCGCACGCACCCTGCTCATCGAGCTCCTCTCGTGGCAGTTTGCGTCGCCGGTTCGCTGGATTGAGACTCAGGATCTGCTCTTCAGCGCTCCCCCGCAGGGCTTGGGCGTTGAGCGCGTGATTGAGATCGGTTTGGCATCTTCGCCGACTCTGGCCAACATGGCGTCACGGACGCTTTCGCAGCCTAAGTTCGCGCAGACGAATATCGATGTGCTGAACGTCGAGCGCGATGCCGCACGTGCCCGCAACGAGGACGCGGTCGCTCAGCCCGAGCGCGCACAATCCGACGCGTCGGCGCCCAGCGACGAGGCCGCTCCCGCTGCTCCCGAAAGCAACGCCTCGGCAGCGGAAGTCCCCGCAGCAAGCACACCCGCGGTCGAAGCACCTTCCGCGGCCCCGGCCACAGCCCCCGCGGCTGCAGCAAGCGGAACCATGCCGGAACTCCCGCTCTCGGCCTCGGATGCTATCCGCGTTCTTCTGGCCTTCTCGAACAAGCTCCTCCCCGAGCAGATCGATGCCTCTGACACGGTCGAAACCCTGACAAATGGCGTGTCGTCAAAGCGCAACCAGCTGCTCATGGACATGGCCGCTGAGCTCTCGCTCTCGACCATCGAAGGCGCGGCTGAAGCATCGATGGGCGATCTCTTCGCGACCATCGACACTCTGGTTCCCAGCTACGCGCCTTTTGGCCCGGTCCTTAGCGACGCAATCAACTCCAAGCTGCGCAAGATCTTCGGTTCTGCAGGACTTCCCGCAAGCTTCACGACCGGTTACGTCAAGGACAACTGGGGCCTGAGCGAGCAGTGGGCCGCACGCGTGAACGCAGAAATCCTGCTGGGCACCCGTGAAGGTGACTCGATCCGTGGTGGTACCCTCTCGACTCTGCCCGGCTCGGTTTCCTCTGCGAAGGACGCCTCAGCGCTCATCGATCAGGCTCTGGCTTTGATCGCAGCACGCGAGGGCTTGACCCTCTCGCGTCCAAGCTCCGGTGGTGGCGCCGGCGGCGAGGTCGTTGATTCTGCGGCTTTGCGCGACCTGGAAGATCGCATTTTGGGTGAGCGCGGCATCTTGGCCAACCAAGCACGCGACATTCTCAAGGTTCTGGGCATCTCTACTACCCCCGCGGCAGTGGAGAGCGAAGATTCCTCCGCTCTGATCGCGGCCGTCGAGGCCGAGCTTGGGGCAAATTGGGAAGCCTCCGTGCGCCCCGCCTTTGATGAGGGCCGCGCGGTCCTCCTTGACGATCGCTGGGCAACTGCTCGCGAAGACCTCGCCCGTATCTTTGCTGGTGCTGCTTCCGCTGAAAGCCTTGCGCCTGAGCGTCTACGCGGTGCAGGACAATCGCTGAGCGAACTGGCGAAGTGGTACAGCGCCAACACCTCGGATGCGGGTCTCAAGGACTACTTCGCCCGCGTCGCCCAGGCTGCTCTTGAGGCAGCTGAGGGCCGCTTCGCCGGAGATGTCGCGCTTGTGACCGGCGCTGCTCCTCACTCGATCGCGGCTGCAGTCGTCGGTGAGCTTCTTGCCGGTGGCGCAACCGTCATCATGACCTCATCGCGAGTCAACGATGCACGACTGGCATTCGCCAAGGAGCTGTACCGCACACACGCCGCAATCGGCGCAACCCTGTGGATCGTCCCCGCAAACATGGCATCCTTCCGCGATGTTGACGCGCTGATCTCCTGGGTTGGTAGCGAACAGACCGAGACGCACGGGGCAACGACCGAGGTCGTCAAGCCCGCGCTTCTTCCCGATCTCTTCGTTCCCTTCGCAGCGCCTCGCGTTTCTGGGACCGTTGGTGCGGATCCTCAGGGTGCTCTTGCTCAAGAACGCCTGCTTCTGTGGAGCGTCGAACGCGCAATCCACCTACTCTCCGGCTTGGGTGCAGACACGGCTCCCAACCACCGCACGCACATCTTGCTTCCCGGTTCGCCGAACCGCGGAATCTTCGGTGGCGACGGTGCATACGGCGAAGCAAAGGCAGCCTTCGACGCGATTGCGACCAAGTGGGAGCACGAGTCCGGTTGGCCGACGCGCACGAGCATCGCTCACCCGCTGATCGGTTGGGTTCAGGGAACCTCCCTCATGGGCGGAAACGACATCCTGGTTCCCGCGGCTGAGGCGGCAGGTGTGCACGTCTACACGACCGAAGAAATCGCCGGCGAACTTGCCCAGCTCCTCACCCGTGAGGTCCGCGAGCAGGCCGCTCAGGCTCCCGTTCACGCCGACCTGACCGGCGGCTTGGCCGAGGCGGGACTTGACCTTCCAGCGCTGGCTCGCCAAGCACGCGAGCAGGCGACGGCCTCGGCACAGGACACTCAGGCAGAGAAGCAAGCAACCCTGCGGGCATTGCCCAACCCGGTTGTTCCTTCGCTGGCTGCACCGATCGAGTGGGCAACTCCTCGCGCGCAACTGCGCGATCAGATCGTCATTGTTGGCACCGGTGAAATTGGCACCTGGGGCTCGGGACGTACCCGTGAAGAGGCCGAATTCGGTCAGGACTTTGATCTGACCGCTGCCGGCGTCCTCGAGATGGCCTGGATGATGAAGCTCATCAACTGGTCTGATAGCCCGCAGCCCGGCTGGTACGACGCTTCTGGCGCACCGGTTGACGAGGCCGAGATCTACGATCGTTTCCGCGATGAAGTTGTTGCCCGCTCGGGTATCCGTCGCTTCAACGACGATTCAAACATGATCGATTGCGGTTCGAATGACGTTCGCACGGTCTTCTTGACCAGCGAGCAGACCTTCACCGTGGACACCAAGGCTGAAGCCGAAGACTACGTCTTGGCGGATCCTTCGCACACAACGATCTGGGAAGAAAACGGTACGTGGCATGTCACCAAGTCCGCTGGTTCTCCCGTCCAAGTCCCCGCGCGTGCAACTCTGACCCGCACAGTCGGCGGCCAGATCCCCGAAGACTTCGACCCGGCTCAGTGGGGTATCCCCGCTTCCATGGTCGAGGCCTTGGACCGCATCGCTGTCTGGAACTTGGTCACCGCAGTGGATGCCTTCATCACTTCGGGCTTCTCCCCCGCTGAGCTCCTGCAGGCCGTCCACCCCGCGGACGTGTCCTCGACACAGGGCACGGGTATCGGTGGCATGGAGTCCCTGCGCCAGGTCTTCCTCTCGCGCTTCCTGGGTGAAGATCGTCCGCAGGACATCCTTCAAGAGGCCCTGCCCAATGTCGTGGCCGCACACACCATGCAGTCCTTCATTGGCGGCTACGGCCAGATGATCCACTCGGTGGGCGCTTGCGCAACTGCCGCGGTTTCTATCGAGGAAGCCGTCGACAAGATCCGTCTGGGCAAGTCCGACTTCGTTGTCGCCGGCGGTATCGACGATATTTCCGTCGAATCGCTCACCGGCTTTGGCAACATGAACGCGACCGCCGAGTCCGCAGCGCTTGAAGCACGTGGAATCACTCCGCGCCACTTCTCTCGCGCTGGAGACCGTCGCCGCGCGGGCTTCCTCGAAGCTGCCGGCGGTGGCACTTTGCTGGTCACCCGCGGCGATATCGCAGCGGATCTGGGCCTACCGGTCCAAGCGGTTGTCGCCTACGCGCGTTCCTTCGCAGACGGTGCACACACCTCGATCCCGGCCCCCGGCCTCGGCGCCTTGGCGGCTGCACGCGGCGGTCGCAATTCCCAGCTGGCTCGCGCCCTCGAGGACCTCGGTCTGAGCGCGGACGATATCGCGGTTGTCTCCAAGCACGACACCTCAACTCGTGCGAATGACCCGAACGAAGCCGAGCTTCACTCGCGCCTATCGGCTGCACTCGGACGTTCAGCGGGTAACCCGCTGTATGTCGTGTCGCAGAAGACCCTGACCGGTCATGCAAAGGGTGGCGCTGCGCTCTTCCAGGCGGCAGGTTTGATCGATATCTTCCGTCGCCAGGAACTGCCCGCAAACCGCGCGCTGGATTGCTTGGATCCGGAAATGGCTCAGTGGATGCCGCTCCTGTGGCTGCGTCAGCCGCTGGACATGTCCGCTTCCCCCGTCCGCGCCGGTGTCCTGACCTCGCTGGGCTTCGGCCACATCGCCGCGATGGTCGTCCTTGTTCACCCCGCTGCCTTTGAGGCTGCGCTGCGTGCCGAACGTGGCGAGGCCGCTCTGGCTCAGTGGCGTGAACGCGCCCAGAAGCGCCTGGAAGAGGGACGTCGTCACCTGGAGCAGGGAATGATCGGACACGCGGAGCTCTTCGTTCCCATTGAGGGGCGTCGCCTTCCGGCAACCGACACTCACGAGGCCGAGGTTGCCCTGCTTCTGGATCCTTCCGCTCGCTTGGGTGCAGATGGCACCTACGCATCGGCGGCTTCGGATTCACAGGAAGCTCAGAACTGAGAACCGGTATGAAACCGGCAGCTATCGGTGTCGACCTGGTCGATGTTGCTTCTTTTGGGGAGCAGCTCGGCCAGGAAGGCTCGGTATTTCATCGAGTCTTTACTGCTCGGGAGTGGAATGCAGCAGCGCGTTTCACTCCCGAGCAGGGGGCACCCGTCAGCGAAGCTTCTGAGGGCCTTTCGACTTCCCACGCGAGTTCAGGGTTGTCGATGCGTTCTATGTCAATGCGTTCGATTCAGTCCCTTGCAGCTCGCTGGGCGGCGAAGGAGGCCTTCATCAAGGCTTGGTCCTCCCTGTACTACGGTCGCGAAGATCCGCTCGAGCGCGACCAGGTTAATTGGGCCGAAATCGAAGTGGTGAATGACCGTTGGGGGCGCCCTTCCCTGCGCTTCCACGGAGAAATTGCCACCGCACTTAAGCAAACAGAACGCGAGATTTCAGCTTCACTCACATGGCTTGTTTCTTTATCCCACGACGGTAACTACGCGATCGCATGGATTCATGCGTACCCATCCGAATCACACTCTTCAAAGGATTTCTCATGACGACACCACTGGCTTCTTCGACTTTCTCACCGGTACTAGCCGACCACTTCGGTAGCGCATCGCTTCGTCGAGATGCTCTTGCCGTTCTCGCAGGCGCGGGACTCGTAGGCATCCTGGCACAGGTCGCCATTCCCATGTGGCCTGTGCCCATCACCGGTCAAACTCTTGGTGTTCTGCTGGTCGGCGCTATTCTGGGCTCACGTCGCGGGGCTCTCTCACTGCTTTCTTATCTGGTACTTGGCCTTGCTGGAGTGCCGTGGTTCTCCTCCGCAAGTGGCGGTATTGCAGCACTTGCAAAACCGTCTTTTGGTTTCATCATTGGCTTCATTCCGGCTGCATGGTTGATCGGAAAGCTCTCTGAACGCGCATGGGATCGCCACCTCTGGCTGTCTCTTGCGGCATTCGGCGGAGCAACCCTGGTTCCCTTCCTGGTTGGCATTCCCTATATGTGGTTTGTTGTCCGCATGGGTGGTGTCAGCATGTCTTTCGCGCAGACCATGAATGCAGGATTCACGCCCTTTATCGTGGGCGGAATCGTTAAGGCGATCGCAGGGGCGGCTGTGATTGGAAGCCTGTGGAAGGCGGTCGGCCACGTGGGACTCGATCGGTAAACCCACGTCGACAGTTTTGATGGGTGTGGCCCGCGCACAACGCGCGGGCCACACCCATATCGTTTGATGAGGAGCGCTCGGCGCTTTCCCCAAGGCCGAACTACTCCTGAGTGGCCCTTCCATGCTTTGACGCGCGTGTACGAACAACAATCCCGGCCGTTCCAGGGGCAAACTCAGCGGGCTTGAGCTGAGGAAGCACCAGAGGCTGCTTCGCTTGAGCAGCGGGCTGTGTAGCTCTTTGAGGAGCCTGCTGAGCCTGGGAGCTCGTCTGAGGGGCGTCGTTCGTAGCCGCGTACGAGCGCACCCGACGAGGCGGCACAGAGCTGTGGCCATTGCGCGGAGCTGCCGAGGCCGCCACGTCTGCTCGCGGAGCCGCTGCGGGAGTTTCTATTGCTGTGGCTTGCTTTGCACCTGCCGGCTCCACCTGAGCCGCCTGCGCGGCTTCCGTGGCCTCAGGATGGTTCATGCGCGCAAGGATCGAAGCGATGGCTGCAGCGGTCGGGTCGGCCTCTGGGGTTTCCTGCGCGGCAGGGGCCTCGGGAATGGAAATTTCCGGCTGGGCATGGGAAGCGGCCCAACCACTCAGGGTTTCAATTTCAGGCTCTTTAGATTCACGTACACGCGGAGGGATGCCAACGAAGGGGTTGTCCGGACGATCCCGACGCGTTTCGAAGAATGCACGAAGCTGGACGGTTGCTTCCTGTGCCAGAACTCCGGGAACGACCTCGACCTGGTGATTGAGGCGAGAATCACGAAGAACATCGCGCAGCGACCCAGCTGCTCCAGCCTTGGGGTCCCATGCGCCAAAGACGACGCGGTCAACGCGAGATGAAACTATTGCGCCCGCGCACATCGTGCAGGGCTCCAGGGTGACAACCAACGTGCAACCGATGAGATTCC
This sequence comes from Actinomyces sp. ph3, assembly GCF_000308055.1. GTDB lineage: Bacteria > Actinomycetota > Actinomycetes > Actinomycetales > Actinomycetaceae > Pauljensenia. Next base: position 79,072 of record NZ_CAGY01000002.1, read on the forward strand.
ATCGATTCAAACGCTTTCCGGCCTCTCGCAGAGCCATGATCTCAGCGTGACCGCAGGGATCGTGCTCGGCCTCGCGGCAATTCCAGCCGCGGCCAATAATCCGTCCTACTGAGTCAATAACGACCGCACCCACGGGGACATCTCCCGATTCGCGTGCTTTATTCGCCAGGAAGAGTGCGCGGGCCATCGCTTCTTTGTACTGATCCATAGTTGCCACCCCTTCAGCCTATCGCGTAAACCCTACTTCGCGGGTTACTCTTGAACCATGCGCCTTCATATTGCTGATCACCCGCTCATTGCCCACAAGCTCACCGTTCTGCGTGACCGCGACACCCACTCGGCAACTTTCCGCCAACTGGTTGACGAATTGGTCACCCTTCTTGCGTACGAAGCCACACGCCACGTCTCAACCACTGAGATCGCAATCAACACTCCTGTTGCGCCTACCGTTGGCAAGCGCATTAGCGAGCCGCGGCCCATCGTAGTCCCCGTACTTCGTGCTGGGCTGGGAATGCTCGAAGGAATGACCCGTCTTCTTCCCACCGCCGAGGTTGGCTTCCTGGGAATGAAGCGCGATGAAAAGACTCTTGAGGTTGAAACCTACGCAAACCGTCTTCCCGAAGATCTCTCGGGCCGCCAGTGCTTCGTTCTGGATCCAATGCTCGCAACCGGTCACACCATGGTTGCCGCAACCAAGTACCTCTTCGATCGCGGAGCCAAGGATGTGACCTGTGTCTGCCTGCTGGCTGCTCCCGAGGGCCTGAAGGTTCTGGAAGACTTCGTGGGCGATCGCGCAGATGTGACCGTAGTTGTCGCTTCGGTTGATGAGCGCCTCAACGAAAAGTCCTACATCGTCCCCGGTCTGGGTGACGCCGGCGACCGCCTCTACGGCATCGTCGACTGAGTTGAGCTCCGCTTAGATTCCTCAAACTCAAGGTGGCCACGTCCAAAGGGACGTGGCCACCTTTATGCGTGTGGGACATGCGTGTGGGGGGCGCGGCTTGGCCGCGCCCCCCACATCAAAGTAACGATCAGTTAAATCGCAAGAAGCCTTGATCAGAAGGCCGGAATTACCGAGCCATCCTTCCAGGTGTCCTCGATGTACTTCTTCACCTGGTCAGAGTGCAAAAGCTCATCCAGCTTCTTCACTGCCTCGGCCTTATCGCCTGAAACACTGGTCTTCCACACGAGGACATTCACCGAAGGGTTGTTTTCGGGGGACTCGACAGCCAGACCATCGCGCGAGGGCGCCAGGCCACCTTCCTGTGCGAAGTTACCGTTGATCACCGAGTAGTCAGTCTCGCCCAGGTTAGAGACCAGAACGGGTCCGTCAATTTCCTTGAAGTCGAAGTTCTTCAGCTTCTTGACGGTGTAAACATTGACGTCACCGCTTGCGGGGATCTCAACAAAACCGTTCGCAGCAAGAAGGCGAAGTGCGCGCTCCTGGTTGGTGACATCGGAGATCACGCCAATGATTCCGCCCTTTTCGGGAAGCTCATCCAGAGACTTGTGCTTGGAGGAGTAGATAGCCAGGGGCTCGAGGTGGATGCCCTTACCGGGAGTGAAGTCGTAGTTGAACTGCTGCTCAGCCTTCTCCAAATAGGGAACGGTCTGGTGGTAGGTGGCATCAACTTCACCCTGATCCAGCGCGCGGTTGGGCAGATCGTAGTCGGTGAATTCCTTGATGTTGATGTTGATTCCCGCGTCCTTTGCCAGGTTGTCCTGGATGTACTTGAGGATCTTCGCGTGAGGCGAGGGGCTGGCAGCAACGGTGATGGTGGTTGCACCGTTCGAAGATGATGAAGAGCCCGTGGAACCGCTGGAGCAGGCCGAGAGAACCAGTGCTGCTGCAACGCCAAGACCAGCAAGAGTACGAAGAGAACGAGAGTGACGCATGAGAGTAATTCCTTTGATTGTCTATTTCCTACAAGCGGGGGGACCTGAGTGGCCCGGGATCATCCCGCGAATTTTCTTAGTTACCAAGCAGAGTTCGCGACCCGGCTGGTGGATGCTCAGCGGTGATCCACCAGCCGGCTGAGCATGTCGCCAATCATTTGAATTAACTGAACGATGATGATGATCGCAACGACCGAGCAGATCATCGTGTCCGTCTGGAAACGGTGATACCCGTAGTCGATCGCCATCTTTCCGAGGCCGCCCGCACCAACAACGCCCATCATTGCCGAGTAGCCCACCAGGGTAATCGCCAAAACCGTCACGGACTGGATGATGCCGGGCAAGGCCTCGCGAACCAAAATGCTCCAACGGATCCGGCGGTTTGAGGCCCCAGCCATGAGGGCGGCCTCGACCTTACCGTTTTCGACGGAAAGCAGGTTGGTTTCCACCAGGCGAGCAAAGAACGGAATCGCACCGATCACCAAGGGGAAGGTCGCTCCCTGCCACGTGATTGCACTGCGCATGACGAACCTGGTCACCGGAAGCAGCACGATGATGAGGATAAGGAAGGGGAAAGAGCGGCCAACATTGACAATCAAACCAACGATCTGGTTGATGGCCTTGTTAGGAGTGAGTCCCGTCTTCGAGGTCTGGACAAGCAGCAGACCCAAAGGAAGGCCGATGAGCACGGTAAAGAGAGTGCCGAAGAAGACCATGAGCAGGGTCTCCCAGATTGCCGGGAAGAACTGCTGGGTGAGTGCGGGGTTGTCTCCCCACGTCGGGTCACCTTTACCCAGTGGAAGCAGCGTCAAAGCTGTTGAAAGAGCCGAAAGGTTCACAGCGACCTCACCTCCACATGCGCGCCCTGGGCGCGAATCTGCTCAATAATCGAAGAACGCTCGGCTGCGGGGATCGCCAGAGCCAGGCGACCAACTTGGACAGAACCCATCGATTCGAAGGTCCCTGCGGTCACATCCGCGCCAAGCTTTGCGGCAAGGTTGAGCATATTCGAGCCAGTGGGAACACCCGGATGCGACGTGAAGATCACGTCCAGAAGGATATTTCCAGATTCCCAGGGCTGGGCTGAGGCTTTGGCTGAGGTTTTGGCCTCCGCTGAGCTGCTCTGTGCAGCGATTTCACGGGCGGTCAGCTCACGATTGAAGTCGGTGACATCTAGTTCGTCAACACTGGGCGCAGGAACCAATTCCTTTGCCAGAGGCGAACCCGGGTCAGCCAGAACTTCTTCGATTGTTCCACTCTGGACAATTCCTCCATCTTTCAGAAGTGTTACGGAATCACAGATTTCGCGGACGACCGACATTTCATGGGTGATGATGACGATAGTGACGCCGGTTTCATCGCGCACCTGACGCAGCAGCGACAAAATCGCGCGGGTTGATTCGGGGTCAAGGGCTGAGGTTGGCTCATCACAGAGCAAGACTCGAGGGGTATCTGAAAGCGCACGCGCAATACCGACGCGTTGGCGCTGGCCACCGGAAAGCTCTGAGGGGTAGGCACCGCCACGGTGCTCGAGGCCGACTAGCGCAAGAAGTTCACGAACGCGTCCTTTGCGTTGCTCGCGGGTGAATTCTTTCTTCGCGGCGACTTTCAGCGGGAATGCGATATTTTCTCCCGCGGTCTTGGCATCGAAAAGGTTAGCTGCTTGGAAGACCATGCCGATCTTGCGTCGCGCTTGGCGCAGCTCGCGCCCACGAAGCTGCGACAGATCAATGTCATCAACGATGATCGACCCAGAAGTGGGTTTTTCCAGAGCCGTCAGACAGCGAATGAGCGTTGACTTACCGGCACCCGATTGGCCCACGATTCCGTGAATGCTTCCTGCTTCAACGTGCAGATTCACGTGGTCAAGGGCAACGACATCATCACTTCCCTTCACGGGATAGATCTTCGAGACGTCGATCAGATCAATCACTGGGTCCTCCTTCCATGCACCTTCAGACTATGAGGCGGTGCCGGAGTGTCCAAATTTTTCGTTACACAACCTCACATTGCGAAACTGGACGTGAGAAGAAATGCGCAGATAGCCAGGACGCTTCCCCCCAACCAGACGCCAATAACAAGACCGGCGGCAGACAAATACCGACGATGACTCAGAAGCATCACCGCGTCCAGAACGGCGGTGGAAAAGGTTGTAAATCCGCCTAAAAATCCCGTTGAGAGCAGGAAGAATACAGGGGCGTTAGGGGCAAGAAACCCCGCGAGCGCACCAGCGCATGCACATCCCAGTAGATTTACCACACCGATCCCCCACTGGGGTGTTCGCTTTGCTCGACACTTTTTGAGATAAAGATCCAGCTGCCAGCGAGAGAGCGCACCCAGGGAACCGAAAACGCACACGAGAAGGAAGAGCAGTGGGGTCACTTCTTTTCCCCCCGAGGCCCTGGCCCCTCATTCGAGGCGAGCAAGTACCCCAAAGCAGCAAACCCAATCCCAACTACAAGCAATACAAGGCTTGCGAGCATTCCCTCGATAAGCAGAGGCAAGGAGGACACCACCGCAGCACTAAACGGAGAAGAGACAACTCCGGAAAGCTCACCCCCGGCAGCGGGGACTGCTGTCATTGCTTGGAGCGCATTATGGACACTGGCCATGACCATGGTGGCGTATGTGGTCAAAGCGCCGGCGAAGCCACTTCCGGCGACAAGCATGACTTTTCTTCGCACAGCGTCCTCGTGGAAATAGCCCTGTGCCCACGCAGTGACAAAACCAAGAAAGAAAGCCCCACAAAGATTTACGGCCACCGTGGACCAAGAAAAAACCGTAAGTTTCCCGCTACCCGTAGCTGCAAGATCCAATCCCGCACGAATTGCTGTGCCAAGGAAAGCTCCGAAAGCAACACACAACCACGAGGGAACGCGCGTGAGCCAGCTCAGGTGATGATGCATCGATACACCGACGTCCTGCTCATCACCATTCAGATGCGCTCGTGTCTCCATGCATCCAAGGTTAGTCTGGGGGTATGGCATTTGCGTCGACCTTGACATCTCAGGCACACGATGGAGCGGAAAACTCAGCTTCTTCGCATGCGGACTCGGCCTCGGAAATCACAATCGAGGAAGGCCAGCCTACGCACGCCCAAGGCGCCGGACGTTTCGCTCCCTCCCCCAGCGGCGACCTCCACTTGGGCAATCTCCGTACTGCGTTGCTCGCGTGGATGTGGGCGCGGCTCACCGGCCGACGTTTCGTTTTGAGGATTGAAGATATCGACCGGGTGCGTTCCGGCTCCGCGCAACGTCAGATTGACGAATTGAAGGCGCTGGGAATTGATTGGGATGGCGAGGTTCTGATTCAGTCTTCTCGCGCTAAGTTCCACGATGAAGCTGTCAAAACGCTGCTGCGTAACGGGTATGCATTCGAATGCTTCTGCTCGCGCAAAGACATCCGTGAAGCTGCATCCGCACCGCACGTTCCCCCTGGCCATTACCCCGGGACTTGCCTGCACCTGAGCGCATCTGAGATCACCCGAAAGCGCGAAGAATTCGCGGCCGAGGGACGCCGTCCTGCTCTGCGGTTGAAAGCTCCCGTATCGGAGTGGACGGTACATGACGAATATTTTGGCCAGTACACGGGTCCTGTCGACCACTTTGTCATCCAGCGTTCTGATGGGGCACCGGCATATAACCTTGCGGTCGTCATCGATGATGCATTCCAAGGCGTCGATCAGGTCGTTCGTGGAGATGATCTCTTATCCCAGTCCCCCGGCCAAGCTGTCCTTGCACGATTGCTCGGCTACCCGGAAGTCACCTACGCGCACGTCCCCCTGGTTTTAGCGCAATCGGGAGCGCGGCTCGCTAAGCGCGATGGTGCGGTAACCATCGAGGAACTTGCCAAGCGCGGGGTAACTATTGCCCAAATCATTGAGGTTTTAGCCCGCTCGATGGGTGTTGAAGGGGTTCACTCGGCCTCGCAGCTTCTTGAATCAATGGATGTTGAGAAACTGCGCGCACTCCCCCAAAAGCCGTGGACACCTGACTTGGAAAAACTTTTCAGCTAAGTAGACGACGCCGGGAAATCCATACCGGACGGAATTGTGCCCGGGTTGGAAACCGCGTATGCAGCGGATGCGGTTTCCAACCCGGGCACAAAGCTCTTCTCAATACTTAGAAGAGCCGCTCACCTTTCCTCGCGCTTGCGACGCAAAGCGGTGAGAGTCCCACCGGTCATCACCAGGATCAGTGCAATCGCACCAATCACCGCGACAGTGACACCGGTGCCAGCGAGAGACGAGCCCGCCTTCTTGCTCGCGCTGTTCTTCGGGTTCGTCATCGCTGACTTACCCTGATCATTCCCGGCTTGGCTCGCCTGATCCTTGCCGGGTTGCTGGCCGTTTGTTCCGGGGGCATTGCCCTGGGGATCATTCGGCACATTCCCAATACCAATCCCCGTATTTCCACCATTTCCAGCCTGGTTACCCTGGGTGCTTCCCTGGCCGTTGCCCTGGTCGCTATCGGACGAGGCCGAGGCGGAAGGCTGAGGTTGCGTCGTGGGTTGCTCGCTGGGCTGGCTTGGCTGGGCAGTGGGCTGAGCGCTGGGCTCAGCGGTGGCCTCGGCAGTTGGCGAGGCCGAGGGGCTCACTGACGCAGAAGGAGCAGAGCTGGGTTCCTCGGAGGGCTGCGGCTGGGCCGAAGGCTCCGCGGTGGGTTGAGCACTTGGTTCAGTCGAGGGCTGAGCACTGGGCTGCGTTGACGGCGCAGCTGTTGGCGTAACCGTAGGTGCTACTGTCGGCTCAGCAGAGGGCTCAGTCGTGGGCGTAGGAGTCGGCGTAACCGCTCCCCCATTCACCGTCAGCATCAGGCTCATTGTCGAAGCGTTGCCCGATTCATCCGTTGCAGTGAGAACCAGTTCTCGAGTCCCGCTCCACGTCGGGGTTCCCGAAATGGTTCCGCTGGCCAAATCAAGCGAGAGACCCGAGGCGGTCACTCCCGAATCAGAAGCTGCGCGATCCATTGAGTGGTTATTCCGTGTATTCGCAGAGCGAGCTCCCCAATCGAAGATTGGCTCATCATCGTCATCCCAACCATCATTAGGACCGTGGGTGGGCGCAGCGGTGGGCTCAGTGGTGGGTTCATCGCTCGGCTCATTGGTATCGGGCAGAAGCATCGGGTCATTCAAGGCCTTTGGCCCCTCGCCCGTGGTCGGAATTGCCACAGAATTGCCTTCGGGTCCATCCGGATCCACCAGTTTGGCCGACAAAGTAACGGTCGAGAAGTTATCGCGAGCAGTCGCAACGATATTCTTCATTGACGCACCCGCGGCGATCTCTTGATCGTTCCACGGGCTGGCCCACAGCTCGGGTGCCGCACGGTCAACGATTCCCATTGCCCCGTCTTTTGCCTTCACAACCACTTGTCCCGAGGTGTTACCCGCGTAGTCGGTAATCGAGTAGGTTGCACCGTGGGTCCCCAGAGGACGCGTGCGCTTGAGCTGGCCGTTCTCATCCCGGTTACCCCAGTCGGAACGGTTGTTCTTACCGCGGGTAGCGGTCCAGCTTTGGTCACCCATCGCATTGATCTTCTGCCAGTCCTTTGTCGTTGGGTTAACCAGCTTGTACTTTGCACCGTCTAGTCCGACAAAGTCCTGTCGTCCCATCGGTCGCGAGTATGAATCGTTGTAACGTCCGCGCAATGCCAGAGCTGAAATCGCACCGGTATCGACACCCAAGGGTTGAACCGTTGCTCGGAACATCAAGCCTTCTGCGGGAGCGGGCAGAGATACCGAAGTATCTTCTGGACCGACCGTGTATTCGGCGTATCCGTGGTAGGGGTTGTCCTCGCCCGCGTACAAAGTTTCAAGACGAACCTTGTATCCGGTGGGTGTCCCAGAAGCTGGTGCCTTCCACGACAGTTCGACCTGTCCCGAGGTCGCTGCTTGAGTGAAGTTGCCGTTGGCATCCTTCGCAGTTGCATAGGTCAATTCACTGGGAAGGGCTGAGCGATTAACGACCAGTTCGGCAGGCTGTGAAATCGATCCGTCCTTGCCCACTGCTCGAAGTCGGAGCATATAGCTGCCCTCAAGATCAACCTTCTTGACGTAGCGCGAATCCCCATAGGCCTGAGCAAGATGACGCACATTGCCTGAGGCATCCACGGCCTCGAGAATGTAGGAATCGACGGAGGCAAAGTCTGCCTTCTGCCACGAAACGTTCATCTCACCATCGGTGGTCAGCTCGTCGATCCTAAATCCAGCGGGGATCGCGGGTGTGGAGGACTCATCGCTGACAGCAAGTTTGCCGACGTTCACCTGCACATCTCCGCTTCCCTCAACCTGCAGGCCCATCGTTGCAATTGTTCGACCCTGGAAGTCAGAAAGATCAACAAGCGAATCCTTCCATCCATCTGTCGAGGCCGTACCCAAGGAGAGAGTGACAACTTCCCCCGGCTTGTCGGCAAAGACCAGTGCCAGGCGAGCCTTCGTTGACGCATCCTTTGCGCGCCACACAACTTCAGCGGTCGAGTTCTCCTTCACGTCCAGGTTCGTCTTGTACAGGCGAATGGTCTGCGCTTGCTGCGCTTGACCGTAGAGGACAAGAGAGTTTCCTCCCTGGTAGGCGCCAACTGGCGAATACGGCAGAGCCACCTCTTTACCCTGCAGATCAACTCGGGGTTCTTCGCCGTAGTCGAAATCAGCCTTCAGGGTTGCCCCACCCTGGCCTGTAATCCACCACTGCCACGAGGGCAAAATGGATTGAGCTCCCATATCCGACCACTCGGAAGTATTGCTAACAGCACCCTTCGTGTAGGAACGCATCCCTTTACCGGTCGAGAAATTCGTCCAGAAATTGCTTCCCTGAATGACGCTTCGAGCCGGGGCAAAGTCTGCGACTCCAACCCATCCACTGCCCTTCACGCCTACGGCAGGATTGGGCTGCCCGTTGGCGGAGCCGGTCTGAGTGACGTCCTGCTTCATTCCAGAAAAGTACATGCGTTCACGCTGGGCAATCATCCACTGATAGGGCTGTTGCTGCATGAAAGGACGAGCCGAATCGCTGCGGCCGGTGATTTCCTGAATATTGTCATCCAGACCGCGTTGGTAGTGATCCGAGGGAGTAAAGAGAGCAATCGAGGTCAGCGGGGAGTGATTTTCTTTCGAGGCGTAGCCTTGGTCGACCCCACCACTCGAGCGAAAACCGGTCTGGTTGGCTTCGATTCCGGCGAATACTTCCTTGTAGGGGTCGTATCCATTCGCAAGCGCCCAGCTGTTCATTCGCTTGCCGTTGTTTCCGTAGTTGACGAAGACCGAGGAGTGAATACGCCCGTGTTCATCGTCGCGCAGCCACGCGGCCTTGGATTCATTAAAGGAAGAGTTCGTGTCGTACCACTGAGTCCACAAACCCTGGCTGGTCAGGTAGGACATGAAGGGCTTGAATTCCTCGTCGTCCCCCCATTCTTCTTGGTTGAGGAAATAGCCGTCGAAACCGTAGTACTTGGCCATATCAACCAGTTTCTTGGCGATGAGGTAGCCCTGGGAGTTCGGATCTTTATCGAACATCTCGGTGAAGGTCAGACCCGGGCGGAATGAGGGGTCGAAGTACAAGATCGCAATCGACTTCACACCATTGCGGTGTGCGGCATTGGTGTATTCGGGACTGGGCAGGGTAAGAACACCGAACTCAAATCCGCGGTTACGCCAATCCGAGGTTGCTGGATTGTAGATTGCCTGCGGAACCCCCAAGGAAGCACCGCCGTGCCACGGTGACCAGTAGTCCGTGTACTGCCAGAAGTTCAAAGTATGGTCGGTGAAAGTGTTGTTAAAGGTTGTTGAGCCGAAGAAGGAATTTCCGTAGTCGCCCTGCATGAGCATGATTTCGGATTTCCCATCCAGTTCTGGCTTCACCTGGGTGTCAGGATTTCGATCAATTCGAGGCTGGAGTGGGACGGTTGCACGAAGCTGACTTGCAAACGGGTCAGATTCGGGGGTCCAGTCACGCAGGTCTTGAACGCGGTAGCCCGAGACTACGGGCTGTGCACTTGCGACCGCAGAATCACCCTGAGGTGGATAGGAGTCTGCAGCGAATGCAGCGGGGATTATCAACGCGCTAGCGGCGGTCAGTGCGCCAATGGCAACAAGGCGCCTCTTATTCTTATGTGTCGACATCTGCCAGGAGCTCCTTCGCCCTGTCGATTTGTGTGTAGTTGTGGGTACGCAAAGTACCAATGTGGCCCATGTGGGATTCCAAGAGTCACAGGCGGCGCCCGATCCGCTGCGATCGATTGCCGACGGGAAAAACCGGTTAAGTTCATCGGTTAGAAGTCATGGTACCAAAGCACAATCGACACCAAAACCTGTTCTGACCACCAATGATAACGATTTGATAAACCGTATGAAGGAGCAACCTGCTTTGAACGCATAGCAAAGAAAAGGGACGGGAACGCATTCACATAGAACACGTTCCCGTCCCGATTATTCAGCCGCTTTCTCGCAACTAGCGCGAACTTTCGCGATATCTCAGCGCGCACTCTTTCCGACACATCACTGGCGTTTATTCACGTGTCGGCCCCTGACCCCACTGGAATCGAATCATGGTCTCGCGCTAACAAGCGGCTGTCACCGTTGAGGGAGCAGCAAGAGGCCCCTCAACGAAGTACCCCGTAGGGAAATTTGATAAACACTCCTACTTCAGTGAAGAGCTAGCAGTTTCCTGCAGCTTGTCCAGAGTCGTATCAACTGCAGCTCCGTTCAGCCAGGTGGCCTCAATCTGCTCCTGGATCTGGTCTGCGATCTTCGGCCATGCCTCGACGCGCGGAGCCATACGAGCGTAGGTCGTCGCGGTCTTCAGGTACTGCGAGCGGTGCGGAGCATTGAGGTACTCGCTAGAATCCAGAGCCTTCTGAGTTGAAGGCATGTGACCCGTTGCGATCGCCCAGTCGCCGGTGTGCTCATTGAGGAACTTCGCAAACTCGAAGGCTGCGCGATACTTCTTCGCATCGGGCTTGGCCGAAACGGGGACGGTCCACACGTGGGAGTTCGCCCAGGTTGCCTTGTCCTTGAAGAGCATGAGCGCATCGCTGGTCTCGTACTTGAAGGGAGCTTCAGCGGTGAACTGGTTGACCGACCACACACCGTTGTACATGACGGCCGACTCGCCGCGCAGGAAGCCCTGAACCGAGGCATCGTAGTCGTGGTTAACGGTCGTGTAACCTTCCTTAACCAGGGTATTAATGAATTCCAGCGAGGTCTTCGCCTCGGCCGAGTTCATATTTGCCTTGGTTCCGTCCGCGGAAATGATGTCCGAGCCCTGCTGCTGGACCAAAGTCATCCACAAGCGCTCACCCATGGGGTCCTTCGACAGGGCGATATCGATGTAGTTCTTTCCGGTCTTTTCCTTCACGGCCTTGGCGTGAGCAAGGAGCTCATCGGGCGAAGTCGGAAGCTTGTAGGTGCCATCCTCACCGACCAATCCGGCCTGGGAGAGGATATCCATATTCAGGTGACTAATGATGGCGTGGGTGTCGAAGGGAACGCCCCACTTCTTGTCCTTGTAGGTCACGGCATCCAAAGCCGGCTTCGTCGAGCCGGACAGGTCGATGCCCACTCCATCGGGCACCTCCATGAGCAGGCCCTTGGCAGCATAGTCGGGCAGGTTGGAGCCGTGCATGATTGCCACGTCGGGGCGATCCGACGAGGCCAGAGCAGCATTGAGCGAGTCGTAGTAGCTGTGCCACGAGGCGCCGCCCATACGCTCAACCTTGATTCCCCACTTGTTCTCTGCATTGAACTTGTTGGTGAGGATCGAGATGGCTGTGCATTCACTGTTGGCCTTGGACAGGTCGGTGACACCATCGGTCTTTTCCTGGCAGTCGCCGAAGAAGCGAGCCATGGTGATGGTGGTTCCCTTGAGGTCGTCATCGCTGACGGAAGCAATTGCCGTTCCATCAACAGTCTTCGAGGAGGAGGCGGAGTTCACTCCACATCCGGTGAGTACAAATAGCGCGGTCGTCGCCAGTGCGCATGCACCGATTCCCGCGTGACGTGTCAGTGCGCGTCCTTGTCGCATTGTCATGCCTTTCGTTGTGTGGTGAATAGTGAGTTTTCGTGTGAGTAAGATCCTCATTGCCGAGGCCGGGTTTCCCTTTCCCGACAGTGACGATCAGGCGTGTGGCGCAGGTGGCGATGCCTACTTATCACCACTGGATAGTGAGATTCCTCGGATCAGATACTTCTGAAGCAGCAGGAAGACAATGAGCAGGGGTGCCGCACCGACAATTCCTCGGGCCATAAGCGAGCCCAATTCCGTCGATTGCGCGAAGGTTCCCTGCAGGGAGGCCAAACCGGTCGTTACCGTGAACATTTCGGGCTTTGTCGCCGAGACCAATGGCCACAGGTAGTCATTCCAGGTTTGTACGAAGGAGAAGGTCGCAAGCGCGATCAGAGCCGGCCGCGCAAGGGGCACCATGATGGAGAAGAAAATCCTCACGGGTGAAGCCCCATCAACCTGCGCGGCTTCCTCCATTTCACTGGGCACCTGCGAGAAGAACTGAGTCATGATGAACACGCCCAATGGGAAGGCAACCCGGGGGAAAATCAGCGCAATATAGGAATTCGCCAGCCCGGCCTCGGAAAACATCATGAAGAGGGGAACGAACATCGCTTCTTTGGGAACCATCATTCCGGCCAAGGTCAGTCCGTACACAATGGTTCGCCCCGGGAAGGGAAGCTTTGCGAATGCATAACCGGCAGCGGCGCAGATGATCACCGTAATGACTGTGGCCGTGATCGAGACGATCATCGAGTTCAGGAACCATCGACCTGCCAAGCCAGTTCGGAATACATCGGCATAGTTCGACAGGGTGGGTTCTGTGGGCACAAGAATCTGCGAGTTCGTCTTCAATGACGAGTTCGAACTCAGAGAGATCACCAGCGTCCACAGCAGCGGAATAAGCCACAGCAGAGCAAGTGCCATCATGACGACGTGGTAGCCGCACGACTTGAGTTTCTCGCGCATGTCAGCGGCTCCTTTGCCGTGAGATCAGGAATTGGATCAAAGAGATGAAGACCATCAGGACGAAGAGCACCAGGGACATTGCCGAGGCGTAGCCAAGCTGAGTGTCTCTAAAACCGGTCTGGTAGATGTAGCGCACCAGAACGTCAGTCGTGCCACCCGGGCCTCCAGCCGTCATGATGTTGACCTGACCGAAGATTTGGAACGAGGCGATGATCTGGGTGACAAGGACCAGCACCGTTGCGTGGCGCAGACCGGGAAGGGTGATACTGACGAACTTTTGGAAAGAGTTCGCGCCGTCCAAGCTTGCGGCCTCGTATAGCGTCGGATCGATGTCCTGCAATCCCGCACCGAAGAGGATGAGGTTGAATCCGACGGTCCACCACACGGTCGTCACGACGATTGCAGACATTGCCCATTTGGGATCCGACAGCCAAGCAATGGTTCCCCACCCCATGTGTTCGGTGAAGCGAGCCACGATGCCTCGTGAGGGGTTGAGCATGTAGCCCCAGATCAGCGTGGCTACCGAAACCGGAAGGACATAGGGGACGAAGAATGCCGCACGATAGAAGGCAGAGGCTTTCCCTCCGCGCTGAAGAAGCAGAGCGTAGATCAGGCCAAGGCCCACGATGATCGGTGTTGAGACCAAGGTAAAAACCGCGGTGTTCTTCATCGCGTTCCAAAAACGCGGATCAGACCAGGAACCGCTATCTCCCGGATGGATTCCCAAAAGAATTGCTGCGCCGATCAGAGTGACGATCAACAGAATGCGTCCTGAGTTGAGGTCACTTTCACGCACTGCCTTGATGGCCACATACACTCCGCAGGCCAAGCAGATCAGTCGAGCAATCCACATGGAGCTGATGTCCCAGACCAAGCCCGTTCCGCCCAGCATGTGGGTGTAGTTTTCAAGCCCGATCCATTCCCGGGTACTCCCCAGCAGATCCCAGTCGAAGAAAGACATCAGAATCGCTTGGACTACGGGGAAGAGGATGAAAACCCCGTAGAAGATCAGGAAGGGCAGGGTGAAAGCAAAGTTCGTTGCCCAGCGACGGAGGACCCGGGCTTTAGGCATCGCGATCACCTTCAAAAGCCCGCGAAACGGCGCTGCGCTCATCGGTACCAAGGACCGCACTGGCCTCGACAATCGTACGAGGCCGGATTTGCGCGCTCTGGCGAGCAGAACTGGTGACGAATCCTCGGATAACCTCCAGCGGAAGCTTGGGATTGCGATTTTCGTCGGCGAGGCCGTTGGTTTCCTGACGGGTATCCGTCAGTTGTGTGTAGCAGAAGCCAGCCAGAATGGGCGAGGATTCAAGAGCATCGAAAAGTCCGCTCACACGCTCCTCATAGGCCTCGACAGTGGGGACAACTGCGTAGCCCCATGCGTCCTCGGCATCCAGGGGCAGCGAAATCCCGCCGAACTCCGTGACCATCACGGGACGGTCATCATTCCAGGCCTCGCCCAGTAGGATCTTGCGTCCTTGCGGACCTACTCCGTTGACCAGTTCGGCAATCGCCTCGCGGTCGCGATAGTTCACTCGCAGCTGCTCACCATAGACGCCATAATCGTGAGTCGTCACAATCGGAGTCTCTAGCTGTTCCCAGCCATCGTTAGCAATAACGGGGCGGGTTCCATCAAGCGCTTCGGTCAAAGCAACGACCGAGCGTACGAAGGCCTGCTGCTTTGGTGAGGTGACGATCAGGTCCACTCCCCAGCTTTCATTGAAGGGCACCCAGACGATCAGACTGGGATGGTTACGATCGCGCAAAACCAGATCGTGCCATTCCTGCGTTGTCACACTGACTGCTCGATCGCTAAAGGCATAGGCGGATGCAGATTCTCCCCACACCATCATTCCCATGCGATCGGCCCAGGTCAGTGTGCGTCGATCCGCACTTCGCTCGTGGATACGGACAAAGTTGAAGCCCATATCGCGAGCCAGCTCCAGATCCGCCTTCAGAGCCTGCGGGCTGGGGGCAGTGAAGTAGGACGAGGGCCAGTAGCCCTGGTCCAGAACGCCACGCAGGTAAGTGGGCTGGTGGTTTATTTCCAAGTAGCGGTGCGAGAGGCTGACATCGCGGATACCGACGTAGGAAACAACTTCGTCATCACCAACGCAGATCCGCGCGTTGATGAGGTTGGGGTGGGCGGGCGACCACAGTAGGCGCCCCCATTCCTGTCGGTTTGCCAGTCCGGGGATTTGAGCGACGAGGCGCAGCGAGCGCGAGCGTATCCGGACCATACTTGCAGCCAAGGTTTCGCCCGCAAGTTCGAGGGTCAAACTCGCCTCAATCGGATCGATATCACCGCTGGTTTCACGCAGACCTGACAGCGCGATATCGCAGGTAACTTGAGCGTTCTCAATATCCCAAGACCAGGTCAGCGACTCAATGTAACCTTCGGGAACGACTTCCATCCAGACATCGCGCCAGATTCCAACGACCGAGTGATACCAAATACCGTGGGGGTTTTCCTGCCAGTCTTGTTTGCCGCGCGGCTGGTCCACAGCGTCAAGGCGATCCTGTGCGCGGACGACAAGTTCAAGGCCGTCATCTAGATAATCGGATGAATCAACAGTGATGGTGAATGGCGTGTACCCACCTTCATGATGCATATGGTGACGGCCGTTAATCCAGACATCACAGGTGAAATCAACCGCTTCGAAGTGAATACGCAGGTGCTGCCGGGAGGAAGTGTCATCAGCACCTGCCTGAAGAAGGTCTTCGGGGGTAATGGTGCGTCGATACCAGACAACATCAGATCGTTCCCCACTCCAGCCGCTGTCCGGGCTTCCAGGTGGGAAGGGGACAGTGATCGTCTTGGAGAAGGTGACTCCGGGCAGGTACCACCCCAGGGTGAGTCCCTCATCGCTTGAATCCGTAGCGAAGGACCACTGGCCATTGAGATTCAGCCAGGATTCACGACAGAGATCAGGGCGCGGATAATTCGCGTCGCTCCATGCATCGAAAGTGTCTACGTTGACCTTCATGGGATTATCATGCACGATTTACCCCAAAATTGCAACGTAGCAAATTAAGTACAATTCCTCAGCGATCGACCAGAATATTCAGTAGACTGAAGCAATAATCCCTGATGACATCGCTGTTAACAACACTTTTTGGAGACGCACATGAAATCTTCACGGCCTAACATGCGCGACGTTGCGCAGCTTGCCGGTGTTTCACAGCGCACCGTTTCAAACGTAGTAAATAATTTCCCGCACATCTCCCCCACCACTCGACGCGCTGTTGAAGACGCGATTCGTCAACTTGGTTACCGCCCAAACATTGCGGCACAGCGACTTCGCCAAGGTCAGACCCATACCTTAGCGCTCGCAATCCCCAACCTTGCCTGGCCGTATTTTGGGGAGATCGCGCACCTGATTCAAGATGAGGCACGACGCAACGGATACTCGATCATGGTTGTCGAAACTGCCGGAACTCGCGAACATGAAGTTTCAGTCCTGCGAGATTTCAGAACCAATCTCATTGATGGCCTGATTCTCTCCCCCATCGAATTGGACCGCGAAGGCCTAGCTGAACTTGCCCTTGATGCTCCCCTTGTTCTGCTGGGTGAACGAATCCAAGACGCCGGCATCCCCCACTACTCAATGGATAACGTCTCTGCGGCCTCGGAGATGGTGCACCACCTCTACCAGCAAGGCGCGCGTAGCTTCTTGATTCTTGGCTCGACACATACTCGCGCGACCTCCAGCGCAGGAGCTCTTCGCCAGCGAGGAATTGAGAAGGCTCTGTCCGAGCTCGGCTTAGATTCGTGGGCGTGGCGTAGCGTCGAAGTTTCTCCTTGGACCGCTGAAGGGGCTGAATCGGCTCTTGGCCAGTGGCTGGAATCAAATACGCTCCCCGATGCGATTTTTACGATGAATGACCTTTTGGGGGCCGGTGCTTTACGCGCACTTTCTCGCGCGCAAGTACGCGTCCCCGAAGACGTCTTGGTTTCTTCATGGGACGACACCGTCCTCTCGCGCTTCTCAACCCCGGCACTCACAACCATCTCCCCCGATACCCACGCGATCGCGCACGAGGCCGTCCAAGGGCTGATTGCGCTTATTGAGGGACGCGGGGGTGCAGGTGGCAAACAGGCACCCACATCACCTGAAGAGCAGAGCAATGAGGAAAGCAACGCCTCGTCAGCCGATCTCCCACACGCGGTGGCAGACGTAACGGTCTCACACACGCTGACAATCCGCCGGTCGACCCTACGCGCATAAGCTCCTTTATTCCTGTTTTAGCTCGCACACCTGCGGCCTTAGAACAGCAATAGGACAGGAATGAGCAAGCTAAAGCAGGAATAGGGCGGAGGGTGAGCAGCCGACGCGCACACATACACTACGCCCAGATACACGTGTGGGCAGACCCGAAGGCCTGCCCACACGAGAAAATCACGAAAAACACTCAGAGGTTGAGCTGGATCTTGCGTCCGGGGACGGCCTCGATCAGCTCGCGAGTGTAATCCTGAACTGGGTGATCAAAGAGTGCATCGGTCGTGTTTGCCTCGACCAGACGCCCCTTCTCCATAACCACAACATCGTCTGCGATCTGGCGGACAACGGCCAGGTCGTGAGTAATGAACAGGTAAGACAGTCCAAGCTCAGCTTGCAGATCGTTGAGCAGGTGCAGAATCTGGTTCTGAACCAGCACGTCCAGTGCGGAAACGGCCTCGTCAAGGACAATTACCTCGGGGTTGAGCGCAAGAGCACGCGCAACCGCGACGCGCTGACGCTGACCACCGGAGAGCTCATTCGGGTAACGACGCATGGCGCTACGCGGCAGGGCAACCAAGTCAAGCAGCTCGGCGACGCGCTCTTCACGCAGCTTCTTGTCGGACTCGGAGTGTCCTTCAAGAGCGGCAACTGCCCACGGCTCGGGCTCGCGGCCCGTGGCCTCGGCGCGCTTGATTTCGGCGCGCGCGTACTCCAGGGTGCCGTAGCCGTGAATCTTCAGCGGCTCTTCGATGATTCGGTAGATCGAATACATCGGGTCGAGCGAACCGTAGGGGTTCTGGAACACGGCCTGGAGGCGACGACGCAGCGCGAAAAGCTGTGCCTCGCTGTACTCCGAGGTGTCCTCGCCGTCAAAGAAGATCTTGCCCGAGGTCGGCTCCAGCAGGTGGAGGATCATATTCGCGGCAGTTGACTTACCGGAACCGGATTCACCCACGACCGCCAGAGTCTTTCCACGGCGCAGCGTGAAGGAGACATCGTCGACCGCGAGAAGCTTCGAGGCCTCGCCCTTCGCGCCACGGATGTGGAACTCCTTGGTGAGGTGCTCGACGCGAATCATTTCCTCGCTCGAGGCGTTCTTCGCCGAGCCGGTGAACTCTTCTTCCGTGTGCGTGATGCCGCGCGCGTGAGCGGACTCGATACGTGCCGAGGCCAAGGACGGAGCCGCGGAAACCAGACGCTTCGTGTAGGGGTGCTGCGGGTGCTGGAGGATCTCGAGTGCCGGACCAGACTCCACAATGCGACCGCGGTGCATAACGACCAGCTGTTCGGCGCGCTCAGCGGCCAGACCCAAGTCGTGAGTAATGAAGAGCACTGCCGTGCCCATTTCCTTGGTCAGCGTCTCGAGGTGATCGAGAATGCGACGCTGAACAGTCACGTCCAGTGCCGAGGTGGGCTCGTCAGCAATGAGCAGCTTGGGACGAGAAGCAAGACCGATAGCGATCAACACGCGCTGACGCATACCGCCCGAGAACTCGTGCGGGTACTGCTTTGCGCGGCGCTCTCCGTCGGGAAGGCCTGCCTGCTCGAGGAGCTCAGTAACGCGCTCTCCGGCCTCGGACTTGGGAACAATATTGTTCGCCAGCAAGGCTTCCTTGACCTGGGTACCGACGCGAAGAACGGGGTTCAGGTTACTCATCGGGTCCTGGGGAACCAAGCCAATTCCGGATCCGCGCAGTTCGATCCATTCCTTGGAGCTCATCGTGGTGAGCTCCTTGCCGTCGAACTCGATGGAGCCGCCGGTCACCTTACCGGTGCCCGGAAGCAGGCCAATAACGGCAGCGGCTGTGGTTGACTTACCCGAACCGGACTCGCCGACGATTGCGACGGTCTGACCGGGGTAAATGGTCAGGTTAGCTCCGCGAACGGCGGGAACAACACCGGTCGAGGTCGTGAAGGTGACCTCAAGGTCGGTGATCTTCAGCAAAGGGTTGGCGTCGTCCGGGTGGATTTCAGCCTTCTCAGCACCTTCGAGGATGACCTCGGTGACAGTCTCTTCGAATTGTTCTTCGTTCACTTCTTCGCCTTCGGGTCAAGGGCTTCGCGAACGGCGTCACCCATCGTGATGAAGCTGAGCACGGTCAAGGCCAGTGCCATAGCGGGGTAGAAGAGAACCATTGGTGCCTGCCTCAGGTTATCCTTCGCCTGCGAGATATCAAAACCCCAAGACACATCCGTCGGGGGAAGACCAATACCCATGAAGGACAGCGAGGCCTCGGCGACGATGAAGGAACCCAGAGCAACCGTCGCATAGACGATAATCGGTGCCATCGAGTTCGGGATGATGTGGGAGAGCAGGATGCGCCAACGCGATGCACCGGTTGCCTTCGCGGCCGTCACAAATTCTTCGTTCTTGGCGCTCATGACCGAGCCGCGTGTAATACGTGCGATCTGAGTCCAGCCGAACAACGACAAGACCAAGATGACCATCCAGATGTTGCGGTACTGCTTGAACATCTGCATGAAGACAATGGCTGCGAGCAGCAGGGGAACTGCAAAGAAGATGTCGGTGACACGTGAGATCACGGCGTCGATCCAGCCGCCGAGGTAGCCGGCGATCGAACCAAGAGTTGCACCGATCAAGACGACGCAGATCGTCGTCAGGACACCGACGGAAACCGAGGCGCGTGCGCCGTAGATGACGCGGGCGTAAATATCGCAGCCTTGGAAGGTGTAGCCGAAGGGGTGTCCGGCCTCGGGCTTGCCCAAAGAGTGCGAGAGCTCGCAGTAGTCGGGCTTAACGCTCGTGAAAAGCTGTGGGAACGCAGAGATCATGACGGCCATAAGGATGATGACCGCAGCAATCCAGAACAGGGGACGCTTGCGAAGAGTCTTCCATGCTTCGCCCCACATGGACGAAGGTGCAGACTCATCCGCAACTGCATCGACAGCGCCCAGACCGGTCTCATCAATATCCGAGACGTAGTGATCCTGTCCAGCACGAGTACGCGAAATAGCTTGCGAAGGAATGAAATCACTCATAGCGAATCCTCGGATCAAGAACGGCGTACAGCAGGTCAACAAGGAGGTTTGCTGAGATGTAAACCATGACCAAAACTGTCGTGAAGGAAACAACGGTAGCTGACTCACCGCGAACGATCGACTGCCACAAGGTACCGCCAACGCCGTTGATGTTGAAGATACCTTCGGTGATGATTGCACCACCCATGAGGCCACCCAAGTCGCCGCCCAAGAAGGTTGCGACAGGGATCAGTGAGTTACGCAGAATGTGGCGCGTCATCACGGTGCCCTCTTTCAGGCCCTTAGCGCGTGCGGTACGCACATAATCAGCAGAGACGTTCTCAGAAACCGACTGGCGCGTGAGTCTGATGACATATGCAAGGGAGGTTGCACCTAGCACAATCGCAGGCATCGTCAAGGATTTAAAGGAAATCGTAGTTGCCGTGGCAGGAAGCAATCCCCACTTGATGCCAAGAAAGAACTGCATGAGGAAGCCGATAACGAAGGTCGGCACAGAAATGACGACCAGCGAGAGAACCAGGACCGTTGAGTCGAAGATACCTCCACGACGTACGCCTGCAATAACACCGAAGAGGATGCCGAGAATAGCCTCGATCAACAGGGCATAGACGGCCAGACGGATGGTGATCGGGAATGCGGTTGCTAGTACCTCGGTCACCGGTCGCCCGGAGAAGGTCTTCCCAAAATCAAGGGTGAAGATGCCCTTGAGGTAGAGCAGATACTGCATCCAGAAAGGCTTATCAAGGTTGTATTCTTCGCGGATTCGAGCTGCCGCAGCCTCGGTCAGGCCCTTATCGCCACCGAGGGCCGCGACGGGATCACCTGGCATCAGGTGGACCATCGCAAAGATCAGGAACGTTGCTCCAAAGAAGACCGGGATGGTCTGTAGGAGGCGTCGTCCGATGTATCGCAGCATGGACAGGTCCTTTATTACATGTGTTTACGAAGAATTTCCGTAAACGTATCGGGGTTCATCATCATGAACGGGCTTTCACATACGCCTGTAGCTACAAACGGATCAGCGAGATACCGCACGAGATATACATAAACGTATGCGCACTATCGCTCATACTAATGCAAAGAAGTGGTAAATGGTCAATCGTGTGTCTTTAATTACGTAGAGAAGACTCTGAAGAATCCCCCATTGGGAATTCACTGAAAGACACGCGCTCAATGCGTGTGGGGTGGAAGTCGAGAGACTTCCACCCCACAGCCATTCCGCTCACGTATCTAGCGGGGAAGAACTATTTTCAGTTCTTGGTAATCGCGAAGTACTGCACATTCGAGTTCCAGGTGAACTGAACGTTGCTCACCTTGGTGGACCATGCACCGTTGGTGTTGGCGTACCAGGTCGGGATGACCGGCATGTCCTCGAAGAGCAGCTCTTCGGCCTTGTACTGAAGGTCGAGTGCCTCGGTAGGCGAAGCGGACAGCGAGTCGCTCAGGTACTTGTCAAACTGACTGCTCTTCCAACCGGAGTAGTTGGAGGAAGCGTTCGAGGAGTAGGTCGGGAAGAGGAAGTTGTAGAGCGAGGGGTAGTCACCCTGCCAGCCCTGACGGAAGGCGCCCTTGGTGGTGCCGGCCTTCATATCGCCAAGCAGCGACTTGAAGTCTGCGTAGGCATCGCCTTCAGCCTCAATACCCAAGGTGTTCTTGATGGAGTTGCAGGTTGCGTCAACCCACTGCTGGTGGCCACCATCAGAGTTGTAGGAGATGAGGAACTTGCCACTCCACGGAGAGATCGCGTTGGCCTGCTCCCACAGCTCCTTAGCCTTGGTGGGGTTGTACTCCAGAACCTCAGAGCCCTTCAGGCCTTCCTTATACCCGTCAATTGCGGGGGAAGTGAAGTCCTTGGCGGGGGTACGGGTGCCAGAGAAGACCGTCTTGACAATCGAGTTACGATCGATAGACATTGAGATGGCCTTGCGACGCAGCTTGCCTTCTTCACCGGAGAAGTGCTCCAAGCGTTCAGGAATAGTGATGTACTGGATGACGGCTGCGGGCTGGTTAGCAGTACGCCCGGACAGTTCCTGCTGGTAGCTGGAGAAGACCGAGGAGGGCACGCCATCGAGGACATCGAGGTTATCGGAGCTCAGGTCAGCGTAAGCAGCATCGAGGGACTGGTAGAAGACGATGCGGATGCCATTATTCTTCGCGGCACGGGGACCAGAGTAGTTGGGGTTCACGGCCAGATCGATCTGCTTGGAGTGCTGCCAAGCATTCTCATCCTTGGGCATGTACGGGCCGTTACCCACGGGGTGCTCGCCACCCTTCTTGGGGTCTGCCAGAGTCGAGTCGGGAAGCGGAGAGTATGCGGTGTAGCCCAGGCGCTTAATGAAGTCCGATTCAGGACCCTTCAGCTTGACGACGAAAGTGTAGTCGTCAACGATCTGAAGGCCACCTTCCATGTCGCCAGCGCCGTCATCGTCGGTGCCGATAACGCTAGCGAAGAAGCTTGCGGCGCCCAGGTTTTCCTTCGTGGCCATCTTCCATGCCTCAACGAAGTTCTTTGCCAGGACGGGAGTGCCGTCGGAGAACTTGCCATCGTGACGCAGCTTGATGGTCCACTCAGTGTTGTCAGCATTGGGGGTGATGGACTCCGCAGCGTCCAGCTGAGTTGAACCGTCGGCCGCGTAGTAGGCGGGGGACGAGAAGATGCTGGAGACAATGCGGCCGCCACCGGTCTCATTGGTGTTAGCCGGGATCAGCGGGTTCTGCGGCTCAGAACCGTTAACGGTAACAAAGTTGTCCGAAGAACCAGTGCTGCCAGAAGAGCATGCGGTCAGTGCCAGACCAAGGACGGCGGGCACTGCCAGCCACGACCTCTTAAGATTCATGAGATTCCTCCTGTAGGAATTCTGTTCAGTCATATGTGCTGATGTCTCGGAAGCATAGCCCACTTTTTTCCCGAAACCTTCACATGTCCATGATGTAAACATTACATTTCGGTTACGATTACAAAGATTTGGTAAAGAGATATCTGTAACAAGCTCTCAAATTTGTCAACCTATGCCACAAATCACATCGTGGCAGATTTTGCTTCCTCGTCAACCATTCATACCCGGTCCGATCAGGCTTATTGCCTTGTCAACAGCCCCATAAAAGGCGCGAAATTTAAGCTAAAGGTACGAACTAAGCACTGCCGATATGAAGCGAAACAGACTAATCTAAACAATGCAGGACTCGCCGCCTCGAGGACTGAAGCCGGATATTTGGCTAGCTTCAGCGATCCAAATATCCGGTTAGACGTTGCGGGTCGGGCGGTTGTGGCACCAGAGCCGCAACCGCTCGACCTAGCCTAAATCCATCCTCACCGTACAAACGAGGTATTTGGTCGGGGATTTTTTCCAGTTCTCCCAAGGAAATTGGATCAAGAGTGCCGTGTGCCATCAGCTGTTCGAACTGTGACAGCGAGCGAATTGCAATCAGCGCGACATTCTTCGGGAACTCGCGTGCGAACTCCGCATAGATTTCCGGATCATGCTGACCATCATCACCGACCAAGATCCACTGAATATTTGGGAATGTACGCACAAGGCGTCGCAATTCGCGCTTCTTATGTTCAACACCCGAGCGGAACCACCCTGTATTCGACGGCCCGAAATCCGTCATCAAAAAGGCACCCATAGGAAAGTCTGTTCGGCGCAAGAATTCGCGTAAGCCAGGTACCAGGTTCCACGGGCCAGTCGACAGATACATCACCGGCAAGGCATTCGCATGCCTTCCATGCGCGGCCGAAGAAGACTTCTTGCGTTCAGTGTGCTTCTCCTGACCCGAAGGATAGAGGTTGAAACGTGCCACTCGACGCAAGAATCCTGCCATCCCTGGCACGGCCTCGCGATCGGAAACTCTCTCCATCAGCGCGTGCTTTGCCGCGGTCAACAAACGCGGAATCATCGAGACAATGATCGTGTCATCAATATCTGAAACAACACCGTAGCGTTCATCATCACCGATCACTCGTAGCGGGATATCAACAGATTTTGCCGCACGGATACGGCCAAGAACGCGGCCTTCTTCTGCCCTCCCCACCCGTAAAAGAGACTCTCCCGCAGCGCTAGCCCCTTCAACATCAGAAGAGGGATACAGGCGATCTCCTTCGCGAACACCCATTCGCTGAACATCCACGGCGTTCAGAGGCTGAATCGAGGCGAGCTGCCACCCCGGTTCCAAACCGTGCCCAACAAGTTCAATATCGACGTATCCACCACCATCGGTGAATACGACCTTCTGGGCTTGACCACAGGTCACCAGAACTGGTTGAAAAGGAACCTGAGCATCAAAAAACTGACGCCATCCTCGCCGCTGGGTCAACCACGAGCGCTCCCCCACTCGATCTTCCATGACGACGCGAGCCAGAACGCGCGCACGAGTTTGCGAGGCATAGCCTCCAAAGCCGACAACACCCGGGTAGAAGCCCGCCCATCCCAGCACTCGGGCAAGCCCCGTCGACGTGGCCTCGTCAAGGCGAGAGGCCACGGAAAGCGCAAGGGAGGGAAGGTTCTTTCGGGCGAACACCAATTTCAGTCCTCATTCAGAAGATCACGCTGATGCTGCGCTTCTTCCACAGCAGACTCCTCCAAAGAACGCTTCAGGGGAGGAAGACCGATGAGCATAATCAAAACCATGACCCACGCAAAAATTGCAATCATCACGTAGGCACCACCCGAACCGTAACGGTCGACAGCGGGACCCGAGGCAGAAGATCCCAGCGAAACACCCAGATTAATGGCGGTACTCAACCATGCCAGGCCTTCGGTCTGACGGTGTCTGGGAACAGATTTGGTGACCATCATGTTGACGTTCGTCATGGTGGGGGCACAGGCAATGCCACTGATCAACATGATGACGGCCAGGGCAATGATCGTATGCGCCAGCAGGTAGGCGGTCATACCAATTGCCAAGGCGACAACGCCGATGGCAAAAAGCTGCCACAGGGGACGTCGCCAGCTCCGCGCACCGTAGATCAGGGCGGAGATAAACGAGCCAAGCGAGAACATTGCAAGCAGAACACCCGAAAGAGCGGGAACCCCAAGCTCCTTAGTGAAGGCAACAACAGCAATGTCATTCGCACCGAATTGTGCGCCCATTCCCATGTAAGTCAGCATAAGGACGATCATCGCGGGAAGGAGAAGCAGGGATCGTTCGCGCGCGGGTGCCGAGGCCGCCGCGCCCTTAGCATCCGCGGCTGCGTCCTTCGAACCCTCAGTTTCGTCACTAGCTGCTTGGGCGCCGCGACCAGCCTTCCCCAAGGGAACAGGTTCCGAAGAACGCTGGGACAAGAACAGCACGGCGCCGACAGAAAGGAAAACAATGGAGACCGCGACGCCGGTGGTTGGGTGCAAAACCGTTCCCACAACCGTTGCAACGACAGGCCCAACGATGTAGACGAATTCATCGACAGCGGCCTCAAGAGCAAATGCGCTATTGAGCTGTGACACCGTGTCGGTGGTGCGGATCCATCGAGCTCGAACCAATGCACCGGGAGACCCCCAGGTTGCACCAGCAATTCCGGCTGAAACGAACAGGATCGACGGAGAGGCCATCTGAAGAGTCGCCACGCACAACACGATGGTCGCGACTGCCGACACCGCGAAAACCGGCCCCATGACTTTGAGCTGTCCGTAGCGGTCGACAAGGCGTGCCCACATCGGCGCAGTTACTGCCAAAGCGATGATATTGATCGCCGACACCGCACCCGCAAGGGTGTAGTTTCCATAGGCCGCCTGGATCGACAAGATGATCGAGATCGGCATGATGGACATGGGTAGGCGCAAAATGAAGCCGGCGGCTGAAAAACGCCATGCCCGGTTCAGACGAAGAATTTCCCCATAGGTCGACAGCACTGTGCCAGTTTATGCGTTCTTAGGCGCCTTTGGCACTCCCCACGCTTATGGTGCCGCGCACCCCGTAAAAGTGGGTTAGTTCGTCACTTCAATCTTTCCGTGGGCCCCGGCCTCGGCAAGGCTCATGATGTGATTAACGAAGGTGTAGGTCCCCGGCTCTTTGAAGGAAAGCTCAACGAAACCACCCTGCGCGGGAAGCATGGGGAAGGTCTGAGATCCCCCTCCCCCACGGCTAATGGCATTGCCTCCGTCGATCAGGGTGTAGCCGCCTTCATCCCAGACGGTATCGAATTGCCCACCAACGATGTGGAAGGACATGGCGGTATTCGGACCCGAATCCATCAGCCAGAAACGCACGCGTTCGCCGACCTTCACTTTGAGGGGGTGCGCATCGTACTGGAAAGGACGCCCATTGAATGCCTGCAGGTCAGGCATCATCGAGGCGATCTTCGTCGCGCTTGCAGTACCGCCGTTATCTCCCAGATACAGCTCGGTCGCAACCATCGCGTACTCGTGATCCACTGGGCGCAGATCGCTGGGGTCAATAATCACCGCGCCGGTCATGCCGTTAGTAATGTGCATGGACATGGGGTGCGTCGAGCAGTGGTACATCCAGATACCGGCAGCCTTAGCTGTGAAGGTGTATTCCAGCGTCTGACCGGGATCGATGGTCTTCATGGCCTCATCCGGCGCGATATCGCCCGCATGAAAGTCCAGAGAATGCCCCATGGTTCCTTCGTTTTTGAGGGTGATATGGAAGGTATCGCCAATCTTTCCACGAAGGGTGGGAGCAGGAGTGTTCCCGTTGAAAGTCCAAACCGTCCGGCTAACATCATCGCTTAAGTTCTGCACGATATCGTCGCGGGCAACCAGGGTGTAGTAGTGGTCTTTTTCTTCCGAGGCCGGTGCAACTTCAGCGGGATAGGGATCGACTTTCGCCGCGTAGGCTCGCAGTTGGTCTGCAGTTGGGATTCCCATCCCCGTTGCAACCTCGTGGTTGTGGGAGCCGCTGCCAGAGTGCGATCCTGCCGAGGCAGAGCCGCCCGATGCGCCATCAGCGACAATGCTGAGCGTCATTCCCATTTCGCGGTGTCCCGGCAGTGAGCACCAGCCTTCGGTATCTGAAGTGATGACCCCAGCGTCAAGTTCCGTGCTTGCTCCGGGGGCCAGAGATCCAGTTGTTTGCCCATTGGCCAGGACCAAATCGTGGCGTTGTTCAGCCGTATTCGTAAAAGTAATGTGCAGTCGGTTTCCCACAGGAACGTGAATAACAGAGGGGGTGAAAGACATACCTTGGACACCGATTTCCACGTGGGTAGTTTCGCCGGTTTCTTTCACCTGAGTTGACGAGGCCGCGCTTGAGGTGTTCCCAACCGCTGAGTTTTGCGTTGCGTTACTTCCGCCAGCTAGGACACTGGCAAGAACAAGGGCGACAACAGCGCCAAGGCCAGTGAAGACCATTGCTGCCCGCGAGGGCCCGGTGGTTTCTTCGCTCATTGAACCTGCCTACTTTCACTCATTTCTTTGATGCGTTCTCGACGCGCTCGTGCTTGATTTTTTCCCGCGCGCGCAAACATCACGATGTCAATTACGAAGGTCATGATCACGACCAGCCAAAGCGCGTATCGAAGAGTAGTAACCGCTGTGCTTGCGGCAGCACAGAAAAGGACAACTTGGAGGAACAGAGCTCCGTTTCTCAGCGCCACGCGCAGTGCGAACTGCCAGTCAAGAATTGCGATACCAATTCTGACAACCGAAGGACCGCCTCCGATGACAACTGGCATCAGATAGCTCAGCGCTCCCCCAAAGAGCTGGGCGAAGCCGCCCGCTCCAATAATCGGAAGCCACATCATGGTCAGTACCCGTATCTGGCTCGGGGTACTGACAAAAAGCGCCATGATTCCCAAGAACAGAATGCCTAGAGCAATCCATCCCAATCCGATCAGGAATGACCACGCGGAATACTCTTGAGGTTTCTTTGCTGCTAAAACACGAACATAAGGGATAAGAATCCCCATAATCCCACAGGTTGCCGCACCTAAAATTCCGGCACCGACCAGGGGCATAACTCCTAAGAGAGCCCCACACACCGCGATCAGCAAACTGACGCACCAAGGCGGAAGAACTTTAATCCCCCAGGAAACCGCATCGGGAGACATCCGTGTACGCAAGATTGTCGGCCCCAAGGTAATCGCAGTGCCACCAATGCTCAACCCCAGCCAGCCACCGACGCCACTGAGAGCGTGTGCAAAGGTCAGACGATCACGCATCGCTAGGAAAGCCTCGGGAATCGAGGAAGAAAACATTGTGGTGGTGACGAAACCGGCAAGAAGTGCGGTGAGCACAAAGAATGCTGCCGCGCACACGTAGTAGCGCACAACAACGACAAAGCGCGAGGCCAAACGCTCGCGAAGAACCGACAGCATAGCGGCTCCATGCCAGGCAGCAATTACCGCAATGCCCGTTGCCGCGAGGATAGTTCCGATGAACCAGCCAAGCCACATCGAAACTAAGAGCAATGCAAAACACGCATTGAAGCTCAGCATCCGACGCAGGTTGTCCGAGTGGGCTCTGCGGTCATCGGCTGCCAGACGTGCAAGGGAGCGGGCAAAGAACCATGACCATTGGAAAATTCCGTTGCTTAAGACGCCTAATGTCACCAGATGGATCATGGTCCACAGGGGCTGCGGCATGTGGCGGTGAAGGAAGAGGGTCACTACTGCCATAAGAACCGCGATGATCATCCACGTGGTTCCCAAGCGATCGATACGCATTCGGGAGGGGCGTCCGGACCCCGGGGCGCCGGTGGGAGCACCTGCCGGTCCCGCACCGATACTCAGTCCCGCCTTGGGAGAAGAAATCTCAGGCATGGGTGCTCCGTCCACGTCGCGTGTTCACAATTGTCACGCTCGCAGTTGTAACGACGAAGAGAAGGAAAGCACAGACTCCCAGCGCTCCGCCAAAACGCCAGGGAAGTGCGGCCTCGCGGGCGCCAGAAAGGAAACGAATCAGCAAGCTGAGGTGGAAAAGAACCAGAGGGACCCACATCGAGAAGTGGTAGGGAACCTCGCGACGAATCACCGAGGGGATAATAACCGGTGCGTGCGCAATGACCATGGAGACTGCGAAGCCAATCGTCAGGGCATGAACAATCGCATCGTAGCCATAGCCGGAAAAGGTCGGGGGCGCGGTAATCCACAAAGCGGCCGGGAGCATCACCCATCCGTATCCCGCGAGCATAGCGACCGCGGAAAGACGCGGAATTCCAGGGATATTGATGGTTTTACGAGCGACGTCGTGATACCCCATATCGATTGCAAGCGCCGCAAGTGAGATTCCTAAAAGCGGGTAGGCGACAAGGGGGACAATCAGCGTCAGTGCCAAGGAAATGAGCAGAGCCCCGACCCAGACCAAAATTCGCTTCTCGGTTGCCTCATTGAAAGCAAGCCGCGCCAATTCCAAGCGCTCGCCAACGATCGTCAAAAGCAAGAAGAAGAGCCACCACGGCATGATGAGTGCGACTTCTAAACCTCGCATCCACAAAAGAATCCCGCACAAGCCGACACATGCACCGATCAATTGGATGAGGACCGCGTACGAAGCTTGACGCTTTTTCCACACATGCCGGTAAATCATGACCAGGGTGATCATGGAGATTGTCCACAGGACTGCCGGAAGCATTCGCTGGGATTGATATCCGGGAAGAACCCTGCTCAGGTAGGCAGGAAGTGGTGCTGTAGCAAGGAAATGAGTAATCGTACGGCTCTGAGAGATGACGATCGCCGCAATTCCCGCGAGCGCCGAGGTAGCCGGGGAAAGGTACGCCCAGCGAGAATTAATTGCTACCGAGCGTTCTAGACAGATCGCTGTTCCCAAGAAGCCATAGACCATGAGGATTCCGTGAATCGTCCCCAAGTCCGTGGAGTTCAAGGGAGCAAGAGCTCCCAAGCGAACAAGAGCCGCATCGAGCCCCGCAAGAAGTGCAATAGCCGCACCCATGAGCAGAATCATTCGAGGCCACGGAAAAGGAGGACGCGCAGGACTTGAGCTATCTGCGCGGTCGTGTGCCTTCTCCGCCATTTTTACCGGGCCTCTCCTGCTTTAATGAAGTCTCTTCAAAGGTACCGGTCAGAAGGATCTTTTTCCACCAAAGCAGCAGACCCGAAGGTGAATAGCAGTGGGGTGCGGCGCCGCAACGCGACCCCGCACCCCACATTGGTTTCACAGAGGAACTCAGCCCTTCAAGGCCTCGCTCACCAATTGCTTCGCCGCTTCCTGAACCTGAGCAAGGTGCTCGGCTCCACGGAAGGACTCCGCATAGATCTTGTAGACGTCCTCGGTGCCCGAGGGACGAGCCGCGAACCACGCGACATCGGTCGTCACCTTCAGGCCGCCGATCGCAGCGTCGTTACCCGGAGCGCGAACGAGCTTTGCGGTGATGGGATCACCTGCCAGCTCGGTTGCGGAGACATCCTCGGGAGACAAAGCAGCGAGCTTCGCCTTTTCTTCACGGTTCGCGGGCGCATCGATACGCGCATAAGCCGAGGCGCCGAAGCGTTCGACCTGTTCTTCGTGCAGCTGCGAGGGGGTCTTACCGGTAACGGCCAGAATCTCAGAGGCGAGCAGCGCCAAGATGATTCCATCCTTATCGGTGGACCACACAGTGCCGTCCTTGCGCAGGAAGGAGGCTCCTGCGCTTTCCTCACCGCCGAAACCAAGCTCAGCGCTGACCAAACCTGGAACGAAGTACTTGAAGCCCACGGGGACCTCAACCAGTTTGCGGCCAATCGAATCAGCAACGCGATCGATGAGTGCCGAAGACACCAGGGTCTTACCGACCGCCGCATCTGCGGGCCAGTTCGGGCGGTGCGTGAAGAGGTACTCGATCGCAACAGCCAGGTAGTGGTTCGGGTTCATCAAACCGTCGGGGGTCACGATTCCGTGACGGTCCGAGTCGGCATCGTTACCGGTCGCAATGTCGTAGGGAGTATTCCCGTTCTCATCCGGAGTCATCGCATCGCGAAGAGAAGCCATTGCATAGGGAGAGGAGCAATCCATACGGATCTTTCCATCCCAGTCCAGGGTCATGAAGGACCATGCGGGGTCAACCTTGGGGTTCACAACGGTCAGCTCCAAGCCGTAGCGCTCGGCAATTGCGCCCCAGTAGTCCACCGATGCTCCGCCCAGCGGATCGGCGCCAATGCGCACTCCGGCCTCGCGAATCGCATCAATATCGATGACCTGGTCAAGCTGATCAAC
The DNA here is from genome assembly GCF_000308055.1 of Actinomyces sp. ph3. GTDB lineage: Bacteria > Actinomycetota > Actinomycetes > Actinomycetales > Actinomycetaceae > Pauljensenia. The sequence goes on from NZ_CAGY01000002.1 coordinate 110,262, forward strand.
GTAGTAGGCCAAGTAATCGAAGCGATGGATACTGGGGTGATCCAGCAGATCCGAACCCAGCACGCGATCAACACTGCGCCAACCCTTTTCGAGGATTTCGTTGGCACGCTTAGCAATCCACGAGGTCGCGTCAGAGTCCGCGGGACCACCGTGAGGCGGGTTGTACTTGAATCCACCGTCACGAGGCGGGTTATGGCTGGGGGTGACGACGATACCGTCGGCCAGACCTTCCCCTGTCGTGCGCAGGTGCTTGGGTGCACCGTTTGCACCGAGAATCGCAACAGAAACCGCGGGGGTCGGAGTGTAGGAACCACGTGCGTCGATGCGAACATCAACGTTATTTGCGGCCAAGACTTCCAAGGCGGTGCGCCATGCGGGTTCGCTGAGCGCGTGAGTGTCGCGGCCAATGAAGAGTGGGCCGTTGAAACCCTGCTCGGCTCGGTAGTCGACAATCGCTTGGGTAATCGCAACGATGTGTGCTTCATTGAACTTGCCATCGAATGCGCTACCGCGGTGACCGGAGGTACCAAAAGACACCCGTTGATCGGGGTTTGAGGGGTCCGGCTCAATGTCGTAATACGCAGAAATCAGCGCATCAATATCTGTAAGGTCTTCGGGAAGGGCAACAGTGCCAGCTCTTTCATGCATGCTTTCAGTCTGCAATGTTTCCCTAAACCGTGCAAGGCATTTCACGATAAGGGACAGATTCACTTCCCAAACAGATTCGCCTGCTCACGCGCTTTAGTCCCTTGCGTTAAACTCAATGTGAATGTCGCCCCGGCAACGACGCAGCGCGACATTCATGGAAGACAAAGGAGAACCCCATGGGCTGGTTGGATTCGATCGAGCACAATCGCTGGCTGTCAGCACAGCTTCAAGCACTGATCGCAGAAGCAAAAGTTAGTACGACACCTTCGGGGTTTAGTGAAGGCCCAGACGGCGAGGAACCCAGCGAACGCGATCAATTCACACTCAGCGCTCGAATGCTCCACGCTTTTTCCTTGGGAACACTTCTTGGTCTTCCCGGTTCACGACGCTATGCCGACCACGCAACTAAGACCCTTCGCCGCATCATCCACGACCATCTTCAAAAGCTTCCCGAAGCGACCGCCACCGACGATCCGGAAACCATTAATTCCGATGAATACAAGGCTGAGGTGCGCAGCGGGGAGATCGACTACCAGCTTGATAACGCGCTGCTCATCAGCGCGAGTGCGGCCGCGGCGGTTGCCAATCGCCCCAGTGCCCACGAGCTTCTCCTTGAGGCCCTCCACGAGCAAGAGCGCCGCTGGCTTGCCCCCAACGGGCTGGTCTACGGAGCTATCGCCTCGGGAAGCACGCAGCACAAGGCACCGATCATTTCCCTTGGAACCCTGGCCTCGACCGCCGAGGCGTACCTAGCCGCCGCCGAGGCGACCGCCGACCCCGTATGGATCGACCGAGCCGAATCCATCACCCGAGCGGTCGTGCAGATGGGAAGCGAGGCCTCGTGGAGGGTGGGCGAATACATCGATATCGAAGAGCTCTCCCCTGTTTCCCAAACCGAGGCCGATTGGTCGAAGAAATGGGAGCACTGGTCTGCAACTCCGGTGCTTGAAGGCGTGCAGATCGGGAGTTTGCTGCGTTGGTCACGCCTATGCATTCAGGTTCGCGCAGCCCTGAGGTCCCTGGGACGTAAGAGCGATGACGCGCTTCTCGAAGCCGGTCAAGATTTCTTCGAACGAGCACGCGTTGATGGATGGCGCAAGAAGGGCTACGCGGGATTCGTGACCTCGGTGGGCTTCGAGCATCACGAGGCCGAAATTCTGGACGACCGCCACTTCATGTGGGTCGCCTGCGAAGGCGTCTGCGCTGCGGTATCACTGGCACGAGCGCTGCGCGATGACGGTGCCAGCGAAGGTGAAGTCGAGCACTACGAACACTGTTATCGCTCATGGTTGGACTTCATTAACGATGAGCTTATTGTCCAGCCCGGACAATGGTTGCATGCCTTGTCCTTTGACAATGAGCGGATTGAAGATTCGAGGCCTCGCAGCGGGGATATTGCCTGGGCAATTCAGTGCGTTTTGGTTGGCCGAGTGCCAATGTGGCCTCCGTTTGCTTCCGCGATTTCCCGAGGCCTATTGGACCATCCGGAAGAGGCACCAGCTGACCGCCGTTCGTGGGTTCCTTTCCGTCGCCACCGCTGAGAAATAAAGGGATCGAGAGCATATTCGGGACGACGAATGTGCGAATAGATCAAGATCCGCTATGATTGGCGGGTCTGGAGGGCTGACCGAGTGGCCGAAGGTGACGGTCTTGAAAACCGTTGTGTCAGCAATGGCACCAGGGGTTCGAATCCCTTGCCCTCCGCTGTACCGGCAATGCTGAGCGTCCCAGCGTGCGCATTTCGCACGCGGAGGGAAAATGTCTTAGAGTAGTCGGCACTGGAGACGTCGCATAGTCCGGTCGAGTGCGCCTCCCTGCTAAGGAGGTAGGGGTTCACGCCCCTCGCGGGTTCAAATCCCGCCGTCTCCGCAAACAGCCCCCGGGATCTTAATGGATTCCGGGGGTTTTGCTATACCCAGAACATGCAGCATACAAATGCCTATCAGTCAACCACTTTTTTGAAAGAAATAGTTTGAAATGACTAATTCCACAACTGATTGCCCGCTGTTTTCAAAGAATGTAGATTAGATACTGAATCCCTATAAATTGTGCGATTGAGAGAGATTTTCGATGTCACATCCCAAACTCTTAAAAACGCGCGCGCGAGCGGCGGGTGTTGCAACTCTTGCAGCAGCCTCGCTTCTGTTGACTTCCTTCACTCCGTTTAACGGTAGTGTCGCGGCAGACAACAACAGCGCAAGCGAAACCAGCCAGGCCGCCTCAGCCTCGGGAACAGAGAATGCTAGCGACGCTAGCACCTCCGCATCCGAGCAGACGGCAGCCTCCAACACTGAGACCCCTGTAGCAGGTGGAACTGAGGCAAACGCCTCGGACACCTCCGCTCAGGACGCAGCTACTTCTGCAGAGGCCAACCAGCCTCGTTCACGTCGTGCACGTGCGACCAGCTCGAAGCCGGCAACTCTGGCAATGACTGTCACGAACGACAGTTCTACCCTTGCAATTCGCGACAAGCAGATCACGACGATCAACTACGCATGTTCGTCGGTGACCACTCCCTGTGAAGGCGCTGCCATTGAGGTACTGCTTCCTGCACCCGTTACCCCCGCGGGTACGGCGCTGACAGACAAGCTCTACACTGCAGTCGCAGTCACCGGTTCGACGGTTCTTCGCACCGAGCAGACCACTGTCGCAGGCAACCCAAGGATGAAGCGACTTCTCTTCCCTCTACAGAAGTCGATCCCCGCGGGTACCTCGGACCGTATCCAGATCACCTGGACCTACGACGGTAACGATGCGCCGAACAACTCAACGACCACCCAACAGGTGAACTTCACGGCTCTCAACGCTGACTCTATCGATGACTCAAAGACCACCAAGTGGACCGCGGACACCGATATCGCCATCGAGAAGAGCGGTGCGACAAACCCGAATGGCTACCCTGCTGTCGGCGGGGAAACGACCTATAAACTGCGTTATGGCTACCAGCAGATCGACCAAACCAACCCCAATAAAGTTGGTATCCGTTGGATTGGTTCCGCACTGAAGAATGGCGTCCTCGGCACCAACTTCGTGCAGGTCCAGGACATTAAGGTCGTCGATCCGCTTCCTGCAAAGGCAGTATTCGTCTCCGCTACCAACGGCGGCGTTTACGATGCAGCAACCCACACTGTTACTTGGTCCTATGACAAGTGGGGATGGCAAAACCCCATCGAGTCCCTCGTTACCGTGAAGTACCCCGAAGGTTCGGTAACGACGGCCGACACGGTCACAAATAAGGCCACCATCACAGCTGCGGTTCAGAATGACCCCACAACCGTCATGACGAAGAGCTCTGAAATCACCCATGGTTTCGCCATTCGTAAGCCTGGTGGTCGAGTCGTCAAGGCCGGCAACGACTGGCAGTACCAGGTTCGCAAGGGCCTCACTCCATGGCGCCTCGGTGCTGCCAACACCGGCAATACGACGACACACGTTCACTTCGATGACACCCTGCCGTGCACATGGTCCACTCAGGACGCAAAGGCTGCAGGTGGCAACTGTGACCAACCGACCATGGTGAGCCCGTACCGCTTCACCATCTTCGGCAAGTCTGGCTATGAAGATAAGGGCGGCTGGACTTTCGAATACTGGACCAACAAGGGTAATCACGTTGTCGCCAACTACACCGAGACGGCGAACATCACCCTTCCCGATGGCGAGTGGATCACCCGTTTCACCATCGATTCGGATATCGCACCACAAACCGAAGCATCCGTGTGGTTCCAAGGCACGATTCCCGATTCCCTCCCCAAGACGGAACCCTCGGATTTCGCCAGCCACTACAACCCGGTCGCTCCGCCTGAGAAGTACTTCAACTATGTGGCTTCTCCGGACTACGTCCGCTTCCAGAACTGTGCAACCGGCACTCTGACGGATAAGGACACCGGCGCAGTCCTCGCTTCCAGCGATGACCTGTGCTCCTGGATGCGCGTGCGTGACGACTTCCCCAGCGTGGCAGTAGCTAAGGTCATCAGGACGAATCCCGTAGTCGTCGGGAAGAAAGCATCTTTCGGTGTCAACGGCACTGCTCGCACTGCTGCTCAAGGCGGCAAACCCACACCGTTTACCATTGCAGATCTTCTTCCTGAAGGCTTCGACATCGACGATGCGTCTCAGGTCAGCATCTTTCCTGGTTCACCTCTGACCAACCCTGATGGAAGCAAGTACGACCTCAGCAAGGTCCAGATCGAGATCACGAAGAACTACAACGGTACCGGACGCACCCTGCTCCGCATGATCGTCCCCGACCCGGTTGAGGGATCGCTTTACACAAGTTTCGACACGACTGTGAAGAGCACCGCACCTGCTGGACAAACCGTAAACCAGGCAATGACGTACATGCCCGGTGACGGTGCCAAGGACGTTGCTGTAGACAAGAGCCTGCGCAACACGAACTACTGCTCCAGCGGTCGAGACAAAGACACCTTCGACGTCAATGGCAATGGTTCAACTGAGGATTATCTCTGTTCCGCCAATGCCAACTTCAACGTTGCGACCACCCCCGCAATGAACATCACGAAGGAAGTCAAGGGCAATAAGGACGCCGATTTCGTTCCTGCCGGTGAGGTCGCAAAGATCGATCCGGGTTCGGATGGCGCATACCGTTTCACCATTTCAAACGCTGGCAACACTCCCCTGACGAAGGTTGTCGCCTACGACATTCTTCCTCACGTGGGCGACAAGGGCGTGGGTCCCGCCTCTTCTCAGGCGCGCGGCTCCCACTGGCAGCCTTTCTTGAACTCGACCAACTGGACCTTCCAGTCGATCAAGGAAAAGTCGGGCCAGGACCCCGAGATCAGCGAAATTCCCGCCTCGGATATCACGATCCAGTACACGACCGTTGAGAATCCCTGCCGCGGCGAGGTTATGAGCGTCGGTGGCGCAATGAATGATGGCCCTGCGGGATGCACACCCAACGCGTGGGGAGCAGCACCTGCCGACCTGAAGACCGTTAAGGGCTTCCGCCTGGTCATGAACCGCGATATTGAGGTCGGCGAAAAGATCCAGTTCGTGGCAACCATGACCTCTCCGGTCAACGCGAACCTGATTGCTTGGAACTCCGTTGCAATGGCTGGCGGCGTGACCGAAAACGGTAAGGTCTCCTACCTGCAGCCGAACGAAGCACCCAAGGTCGGCATCAACGTCTCCACTGACGTTGAGGTCAACAAGTCGGTTTCCCGCGTCAAGATGAACGGCACCGAAGTTGCCCGCGATGCCAACGGTATCCCGGAGACCATCGAGTCGACGGATCCCGTCATGCCTGGCGACTACATGCTCTACAAGGTCAGCTTGAAGAACAACGGTCCGGCTGTTGCCTCGGGTATGAACGTCGCAGACGTGCTTCCCTCCGGCGTGGAATTCATCTCCTCCGAAACGCGTATCTGCCAGACCAGCGGAGATGTTCCCTGTGTCAATGGAACGGTTGCAGCCGACCCTGGCTACCATGTTCTTGACCCCGAGTGGATGGCTATGGAGTCGGGCAAGCTCGACGTCAACCTCCACGTTGGCGGAGTGGAAACCCTCTACGTGCTCGTGCAGGTCCAAGAGGGCACCGAAGGTAAGACCCTCACAAACACGGCAACCTTGGGCGATTATGACCAGGTTGATTCGAACAAGGACAACAACACCTCGAGTGCTTCCTTCACTGTGGGCGGCTCCATTTCGGGAACCATCTACAACGACAAGGATGCCTCGTGGACGAACGATACAGATACCGATAAACCTTTCGAGGGTGTGACGGTTCGTCTCCTCGACGCAGATGGAAACCCTGTGAAGGATTCCACCGGCGCAGAGATCACCACCAAGACCGATGCCAACGGTAACTACACCTTCAACCGCCTGCCCTTGGGTGACTACAAGGTTGAGGTTGTTCCTGACCAAGCAACTGTCGACGGAAAGAACGTAAAACTCTCCGACTACAAGCAGACCTACGGTTACGAGACCTCAACCAGCCGCACCGATGCCGGGAAGGGCAAGCTCACGACCCCGGCAATCTCGCTGACTGCCTCCAAGGCAAACGTCACGAAGGTTGATTTCGGCTTTGTGAAACCTGCTGCGGTTGGTAACTACGTATGGTTCGATGCCAACAAGAACGGCATCCAGGATGCTGATGAATATGGCGTTCCAGGCGCGCGTATTTCTCTGGTTGACGCCCTTGATAGGCCGGTTCTCGATGCGAACGGAAATCCCGTCAAGCCCGTCCTAAGTGATGAAAACGGCCTTTACAAGTTCGAGAACTTGCTTCCGAACACGGAGGGTGACAAGGGTAGCAAGAGCTACACCGTGCGCCTCTGGCCTCCCGATTCATACGGGGTAACTGTGACGAACGCGGGTACTGACACGGATAAGGACTCCAACGGTCCTGTACCAAAGATCACTCTGACTGAGGGTCAGGAAGACATGAGCATCGATCTCGGTCTGGTCGCTAGCGGCTACATCGGTGACACCATCTTCTGGGATATAGACAACACTGGCGGTTTCAATCCCACGGAGCACGACAAGGAGCTGGCAGGTGTCATTGTCAAGCTGACTTTCAAGACCCCTGCAGGTGTTGAAAAGACGCTGACGACCACCACTGATGCAAATGGTAGGTACTCCTTCGAGGATCTGGCCCCCGGTGACTACACCGTCTCCGTGGATCGCGATTCGCTGATGGCAGCCTGCCCTGATTGCATTGCTCAGAGCTACGCGCCTTCCGGCAACATGAAGGCATCGGCGAACCAGACGCTCTCCTTGACCTCTAATGTCACACTTCGTCGCGGTTCGATGTCCAATGACTCGCAGGACTGGGCATTCACCGGTTTGGCTGACACCGCCATCAAGAAGGCGATCACCGATCCCGCTGAAGTCGACCAGGCAACCTTCGAGTTCGCTCCCGGTAAGGTCATCACCTACACCCTGACCGTCACCAACAACGGTCCGAGTGCAGCAACCGGTGTCAAGGCCGCCGATCAGCTCCCCGCGGGCGTTGAGTTCGTCAAGGCTGAAGGCGATGGCTCCTACGATTCGGCAACCGGCAAATGGGATCTGTCCGAAGAGACCATTGCCAAGGGCGACGTAAAGACCATGAAGATCACCGTGAAGATCACCGGTGAAGGTGCAGGCACGCTCATCACGAACGTTGCACGCATCACCCACCAGGATCAGGCCGGTGACGACCCGACGAACAACGAATCCTCGGCTTCCTTCAAGGGCGGCTTCAACATCGGTGGAACACTCTTCCGTGACTCCGATGCAAGCTACTCCAAGAGCGATACCGAAGACCGCTTCTCGGGCGTGACCATCGCTCTGCTCGATGCTGACGGCAACCCCATCCTCGACAAGGATGGCAAGCCCGTCACCACCGTGACCGATGCCGACGGAAACTACCAGTTCACTGGTCTTCCCAAGGGCACCTACCGCGTGAGCATCGTCGACCCGAACGCGGGCGACCTGGCTGGCCTCACCAACACCCAGGCCTACAAGGGCCGCGGCGCAACCCTGGCAACGGTAACCATCTCCGATGCCTCGGTTCAGGGTGTGGACTTCGGCTTCGTGAAGCCGGCGACCATCGGTGACCGCGTGTGGAACGATCAGGACCACAACGGTGTTGACAACGGCGAACCCGGCGTCCCCGGTGTCACCGTGATCCTCAAGGATGCATCTGGCAACGAAGTTGCTCGCACGACGACCGACGCAAACGGTAACTACCGCTTCGAGGGACTCCTCCCCGGCACCTACAGTGTGTCGATTGAGGTTCCCGCCGGTTACGAGGCAGTGGCAACCTCCAAGGATGTCACCGTGGCAGAGGGCGAAGTCAACCTTGATATGGACTTCCCGCTCGCCCAGATCCCGGCCGCCCCGTCACCTTCGAAGCCCGCGAAGTCGATTCTGGCGAAGACCGGTTCAGATGCGCAGTGGATCGCCATCCTCACCTCCATGCTGCTGGCAGCAGGTGTTGGGGCTGTCGGTGCCGCTCGCAAGCGCCGCGACTGATCACATAACGCGAATGCGCTTCTAAGCGCAAAGCACAGGCCGGGCCCCGATTTTCATCGGGGCCCGGCCCTTTTGTATGGCTTATCAGTTAACGCGGTGGTTTAGATCGTGGAGGCATGCGTTAGCTCTCCCCTTCCTGCTTTGGCTCACTCACCCACCGCCTTAGAACAGCAATAGACCCGGAATGGGTGAGCCAAAACAGGAGGGAGGACTAAATGGGTGACGATTGACAGTCGGCACATAATGCGCTGGCCCCTCGAGAGACAGGGAGAAGAGCGCATCCTAGAGCATGTGCGCAGGCAGTAATCGTACTTCCCACTAGGCAAAAGTTTGCCCCCGGGTGCTCACGCACCCGGGGGCAAACGCTATTCAGTATTCCTCAGTGCCGAAAGCTTAGTCCAACTGGTCGAAGGAGTGTGCCCAGGCCGAATGGATGGGGTTCGCGTCGGCAACCATGGCCTCGAAACGGTTTTCGGCGATCTGCATGACTTCGTTCAAGGTCACGCGGATCTCTCGCAGGTCAGAACCCTCAACGCGACGCCAACCGTCAGCAAGAAGTTGATCGGCTGAATCCACACGCGAGACGCATACGATCAGCGGGCGGTTAAAACGCTCGTGGTATGCCTGGCCGAGTGCGCGCAATTCTTCCTGCTTCTCCGAATTAAAGTCACCCAAGAGGGTCGATCCGGTGTCCAGCAAGGCCTGTTCATCAGCCTCGCTGCCCAGAATCAGATCAACGATGTCGGCGTAGCCGGAAATCAAGGCTTCCTGTTCTTCACGGTCAGCCTGACCAACTGCATCCTGGAAAGCATGGCGCAGGTCAGCGACGGAGTCGAAAGGAGCATGTGTCCACGCGCGTTCAACCGGCCACGTCACTCCCGAGAACATGGGAGCGAAGGCGCGGGTGAACTGTGCTTGATCAAGGCGGTTAATGGCATCCAGATCCAGCGGACGTCCGTCAACCATTGACACGGCCGGAGAAGGCTTACGACCGATGTGGAAGAAGAGCAGGTTGAGGATGATGGCGCAGATTGAACCGATCGTCACACCGGAGCCGAAAAGAATCTGCATCCACGACGGCACGTAGCTAGCCAGTTCGGGCTTCAAAGTGACCAGCAGACCCAAGCCAAGCGAGGTCGCAACGATCACCGAGTTACGGTTATCGCGCATATCGACAGTGGAAAGAGTCTGAATACCGACAACAGCAACGGCTGCGAACATTGCCAGAGACGCTCCACCGATAACAGGCTTCGGGATCGAGGCGACGACCGCGCCGGCCTTGGGCAGAACTCCAAGGATGATCATGAAGACACCCGCAGCGGTAACGACCCAGCGCGACTTCACGCGCGTGAGTCGAACCAAACCAACGTTCTGTGCGAAGCAGGTGTAGGGGAACGAGTTCAGCACACCGCCCAGCGCGGTCGACAGGCCATCGGCGCGAAGAGCATTCGCAATGTGCGCTGGAGTGATGCGCTTACCCACAACCTCACCGGTCGCAAAAACGTCACCGGTGGTTTCGACGGCAGTAATTGCCATGACGATGAGCATCGAGATAATCGCTGCAACTGAGAACTTTGGAATTCCAAAAAAGAAGGGAGTGGTAACTCCGATCGGCGCCGCCTGAGAGACCGCAGAGAAGTTTGCATCCCCCAGAATCCACGCAACAACCGTTCCGCCAAGCAGACCCAAGAGGACGGCAATAGTTGCCATAAAGCCAGAGAAAATGCGCTGGATAATGACGATTACAGCCAAAGTGCCCAGAGCGTATGCAAGTCCGCGAAGAGTTCCGGGAATGGGATCGGCGCCAACCTTTGCTGCCTCAGTCCCCCAGTAAACGATATCGTTTGCTGCAACCGAAATAAGGGTCGTTCCCATAACTGTCAGCAGGGTGCCGGTGACGACAGGCGGGAAGAAACGCAAAAGCTTCGCAAAGAAGGGAGCGGCAAGGAAGGTTGCAATGCCCGCAACGATAATCGAGCCGTACATCGTGGCGAGGCCTTCGACTCCCCCACCAGCAGCCAAACCAACTGCGATGAGCGGTGAGACTGCCGTAAATGTCACGCCTTGAAGCAAGGGAAGACGAACACCAATCTTCGGGCCAAGACCCGCAGATTGGATAATTGACGCGATACCACAGGTGAAGAGGTCCGCATTGATCAGGTGAACAGTAGTAGCCGAGTCAAGTCCCAGGCCAGTTGCAATTACCAGCGGAACGACAACTGCCCCGGCGTAAAACGCCAGGACATGCTGAAAACCGAGGATTGTGAGCTTGGGGAAAGAAGGGACCGCATTGACCGGGTCGATTCGAGTGGTGGACATTTTTGGATGGCTATTTGCCATTGCGCTGCTCCTGCATGTCGCTCAAAAATGGACCTCTTAATTCTTACCCATGCACAAGATGCAACGAAAGCACCGTTTCATGGAAATCTCGGTTGCATTGATTGACGGACTCACGTTATTTTTCTGCATTTTCCGCAAGATTCTGCGCCTTCTTCTGTAACGTAAAGGCACTGATGTGATTGATGACGCATTTATGAGTTTGCTTGTAAAGGCGCCTTGTGCCTAAACTATCTCTCGGCCAATCAAACGGCAATGCGCTCGTAGCTCAATGGATAGAGCATCTGACTACGGATCAGAAGGTTGGGGGTTCGAGTCCCTTCGAGCGCGCAAGCGGCCCCGCTCGGTGCGTCCCACCGGTCGGGGCTTTGCTATACCCGCCTATCTCCACATTGATGTGTAGATCCACGCGTTACCCGCCCAGACACACGCCCTTTGCCAGGTTTCCGTTCACTCGCAGTGATCAAGCACCGCTTTCATCGCTTTCTTTTCCCGCGGTGTCACCCCCAATCCCCAGGAGCTCTTCACGACAATTTGCCGCTGTACATACGCACAGCGATAGCGACTATTCGGCGGAAGCCACTGATCCGCTCTGCTGGCCCCTTTATCTTGATTTGCGTTGCCGTCAACAGCCAGCAAGTTTGCTGGATCATTTGCAAACTCTTGTCGACGCGTAGTATCCCACTGCCATGCACCGCTTCGCCATGCATTGGCAAGTGCAACGACGTGGTCGATTTGCACCTGATCTGAGGATTCTTCGCCCTTGCGGAAATCAATCGTTCTACCCGTATAAGGGTCATCAAGGATCCCCCCAACGACCACACAGTTCGGAGAGGAAGTCTTCATCTGCAGGCTACGTAAATCCCTTCGAAGGATGTCATTTCGCGTATCGCAGCCGTTTCGGTCGACATCTGCCCATCGTTGACCAAATTCATCACGTGAATAGCGTGGAACAGATTCACTGCGTACCTGAAGCACGGGAAGCTGATCTAGAGCTTTCGCGCTGTCATCCACGCTTCCTAAGGAAGAATCGGAAGGGCCACTGGAACTATTCAACCCTGTGCCCCACACGCCAAAGGCACCGCCGATGATTCCCGCGTAGACAAGCGTGAAGACCGCCCCCACAATCGCGCATATAAGCAGGGCCGCAATCAGAAGTCGTGAGCGTCTGAGACCTTTTCGGCGCGTCAACACTTACCTCCTTCTGACAGTTCTTCAGCTACTTTGACACAGAGAACACACCTAGACATAAAGAGCCACAAATGTGTGGAAAACGCCGAATAAGCGTTCCTCCTGTGGAAAAATCCGCTGCACAAACAACAGCGGCTTAATCACCACTCCCGACGACCTTCGCAACCGAAGCGCGTGCAGCTTTGCGATTTCGAAGATTCTCACGCACAAAGTACAGGCACACCAGGATCAGGGTCAGCGATCCCATTGCAACCAGCTGTGCGCGTCCGGCAGCGTTAAACATCATCAGAACCGCGATCGACAGTAATCCGATAACAGCGAACCATGGCAGCCAGGGCCAACCCGGCATCCTCAGGGACAAAACCCCCTCGGCCTCGAGCTTCGAGTGCAAGCGGATCTGCGAAATAACGATCATCACCCACACGATCAACAGCACCATGCCCACTGCATTAATGAGCACCTGCATGATCGACGATGGAAGATACCAGTTCAAGGCGACTGAAATAAAAGCCAGAGCCACAGAGACCGCAACCGAGCGACGCGGGGTTCGTCCATCCTCAATGTCACCGTGAAGCGCAGTTACTCCAAGGGCCTCGTCCCCCTCATCGACAGCTTTGCGCACGCGCGCACCCAGAATCCACGTCGGTCCCATTCCGCGTGCCGACAGCGAGTATGCGATTCGGGAAGACGCGTAGATATTTGCAGAGAAGGCACTAATCAGTGCGGTGAAAACAATGATCTCCATGATCATTCCGACCGCGGGAATTCCCGCCATGTTCAAAACCGCGGCAAAAGGACTGGTCTTCATCTCATCCGAATTCCACGGCAGCAGGCAGATCAGCAGAGCGACAGAGCCCACGTAGAACACCAAAATGCGCCAAATCACCGAGCGAATCGCCTGCGACATTGCGCGCCTTGCATCATCGGCCTCGGCGGCGGCAATGGTAACAATCTCAAGCCCGCCAAAGGAGGTAATAATCGCAAGCAAACCAACCGCGACTCCGGGAAGGCCAGCAGGAGCAAAACCACCATTTCCAATGAAAGCCTGGTGCAGGCTCTGAGCGCGCCCGGGAATAATGCCCATCAGAAGGCCCAGTCCAACGACCAGGAAGAAGATAATTGCCGCGACTTTCAATCCTGCAAGCCACGCCTCAACACGACCGAATTCGCCGGCCGCCAGCAGGTTAATCCCACCCAAGACAACAACGATGACCAAGGTGACAACCCACTGGTCAACACTGGGGAACCAAGCTGTAAAGATCTGCGCTGCGCCGGTCATTTCCAGGCCGAGCACCATGATCAGCATGAACCAGTAGAGCCAGCCAGAGGTGAAGCCTGCCCACCGGCCGATGCCTGCCTCGGCGTAGGTCGAGAAAGATCCAGAGGAAGGAATCGCAGCCGCCAACTCAGCCAGCGCATACATGACGGTCACAACGATGAGTGCAGCAAGAATGTAGGAGACCAAAACGGCCGGGCCTGCCTCGGAAACGGCGACACCGGTACCCAGGAAGAAGCCGGCACCAATCGCGCTTCCCAGCGCCATCATCGACAGGTGTGCAGCCTTGAATCCTTTTGATCGAGGCGCGCTACCACCCGCGTGAGTTTCCTGCGGTCCGCGGGCGCCTTCCCCTGTAGATCCTGCTCCGCTCTGAGCCTTGTCTGTACTCATTGTTCCGAATTGTCCTCAGTAATCTTCTTGACCTCGCGTTCATCAAGCGAACGCAGCCGAAGGAGTGCCCGAAGCTGCGTTGCTGTCATGGTCAATGTCCAATCATTATGCGAAGGAAGCTGCCAATTTCTCCAATGTGCAAGTACTGTGAAGCTCGACCCGACAATCGTCGCAACCAGCATGCCGATTTGTTCTAAGCCCGAGTGACCAAAAGCGGCCATGATCGCCGCTGAGACAAATGCGGGCGTTGCATAGAGATTATTTCCACCAAATACCTGCGGGACCATCCCAGCAGAAATATCTCGAATCATGCCGCCACCGACTGCGGTCATAATTCCCAGCAGAATCGCCGGTCCCACTCCCAGGCCAGCGTTCAGTGTCTTCAGTGCTCCAGTGGCCGCCCAACATCCCAGAACGGTTCCATCGGCAATCACCAGCGCGATCCTCCAGAAGCGGGAATTGAGGCGCCAGAGCATAGCGATAAGTGCACCGACCAGCGCAGTCCCCAAGTAGAAGGGATCTGTCAAAGCTACCGGCGGGCCTTGATCGAGCATAATGTCGCGGAGCATTCCACCGGCCAGTGCACACATGATGGCCAAGACCATGAAACCGACTGCATCGAAACGTTTAATGCGCGCGATACGTCCGCCGAGGATCCCGTTCAAGAGCACGCCAAGAAGATCGATGACGCGGAACAGGTCCGGCAAAGTTTGATTGAGAGTATCGAGCACGCTCACTATTGTTATCCACCTCTCAAAAGAATCCAAGGCTGTGGACGCGCAGTCTCAGTACCCAAGATTTACGACGAGGCCGTTCCCCTCTGAAGAGCAGCGCGGTCGCGCGGCTGTCCCCGATCAGGAGACGCTGGTGCCGAAGAGAAGACCCAGCAGGTAGGTTGCGCCGGCTGCGCCATAACCAACGGCAAGCTGACGGAAAGCACGCGGGACGGGTGCACGGCCCGAAAGGACACCGACAATTCCACCGGTGAACATGAGCGCGATACCGACAAGGACAACCGAAATTCCCGCAGCAAGCACTCCATCAAGCCTGAAAAGATAGGGAATTAAGGGCAAGAGAGCGCCAACAGCGAAACAAATGAAGGACGAGGCCGCAGCGCCCACCGGGGTACCGACCTCTTCGCTTGCTCCCGCATCTTCATCTTTGTGCGTCGCAAAAATGGGGCGTCGCTCTGTGCCATCTGCACTTGCTGCAGCCTCACCACCACTGCGGCGATCAGACTCCGCAAGTTTTGCGAAGACATCTGCTGCATGCGCCTTCGCGCTTTCCTCATCTTCCCCGCGAGCGCGGAAAAGCAGTGCCAATTCATTGGCATCGACATCGACATCATTCAAAGTGTTATCAACACCGGGATCGGGAATCGATGCGTCCAATAGCTCGCGCTGAGAACTGACGCTCACCCATTCACCGGCGGCCATGGACATTGCACCTGCAAGCAAGCCGGCAACACCCGTGGTCAAAATCGAATGCGAGCTCATTCCCGCACCAACGACACCCAAAATCAACGCGAGGTTTGATACCAGGCCATCGTTCACTCCAAAAACAGCGGCTCTGAAGGTACCCGCTAGGGATTCACGGGAACGCTGCGCAAGCGAACGAACAACCTCAACATGCAAACGCTCATCGGCAGCGATCGCCGCTGGAACGTCAGCGTCGTCATCATAAGAGGAACGTTCCTCGGTTCGTTGGGCCATCGCCAGAACGAAAATCGTCCCGAACATGTAGGCCAGTGCAGATGAAATTCGGGTACGAAGCGGAGGATGCGGTGCGGGAAGCGCACTCTCCCCCAGCAGGGACAGCCAGTACTCCTCATGGCGCCCCTCGGCCTCGGCAAGGCCAAGAAGTACCTGACGTTCCTCGCCCGTCCGACGTTCGGCAAGCGCACGATAGGTACGCGCCTCCATACGTTCTTCAGCCAAGTAGCGACGCCAGCGGCGAATCTGCGCGCGCAAAGCTTGCTTTTCAGCGTGATGGGAATCAGCCATTGTAAAAGTGTCGCGCCTCAGCCCGCGTAGGTCGGTAGGTCCTCTTCGGTGATCTCCGGCTCAGCAGCCGGCATGCGGAACAAGCGCTCCTTCACTGCATCGGCAACTTTATCCGTAACCTTCTCACCCTGGACGCGGACAAGCGTAGACATTTTTTCACCGGCAGCATCCAAGGGACGGGCGACCAGCGGGAAGCGACGAAGCTTTCCAGCGCACGCGCAAATTCGCGCGTATTGTTCACGCCCCGCTCGGGTTCCCAGCACGTAGCCAATCCCGAAACCAACGGCGATTCCCATTTTCGTTCCCATGATGCGTCTTTCTTGTGCGTTCAGGCGCATATGCGCCGGTGTGCGATGGTGACTATCGAATAAAAACAAGCCTAGTGGTTCCCCAAAGCGACACGCTACTTGTTTACCTTTTCGCACGTTGTGAGATGGGGTATTTCGCATCTTCTATGAAACCAGTACCGTGGAGGTATGAGCGAAGTACGTATGAACACACCCCGAGGGATCACCCTGTCGGGAACTTTCGTTCAGCCCGTGGATTCACGGGACGCTGCTGTCCTGTTTTCGCATTCATTTCTTGCAGATGAACACTCGGGTGGACACTACGATGAGCTGGCACGTGCCTATCGCAAAGCCGGGTATGCGACGCTCCAATTCGATTACTCGGGGCATGGACGCTCCGATGACGAGGTGATTACGCGCGAGTCTCAGATCGAGGACCTCCAGGCCGCATCGGGTTGGCTAGCCGATCAGGGTTTCACGCACCAGATTATTCACGGTCACTCTTTTGGCTCGGTCACTGCACTTGCCGCTCACCTGATTCATGCGACCGCGTTGTTTCTTTCTGCTCCGGTACTTGGCCCACTCTCCTACGACTGGAGTGCAATTTTCTCCAATAGCCAATTAGACGAATTGGAGCACACCGGCCAGACCCGGATTCCGGACGACTCCGATGGGCCTCGCGAATTTTTCACGATCTCTAAGCAAACGCTGGCCGATCTATCCATGGTCGACTCTTCAATCATCGATCCGAAGGGTGCGCCTGCATTCATCCTCCACGATGCCGATGATATCGATTTGGGGCTGGTTGATCTCACGCGCGATGCTTTCCACCGTCTTCCCGACGGCTCACGGGTTGAAATGGTCCACGACACTCGCTTTGGTGCCGGTGAGCATCCGGAAATCCTTCTCGAGGCCGCGCTTGAGTGGGCACATCTGTGGGCAGAGCCCAGCGGAGAGTTCCGCCAGTAACGTACACACCCAGCTGTGGCGAAAGTTCTTCGTTACCCTGAAGGGGTGTCCACTTCATCGCAGCCGAGGCGCCGGCGCGCACATTCACGCAGGGGTCGCTCCCCTCATGCACCCGCGCCTTTCCGTCCTTTCACACCCGAACAGCTTGCTGCTCGGGCCGCTGCGATCCCACTGATTTCATTTCCCGATCTTCCGGTCAGCGCGAGGCGCGAGGAAATTGCGCAAGCCATTTCGCAGCACCAAGTTGTCATCATCTCCGGTGAAACCGGTTCGGGAAAGACCACGCAAATCCCAAAGATTTGCCTCCAATTAGGCCGAGGCGTGGCCGGCATGATCGGGCACACCCAGCCTCGCCGTATTGCAGCGCGTTCGGTTGCAGAGCGCATTGCTGCTGAACTTGGCCAAAAGGTGGGCAAAGAGCCCGGTGAGGTCGTCGGATACCAAGTGCGATTCACCGACGAGGTCGGTCCTACCACTTTGATCAAACTCATGACCGACGGTATTTTGCTGGCGGAAATTCAGTCTGACCCGATGCTGCGTCGCTATGACACCCTGATCATCGACGAGGCCCACGAGCGAAGCCTGAACATCGATTTCATCTTGGGCTACCTTGCGCGCCTGCTCCCCTTGCGCCCCGATCTCAAGGTCATCATCACTTCAGCGACCATTGATTCGGATCGTTTCGCGCGTCACTTCGGTCGATGGAACGGTCCAATTGGACAGGGCACGCATATTGAAGCCGCGCCGGTTATCGAGGTTTCGGGTCGTACTTTCCCGGTTGAAATCCGCTACCGTCCCCTTGCGGCCGATACCCCGACTTCCTATTCCTCCTCAAGCAGCTCCCCCGCTGCTCAGCCCACTGAAAGCAGCCCTGCCACGGCCTCGGCAATCGAGGAAGAAAGCACTGGAAGCGGCGTCGAACAACTGGTTTTAGAGGACCCGGATGATCCCCTTGCTCTGGAGGGCTACGGCGCGGGTCAAGACATCGATGTCGAAACCGCAATCTGCCATGCGGTCGATGAACTATGCAGCGAGGGCCCGGGGGATATTTTGGTATTCCTTCCCGGTGAGCGCGATATTCGCGACACCGAACAGGCATTGCGTGATCACCTGGGCAATCGTGCGCCCAAGGATATCTCGCACTCGAAGAACCCCGCAGATATCGAAATTTTGCCCCTATTTGCGCGCCTCAGCTCTGCGGAACAACACCGGATTTTTGAGGAACACAGCCATCGGCGCGTTGTTCTGGCGACAAACGTTGCTGAAACCTCACTGACGGTTCCGGGAATCCGCTACGTGATCGACCCGGGACTGGCGCGAATTTCCCGCTATTCCAATAAGACCAAGGTTCAGCGCCTCCCCATCGAAGAGATTTCAAAGGCCAGCGCGAATCAGCGTTCTGGGCGTTGCGGACGAGTTGCAGACGGTATCGCGATTCGCCTGTATTCCGCCGATAATTTCGCATCGAGGCCGGACTTCACCGAGCCGGAAATCTTGCGTACCTCGCTGGCCTCGGTCATTTTACAGATGAGCGCTTTAGGGCTGGGAGACGTTGCTTCTTTCCCATTCGTCGATGCGCCGGACTCACGAGCGATCCGCGATGGCATCAACCAGCTCATTGAAATTGGGGCACTGCGCCCGCTGGATTCGTCAAAGAACTCCGATTCTTCCGCGCTGGCACAGGGAAACCAGGGACTTGAGCTCACACGCATTGGTCGCGATTTAGCTCGGCTTCCTATCGATCCGCGCTTGGGCCGCATGCTGATCGCTGGGCATGAATCAGGATGCGCCTCGGAAATTTTAGTCATCGTTGCTGCGCTATCGATTCAGGATGTCCGCGAGCGCCCACTGGAACACCAAGAAGCTGCAGATACGGCACACGCGCGTTTTGCTGACCCTCACTCCGATTTCTTGACCTACCTCAATTTATGGCGCTACCTGCACGTCCAGCAGCGCGATCTTTCAGGTAGCGTGTTTAGACGTATGTGCCGGGCAGAATTCATTCACTACCTGCGTTTCCGCGAGTGGCGCGATATCGCCCACCAGCTGCGCGATATGGCCCGCAGCATCGGCATCAACACCGAGCCACTGGGGATGCCTTCAGCGGGTGATGTGGTTGAGCAGGCATCACGTACGGGAATTGCGGACGCCGCGGCGAAGGCTGCAGTTGCCTTCACGCGCTCAACCAGCGCGGTCGACACCGACGACATTCACCGTTCGATCCTTGTTGGCCTGCTCTCCAGCCTGGGCGCATGGGATCCGGCAACTCGCGACTATACGGGTAGCCGAGGCACTCACTTCACCATTTGGCCCGGTTCTGGGATCACTGGCCATCCCGATTGGGTGATGACCGCGGAATTGGTTGAGACCTCGCGACTCTTTGCACGTACGGTCGCCCGTATTCGCCCCGAATGGGTCGAGCCACTGGCAAAAGACCTACTCAATCACGTCTATTCCGAACCCACGTGGAATTCCTCGCGGGGCGCGGCTTACGTCCAAGAAAAAGTCATGCTCTACGGGCTGACGTTGATCGCAGACCGCTCTGTGTTGCTGGGACGGCTGGGATCTACTCCCTTGGGATCAATCCGCGGCGCTGTTCCAACAGATTCTCCTTTTGCGATCGCCCAGCAAAGCCCCATTACCGCCGCCGAGCTCGCCCGTGAAATGTTCATCCGCCACGCGTTGGTTCAGGGACAGTGGCGCGAGCGTCACGCCTTCCAGCGTCGCAACGACGAGGCGATCGAGCGCGCAAGGGAAACCGAACGCCGCAGCCGCACCCACGGCCTCGTCGCCGATGAAATGGCGCTGGAGCGTTTCTTTGACGATCTCCTCCCCGCCTCGATCATCTCTGCCGGCCACTTTAATCGCTGGTGGAAGAACGAAAAGCGCCAGAATCCTCATCTTTTGGATTACCCTCCTGAGCTTCTTCTTCCTCGAGGCCTTGGGCAGACCGGAGAGGGCTTCCCCGACCATTGGCAGCAGGGAGAGCTTCGCCTTCTCCTGTCCTATGAGTTCCACCCCGGTTCCCCGCGCGATGGCGTTTCGATGTCCATTCCCGTCGAGGCCTTGGGTCGCGTGAGCGATGCGGGCACCGATTGGTTAGTGCCGGGTATGCGCGAAGAACTCATCACCGAGGCAATTCGTGCGCTTCCCAAGGCCAAGCGCCGCCTGCTTGCACCCGCCCCCGAAGTCGCAAAGAGCGTTGCCGGGTGGATTGATGATTTCCGAAGCGGCCGCGTGAGTGCTGGCAACGAGTATCACGACACAAGCTCTGGTGTTGTGTCCGGGTCCGGAGAGAATTCTCTGCGCGGCTCTTCAACTAGCGCGGCTTCGAAGAAGACAAAGGAAACTCCTACTCCCGATGAAGATCCGGCCTCGCTGAGCGCTGCTCTTGGACGCTTGGCGGCATGGGGACAGAAAACAGGTCAGGGCCGCAGCGATAAGCGCCTGTCCAAGGCCAGTACGCCCACCCAAGACGAACGGGGTAAAGGCCGCGATCTTTCTGCGCTTTCCTCAGCTCAAACCTCCGATAGGTCTCCGAAGTCTTCCGCGGAAAATCCCGGTGGACCCCACACCGATACCACGCAGGCTACCTCGGCATCCTTCGACGAACTTTTCACGCGCGCAATCCGCGAGCTCCGAGGCGTTGACCTGAGCGATTCCGATATCCGCACTATGCGCGACGCACTTCCCGATCATTTGCTCATGACCTTTGTTGTCCACGATCGTCAGGGACGCGAACTGGGAAGCGGGAAAGACCTGGGGTATCTCAAACGTACCTTGGCCGGTGCGACCGATAGCGCGTTACGAACGGCCGTTCGCCAGGCATTGACCGAAGCCCAAGAACGCAGCGCACAAGGCAAGCATCGCGCAGGTGCAGAAGCTAAGCCTGAGTCTGGGAGTCCCTCAAGGACTGCGTCTGTCGAGGCAAAAGCACGCGCGCAAGGGAAGGCAGCGACGGCCTCGGGAGCAATCGATGGTAGCGAAGGCACTCCCGGAAGTGAGCTTTTCGCCGACGATCTTGAGGATTTCCCGACCACCCCTTTGCCAACCTCAATCGAATCTCAGGCGCAAGGTCTGACAATTCGCGCATTCCCCGCACTAGTTCCCCAAGGGAAGCCCGAGAATCCGCTGGCGGGTGTGCGCGTCATGGCAAATGCATCGCAGGCAAGAAGCGATCACGGATTGGGTGTGGCGAACCTCGTCCTACGTCGCGTTCAGCTATCAACCAAGCGCGTTTCGACGCGTTGGAGTGGACGCGAGGCACTCATGCTGACCTCAACTCCCTATCGAAGCACTGAGGCTCTGATCGCGGATGCTCAGTGGGCAAGCGTGCGTGCGCTCACGGTGTCTCTGAGCGGAAATCAAGGGCTGTGGGGGGTACGTGATCGCTCGAGCTTCGATGACCTTTCCCAACGCGTGAGAGATCTGCACGAAGATCAGGTCTATTCGATTATTGAAGTCGTTGTGCGAGCGATGGAATCCTGGGCGCAACTTCAAGACACCCTTGCGACTGCGGACGCACAGGCCTATTCCGCACTTCGCGAGGATGTCGAAAGGGTCGCGCATTCCCTGGTATTTGATGGATTCATTGCCGCAACACCTATCGAGCGTCTTCGCAATCTTCCGCGATACATTCAGGCTCAAGCGTTACGCGTCCGTAAAGCGCTGCGTTCGCCTTCCGATCTTGCGCGTGACGAACGCTCTGCTCAAGCCTTGGCGCAGGTCGATGAGGAGTTACGTGAACTTCGCGAGCTCATGGACACGCGTCCTTTCGACGCTCGCCACGCCAGCGATTTTGAGGAACTTTTGTGGATGCGTGAGGAACTGCGCGTTTCTCTATTTGCTCAAGAACTGGGGACCGCGCGAAAAATTTCACCTCAGCGCATGTTGGCAGCAATCGATCGCCTGCACGAGGCCATATGAAGCGTGAAGACGCACGCGCAATGGCACGCGAGTTGATGGATCACCACGGTTTAAGAGAGTGGTCGCTGCGATTTGACCGTGCGCGTAGACGCGCGGGAGCATGCGTCCATACACGACGCGAAATTCGCCTTTCGGGGCCCTTGGTTGACCTCTACGATGCGGAAACGGTACGTGGAGTCATCCTGCACGAAATTGCCCACGCCCTGGTTGGTGCCTCACATCATCACGATGCGATCTGGCAAGCGAAAGCTCGCCAACTTGGCGCCCCCGATAGCGCACGTTTATCGGCACACTTACCCTCGCCTCGGCCATCATGGGTGGGGATATGCCCAGTGTGCGGAACACGGCGGGAACTGTATTCGGCTCCTCGACGGGTCACCTCTTGCGGTGTGTGTTCACGCACTTTTGATGCCTCGCGAATCTTTATCTGGTCCCATAAAGGACAACCCCGTCAACCCGGCGGACAGTATGCGCGCCAACTACGCAGTTTGACACGACTTCGTCATTCAAATGGATGACGATGCGTAAACGTACTGACGGGCGTTACCATATGTCCATTCACCTGATCACTTTTGTTGAAGGACGTATACATGTCTGCTTCCACCCCATTCGATGACGGCGCAACGACCAACACTGGCGAAGAACGCGAAAATCTGACCTGGCAAGAGTTCGGCGACGCCGCACGCGAGCTGGCACAGCAGATCGTGAACTCCGGGTGGAAGCCCGACCTGATCGTTGCAATTGCGCGCGGCGGCCTGATCCCCGCAGGTGCAATTGCCTACGCGATGGGTGTGAAGGCCATCGGTACCATGAACCTCGAGTTCTATACCGGTCTGGGTGAGACTTTGGATGAACCTCAGGTTCTGCCTCCGCTCATGGATGTTTCGGCTCTGGATGGCAAGAAGGTACTGGTCGTCGATGACGTGGCAGACTCGGGCAAGACCCTGAAGAAGGTCATGGAACTGATCGACGAAGACGGGCTGAGCCTCGATGGTAAGACCCACGCAAAGGTCGACGCTCGCTCGGTCGTTATTTACAAGAAGCCCGTCTCGATCATCGAACCGGACTACATCTGGCGCAAGACCGCTTTGTGGATCAACTTCCCCTGGTCGGTCTTGCCTGTGGTCGAGGCTGAGTAGCACTCAACTTCGAGCATAAATATACGGGACTGCGCGCTGCTCGCAGTCCCGTTTCATTAAACGACCGGTATTTTCCAATCGATGCCGGCTACACCGCAACGAGTGGCACATAACTCCCGCTTAAGTCACCTCCCGACACCTTTGGTCTTCCGCGATCGCAGGTCTCAAACAAATACGCTGCAGCCCCGCACGCCCAGCGGGAATCCTCACTGGCACGACGAATCACAATCGGAAGCACTTCCCCCGGAGAGCCCACAGTGAAGAGCACATCCTCAAAGAGGACTGCCCACTCCGAGGAAAGAATCCGCACCGCGCTTCCATCAAGGACGATGTGATCAATTTTGGTCATTTCGCTGAGCTGCTCCAGACACATCGCAAGGTTGCGAACGAAGCCCAGCACCGCCTTTCGACAGGCCAGATCTCCGCCCTGCGCCATACGAATCAGCTCTTCGATATCACGGGGCCGATCAGTATCACCAGCGCTCATACGGGCAGCGCGTGCCTGCCCAATAATGGCTGAGGGAACCAAGGACACACTGGCACATCCATAATGCCCCTGTGCGCATACCGCATTGTTTCCCTCAAGACGAAGGTGAGCAGTTCTTCGATAATCTCCAGCGGGATCAGGGCAAATTGCGCCATTCTTCACTTCGACGTGACAGACGTTTTCCGCGATCTGAACGATCATGAAGTTATCAAAACGCTGCCCGACACCGTATATGGCTTCGTAGGTTGCCAGTCCTTCAAGACTGTTGATGAGAGAAAGCGGAAGCCCGCCCTGACCAGAGATCAAGTCAAGGAGCGGGAAGTCTAGCCATCCCAGCTCTTCGACAGTGCACCTTCGCCCATCGATCACTTTCCCACCGAGGGATAGGCCAATTCCCTTGATGTCCCCATATGAACGAACGCTTTCTGCCATTTCTCTGCAAAGAGTGTTAATCATGGCAAGGATGGCATTCGCATTATTTACAACGATTCGCGCACGCTCTTCACGCACACGCCCAGAGCGATCCATGACAACGGCATGAATCCTTCCGGGTAAGAGCGCAATTCCAACAGCACACTCATCAGAGCGTTTGAAATGCGGTATGTGAATTGGCGGTCCCGGAGGGTCGGCAGTCTTCTTGTGAATATCGTATGGCTCCATCGCGCACCCCTTGGCAACTTCTTCGTTACCTGGACACGGGCGTATCCAGCGCGCTCAGTGTATACCATGACCACCTATATTTGACCGGATTTCAACATTATTGAGCAAACCAGGCGCGCATATAACCATAAACATTCGCATTGCCATAAACCGAGCAATCATTCCCATGCCCCGCAAGCGCCCCCTGGTTGGGAACATAGGGCGTGTAGTTATAGAAACTGGCGGTTGCACGATTAGCCGGAGTGATCTCAACGGACGTGCATTCTTCGGCGGGACCGTAGCGGGCCTCGACCCTTTCTCCCGCACGGAAACGGAAACGCTCAGGCTTCACTCGATAGATCGCAAACTGGCGCGCGGCGTAATAAACCTGCCGCTGAAAACCGGCATAATCCGGGTCGCAGGTCGAGTTATCCGGGCAGGCATATCCCATCGCGCTGGGATAGCTGAACCACTGAAACATTCCACCCGATGCGTAGATCAGTCCCTGCTCTTTTTGCAGCGTCACCAACAAAACTTTCGGGTTCACTCCGCATGAACGTGCTGACTGGCCAATAATTTGCGCGGCGGTTTCTTCTTCGCCGCCCTGGTATCCCCATTGGCAATATTCGTCAGCGGGAAAAGTCTCGGTGACGGCTCTGAAGTCCTTCAAACACGGAACATCCTGGTCGTTCACCCGTCCCGCGCGGCAGCCCTCCCCTTTTTCGTTGATAAAAGCAGCGATCTGCTCATCATTCATGGCGCTCGAGTCATCCAGCACGGCATCAGACATGATGTTCTCCGGGTCAAAACCCGAGTAGTCCAAAGGAATCCCGCGAGGCGCCTCAGAGGCTGTTTCTTGCGGCTGCTCTTGCGGCGTTGTGTCCGTACAGCCGGCTATCCCGATCGCCGAGGCCGCCGCTACGCAAAGTGCGACAAGCGCGCCTATGCGCTTGTTTCGTTTCGTCACCGAGTTGTGCTCCTCATGATGTACTCAATGATGGCTGGAGTGCAGTTCTCAATGGTCTCACGAGTGGCCTCGAAATCAGAATAATCTCCGTACCAGGGGTCGGGAACATCGAGGTCACGCCGGTGGCTAGCATCTCCCCCACTCACTTCGAATTCACGGAACATGCGAATCTTCGGATCAGGTCCGCCTGCAAGCCCTTCGAGGGCGCGAAGATGTGAGGAGGTCATCGCAAGAATCAAGTCCCAACGTTGAAGCTCCCCCGCCTCGACTTGGCGTGCTCGATGCGAGGGCACGCGGTACCCTCCCTCTCGCAGTGCTCGGGCAGCGCGAGAGTCGATCCCGTGTCCATGTTCCTCATCGCTGATCCCGGCCGAATCAACAACAACATCAAGCCCGCGCTGTTCAACGGCTTCACGCAGGATTTCTTCGGCCATGACCGAGCGGCAGATATTGCCGGTACACACCATAAGGACGCGATAGGACACGGGATCAGCTCACTTGCAGAAAAGTGAGAGGTAGGCGCAAATGGCCTCGAAGGAGTGGTATGCGGCCTTCTCACCGTTCATGTGGAAGTCCTCGTCAGCACCTTCTCCCGTTAGATCCGAGATCGCACGCAGGCAGATCCAATCCACGCCGTTGGACCAGCACACCTGGGCCATGCCACAGGTTTCCATGTCAACAGCCAGCGCATCGGGGAAGCCTGCGCGGATACGGGCAACGACCTTTTCCGAGGCGAAGGAGTCGCCGGTGACGATGCGGCCGGTGCGCACGTGGTGCGGCTGGGCATCGTTGAGGCCAGCGAGCGCGTCGATCGCCCGCTGCGAGGAGTGGTAGTCGACGGGCATACGCGGAATCTGGCCGAGCTCGTAGCCGAAGACGGTGGCGTCGGCATCGTTGTAGATCGTGGCGATCGCGCCCGCGATGTCGCCCACTTGGATTCCGCCCTCAAGACCGCCCGCGGTACCACCCGCGATGACGATCTTCGGGGTGGCCAGGGTCAGGCCTCGGGCCACTGCTGCTGCCGCATTCGCAATGCCAACACCCGAGGTGATGACGACGACGGTGTGACCTTCGAGCTGGCCAAGGGCGTAGCTCTGCTGGTGATGTCCGTCGGCGCCCACAACAAGGGTTTCAACCGCGTCAGAACCGGGAAGAGGCGCAAGAGCATCCAGGAAGGGCTGTGCCTCCATCACCATGGCGCACTGAATGAAGGCGTCGACCTCGGGAAGCTGACGCGAAGGGGTCAAGGTCAGGGACATGAGTACCTCTCTGAGAAGTGTCTGGGGGACGTCAGGTCTGAATAATTACTTGGCTGCCGCAGCGTCATCCTGGGTAACAACCAGCCACTTGTCGCGGTGATTCAGGAACTCGCGAACGGCTTCTTGAGCGCCTTCCAGGGAGTGGTTTGCACCCCAGCCACACTGAACCTCGTTTGCAGCAGGAACTTCGGTGGCATTGAGGATGTCTTCGAAAGTTGCCTGCAAGATGGGCAGGAATTCCTCAGTCTCAACGCCCAGGAGCAGGGCGTAGAAGCCGGTCTGGCAGCCCATGGGGCCGAAGTCGATGAGCTTATCGGTGTGGTTGCGCATCAGTTCAGCGCTGAGGTGCTCGATGGAGTGAACCGTGGGCATCTCAAGGTGTGCCTTATTGGGCTGGGTAAAACGGACGTCGTACTTGATCAGGACGTCGCCGCCGGGAAGAGTCTTCCGATCTGCGACGCGGACGTAAGGAGCAAGGACAGTGCGGTGGTCGAGGTTAAAGGACTCAACATTCATGCGTTCACTCATGAAACCCAGTTTATCGGGATTTAGATGGCGTGCTCGAGCGAGTCTCGGATGCCGCACGTTGTGTAGAACACCATCGTTGATGGGCTTTTCGCTAAAAACTCCGCTTCATTGCAGCGAAGCGAATGAGTGATCACGTCGTTCATCTCCAGTTATTTTCAGGCACAATAGAGGCATGGATCTTCAGCCGTCGATTGATGTCACTTCTCCCGATCAGTACAGCGCAGGCACCCCTACACCTGCAGCCATTGTCGCCGGTGAAGTTCCTGCCAGCGAGGCCCCTCGTCCGCTCTCCGCTTTCGATATGTTTTCGATCGGCATTGGCCCCTCTTCATCGCACACGGTCGGTCCGATGCGTGCGGGCCTTGCTTTCTCCACCGAGTTGTGTGCGCTTCCTGATTATTCGCATCTGTCTCACGTAACCATCGACCTTTTTGGCTCCCTTGGTGCAACCGGGCGAGGTCACAACACGGACCGTGCAGTGCTGCTGGGTTTAGCGGGCTATGACCCGGAAACCGTGTCCATTGAAACAGTTGAGGGCCTGATTCCCCAGATTGCTTCCAGTGGCCGTCTTCCTTTCGCCGGGGGCCGGGAAATTCCTTTTGATATCGAGTCCGATATCCGTTTTCTTCCGCGCACGGTCCTGAGCTACCACGTCAACGCACTCACAATCACCGCCTACGCAGGCGAGAGCTTGGTCCTTGAGCGCACCTACTATTCGGTGGGCGGAGGCTTCGTTATGGCCCAGACGAATAACGATCCCGAACACCCCGAGATTGCCTCTTTGGCCTCTGCTCAAGAGACAACGGGAATGTGCACCCCCGCGCCCTATCCTTTCTCGACGGCCGCACAGCTTTTGGCGCAATGCGCGCGCTCGGGCCTATCGATCGCCGAGGTTGTTCGCGCCAACGAACTTTCTGCGCGTTCCGATGTGGCCTTGGATGCCTACCTTGACCAGATCGCACACACGATGTTCCACGCAATTGAGGCGGGGATTTCCTCCACCGGTATTTTACCCGGCGGACTGGATGTTCCTCGCCGCGCGAACGCCTTGGCGGCCCAATTGCGCGTGCGTGCTGAGAAGGCTTTTTCAGCCGGTGAACGCCGAGGCTGGGCCGGGGTCATGCAAGATCCCCTGCGTGCCATGGATTGGGTCAACCTCTACGCACTGGCAGTGAATGAAGAAAATGCCGCCGGCCACAGAATCGTCACTGCACCGACCAATGGCGCTGCCGGCGTAATTCCCGCGGTGCTGGGCTACCTCGTTGCTTTTTGTCCCGAGGCCGGAGCAAGTTTCCCCGACTTCTCCCCCTCAAATTTGGCTGGGATTTCAGAACTTCCTCTGGACGAGTCCTCAGAGTCCGCCTGTTGCCGTCGCGCATCAATTCACGAGTTTTTGCTGGCTGCAACTGCGATTGGCGCTTTGATCAAGACAAACGCGTCGATTGCCGGCGCTGAGGTTGGCTGCCAGGGAGAGGTCGGTTCGGCCTCGGCAATGGCGGCTGCGGGGCTTGCTCAGGCTCTGGGCGGCACCCCACAGCAGGTAGAGAACGCCGCTGAGATCGCCATGGAGCATTCTCTGGGATTGACCTGCGATCCCGTTGGAGGCCTTGTTCAGATCCCCTGCATCGAACGCAATGCGATTGCTGCTGTTAAGGCAATTAACGCTGCTCGCATGGCCCTGTGGGGCGATGGCCGCCACACCGTGTCCTTGGATGTCGCGATCGAGACAATGCGTCAGACGGGAAACGACATGCTCTCGAAGTACAAGGAGACCTCAGCGGGCGGCCTGGCCGTCAACGTTGTGGAGTGTTGATCTACGCGTTTTCGCCGTTTTCGCTCGCTGCGGATACCCCCGCTGCTGCAGCTTCCTCAGCCTCACGCTTCTTGCGGTTCTTGCGGGCAAAGCCCCATAGGACTGCGGTCGCAATGAGCACGGCAATAATGCCGACGACAACGGCGATCATCCAGGTCTGGATGACTGCGGGTTCAACCTTTGCTGATTCTGCAGCAACCTGCTGATCATCCATGGGAACGCGCTCACCAGTGACGAGCAGTCGGTGGGTATTGATGCCGTAGGGCGTACAGGTAATCAGGGTTGCAAGGTCTTTTCCGGCAACCTTGTTCAGGCTTTCTGTTTCATTCGGAAGAACAGTCCGGATATCGGTGACCTTATATTTGAGGTGACGGTCCAGGACTTCAATGTAGAAGACGTCGCCGACTTTAACGCGGTTGAGGTGGTCGAACATAGTTGCACTGCCCAGTCCGGAGTGGCCGGTAAGAACCGTATGAGTTCCTTCGCCACCAACGGGAAGCGCAGTTCCAAAGAGGTGTCCAACGCCTTTTTCAAGAGTTGAGGTTTCGGTGCCGTGATAGATCGGAAGGCTGATATCGGCCGAAGGGACCTTAACGGTTGCCATCACGGGGTTGACATCGAGCTGCGAAAGATAGTCGCTGTACTGAGGAGTATTGGGGCGCTGCGATTCCAACCAGGGGTCCAGAATAGGGGCTTCAGCGGCTTTACGGTTGTATTCATCAGCGCGGGCAAGTTCGTCTTTCAGCACATCGGGGCCAAGGTTGGTTTGTTCGGCACTGAAGGCCTTGGCAATGCGCTGTTGTTCGAGGTTGTTCTGATAGGTCGCGATAACGGGGTAAAGCAGAACCAGAATCCCCAGCACCAGCAGAACGGGCGGAAGGATCGTGAAGAGGCGACGGCGGCGCCCAGCCTTGCGAATGCGTTGATCACGTTCTTCCGCAGTTTCAGGTATCTCTTCGTGAACCTGGGTACTTGAGAGGCTGTCGTCTGCGTGGATCTCGTTCTCGCTCATGAGTCGCCTTTTAAATGGGGATAACGGGGGGTTGCGTTGATTGTATAGAAACGGGTGCGGGAAGACCGACGGGTCTTCCCGCACCCAGCTAAATCTCACTGAGAGATCAGTCGTTTTCCTTGCGACGCTTGTTCGCAATGGTGATTGCGCCAGCGCCAGCAACAAGTGCGGAGCCAGCTGCGATCAGCACGCCCACACCGGCAGCACCGGTGACGGGCAGGCGGAATCCACCATTGTGAGGAGCATCCTTGACCGTGGTCTCCAGGGTGTACTGGTTAGCAGCGGTCGAGTTGGTCTCGAGGACCTGGAAGGCAATCGGGCGAGTCTGGAGCTCGAAGCCTTCGGGAGCCTTGGTCTCAACGAGGCAGTACCAACCGGGGTTGGTGACCTTGGCGTTGTTGGCCCAGTCGTTGTTGCGCAGGCCATCGATGGTGACCTCGCCGTTTGCGTCGGTCACGTAGGTGGTGACGCCAGCGGGGCTCAGCTTCTTGTCCAGGGTTGCGTCAACCGAGTCGAAGTTCTTGGTGGGAGTGCTCTGAGGCGTGCACTGGTACACCTCGAACTCTGCACCCTTAAGCTTCGCGCTCGTATCTGCTGCGGAGACCTTGGTGATCTTCACCTTGCCGAACTTGGAGACAACCTCGGAGTTCGGGTAATCCGGCGGGGGAACCTCACCCGAGTTGGGCTTCCAACCGTTGGAGGGCTCGTTGGGGAGCAGGATTGCCTTGTTCTTGAAGAGGCCGTCGGATTCAACCTTGTCCTTAACGGTGCCAGCCAGGTCCATCTGAACCTTGGTGGTGTCGTCCTTGCGGTTTTCGACGATCTTCTTGCGGCCGGCCTCGGTAAACTCAGCGGTCCAGAACATGGTCTTGCCGTCGGTGCCAGTGGCGCCAATCAGCTTGTAATCGGTGCCCTTGGTCAGAGCAACCTCACCGGTCTTGCCGTTGATGAGCTTCAGGGTGATGCCAGCTTCGGGCAGTTCCACGCGCTTGTCGTACTGGTCGACGACGTCGTAGAAGTCGAGAGCCTCAACTGCAGGAACGTCGGACTTGATGGTGTAGGAGATCGCAGATCCGATGGCGGGAGTCGCCACATCGGCAACGGTCTTCTCGACGCCAGCCTTGGAGTTCTTCGGGTATGCGTGAACGTCGTAGACCCACTTGTTCAGGTCCTTCGGGTTCGTCATCGGAACGGTGATGATGAAGGGCTTGGAGCCGACGTAGCCCGCGGGGGTTTCGGTCTCGGTCACGACGTAGGCGCCCAGGGGCAGGTTGGAGAAGGTGGCCAGACCGCCGCCAGCGGTGGTCTTTTCAACTGCTGCATCGACACCGTCTGCCTTAGCGGCAGTAACGTCACCATTGAAGCCAACAAGCTTCTCCCAGCCAGCCTGAGTGGTCAGGTCGACGTTGGTCAGGCGCTCAACGGTGAACTTTGCGCCGTCAAGCGGGGTGCCGCTGACGGTGTTGTCCTCGAGGCCAGTGCCTTCGGTGGTGCCGTTGGTGGCATCCTTGACCAGCTTGTGGATGGTGATGGAGCCGGTCTTGCTGGTATCCAGGTCAACCAGTGAGGGAAGACGCTCAGCGGTGGCAACGACACCGAATGCCGATGCGGAGGGGGCTGCCGTAGCAATACCCGGAACCGCTGCGGCGCCGGCGGCAACCGCGATGACGGCGAGGAGGCTGACGCCTCGACGGGTCTTAAGAGTTGTCATTTTTGTGTTCTCCTGTTGTACGGGATCTTTAAACAGATCAAGTGATGGTGATTGAACTAGTCATTTACAGGGTCAGTGTCTTAGGCAAATTTATCTGCCTTCCGACGCTGTTTCATGGTGACCAGCGAGATCACCATCGCCCCGCCCATAAGCGCCACTGCGACGCCGATGTACGGGTAGATTCCGAAGCTGCCCGATACGGGCAGATGTCCTACCTCGGTGTCTTTCACGAGGAGGGTGGCCTTGCGTGCATTTCCAACCAGGAAGCCCTTGGGACCGGGCAGGCTGCCGGAGATCGAAGAGAAGGCCTGAACTGCGCCCTTGGCCCACTTGGCCGTGTTTTCCACTTCGTCTCCGAGCTCGACCTTGGTGCCGGTGCCATCGGTCTGAGCGGCGTCCAGCGTGAAGGTGATGGGCCTGGGAAGGAGCGAGTGCCCTGCGGGGGCCTTGGTCTCAACCAGCCAGTAGACGCGGCCAAGTTCCAGGTCGTTGACGGACCAGTAGTAGCCATCGGTTGCATTCGCCTGGGTCAGGGTCTTGACCACGGTGGCGTTGGCGTCAGTATTCGGGTTGGCATTGTAGATTGCGAACTCAGCGCCCGACAGGGGGTACATCTTGACTCCCTTGGGACCGGTGTACTGGTTCGAAGGATCCATGAAGGTCTTACCTGTGTTCTGCGTGCCGGCCTTCACCACGACGAAGTCGTGCGGAACGGTCGGGCCACAGGCCTTGTTGTTCTCGGTGCCATCCCAGTCCTTGCCGTTTTCAGCGTAGACCTGGTTGAAGAGGCCGTAGCCGGCCTTCGGGATACCAGTTGAGTCAGCTCGGCAGGCGAGGTTCTCTTCCGAGTATCCAGCCGCGGCAGTATTACGCGTCACCGTGAAGCGGATCCAGAATTCCTTTGAGGCATTGGGAGCCAGTTCGACGCCGTTCGTCAGGGTGTACACGCCATTCGTTGCAGCTGCATCGGAGGCAGTGTCCAAACCTGCTTGGGTTTCAGCGATCTTTGCGGACTGAATCTCAAGGCCCTTGGCAAATTCGGGCTTATCTGTGAGCTTGCCGGTGTTGGCGGCCAGCGAGCCGTCGTTGGTAGCGAGGATCTTGTAGTCCACGGTGAAGTTGGTTGCACCGGTGGCGCCGCCGTTGTTCTCGATGGACTTTTCAACACGCAGCTTGGGAGCCTGGTATTCGTTGACGAAGGTACAGGTGATGGGGGCTGCCTCGTTGGACGCTGCGCCGCCGACGTTCTTGAAGTTAACGCCGTGCTCGGTCTTGGTCACGGCGACGTCTTCACCGATGCCGTTGACGCACTTCACGTCCTTGAGGTTCCACTTATCGTCCCCACCGGTCGAGATTTCCTTCTCTTCGATGGTGAAGTCGGAGTTACCGACCTCGAAGGGGATGAAGGTCGAATCGTACTTCGCGTTGGCCTCACCAAATCCCGTGGGGGTCAGCGTTGCAAGCGAGTTGCTTGCGGACATGTAGGTACCGCGGGCCGGAGCGGAGGAGGCCGTGGGCTTCGTGACTGACACGGTGCCGGTGGTCGCCGGGGTACGGCTCGTGTTATCCGCCCAGGTAGAGCCCGTAGTTGCTGTGAAGGTAGCGGCAGGGATCGCAGGGTTGGCACCCGAAGGATCCTCGACGGACTTCACAATGCGCACGGAGCGCTCTTCGGTGATGACACCGTAGAGGCAGGCGTAGTTGACCGAGAGTTCCTGCGTCACGAAGTAGTCAGTACGCTTGGCGTCCGACGGGACAGTCGTCGGGCAGTTAGCGGTCGGGATGGAGTTGAAGTTCTCCGGGGTCAAGAAGTTGGTCGCGTTCGTCGCGGGGACAAAGCCCCACAAGTGAAGACGATAAGTGCGTCCGTTCTTCGTGAAGGTCTTGTCCGAGACGGTCTTCTCCAGCTTGACAGTGTCGGAGACGTAGGGGTTCTCGTTGACGTTACCCTTTGCGCCGGGCCAATAGCGAGGCTTGGTTTCTTCCTTCGTCAGCTGATTGTGAGGCTGCTCTGCACCGCCGTTGTAGTACTGGCTGTAGAGGTCGTAGTCACCGTTACCTTCACCCACGTACTTGACGCAGTACATGCGTCCCGAACGGGATTCGGGCAGGTTTGTGTAACCCTGCGAGCGGTCGGCCGCGTTGACCGGGTTCGGCTCGTAGGCGGGACCAATGAAATCGCCAGAAGGCGTGTAACCCGGACGACCGTAAGTGTCACCAGACAGCACGTAGTCACGAGGCAGTTTTCCACCAATGCGCTGCGTAGCATCCCAGCCGTTAATACCAAAGTCGGTAGAGCAAGTGCCTGTCCCCGGCACGCCAGCCGTCTTTACGTAGGCGCCGCCCTTGCGGTAGATGATCGTCGAGGCCAGGGTGTTGAAGGTCTCGTGGTTGATAAAGGGGAATGCTTCGCCCTCGTCCCCAGGAATCAGTCCCGTGAACTTCAGGTTCAGGCTCGAGACGAAGTAAGGCTGGCCAAGACCGCCTGGGGCAGCCGCCTGTCCAATGGGCAGGTTATTGTGGCGGATCGCGCCAAGAAGGAAGGTTTGACCCGGTTCAACCTTGCCAGGGTTATTCGGCTTGAAGCCAATGGCACTCTGTCCATTCACCCAGATCTTCGTGTTGTCAGCAGCCCATTGATTGTAGTGATCCTGCATCCACTTTTTACTGGCTGCAGAGTCACCCCAGTCAGCGGTCTGGTTATCCCACTTCCACGGCGTACCTCGGGCAATGTAGGTCCACGCGTCCTTATTCTTAGCGGTTTCGCCGCCGAGCCAGGTAGTTAGCTTCTGATTGCTACTGCGAAGCCGATTTTCGGTCATGCCAACGACAACACCGTAGCGGATGCTGTCATTCAGGTCAGAGCCGGTCGGGGTTTCGCGAGTATGACCCTCACCCATGATCGCGTCGACCATGCCGACATCGATCTTGCCCGCCGCAGCTTCCTGTGCCGCATACGCAGGCTGAGGAGCAACGAAGCTTCCGACAAGTGCGCTACCGGCGGTTGCTGTTACAGCAAAGGCCGCCACGAAGCGCGTCGATACAGACCTGCGTTTCGATGTAGCTGAGCTTTTCGCATTCGTCATGCTGGAGGTGCTCCTCATGTCATGGGATAGCTGACAGTTTTCCGACAACGCGTCGTCGACTACGCGTGCGACAACAAATATGTGTGTCATCTACCGCCTATTGGGATAGGAACGATTTGAGGGTATGTAATACCCGCTCGATTTACAATTGAATCGTACAGGCGACTCTCAGCTAACTATCGCGAACATGGCAGAATTGGCCATAAAATTTCAATAAATCCACCCAAATAAACATCTTCCGACCTGCATATATGCGAAATTGCTACACATTTCAGAAGACTCATTTCTGGGATATCGTGATCTAGCTCACAACTCCCAGTATTTACGCATTTTTTATTCAGAAATCGCGCATCTTCCACTCATTTGAGCTTTGCTGACACAACTTCTCTATCCGTCAACCGCGCAACCTGGGGAACACTGGAGCACATGCCCCCCATAAGAACGGGAGATGACCCATCAACTGTGCTACCGAGCTAGCACTACGTGCGACACGCCGACATGGGCACGAAATTTTTCGAATTTTTCGTGCGCTTACCCACAACCTCAACCCACTCTGTGGAGAAATCGAAGAGCTCTATCCACAGGCCCCCTCGGGCACAATTTCCTCAAATTACACCGATGTAAGCCATCCTCATCCACACCCCATCCACAGGGGACCAACCATCCATCCACATCTAGGGTTAGGAACACAGTTAGACACAACATATTGGGTCTCGTGACGAAAGCACACACAAGGTGTAGTGTTGTCGCATGTTCCGCTCCCCCGGGTAAACAGCGGAGAAAACACACATCAACACACGACATTGAAAGGTCCGGCCATGTCTATCACCGTCTACTCCAAGCCCATGTGTGTCCAGTGCGACGCGACCTACCGCGCACTCGACAAGCAGGGACTGGACTACACGAAGGTCGACCTCACCGAAGACCCCTCGGCACTCGAGTTCATTAAGGGCCTGGGCTACCAGCAAGCTCCCGTCGTCATCGCCGGCGAAGACCACTGGAGCGGCTACCGCCCCGACCTCATCAAGGCCGCAGCACAGGCCTCGGCAATGGGAACGGCACGCGTCGTTAACGCCTAAAAGCAACCCACCCGGTCCCCCAAGCAAACCGGGGGACCGGGTCACTTTTTGCTCCCTGCCCAGGGGCGGCCTCGTGAAAGGAAAAGACCACATGGTCAACGTCGTCTACTTCTCGTCGGCGACGGGCAATACCCGCCGTTTCGTGGAAAAACTCGGATTCCCAGCACAGCGAATCCCACTTCTCCCCCGCGACGGATTCCTTCACGTCGATCAACCCTACGTCCTCATCGTTCCTACCTACGGCGGAGGCAACGTCAAGGGAGCAGTCCCCAAACAAGTCATCAAGTTCCTCAACGATGAACACAACCGTGGCCTCTGCCGCGGAGTGATCTCTTCTGGGAACACCAACTTCGGCACGGCCTACTGCCTGGCCGGAGACATCATCTCCGCAAAATTACATATCCCCCACATGTACAAATTTGAGCTCCTCGGCACTGCCGAAGACGTCTCACGAGTTCGCGAAGGATTGAGCGAGTTTTGGCAGAAAACCTCACTGACACAGGAGTAGAACCAGCCCCCTCCCCCGAGCTGGATTACCACGCGCTCAACGCGCAACTGAACCTCTACGACGCCGACGGCAAGATCCAATTCGAGGCCGATCGACAGGCAGCACGTCAGTACTTCCTCCAGCACGTCAACCAGAACACCGTGTTCTTCCACGACCTGGAAGAGAAGATGGAATACCTGGTCGAACAGGGCTACTACGAGAAGCACGTCCTGGACCAATACGAATTCCAGGATATTAAGGACCTTCACAAGCAGGCCTACGCTCACAAGTTCCGATTCCCCACCTTCCTGGGCGCCTTCAAGTACTACACCTCGTACACGCTCAAGACCTTCGACGGAACCCGCTACCTAGAGCGCTTCGAAGACCGCGTCGTCATGGTCGCGCTCTACCTGGCACAGGGAAACATCGAGATGGCGCGCCACCTGGTCGACGAGATGATGACCGGACGCTTCCAGCCCGCGACCCCGACCTTCCTCAACGCCGGCAAGGCCGCGCGAGGCGAGCTCGTTTCCTGCTTCCTTCTGCGCATCGAAGACAACATGGAGTCCATCGCCCGCGGCATTAACTCCGCTCTGCAGCTGTCCAAGCGCGGCGGCGGCGTGGCCCTGCAGCTCACCAACCTTCGCGAGGCCGGCGCCCCGATCAAGAAGATTCAGAACCAGTCCAGTGGCGTGGTTCCCGTTATGAAGCTTCTCGAGGACTCCTTCTCCTACGCGAACCAGCTGGGTGCACGTCAGGGCGCGGGTGCCGTCTACCTGCACGCACACCACCCGGACATCATGCAGTTCCTGGACACCAAGCGTGAGAACGCGGACGAGAAGATCCGTATTAAGACCCTCTCCTTGGGTGTGGTCATCCCCGACATTACCTTCGAGTTGGCCCGTAAGAACGAGGACATGTACCTCTTCAGCCCCTACGACGTCGAGCGCGTCTACGGTGTGCCCTTCTCGGAAATCTCGGTCACCGAGAAGTACCACGAGATGGTTGACGATGGCCGTATCCACAAGAAGAAGATCAACGCACGTCGCTTCTTCCAGACCATCGCTGAAATCCAGTTCGAGTCCGGCTACCCCTACATCGTCTTCGAAGACACGGTCAACGCTGCGAACCCCATCAAGGGCCGCATCACCATGTCGAACCTGTGCTCGGAGATCCTCCAGGTGTCCGAGGCCTCGACCTACAACGATGACCTCTCTTACTCGCATATTGGTAAGGACATCTCCTGCAACCTTGGCTCGCTCAACATCGCGAAAACCATGGATTCCCCGGACTTCTCCAAGACCATCGAGACCGCAATCCGCGGCCTGACCGCCGTCTCCGACCTGTCGGATATCCAGTCGGTGCCTTCGATTGCCCGTGGTAACGCCATGAGCCACGCCATCGGCCTTGGCCAGATGAACCTCCACGGCTACCTCGCCCGCGAGCACGTCTACTACGGCAGCGAAGAAGCCCTGGACTTCACGAATATGTACTTCATGGCCGTTGCCTACGAGGCCATCAAGGCCTCGTGCACAATCGCCCGCGAGCGCGGCGTGAGTTTCGAAGGTTTCGAGGATTCCCAGTACGCCTCGGGCGAGTACTTCCGCAAGTACATCGACCAGGTGTGGGAGCCCCAAACTGAGCGCTGCCGCGAACTTCTTGCGGCCTCGACAATCCACCTGCCCACGCAGGAGGATTGGGCGGCTCTGGCGGCCGACGTCGCCCAGTACGGTATGTACAACCAGAACCTGCAGGCGGTCCCGCCGACCGGTTCGATCTCGTACATCAACGGCTCGACCTCGTCGATTCACCCGATCGTCTCGCGCATCGAAATCCGCAAGGAAGGCAAGATCGGTCGCGTCTACTACCCGGCGCCCTACATGACGAACGAAAACCTGGAGTACTACCAGGATGCGTACGAAATCGGCCCCGAGAAGATCATCGACACCTACGCGGTGGCGACCCAGCACGTCGATCAGGGCCTGTCGCTCACGCTGTTCTACCCCGATACGGTAACCACGCGTGACCTCAACAAGTCCTACATCTACGCGTGGAGGAAGGGCATCAAGACCCTGTACTACATGCGACTGCGCCAGATGGCACTGGAAGGCACCGAAGTTTCGGGCTGCGTGTCCTGCATGCTGTGACGTCAGGTCCGTATAGCGGGTAAAGCGGGGGTCGGGAAACCGGCCCCCGCATTGTATTTGTGCTGGTGTGTGCCTGCGGGTGCGGGATGACACACTGGGTACGCGGGCGCGGCCTCGGAAAGTCACAGGAAGGGCGCGCACCGCCTCGGAAAGTCACACGAAGTCGGGAAAAGACACAGGGCATAACCTGTGACAAACACCGACTTCATGTGGAGCAAGCTTAGAGGATGCTTGGAACGCGCCCGTACCTCAAGCCATTGCCTATGATGGAGGCATGACGCAACCTGATCCGCAAAACTCCGGACCATTCACAGCCCCCGTCCCAATGAACGCTCCGGGATACGCGGAATCCGCACAGGTACCGCAAGTGCCAGCACCGTCTCCGGCAATGCCAGCCCCAGCCTCGGCAATGCCAGCGCCAACTCCCGTTGCACCCCAGCAACCCCAAACAGCCCCCCAGCCCCAGTTCGGCGCACCTCAATTCACCTACACGCCGACCACACCGACGCTGGAGGCACGCAATGTCCCCAGCACCGGCCCACTGGTTCTTGCTCTTCTGGGCCTGTTCCTCATCGGCCTTTTCGGCTCGATTCCGGCATGGGCATGGAGTGCTTCCGCGATCAAGAACGCTCGCTCGGCGTCTCTTCCCGAAAGTTCCTATCAGAAGGCCCTCATGGCCCGTTCTCTGGGCATCGCAGGCACAATCATTCACTCTTGCCTGGTAGTTTTCCTCATCATTTACGCGATCATCACGATCTCGCACGCGATCGGCTGAACTCATGAGCACCTCGACCAATCCAGAGCGCGCACAGCGTATTTCCGGCCAGAGTTCTACCGCTGAGTTCCGCAAGCACACCGGCAGCGATGAAGAGCTCATCCGCACGCTTCACAAACTTGATGGACGTTCATATCCGGCTTACAAGTCCATCGTTGGAATGTGGGATTTCGGCAGTTTCTCGCTCTCAATCGACCGAATTCAGGCCGATCCCTACGCTCCTCCCTCGAAGGTACGTGCCATTTCCACCCCGCAGGAAATGGGGCTTCCGCAGGCCGCAATCGCCTCGCCCGATGCTCGGGCAGCGTGTGCTGATTACCTACTCCGTGCTTTCAACCTTTCCCTGCGTGAGCGGCGCCTTCATGACATTCAGGTCATGTCCCCCAGCGTCGAGATTCTTGATCGCAGTGCCTGCACCGTCAAGCCCGACCGCGTTGAATTGCGTTTCGAAGTCCGCATGCCCGCACGAGGCCGCACAATCCTTGGCCACCGCGCCGCACAGATTTTCGACCTCGACGTTCCGGACGCGGTCCAGGATACTTTTGACTACCTGAGCGATATCCCCGAAGTTGAACGCGAACGCGAGGGCTTGTTGCGTCATATCGCGGTTTACGAGGATTATCGCGCGCTCCAGCAGATCCTGATCGATCGCGGCTGGGTTTCCTTCGTCGCTAATGGTTCCGTTCTTGCTCGCCGCAGTGGAGTCTCGCAGTCCCCTATGGAGGGTGCACTTCCTTTTACTTCCCCCGCCACTCTCGAGGCCGAGGTCGAGCTTCCCCACGCGGGTGTCCTTCGCGGGATGGCAATCGAGCCGGGAGTCACGGTGATTGT
This sequence comes from Actinomyces sp. ph3, assembly GCF_000308055.1. Classification (GTDB taxonomy): domain Bacteria; phylum Actinomycetota; class Actinomycetes; order Actinomycetales; family Actinomycetaceae; genus Pauljensenia. Next base: position 150,226 of record NZ_CAGY01000002.1, read on the forward strand.
CGGCGGTGGGTATCACGGTAAGTCCACACTTTTGGGCGCGATTCAGCGCGGCGTTTATGCACACATTCCGGGAGACGGCCGCGAATATGTCGCAACCCTTGAGGATGCGATGAAGGTACGCGCCGCCGACGGGCGGGCGGTCACTGGCGTTGATGTTTCATCCTTCATCACTCACCTTCCGGGGGATGCCGACACAACGCATTTCTCCACCGAGAATGCCTCAGGTTCGACATCGCAGGCTGCATCCTTAGTCGAGTCAATCCAATTGGGTTCGACGCTCCTACTGATTGACGAAGACACCAGCGCAACGAATCTCATGATCCGTGATGCCCGTATGCGCGAGTTGGTCCAAGCCGAAAAGGAGCCGATCACTCCGCTTGTTGATCGAATTTCCTCTCTACACAAAGATCTGGGTGTCTCAACGATCCTCGTCATGGGCGGATCGGGAGATTATCTCGATCAGGCGGATCGGGTCTTGATGATGGACCACTACCGCTGCCTAGACGTGAGTGATCGGGCCCGTCAAGTCATCAAAGATCTTCCTCGCGTACATCAGAACCTGACGATGGACGCTCCTTTAGCGCGATGCGCCCCTGCGCGCTTGCATTCCTCCGATCGGCCAAAGACGAAGGCAGCAGGTTTGTCCTCAATCACCATCGACAAGATCAACCTTGACTTGGGCGATGTCGAGCAGATTGTGGACCCCGGACAGACCGAGGCGATTGCGTGGATGCTTCGCGGACTGCTTTATTCCTACGCGAATGGGACAAGTACCCTGAGTGATCTTTTGGCACGCCTTGAACGCACACTGAACTCTGAAGGTTTGGATGCCGTCGTAAAGTTCGGGGCGCACGCCCTGCCAGGACGCCTTGCCCGCCCACGCCTCGTTGATGTTGCGGCGGCACTCAACCGCTTCCGGGGACTGAGCTTGAGCGAGAAAGAGCCCTCCAGCACCACCAAAGACTAAGGGAAGCACCGGGGGAAATCAGGGAAGGCCCAGGGCATCCCCCCATAGCGATTGCGCGACTCGGGCAATCATGATGGAGGTATGAATACAGAACCATCTGCGACCCCAATCGTTCGCCTCGCTAACGTTTCCAAGGTTTACGGCATGGGCGATACCCAGGTCACCGCCCTCAATGACGTCACCGTTGACTTCTACTCTGGTGAGTTCACCGCAATCATGGGCCCCTCGGGCTCGGGTAAGTCCACCATGATGCATATCCTTGCGGGACTTGATTCGCTGACCTCAGGTCGCGTGCTCATCGAAAACACAGAGATCACCGCTTTGAAAGATGCTGATCTGACGAAACTTCGCCGCGATCGCATCGGCTTCATCTTCCAGAGCTTCAACTTGATTCCCACCCTGGATGCCAAGGCAAACATCCTTCTCCCCTTGGAACTTGCAGGGCAGAAAGTCGATGAAGATTGGTTCACCTTCATTGTTTCTTCGCTGGGTCTGGAACAACGCCTCAACCACAGACCATCAGAACTTTCGGGTGGCCAGCAGCAGCGCGTGGCCGTTGCTCGTGCACTGATGAGCCGTCCCGCAGTCATCGTTGCCGATGAACCGACCGGTAACCTAGATTCTCACTCGACCTCAGAGGTTCTTGATCTATTGCGTCGAGCGGTTACCGAGCTGGGTCAGTCCGTCATTATGGTCACTCACGATGTTCACGCCGCAACCTACGCTGATCGGGTCTTGGTTGTCCGTGACGGCCAAATTGTCTCTGACCTGCGCAATGCTAGTGAAGAGCAGCTGAACGCTGCGTTGAGGTGACATCCGTGAGCGCAACAACACGGCTGTTGAAAGCCAATCTTCATTCCCACGGTCGCCGCTACTTCTCAACTGGCTTGGCGGTTGCCATCTCTACCGCCTTCATCGTCATCACGCTCTTGTTCTCAAATACGATGACCTCCTCGCTCACCGGTAGCGTCCGCAATTCCTACCGCGGGACCACATCGGTGGTCACCTACAGTCCCGCTGATGACGAGGCGCTGAACATGACGGCCGCCCAGGTCGGCAATGATTTCGATGCCCTCACCCAAAAGATCGCAAAGATCCAAGGCGTGACGGCGGTTGGAATCACAGCGCAATACCCCATTGCCGTGAAGGCAGGCGGCGATCAGACAACGCTCTTCCTTTCTCCCGCGCTCGCGGAACCCCTCAGCGCGGTGAAGATGAGTGAAGGTAAAGCCCCGGCCACGGCCTCGGAAATCGTCATCCCCCAACGCACGGCAAAAGAATCTTCCCTCAAAATTGGCGACAAAGTGACAAGCCTGTCCCGTGACGATGCGGTTTCTACGCACGAGTTCACCATCGTCGGAACCTACTCTTCGGGAAATCGAGCTTTGGCGCCGTCCTACGTGACGACAGAAGGTTTCGAGGCAAGCACGGGAATGAAGCCGGCCGGTGAAATTCACGTTGCAACCAATGCGCCGGCGGTGAATAAGTACGGCAACCCCTCGACTGATGATCAAGAGCAGTGGACGAAAAAGCTCACCACTGAACTGACTTCATTCAAGGGCGTCAAAGTGGCGAGCGTCTCCGCAACTGAGGAGGAAAGCCTGCGAGCGATTCAAGTCTCAGCGGCGATGCTCACCGCGATTGCGCTGATCTTCCCGGCTATTGCGATCTTGGTTGCCTCGGTTGTTGTCTCTTCGACATTCCGAGTACTCCTTCAACAGCGCAGGCGCGAACTGGCACTTCTGCGCGCACTGGGCGGAAGCACGAAGCAGGTGCGTTCTCTGGTTCGACGCGAGACCTATGCGGTTGGCGGGATTTCCTCGCTCGTCGGCATCGTCTTGGGACTCCTACTGGGCGGCTTGCTGAGCACACTCACAGAGGACACAAGTTTTATCGATGTGGTCTCCTCGATTTCGCCCCTCTATGTCGTGCTCGTATGGCTCTTCGGTACGCTGCTGACCGTTTTCGTTGGGCGCCGACCTGCCCGCGCGGTTTCTCAAGTTCCACCGATCGCTGCCCTTTCCCCGATTAACGAGGCCGACGCGACTTCCCAGAAGAGCCACCGTTTCGCGTTGACCCTGGGACTGCTGATGACGGTGCTGTGCGGTGGAAGTTTGTTCGCCTCACTTCGTATTCACAATGATTCGCAGAAATTCTTGGCCTCTTTCGGCCTGTCATTGCTGTGCCTGGTGGGCATTCTCATTACCTGCACCGTCATTGTCCCCGCGGCAACAAAGCTCTTTGGGAAGCTGTGGCCGGGAATGCTTGCACGAATGGCACGCGAAAACACGGTCCGCAACCCCGGTCGAACAGCCGCAACCGGTACATCGATTGTCATTGGCGTCACCTTAGTTGTCACCATGATGGTCGGCGCCTCGTCGATGCGCGACTCCTTGATTAACGAAGTCAATGAGCGTCGTCCTTTCGATATTTCGGTGTCGAACTTCAGCGACGAGGCCCTGAGTAGCGATATCCAGTCGCGCATCTCTTCGACCGATGGAGTTGCCGCTACAGTCCCTGTCTATTCCACCGTCGGCGGCGCTAATGCAGAGGATGGAACCATTGCCCCCGGCGGTAATGGTTCTGAAGAGCCCGGAGCGATGCAAATTTTAGGAGAGCCCAACTACTCAACGGTCGCGCACTCGAGCGTCGACCAGATCGACGATGCGACTGTGATGGTCAGTTTGGGTTCCCTGGATGGGAAGAACGTCAAGCTGTGTGCAGCCGAAGGGTCTTGCATGACCCTGAAGGCAAAGTACGACAAGAATTCCACAGCACCCTATGAGATCAGCCAGGCAAATCTGCTGAAAATTGCGCCAAAGGCTCCAATTACCGGAATGATCGTCAAGCTCAAGGATGGTGCTTCTGCGACAGATGTTCAGAAGAACCTGACGAAGATTGACACCGGTCTGTCTGTTGGCGGTTCAGCTATCGAACGTGAGATGTACACGCGCATCATTAACCAAATGTTGCTCATCGTCGTCGGCCTGCTGGGAGTGTCTGTCCTGGTTGCACTGGTGGGCGTTGCAAACACTCTGTCACTGTCGGTTGCCGAACGCACCCGTGAAAACGGCCTGCTTCGAGCCCTTGGTCTGACCAAGAGGCAGATGAAATCTATGCTCGCTCTTGAAGCACTGTTCATCTCGGTAACGGGAGCGCTGATTGGAACCGCGTGCGGAATCTTCTTCGGAGCGATAGGCATCCTTGCGCTTCCCCTGGAAGGCATCACGGTCTTCATCACCATCCCATGGATGCAGATCCTTGCGGTGGTCATGATCGCTATCCTTGCTGCGCTTGTTGCCTCGTGGCTACCTGGTCGCAGAGCAGCAAAGGTCAGTCCTTCGGTCGCCCTGGCTACCGAATAAGACTGGAATATTCAGGCTTTCTGCCAGATCACAAGTAAGGGTGTGGGGCTGGACGGTTTTCCGTCCAGCCCCACACCCTTGATATTGAAGGTGCTGAGTGATCTTCACCGCCGATAAGTGCTGAAGCCTGCCTCAGAGCCCCAAAAAGGCTTCCCAGCGGGGAAGATCCCGACGCGCCAGGGAGACCCCGGCATCAAAGGCATCTTCAAGGCGTTCAACATTCATCTCCATCTTGTCGATGGCCAGATCTTCGGGGGTCACAATCAACGCACGTCCCTGTTCCTCCAGCTCAAATAGCTTCCGGCGGGCAGCGTTGTAGGCGACGGTACGGCGAGCCACGGCCTCGGCAATGGAAGGAAGATGGGGGAAAGCCAGCCTGAGGGCGGAGTAAACGCCGGGCTTGATCGGGGACTTGACGAAGTCTCGCGGGCGCGTAAGGACGACGAAGAACTTACGGTAGCCATCGCGCATGGGGGCATCCAGCGGGATTCCGCCATCGGGTCCAAGAGCTCCATCAACGTAGGTATCGCCATCGATCGTGACCGTCGGCATGATGATCGGTAGGGTCGAGGATGCGCGAACGCAGCGACCGACTTCTTCGATCGTTCGCATATCCTCCTTGGTGAACCAGACTTCTTCACCTCGGGTCGCATTGAAGGCTCCGATGCGAACCTCTGCTGGGTTCGAAAGGAAGGTATCGAGGTCCAAAGGCGCATCGCCATCGGGCTGAGCGATCTCATCGTACAGATAGTCGACATTGAACATCCCACGACCGTGCACCCAGTGCTTGAGACCTCCGAATTCGGGGCTATCGGCCACTGTCGTGAAAGTGTCGTGAGCGCGCTGAGCATCTCGAGACACATAGTTAACGGTGTTCGATGAACCCGCGGAAATCCCCGAAACATGGGGGAAATCAATGCCCTCTTCGATCAGGGTTGCGGTGATTCCAGCGGTGAAGGCACCGCGCATACCGCCGCCTTCGAAAACCAGGGCCGTGTCATCAATGTGCTTGAGAGTTTTCGCGTTCACCCTTCGACTCTACGGCGCAAAGCGGGGGCACGCGAAGGGGTGGGGAGGAATTTATGGCGAAAATTACCTGTTTTTTGTTCCCGTGAATACGACGTAGTGATAGAAAACGAAGCGGAAAGCCGTTCCCAGAGCGAAGCCGACGACATAGGCGGAAATATTGTCGGCCAGAGGCGAAGTCAAACCGAGGATGTGGTGCGTGAACAGCAGACAGAACTGCGTAATTCCAATGCCGCACACGTTCGCGAAGAAAAATAGAAATGCTTCACGGCCAGCGTTTTCCTGAGTACGCCCGCGGTAGGTCCACACGCGATTCATGATCCACGAGTAGATGGTTGCAATGCTGGCTGCAAGAGCGTTCGCGGTATTGACATGGCCTGAAAGGAATCCCAGCGGTCCGTGCTGGAAAAGGTTGAACAGCCCCATGTCGATGACGAAAGCGGTTGCTCCGACTAGGCCGAATTGGATGAATTCCTTAATCCAGGCGCGCAGAGTTTCCCCGAGGCTCTGGGGGGCTTGTGTAGTGATGTGTTGATCTGTGGGCACGGTACTGATTTTAACGTTTAATTTGAGGGCGTTTGGCCAGCGTGTCCCGAACGGTCTCCAGATGCGGGTGCGCTCCCTTACAGTATCCATATGACTGAAGAAGCAGCTCCTCTTGCCCCGCAGCGTTTTGGGACGCGAGTTCGTTCCATCCATGGGGACCACTTTGATGACCCCTGGGATTGGCTGCGCGATCGTAATGATCCGCAGGTTGTGGCTCATATCCAGGCGGAAAATCGCTGGGCGGACAAGGTGTGCGAACCTACACGGGAATTGGTCGACACTCTTGTTTCAGAGTTCGATTCTTTCACAGCACCGGTTGTGTATTCGGCTCCTCAGCGGATTGGTGACTGGTGGTACTTCCAGCGCCAATTCCACGAGGATTCCTACGCGAAGCATTATCGAGTTTCTGCCCTGCACTACACCGAAACTCCGGTGCTGATAGAAGAGGAAACCTTGGAAGGTGAGCAGCTCCTTCTCGATGAAAACCTGTGTGCTCAAGGTGAAGAGTTCTTCAAAGTCGGGGAATTGGTTCCAACCGCAGATGGACGCTTGATCGCCTGGTCTCGGGATACCGAAGGGGACGAACGCTGGACGTGGATCATTCAGGATGCATCCAGCGGCGACATCGTTGATCAGGTTGTGAGTGACGCGGGCTATGGCTTTGCGTGGGCAGCGGATTCACAGTCCTTTATCTACACGCGGGTTGATGACGCGTGGCGGCAGTTCCAGCTCTGGCATCACCGTGTGGGCGCGGATGCTGATGGGGATTCCCTGTTGTTGGAAGAGCCGGACGAGGCCTTCGACCTGTGGTTTTCCGCATCGAACGACCCGTGGCACGTCGTTGTTCATTCGACCTCGACAACCAGTGGCGGTGCATGGCTGTGGGATCCTTATGCACCCAGCGCTTCTCCGCTTCCCCTTGTCGCCAAGCGTGATGACGTTCAGATCAACGTTGAACCCGCAGGCGATCATCTGCTTGTCATCCACACAGCACTTTCACGCGAAGGAAGTTTGGCGTGCATCCCCCTGCCTTCAGCGGGCGACGCTGATTCAATCGTTTCCCCCGATCGCTGGGTGACGCTCTATACCGCCCATGATGGCGAGCGTCTAACCGATGTAGAGGCCTATCGCGATTTCTTCACACTGTCCTACAGGCGTGACGCTCTCCCTCAGGCACGCTACTACCGACGCACGCGCCCTCTTGAAGTTATTGATGGAAAGCCGGTCCCGGCCTCGGATTGCAGTGACCTGTGGGCATACGGGGAAGAACTCAATAAGGAAGGGACAATCCGCAGCCTCTACCCCCTCAGTTCTGGGCGTTTTGAAGACTGCCTTGTTCGTGTGGGGTATCAGAGTGTTTTAACTTCACCCACCGTGGAAGAACTCGATCTTCAAAGTGGGAAGACTCGCATTCTCAAAGTTACTGAAGTCCCCAATTGGGATCCTTCGGATTTCATTGAAGAACGCGTGTGGGTGTGCGCCCGGGATGGACACACACAGATTCCCGTGACCTTGGTTCATCGACGTGATGCCCAGCCCGACGGAACACATGCGGGGTGGATCCACGGCTACGGATCCTATGAAATTTCCTTTGACCCCGAGTTCGATATCTTGCGTCTTCCTGCCCTTAAAAGAGGGGTCGTGCACGCAATCGCCCATATCCGCGGCGGCGGAGAAATGGGACGCGCATGGTACGAAGACGGCAAGAAACTGGTGAAAACCCACACCTTCACCGACTTCTTGGACGTTGCGAACTATCTGGTTGATTCCAGGTGGGTTCACCCGGATCGTTTGATCGCCGAGGGTCGCAGCGCGGGGGGACTTCTCATGGGTGCAGTTACGAATGCACAGCCCGATCGTTTTGCCGCGATAATCGCAGGTGTGCCTTTCGTTGACGCATTGACGACGATCTTGGATCCCTCCCTCCCCCTGACTGTTGGAGAGTGGGAAGAGTGGGGAAATCCCATTGAAGATCCTGAAGTGTACGCACTCATGCGCTCATACACCCCCTATGAAAATGTCCACCAGGGAGTGCGCTATCCGGCAATCATGGCAACGACCTCAATCAATGACACCCGAGTCTTCTACGTTGAACCCCATAAGTGGGTCCAACGTCTTCGACAAGCTACCGCTCAAGTCCCCAATCAACCACCCATCGTGATCCGAACCGAAATGGTCGCTGGACACGCGGGGGCATCTGGACGCAAGGGACGCTGGAATGCCAGGGCGCAAGAATTCGCCTTCGTGCTGCACCAGGTCGGTATTACCAAGTAGAGGAATTTTCTATGACGATTACAGCTGCAGTAGACGGTTCTTCTTTGGGCAATCCCGGACCTGCTGGATGGGCATGGGTGGTCTCAGCGGATTGTTGGGATGCGGGTGGTTGGCCCAGTGGTACCAACAACTTGGGCGAATTGAATGCTGTCCTCGAGCTGCTCAATGCCACCGCCCAAGCCGGTTTGGCCGACGAAGATCTCCACATCCTCGCAGACTCTCAGTACGCAATTAATGTGATTTCCAAGTGGTCACCCGGGTGGAAAAAGCGCGGGTGGGTTAAGGCCGATAAGAAACCCATCAAAAACCTTGAACTCATTCAAGAAATCGACCGCGCCATGCAGGGGCGCACAGTTACCTTCGAGTGGGTGAAGGGACATGCCGGACACCCACTCAACGAGCGTGCCGATGACGCAGCACGTTCCTGCGCGGAAGCCTACCGCGATGGCCGCGATATTCCTCGAGGCCCAGGGTTTGTTATCACCGACAGCACTGAACAAGACACAGCTAGGTCCAAGACCGATGTTGCTTCAACAAGCACAGAAAGCGCATCGACGGAATTCGAGCCCTCCACTCCCACAGCTGATGCCGCCTCGGCAGGCAGGGAAATTCCGGGAAACGCAACGGATATGGAAATAACGGAAGAGGCACTCGAACGCCAATTCCTTGACGCATGGCTGCGCTCAGACTCTCAAGCCCTCAAAGCACTTCAGGCCCCCGGTTGCATGCGCATCTGGCACAACGGTTCTCTCACTCAAGGTTTGGAAGGGCGCGCACCCGAGCACGCGGAGTCCTCAAATTTCCAGGTCAACCGCCTGCAGGGCACAAGCAGCCACCACAACACCGCTGAAAGCTACCCGGATGCATGGGTCATCACCTACGTTCTAACGTGGACGGGCGGAAAACTGCGCGAAAGCAGCACCTGGGTTGCAGGGGAAAACGGGCCTCGAATTCTCATGCACCAGTCCTCACCGATCTCGGCTCGCTAACTTGTTTTACCTCGGTAACTCGAGTTGCTGAAGATCTGAGACCTTCCGGGTTAGCCGATACATTCGGTTTCAATTCGTGAACACCGCATGCAGGTCCTGTTCCGACTGCCAAGAATAGAAGAATGCCATCCTCAACCCGCGCGGAAATCCTCACCGGAATCCGCATGACCGCACCCATTGCGGCGGGCTATATTCCTCTGGGGATTGCATACGGCATTTTGGTCATGCAGCTTGGTATGCCCTGGTGGATGGCACCAGCACTCTCTCTCGCTGCCTATTCGGGGTCGGCGGAGCTCCTTGTTATTACTTTGGCGGCCTCACACACCCCCATCGCCGTCATTGCTGTGACGATGCTGCTCGTCAACTTCCGGCATCTCTTCTACGCATTCTCCTTCCCTCTTCACCTGGTTGAGGGCAAGCTCGCGCGCCTATTTTCCATGTACGCCCTGGTTGATGAGGCCTACGCAATCACCGCTGCGCGCCCCGAAGGCTGGACAAAGCCTCGTCTTCTTGCCATGCAAGTCACCTATCACGCGACATGGGTAGCCTCCGGTTTGGTTGGCGTTCTTGCAGGGTCTTTCATTCCCGCACAGATCCAGGGCCTGGATTTCGCGCTCACGGCATTGTTTATCACCCTCACCGTCGACTCAATTCGTTCCCTCAAGGACATTCCCTCGGTTGTTTTGGCGGCTGGATCATTCCTCATCGCAATGCTGCTCTGGCCACAACAACGACTTTTGCTCGCACTGCTGCTATTCGTCGCTTCCCTTGTGGTGCGCCATATGCTTGCAAAAAGAGGTGAGGAGTCCTGATGTCTCACTCGCTCCCCTACCTCCTCGGAATCCTCCTGGTCGTCTTCGTCATCGACTTCACCTTGCGGGCGCTCCCCTTCAAAATCCTTGAGCCTCTGCGCGAGTCCAGCTTCGTTCGGAATATGGCCGTGTGGATGCCTCCGGGAATTCTGCTAATCCTCGTCTTGGCGACTCTCAGCGATAACGCGGGCGCTGCGGGCTCCCAGTGGTGGGCAGCCATTGTCGCAACCGCCATTACGGTTGTTGTCCACCTAGCAACAAAGCGACGCCTCCTGTGGAGCGTCGGTCTTGGGACACTCAGCTACATCCTCATGCTGAACTGGCTCTAGAGAAACTCGCTAAACGGGCTACTGTTGTCCCATGCGTACGACCTCTTACACTCACCACGCTCACACCGTTTACGAGCACCGCCTTGACGTTCCCCTCGATCACACTCGCCCCCTGGGCGCTGACAACCCCAGTATCGAGATCTTCGCGCGCGAGGTCGTGCGTCCCGGCAAGGAAAACGCGCCCTACGCAGTCTTCCTCCAAGGTGGCCCCGGCTACCCCAGCCCTCGTTTCGGCACCTTTGACAGCGGGTGGATCAACCGCCTGCTGCAGGATTACCGCGTGGTCCTTCTCGATCAACGAGGCACCGGTCAGTCCACCCGCATGGACGCCCAATCCCTTTCCTTCCTTTCGACAGCGCAGGAAAAGGCAGATTACCTGCGCTATTTCCGCCAAGACCAGATCGTCTACGATGCCGAGGCTTTCCGTCACGAGCTCGCCGGAGAAGAGCCGTGGACAACCTTGGGCCAATCTTTCGGCGGATTCATCACCACGTCTTACCTCTCGCTTGCTCCCCAAGGCCTCAAGGCCAGCCTCATCACGGGAGGCCTACCCGGCCTCGTCCATGTCGATGAGATCTACCGCCTGACCTACCAGCGAACGGCTGCGCGCAACCGCGTTTTCTTCCAGCGTCACCCCGAGGACGAAACAACAGTCCGCGAGATCGCCGCACACCTGCGCGATACCGAAGAGCTTCTTCCCACCGGCGAGCGCCTCAGCAGCGCACGCTTCCGCCAGATCGGCATGATGCTGGGCGGACAGGGACGCACCGACCAGCTCCACTACCTGCTCGAGGGCCCGTGGGTGACCGTCAAGGGCCAGCGCCGTCTCTCCACCCAATTCCTCGAAGCAATCGCAGACGCAACGAACGTCGCCCCGATTTACGGTGTTTTCCAGGAGTTCATCTACGCCTGCGCAACTCCAGAATTGCACGGAACTGCAACGAATTGGTCGGCTGATCGCCTGGCTGAAGAGATCCCCGGATTCGCGAAAGACGCAGATCCCTTGGATACTTCCGAGCCCTATTACCTGACGGGTGAGCACTTTATGCGCCGTGTCTTCGACGAGGACCCGGGACTCGCTCCCTTGGCAGAGGTTGCCGATATCCTCGCGCAGGTGAAGGATGTAGCGCCGGTTTATCTTCCCGAGGTCTTGGCTGAGAATTCCGTTCCCGTTGCCGCCGCGGTCTACTACGACGACATGTTTGTGCCGCGCGAGCTCTCGCTTCAGACGGGCGAACTCATGGGCGCTCACCACTACATCACGAATGAGTACCAACACGACGGCTCTGCCTATTCGGGAGGAAAGGTTGTCGACCACCTGCTGGGGCTACTCGCAGATTAATGCCTAGAGGCAGTGAGACACTTTCGTGAATATTCCGACGAGGCGCAGACGTGCGCGCGTCAACACGGTAATCTTAAAAACTGTCAGGCCCGCCGACCATCACGCCGAGGCCGTGGAAAACATTCGTGTCAGGAGGACGCGTGAGCGTAACGCCCGCTTTCGAAGCGATTAACTGGAACCGCATTGAGGACGAGAAGGACCTTGAGGTCTGGGACCGTCTGACCGGTAATTTCTGGCTTCCCGAAAAGGTGCCCTTGAGCAACGACTTGGCTTCGTGGAAGACTCTGAACGCCGAAGAACAGCGCATGACGAACCGTGTCTTCACGGGTCTGACCCTGCTTGACACCCTTCAGGGAACCATTGGTGCGGTCTCTTTGATCCCCGATGCTCGCACTCCCCACGAAGAGGCTGTTTACACGAATATCGCCTTCATGGAGTCGGTGCACGCGAAGTCCTACTCTTCGATTTTCTCGACGCTGCTTTCGACTGAAGAGATTAACGAATCCTTCCGCTGGTCGAACGAGAACGAGGCCCTGCAGCGCAAGGCAGAGATCGTGAAGTCCTACTACCAGGGCGACGATCCCGAGAAGCGCAAGGTCGCCTCGACCATGCTTGAGTCCTTCCTGTTCTACTCGGGTTTCTACGCTCCCATGTACTGGAGTGCTCACGCAAAGCTCACGAACACTGCCGACCTGATCCGTCTGATTATCCGCGACGAGGCAGTTCACGGCTACTACATTGGCTACAAGTACCAGCTGGCCGTGAACGAATCCGATGAAGCACGTCGCCAGGAGCTCAAGGATTACACCTTCTCCCTGCTTTTCGAACTGTACGAAAACGAAGAGGAATACACCGAGGACCTTTACGATCCGCTTGGCCTGACCGAGGACGTCAAGAAGTTCCTGCGCTACAACGCCAACAAGGCCCTGATGAACCTGGGTTACGAGGCCCTCTTCCCCGCCGATGCGACGAACGTGAACCCCGCGATTCTTGCGGCCCTGAGCCCAAACGCGGATGAGAACCACGATTTCTTCTCTGGTTCTGGTTCTTCCTACGTTATGGGTGAAGTTGTCGACACCGAAGATGAGGACTGGGACTTCTGAGCTGCGCTCTACCAGTTCACCTGACTGAGCGTTAAAGGAGGGGGCGCCCGCCACACGGCGGGCACCCCCTCCTTCATCTATTTCTTAGGCTTCGAGCCCTTCGCGACGCTTCATCCACAGAATCGCACCGGCTGCGACCATCAGTACCGCACCGGCACCGAGGTACGGGTAGATACCCGTTGACCCCGACAGGGGCAGATGACCAACTTGGGTATCTACGACGCGTATACCCGGAAGAGCGGCATCCCCTGTACCGGCCTTTGCGAGCAGAACTCGCACGGAGGTGAATCCTTCATCGGCCCCAAAATCGGTCGTAATCACGGTCGAGGCAGCAGAATCAGTTCCAACGCTGATATGGAAGGGAATGGGACGAGGCAACAAAACATGACCCGCTGGGGCACGCGTTTCGACCAACCAATACGAGCGGTCTACTTCTAGTGGCGCACTGACGAAGGCAGATCCGCCCTCGAGGACGCTCACGGGGATACCGCTCAGGGCCTCGTTGTCATAGATCGCAAAAGCTGCACCCTCCAAGGGGTAAGTCCCATCCTCATTCCTCTGACCGATGGGCTGAGTCCCGGCCTTCTCAACGCGGATGGTACGTGGACGAACCGGAGCACATGCCTCGTTATTGCTCACGCCATCGTGGTCGTAGGGAGCGCTGACGATGTTATACAAACCGTTCTTAGGAGTCAGGCGGTCCTTCGTTGTCTTGCAGTCCAATGAAGCCTCGTTGTAACCCGAGGCATTGCGATCCCTGCGGACCTTCATGCGGATATACCAAGTGGCAGACTTGCCGGCTTCAACGTTGGTCCCCGTAGTGAGCACGTAGGAGGAGGCGCTACCTTGCTGGCGTGCGCGCCCAAGACCGTCAAGAGATTCAGCAATCGCTACTGAGCGTACTGAAAGTCCCGGAGCAAACTGTGGGGTATCAACCAGGCGGCCGGTTGTTCCTGCGATAGTGCCGTCATTGGTTGCAGTAATGCGGTACGTGACGGTGATATCGTCCGTCGTCGCCCCTTCAACGCTCTCAAGGGCTTTCTCAATGCGCAGCTTGGGGGCCTTCTGTTCATTGGTAAAGGTGCAGGTAATGGGAAGCGCTGCGACAGAATGTGCCGGTGCAACCTCTGAGAAGTCCACGCCACCTGTGAAGGGATCACGACTGACATTCACGCGTTCACCCACGCCATTCAGGCAGGTCACATCTTTGAGCTGCCAGCGGGCGGCATTGGGGTCATCGCTAACCATCCACGGACCGAAGTAGCCAGGTTCGCCAAATCGCAGGGGTCTTCTACCTGGGATTGTCGGACCGGTTTCTGCAATAACAAACTCTGAATACCCGGGAATGAAGGCCTGGTAGCCACTTGTGACAGTGCCGCTTTCGCCATAGCCCGTCGGGGTCAGTGGTGAATCTGCAAAAGAAGACCAGTCGACGAAGGAATCCACCTGTTCATAGAGCGACAGAGGGGTCCCGGTCGGAGAAGTCCAGTCACCCACACCCAGGGTTGTAAAGCCGAATCGGGGAATTGTTGTCCCAACGGCCGCAGACTCTTCGCTAATCTTCTTCGCCACTCGCACGTAACGTTCTTGACTAAAAGAGCCGTAGAGGCAGCCGAAGGAACTCTGGTTTTCCTTCGTCGTAAAGGTAGAAACCGGCGTTGCGCCCGCCGGGGGCTTTGCGGGGCAGGTTCCATCGGCACTGGGGACAAAACCAAAAAGCACGAGGCGGTAAGGGATCCCGTCAACAGTGATGGTCCGATCGGAGGTTGTCTTCGTGATAGACAAGACGTCATCGGAGGCGGGTGTCTGATCGGGCTTCCCCGCTGACTGCGGATAGTAGTTCGGGTAATCGGTGTAGATATCGCGATCGCCCTTACCTTCACCCACAAAGCTGTAGCAGTACCAGACTCCGTCACCATTTTCGCGGGTCAGCGCGTAGTAGGGGGCATTCGTTGGACAAGTTCGGGGAGCAGAAGCACGCGAAATCAACTTATAGGGACCACCCGTGCGAGCAACCGCAGTCGTGTCGGTGTCGTTGTCGGTTTCGTGTTGATCGAAGGGGAAAGACTCTTCGAGGTCTCCCAGACGGATATCGAAGGAAGAGTGGACCCAGTGGATCTTTGAAGAGATCGGGAAGTTATTGTGTCGCACCGTACCGATGAGGAAGGTGTCATTCAAAGACACTGTTCCGGGGTTATTGGGCTTATAGCCCAGCGCACTGGTCGTTGATGCGGAAATGGCGTAAGGGGTGTAATCACCGTAATAGGGGTACTGATAGACACTGGCCAGGTGATACTCCCATGCAATACCGCGGGTGATGTAGGACCAGTAGTCGTTCTGCGCGACAGACGCGTCCAACCACTTTTGGGAATACCCAGCCCTATAAGGAACAGAGCTTTCATTCGAATCAGCGGAGTTATAGGATTCCATCCCTTTGATCACGCCGAAGTAGGAATTATCAGGTACAACCGTTGTGCGGTCGGTTTCTGAGTCATTGAGGACGGCCTGACCAATACGCCCTTGAGAACGCGAGAGCGTAATGCTTGCAGCGCCTGGAGTTTCTAGGGGAGCATCTGCTACTGCGCTTGATTGAAAACTCGCTACTCCCGGAAGAGCAACCAGCGTTGTCAGGATGCACGAAACCAGAGCATAGCGAGCACGATTCCTCCGTTGAGAACTACGCTGCGCATGCTGCGGGTGGGGGGCAGTACTGAACCGGTCCATGCGTCTCCATTTCAGGGATCTTCCACGAGTTTAACAGCGCTAATTGATATGGCAAACAGCTGGTGAAACACATTTCGATAACACCTCGACATAGCCCCACGCGGCGACTTCACCCCACCCAATTGGTGCCGAAACGGTAAAATACCCGTGTAGACCTGTCGATACTTTAAGTGTCGATATGTCTGAGAGAAGAGGAAGACCGCGAACAAGGAACAGATGACATGGGCATTTTTGACCGTTTTGAAAACGCCGTTGAGCGCGGCGTGAACGGTGCTTTTTCTCGTGTGTTCCGTTCTGGGATCAAAGCCGTTGACGTTACCTCTGCACTCAAACGCGCGATGGATGACCATGTCCAAGAACTGTCAACGGACCGCGCAATCGCGCCAAATCACTTCACTATCCGTATGGCGCCAGCAGACATGAACGCACTGGGTGACCTCGATATTCTTTCCGACGAATTCGTTCAGCAAGCCACCGACTACGCACAGTCTCAGGGCTACTCACTTCTGGGGCCGATCTCCATCGACTTCACACAAGATAGCGATGAATTCACCGGCCAGCTCCAGGTTCAGGCACGCAACGAACGCGGCGCAGCGGCCCCGGCCACGGCCTCGTCACCTTCACCCGAGCACCCCATCATTGACGTCGACGGAGAGAAGTGGCTTCTTACTGAACCCGTCACCGTCATTGGCCGCGGAACCGAGGCCGATATTACCGTCGCTGATTCGGGAGTGTCCCGCCGCCACCTGGAACTTCGTATCACCCCAACCGGCGTTATAGCTACCGATCTGGGCTCGACAAATGGTACCTTCGTCGAAGGACACCGCATCGACGCGGCGACCCTTCTTGACGGAAACCAGATCACCATCGGCCGCACCCGTATCTTGTTCTGGACGCACCCGCAAAGTGAGGATGCCCAGTGACTTCTGATCTCACCTTTACCCTCTTCCGACTGGGATACCTTGTATTCCTTTGGCTCCTGGTCTTGGGAGCGGTCTCAACCCTGCGCCGAGATATTTTCGGCACTGTGGTGACCCCACGCGGAAAAGGCCGAAAGGACGCGGATCGCAAACGACGTGAGTCTCGTCGCGCAAAGACCGGCACAGCTCCACGCAACCTGCTTCTCACCGGCGGCCCCCTCGTTGGAACAATCATCCCCCTGGGCGCCTCCCCCATCATCATTGGGCGTTCACCCTCGTCAACTCTCGTTTTGGAAGACGAATACGCCTCTTCCCAGCACGCCCGACTCACTCCTGCAGATGGTCAGTGGTGGATCGAAGACCTGGGGTCACGAAACGGAACTTTCGTGGATGACGAAAGGCTGACTTCGCCTCGGGAATTAAACGTTGGGGATATCGTCAGAATCGGCCAAACCACCCTTGAATTGGTGAAGTAACATGCCCCAATCCAAGCCCGTCGAGTTCCACTACGCCGCTCGCAGCGACGTCGGCTTGGTGCGTCAAAATAACCAAGATTCTGGCTACG
Source organism: Actinomyces sp. ph3 (assembly GCF_000308055.1). GTDB lineage: Bacteria > Actinomycetota > Actinomycetes > Actinomycetales > Actinomycetaceae > Pauljensenia. Next base: position 167,188 of record NZ_CAGY01000002.1, read on the forward strand.
CAGGCGCAAATTTACTGGTTTTGGCCGATGGAATGGGCGGTCCCGCGGGCGGCGATATCGCCTCGTCGGTCGCGATGGCTCACCTTGTTCCGCTGGACACCGACTCTCACCCGGCGGAATCTCTACTCCCCCTCCTTCGCGATGCTCTGATGGACGCTCACGAAGAGCTCTCCGAACGCTCGCAACATGATCCCGAGCTCGCAGGTTTGGGAACAACTTGCATTGCAATTTTGCGTTCGGGTCGGAAGCTCGCCATGGTTCACATCGGCGATTCGCGCGCATACCTTCTGCGCGGGGACACCCTGACCCAGGTCACCACCGATCACTCTTTCGTTCAGTACCTGGTTGATAGCGGCCAAATCACTCCCGAAGAGGCCGAACACCATCCTCAGCGCAACGTCGTCATGCGCATTCTGGGTGATTCCCAAGCGGATGTCACCCCCGATGAAACCATGCGCGAGGCGATCGTCGGCGATCGCTGGCTCCTGTGCTCTGACGGGCTTTCCGGCGTTGTTTCTGCCGATACGATCGCCGAGGTCCTCACCGACGTCCACGATCCCGGTGAATGCGCTGAAGAGCTGATCCGCCTCGCGCTTCTTGCCGGCGGTCCAGATAACGTCACCTGCGTTGTCGCCGATATCGTTCCCGCGGGTACCAACCCTCCCGCCGCGCCCCAGGTTGTCGGCGCAGCCGCAAAGGACCGCTTAGCTCCAACCCGAGGTGGCGGTGGTGCAGCCGCGCGTGCAGCGGCCCTTTCTGCGCCTACGAAGTCGCTTCCTCAAGATGACGAGGCCGAGCCTGAGCTCCCCCGTCGCGCTCGCTTTGGGTGGGTACTTCCCCTCGTCTCATTGATTGCGGCCATTGCTGTTGTCGTCGGTGGATGGTTCGGCTGGAAGTGGAGCCAAACTCAGTACTACGTGCTGGGCAAAGACGGCGCCGTGGTGATCTACCAAGGCATTCCGCAGTCGATTGGCTCGTGGAATCTCTCGCATGCGGTGGAAATTACCGATGTGAAGCTCGATCAGCTTGCCGCAGTCGACCAGCAGCGTCTACAAGAGCCGGTCACTCGAACTTCTCGCGGTGATATCGACGCCTATGTGTCAGTCCTACGATCGAATGCCCGCGAGCGCGCTTTGGAGAAAGAACGCGAAGCGAAGCAGCAAAAGGAGCAGCAGGAACGCGAGCAAAATCAGAACAACCAGCAGGGACAAGAGGGCCAAGGTTCCACAGGCGATAATTCCGCCAATTCCTCGGCCAATCAGGAAGGGGGTAACTAATGGCAACCGTGTCCATTAACCCCGTTCGTCCCCGACGTTTTCTTGAGCTTGTCCTTATGCTCCTTGCCCTAGCCGTCGGCATTGGTGGCTATGTCATCACCAGTATCAACCGGACGGGCGAGCTCCCGGCAAACCTTGGCCTTCACATTGGAATTTTGCTGACCATTGCGATCCTCGCCGAAATCGGAGTCCACTTCTTGGCTCCCTACGCTGATCCAGTTATTTTGCCGGTCGCTGTTGCGCTCACCGGCATGGGTTTGGCAATGATTTACCGTATTGACCTCTCGTTGAACGCACTGGGCATGGATACGGTCGGCATGCGTCAAATGATGTTCGTCGGCATTGCAATTGCGTTGGCCGCAGTCATTTTGGTTGTTATTCGCGACCACCGAATCCTGCGTCGCTACACCTACACTTTTGGCCTGCTTTCGCTTGTTTTGCTCCTTCTTCCGATGATTCCCGGATTGGGCAAGGAAACCTACGGCGCTCGCGTGTGGATCAGCCTCGGACCGCTGTCAATGCAGCCCGGCGAGCTCGTCAAGATCACGCTGGCAATCTTCTTCGCGGGTTACCTGGTGAACAATCGCGATAACCTCGCGATTGGCGGTCCCAAGGTTCTGGGCATGCGGATGCCCCGCGCTCGCGACCTCGGACCAATCTTGGTCGTATGGCTTGTGGGAGTAGCCATCCTGGTTCTTCAACGGGATCTGGGAACCTCGCTGCTCTTCTTCGGCCTTTTTGTTGCGACCCTCTATGTCGCAACAAATCGCGTCTCCTGGCTGGTCATCGGTTTCCTCATGTTCGTCCCCGCTGTTCTTGTTGCCATCAGCACCTTCAGTCACGTTCGTGCTCGCTTCTCGGTCTGGCTCAACGCTCTTGACCCCGAGGTCTACAACGCTCAAGCCGGCGGCTCCTACCAGCTGGTCCAAGGCCTCTTCGGCCAGGCCTCGGGCGGGCTTTTGGGAACGGGCTGGGGTCGCGGCTATCCGCAGCTCGTCCCCCTGGCTAACTCGGACTTCATCCTTTCTTCTTTCGCTGAAGAGCTTGGAATTACGGGCCTTGCGGCGATCTTGGTCCTGTACTTGATTCTTATTGAACGAGGCATGCGCGCGGCAATCGGCGTGCGTGACGGCTTCGGGAAGCTCCTTGCCACGGGCCTGAGCTTCTCCTTCGCAATCCAGATTTTCGTGGTCTTGGGCGGCATCACCCGACTGATTCCACTCACCGGCCTGACCGCTCCTTTCTTGGCTGCCGGCGGCTCTTCAATGGTCTCCTCCTGGCTGGCTGTTGCTCTTCTGATCCGCGTATCGGATGCATCGCGTCGTCCTTCGGCGCCTTCAACTTGGACCTCGGGCAATCTCCCCGTTATTGATGCCAAGAAGCGTCACACCCCCGAGCATGCGGGAGGTCGCCTGTGAATACCCAGATTCGTCGTCTTTTCATCGTCGTTTTGATGATGTTTGCAGCCCTTGGCCTGATTGTGACGAATAATCAGGTCATTCAGGCGCCATCTCTCAATGCCGATGGGCGCAATCAGCGAACCATCCTTCATGCCGCGGAAGTCGACCGCGGTCCGATCATCGTCGCTGGAGAAGCCATCGCTTCTTCAAAGAAGATCGAGGATTCTTCGCGCTACCAGCGTTCCTATTCGCAGGGTCCGCTCTACGCTCAGACAACGGGCTACTTCTCTGCGGCCTTCTCTCAATCGACGGGGATGGAAGCAGCGGCTGAAGACATTTTGGATGGGCAGTCTCAGGTTCTTCTCGCCCAGCGCTTCCGTAACCTTTTCACCGGACAAAACCGTCAAGGCGGCGGCGTCGTTTTGACGCTCAACCCAAATATGCAAAAGATCGCGGCTGAAAAACTGGGCAACCGCAAGGGTGCAGTTGTCGCTCTCGATGCCAATACCGGTGCTGTCTTGGCCATGTATTCTTCGCCCTCCTACGACCCCAATTCATTGGCGGTCTTCGATTCGCAGGAAGCCAATACTGCTTACACGAATCTCATTAACGATCCTTCTAAGCCCCTGTACAACCGCGCGATCGCAGGCGACTTGTACGCTCCCGGGTCAACTTTCAAGATCCTGACAACCATTGCTCTTCTTGAAAAGGGAGCGGTCACTCCGGAGACAGAGATGGACTCCCCCGTCTCAACCACACTTCCCGGAACGGCAACCTCGGTGTCAAATATTGAATCAACCGAATGCGGCAACGGACACCCGACGCTTTCAGAAGCCTTTGCGCGTTCGTGCAACACAACCTTCGTCCTGGCCAGCGAGAAACTGACACACACGGATTTGGCAGATGTGACAAATCGTTTTGAGTTCGGAACCTCCCAGAAGATTCCGCTCAGCGTCACGCCCTCTCAGTTCCCTGATTCAACGGATTCTGCGCAGCTGGCTATGAGCGCAATCGGCCAGTACTCGGTCAAGGTCACTCCTATGGAGATGGCGATGATCGCACAGACCATTGCCAATAAGGGAACAATGATGCGTCCCTACCTGATTTCTCAGATCGTTGATTCTGATCTTCAGGTTCAATCGCAAACCTCACCAATCCGCGTGGGTCAGAAGATCACCCCCGAGATCTCCTCCCAACTGACGCAGATGATGACCGGCGTTGTCTCCCAGCCCTATGGAACCGGAACCCCCATGGCAATTTCGGGCGTTCCTGTTGCAGCCAAGACCGGAACTGCTGAATTAGGCGATGGCTCCGGCCGCGCAAATGCCTGGGCAGTTGGCTTCGCCCCCGCCGATAATCCGCAGATCGCCTTCGCGGTACTTGTTGAAGGCGATGAATCCCATCCCGTCCCGCACGGTGGAACCGATGCGGGCCCCATCGCACGTGCACTTCTCCAGGAGGGTCTGAAGTGAGCGATCCCAAACCAACACGGGCACCAAACCAGCTGGCCGGGCGAGTCCTGGGCGGCAGGTATCTGTTGCTTTCTCTCATTGCCCAAGGAGGAATGGGCGAGGTCTGGAAGGCACGAGATCGCGTCACCGGCCGCATCCTTGCTGCGAAAGTCTTGCGTCCCGAGTTATCCGGGCAGGAACTTTCGCTCTCCCGCTTGCGCATCGAAGCACGTAACGCGATGAGCGTTGAGCATCCAAATATCGCCAATGTCTTGGATTCGGGCGAAGAAAACGGTCGTGGCTGGATCATCATGGAGCTGGTCGAAGGACGTCCTTTGACCGATTACCTGCGCGGTGGCCAGTCTTTGGCTCCCGAATACCTCATGCCCATTCTCATGCAGATTGCAATGGCTTTGGGCGCGGCGGCTCAGGCTGGTGTTGTCCATCGCGATATCAAGCCCGCAAACGTTCTCATTCGCCCCGACGGCATGGTTAAGCTAACGGATTTTGGCATTTCTCGTACAGATTCGCAGATTGATCTGACCGCCGATGGCATGGTGATGGGAACCGCCCAGTACCTTCCCCCCGAGCAGGCAATGGGAGAGAAAGCCACCTCATTGGGCGACCTTTACGCTCTCGGTGTCATTGCCTACGAGGCCGCGGCCGGGGTTCGTCCTTTCACCGGGAAGTCCCAGGTCGATATCGCTTTCGCCCACGTCAATGAGCCGGTTCCCGCGCTTCCAGACACGGTTCCCGCTCCCCTTGCTCGAGTGATCTACCGCTTGTTGGATAAAGATCCTCAGCAGCGCCCCGCATCGGGCTCTGCACTTGTTCGTGAACTGGTTGCGGCAGCCAGCGAGATGGGCGTTTCCCTTCAGGCACGTCCGCTTCCCGCTCCAAGCGTCCCAGCTCCGCAGCACGGTGCACCACCGGATCCGGGTGAACCGGCGGTTGAAACTCGCGTCAACCCAGTGGCTCGGCGCAGTGCGCCGATTCGCCACACGCACCGTCGTTCCCTTCCCGAGGACATGCTCGAGCCCGTCGATTTTGATGCACAGGCAGCACAGCCTTCCCTGGCTGCTCGCCCTGTGACGCCAACGCGCACTCCCGAGGCCTCGCACAAGGATTCCCCATCGCGCCCTTCCCTCTCCTCACGTATTTCTACGGCCTCGCGAAGGGAAGAGCGGGGCGACGGACCAGGGCGCAGGGCACAAAGCCGCGGCGCAGCTCCTACGGTGCACACCCCCGCGCCCGAGGCCTCGGCACGCAAGGCGCCAGCTCCAGCGCGTCCTAAACGGCCTGCTCAGACCACAAGAATCAACCCCGCGCTTTTCCGCTGGCACGCGATCACGGAAGAGAACGGAACAATCCTCACGAGCGCTCCCGCAAAGACTCGCTACAATCGTTCTGTTGTGGCGCCGGAGCCAAGCCGCAGTGAGCAGATCGGAAAATGGCTGGTCATCTTCCTGATCTCTCTCACAATTTTCTTAATTGCGGTTGCTACTATCCACAACAGATTAGGGTCGCTCCTGCACAGGACAAGTGCAGACGTCTCACTCAATCAGGAGGTTTCGACATGGCAGAATCCGCCCCTCGAGTTCTAGGGGGACGCTACGAGGTGCGCTCGCTTATCGGGCGCGGCGGGATGGCCGAAGTTCACCTCGGATTCGACAAGCGTCTGTCGCGAATCGTTGCAATTAAGACTCTTCGCACCGACTTGGCGATGGATTCCGTCTTCCAGGCGCGCTTCCGTCGCGAGGCCCAGTCCGCAGCTTCGCTTAATCACCCAAACATCGTTGCGGTTTACGACACCGGTGAAGAGCCAACCATCCTCCCCGACGGCCGTCGAGTGTCGATTCCGTACATCGTCATGGAATACGTTGACGGGCGGCCGCTGAAGGACCTGCTCTCTGACGATGCCGGTCCCTTCCCCATTCCCGAGGTCGTCGACATTGTTGCCGGCGTTCTCTCTGCGCTGGAGTACTCGCATTCCGCTGGCCTGGTTCACCGCGATATCAAGCCCGGCAATGTCATGCTGACTTCCAAGGGCGAAGTCAAGGTCATGGACTTCGGTATTGCCCGCGCAATCGCCGATTCTCAGGCAACAATGACGCAGACGAACGCAGTTGTCGGCACCGCTCAATACCTTTCCCCCGAGCAGGCACAGGGTAAGCCCGTTGATGCGCGCTCAGATTTGTACTCAACGGGCGTCCTGCTCTTCGAGCTTCTCACCGGAAAACCCCCATTTACAGGGGATTCTGCGGTAGCCGTCGCCTACCAGCACGTGCAGACTCTCCCGCCGCTTCCTTCCTCTATCGCGCCCGATGTTCCGCCGGAAATGGACCGCGTCGTCATGAAGGCCTTGGCGAAGAACCCCGATGATCGCTATTCTTCAGCGGCTGCAATGAAGGCCGACCTTCTGCGCGCGGCTCATGGCTCTCATGTGAACGCGCCCGACACCGCGGTGTGGACGACCCAGGCGACGCAGACGCTTCCCGCTGTTGCTACGCCTCCGGCTTTCCCTGCAGCGTCCTCACCCTCCGAGGCCCAGGAGACCCAAATTCGACCTCGTGGGGCTGCGGCAACTGCGGTTCGTCAAAATGATGAGGAGCAAGAGGACGAGAAGAAGCGTCCTGCGGCTCTGATTGTGGGAATCATCGGTGTTGTTCTGGTTGCGGTTATTGGTATCGCGTGGCTTTTCCTGACGCATACTCAAACCGATTCGACGACAGAGGTGCCCAACGTTGTCGGCCAGACCCAGGCCGAGGCCATGAAGACCATTACGGATAAGGGCTTCGAGTGGGCTGTTGCGAACGAGCAGGTTGCTTCTGACAGCGTTCCTGCCGGTTCCGTTGTTTCAACCGATCCGAAGGCCGGAACCGCTGCCAAACCCGGTTCCCGCGTGATCGCAACGATTTCTTCGGGTCCTGCGTCCATTACTCTGCCGGACAACCTTGTCGGCATGACCCCAACGCAGGCTCAGCAAACTGTTGAAGCTTTGGGCTTGAAGTGGACTCTGTCCGACCAGAAGGAAGCCTCCGATTCGGTCGAAAGCGGAAAGATTGCACGCGTCAGTCCTTCTGCAGGCTCGAAGGTCCGCGCCGGATCAACCATTACCGGCTACGTGTCCTCTGGCTCTGAAAAGGTGACAATCCCCGATGTCACCGGCATGAGCCAGGATCAGGCTCGTACTGCACTGACTCAAGCCGGCCTGTCGGTTGGAAACGTCAATACCGTCGATGAGGGCGGTGCCCAGCAGGGCCGTGTCGTCTCGACCTCTCCGGCTGTGGGTTCCGAGGCCAAGCGCGGCGATACCATCGCCCTGAACATCGCTTCGGGTAACATCACCGTTCCTCAGAACCTGACGGGTGCAAACTACACCGAGGTCGCCTCTCAGCTTGAGGCCTTGGGATTGCGCGTGACCGTCATCCAGATGCCCGACCGTAACGCAGCCGCTGGTGTTGTCACCGGCGTGACGCCCAGTGAGGGTTCTGCGGTGCGACAGGGCAGCTCCATCACTCTCTACGTGTCACAGGGTGGGTCTTCGGCCTCCCCTAGCCCCTCAGGCCACTAAGGCTCACGAGGCCCGCTTCAGACTGACAAACAGTTTACTTGGGGGCCTCGTCCGAAGGGCTGACAATCTGAACTGAATACACTGTGGGGGGGCCGGCAATGCCGGCCCCCCCACTCTATGCTCATTTTCGGTCAATCAGACCGCAGCGCCACCCAAGCCAAAGAAACGCTCTGCCCATGGGAAGACATAGGCAAAAAGCACGGCGACAGCGAAAGCGGCAATCACCAGGCACAAGAAAACTCGGAACCACGTGGGTCCCGGAAGGTGGCGGAAAAACCATCCGTACATATTGAATTCCTTCCTTACTCCACGGGCTCATCAAGTAGTTCGGCGGGGACACCCGTACTCTTCGGTGTCCACGATTCCAGCTTGAGATGAACGATAAAACGCTCAGAGTTGCCGTACTCGGGGTTGCAGGTCGTCATTGTCATCAGACGTTCAGTCGGCTGCTTTGAGAAGGTGAGATCACCAGGAACCGGGGCAATGACACGGATATTGGTTTCATCGCTAGCGGGGACGATCTCATTGGACTGGTAGGTGTAGACCAGATAGACGTTATCGGTCTCGACAACAACCTTGTCATTGTCCTTGAGCAAGTCAATGAAACGGAATGAATTGCCGTATGAACGACGGTGCGCGGCAACCGAGAAGTTACCCACCTGGCCGGGCTGCGCGGTGTCCTTGTAGTGGCCGGCCCAGCCCTGATCAATCACGCTACCCGTCGTACCCTCACCCAAGGGGATCTTCATCCAGTTCCATGAAGGAACGTGGATCACTCCATAGAGTTCATCGATTGCCGGGTTCAGGGTGAACTCCGGCGGATCGTCGGTATGGCGCTCACCCAGGGTTCGGTTCGATGGGTGCTTGCTGGAGAAGTCTGCGACTGCTTGCGCGCGAGGGCCTTCTACCTTGTATGTCGTCCAGTACAACTGCCAAACGGCAAATAACCCCAAAATGACGGCAATCGTAATGAGGAGCTCGCCGATGACCGAGAGGAAGGTGACGCGATAGCGACGGGGGGCAGCCGCTTCTTTCACGTGTTCACCCATTCTCTTTCACCACCTGTGCGTATCGAAGGGATAGGTCTTGATCTGATGCCGGAAATTCCAGTTTGTCTGAAGTTTTCAACTCCCAGCCCAATCCGTAGCGTGCCACATAACGCTGATAGTTGACGACTCGAGGGTTCGTTTCGACTGAATTTCGGAGCTGATTCACATTTCCGATCGCCGAAATCTTGTAGGGCGGAGAGAAGGATGTCCCACCGACCAAAATGACGTTTCCAATGCAGCGCACAACGGTACGCGGGGCAATGCGTACACCTTGGACGGTCATCGCCTCTGCACCGCCTTCCCACATTGCATTCATGACATCGTCGATGTCTTGCTGGTGAATGACCAGATCATTGGGGTTGACGTTGTCCGGGATGCTGTCTGTAGGCGCATCTGAAAGGGTCACCGTAATACCCGGACCCGAGACGGGAACTTTAGAGAGCTCACCGACGTTATCGCTGCTCTGCTGGCCAGCTGCCGGAACATGGCCCGCAATCTGATCTTTCAGGCTGCGGACCCCGTCTTGGAGTTCTTTCACTTCGTTTTGACGGTTTGCGACAAGCCCGGCCAGATCAACAGCACTTTGTGAGCGGGTTTCCGCGTTTGAGCGTGCACTGGCGACAAAGAGCATTCCCGAGGCCGTGGTAACGATGAGAACAGACAGAGCCGAGCGCAGGGTACGACCCGTCGGGCGGGTAAGCGGTCGGCCGAAGAGTTTCACATCATCTCCTGTTGGCGAATAGGTGTACTTCTAGTATCCCTTGTTTAAGGGTGCAACGCCCAGTTGCTTTTGATGTTTGGCTCAGTCCCGCTAGGCTAGAGGAAGGCCGCCTGTCGCGGCGTTTCCCGGGAAGATCCCGACACTTGCCGCATGAAAGGAAAATCGTGGCTGAGCCGAAGAAGAGCGAAGAGCGCGAGGAAGAGAAGAAGGACGCACAGACCGAGGAGCGTTCCGAGAAGCGCGAAGAGCGTCACGCTCACGAGGAAGAGAAGAAGAAGGACTCGAAGCGCGAGGAACACGGCAAGCGTTCATCAAGCAAGAAGCGCGATCACGAATCTCGCGTTGAGAAGCGCGCAAAGGCCGAGTCGGATAATGAGATCCACGCGTGGACCGATGGCATTCCGCTCTCACCTGTGTGGTGGGCACCCGTCTTTACGACCCTGATGATTGTCGGTCTGCTGTGGATTGTTGTCTTCTACATTTCCGGAGCCACCTACCCGATTCCGAAGATCGGGCAGTGGAACTTGGCAGTGGGTGGCGGTATCGCCTTTGTCGGCTTCCTTATGACTATGCGTTGGCGCTGAGCATGTCGCCGAACGTGAATTCTCCTTTCTGATGAACTGAATTCACGGTTGAGTCTCAAGGGGGCTGGGACACCCGAAAGGGTGTCCCAGCCCCTTTGCTTTCACGCATCACAAGATTTTTCTTCGTCAGATCTTGGATATCGACGATTTTGGGCGATTTAGAGGCGTGAATCCACATCCACAGCCAAAAGTTATCCACAGGCAAATCCACAGCTGGGGACAAATACCATCGATGTAATTACCCAGCATCGATTCCCAGATTTACTAATGAATTTAGTTTCATGAAGATTGAATTGAAACTTCAGACTTGCGGTATATCAACGAAAACTCACTTTTTTGCCACAAAAACAACAAAATGATGTCCGGCAGCACACTTTTCAGCTTCGCACAATGATTTCGCGCTGTATCCACACGTTATCCACAACATCCACAGGCAAAATGAGCAAGCTTCCATTTAGCTTCCAGCTTTCGCCCAGAATGAGCTAAGAAGCGGCCAAAACGAAGCCATGCACGGACATGCAGCGGGTCACTACACTCCCCGCATCACCTCGATGTGGGGCAATAACTCCACGCAGACTAGGCGTGGAACTCGATACGCCGACCGGCCTCGTACATACCCCCAAGGCGCTGGCCACCCAAAGCGGGCTGGAAGGAAGCAATATCCGTCGTCGAGAAGGTCGTCAGCGAATTCATGCCATATTCGGCAAGCAAGGTCGCAGCGGGAGCCGAAGGGCCAACAATAATCGTCTGCGCACGTCGGGAAAGCTCAAGGAGACGCGGCATCGTCTTATTCACAAAGGCAGAGCCCGTAATGAAGACGTAGTCACAGGTGGGAAGAACATACTCTGCGGCGGTGTCTGGCAAATCTCCATCCAATACGTTGCGCTCAAAGATGAAGAGCTCAGATGCGGCAGAAAGGGCCGCAGCAGCGAAAGGGAAATGCCCAATAACAGCAACGCGCTTGCCGGCAACCTCAGTCGACCAGGGGTCAAAAAGGTTCTGCCAGTTATTCACCTGGCAAGGAACAAAACCTGCAGCTTCGGCCCGCGAGGGAAGCGCATACCAAGAATTCACAGCAGCCATCCCCAGTGCGGCCTCGGCGAAATTCCAACTCTTCGCATAGGCGGCAACCTCGCGCAGACTCATGCCAGAGGGGTCGGCGGGAAGACGGCGAGCAATCGACTCAACGGGCATGTGGAAGGCCATTCCCGCGCCGGCCTCGGAATTCTCAATGAAAGCCCACTTACCAAAACGTCCGCTAGCCGTGACTTGCACGGCTGGGTCGATCTGGTCAATCAGCCGATCATAGATCTCCCACGGATTCCACAGGTCCAGCATCGAAACTCCACTCAGATATTGAGAAGCACCATGTAGGTGACAACAAGGATGACAAGCTCCGCAAGGAACATCCCCGCGATACCAAGATACAAACGGCGGCGTTGTTTCTTCGCTGTCATCCCGGAACGCGGCTTACCCAAGGCAAGCATCCCCCAGGTTGCGAGCATCCCGAAAAGCAAACCACCAAGATGAGCCTGCCACGACACTCCTGAAACGATGAAGCCATACAGGAGGTTGACCGCAAGAAGGCCGACGACGGCGCGCACATCAATCCCAGCGGCACGCTGCAGAACGAAAACAGAGCCAAAAAGGCCGAAAATTGCGCCCGAGGCACCGACGGTCACCGTCAAGGCAGATGAGGGGTCAATCAGCACCCATCCCAAAACGCCGAGGGTTCCACCCAGAGCACTCAAAAGATAGAGACAGAAGTAGGGACCGCGTCCCAGCGCCGGCTCCAATGCCCGTCCAACTGCATAGAGCGAAACCATATTGAAGGCAATGTGCATGAGGTTCACATGCAAGAACGCCGTCGTCAGGATTCGCCACGGCTGATACAGGCCATGAATCGGTGTGAATCCCAGGTATTGGGTGATTACGCCCTTGGTGAGAATGTCGCCTACCCACAGAGCCACACACACGCCAATGATTGCGTAGGTGACGACAGGGGTTTGTGCACTGACCCGGACGCTCCCCCATTGACGAGGCCGGGCGGCGCGGGCGCTTCCGAAAAGGTTGCCTCGGCCTCGGCCCGCGCAGTCCACACAGATCGAACGGACTTCCGTAGGGACGACACACTGGGTGCACATGGGCCGATTGCAGCGCTTGCAGTAATCGACGCTGCGCACGCCGGGGTGGCGCGGGCACTCGGGTGCAGCGTAGGGATCAGAACGCTGACCGTACAGAGGCTGAGACATATAAACCTTCCAGTTTGTGGTCACTCAGTGATGTCGATCGATTCGATGACGACATCTTCGACGGGACGATCGTTACGACCGGTGCGAGTCGTGGCGATCGCATCGACAACTCGCTTGGAGTCTTCGTCGATGACTTCACCGAAAATGGTGTGGTTTCCGTTGAGCCACGGGGTGGGCGCAACGGTGATAAAGAACTGAGAGCCGTTGGTTCCCTTGCCCATACGCTTACCTGCGTTTGCCATGGCAAGCAGGTAGGGCTTGGAGAAGGTCAGATCCGGGTGAATCTCATCGTTGAACTGGTATCCGGGACCGCCGGTTCCGGTACCGAGGGGGTCACCGCCCTGAATCATGAAGCCGTCAATGACGCGGTGGAAAATCGTGCCGTTGAAAAGGGGGCGCGAGGTGGGCTGACCGTTAGTGGGGTCAATCCATTCGCGTTCACCCTGTGCAAGTGAGGTGAAGTTTTTGACGGTGTTGGGGGCTTGCTCGGGGAAAAGCTCGAGTCGAATATCGCCCTTATTGGTGTGAATTGTTGCTTCCATACCTCCATGGTTCCAGATTCAGGTGAAATCGGCACGCTATTTTGCTCGATATTCACTTGATGAAGCTGCATCTAATGGTCAAAGAGTGCACAATAGAAGGGTCCATGCGTTCGCTTAACGGACGCGAATTTTTTACAGATTCGGAGACATCATGGCAAGGACCCCGAACATCGACACCGAAAAGCTCAAGGCACAGGGCCTGCAGCTCCGCGACGCAGCGGCTGTGCACGCGGGACGTCTCGCCGTGCGAGCCGCCGATCTGGCAGAGCAGGGACTGGACTGGGCAGCTCCTCGCGCACAGGCTGCGCTCTCAAGCGCAATTGAGCGCGCGACTCCCCTTGTTGAGTCCGCAAGCGAACGTGCACAGTCTGTTGCCGACCGCGCTCAGCCCTTCCTTTCCGACATTCACGGCCACGTCGTGGACGACTACCTGCCTCGCCTGAACAAGGCAGTGTCCGAGTCCGCCACTGCTCTTGCTGCCGAGGGCGACCTGAGCTCGCGCGCACGCGCCGCTCGTTCCGCATCCGCAAAGGCCCTGACGACTCCGGCTCGTAAGAAGAAGTGCTGCAAGAAGGGCCGCCTGCTTCGCGCCCTCTGCTTCACCGCATTGACCGCTGCAGCTGCTGGTGCAGGCTACGTCCTGTGGAAGCGCAGCCAGCCGATCGAAGATCCGTGGGCCGAGGATTACTGGGCAGACCTCGAGGTCGAAGACTACAGCGCTGACCAGAACCAGGAAGCTTCTGCCGAGTAAGACAGAGCGCCTCTGAGAAGGCTTAACGTTTTGGGGGTCGCGACGCAATGCGTCGCGACCCCCAAACATTTCTCTGTCCAGATCTTCGCAGGCGAAGATACTCAGCTGAAAATGCGCTAACCGGCGATGAAGAAGAGCCCCACGAATCCAAGGATTCCCAACGCCAAGGAACTCACATTCAGAACGATCGCCCACACATTGAGCGTGCGCTGTGGCGCCGAGATCTGGACTGCGCGACTCGGAATCGATAAGACCACGCCGAGGATATTAATCGGGCCGATTAGGCCGACCCACATGATCAAGATCAGGATCCACACCCAGCCGGCACCTTCGGGATGTCCGCTCTTGATAGCGTTTTGGATGATCATGTAGGGGAACAAAAACGAACAAATGACAAGAATCCAGCCGATGACGCCAAGGATCAGCGGGAAACGCTTAAGTTTCGCTTCACCTTGTCCATACGGCGTTCCAAGCTTTTGACCAGCCGGCTGCGGCATGCTCACCTTCTCCTCCTCGTGGATATTTATTCCGACGACTGAGACTAGCGAAGGCTCGAGGCCCTGTAAAGGTGACTACTCAAGAAAAGAGCTGAGCACCCGCACAACCCCGGCCTCGTTATTCGAAGGCGCAACAAAGCGAGCTGCGGCAAGGATATCGGGGGACGCATTCGCCATCGCAAAGGAAAATTCAGCGCGCGACATCATGCCAAGGTCGTTTCCCGCATCTCCAAATACTGCGGTTTGTGCAGGTGAGACCTCAAGATACTTCTGCAGCTCGCTGATAGCTTGGCCCTTATCGACTCCACGCATCTGCAAATCAGCCCAGTTATCGCCAGAAAGCGCGAATTGATGACTTTCCTTGAAGCTTCCCAAAGTTCGTTCAGCCAAGGGCTTCACATCTCCTGCACTGCGCAGAGCAAGCTTGATGATTGCGTCATCCAATTCACCGCGTTCAATCTCATCAAGTACCTCAATCAGGTCTTCAACAACCTGAGTCCGCGCGTAATACGGCAAGATTGCATGCAAGAAAGACTCATCGCTGCGCTCGATATACGCTGACTTCTTCCCGCAGACGACAAGGCCACCGTCCCACTGTGCAGCTTCTACGTCCTGAGCTTTCCCGTCTTGAACATCGGTACGCGCAGCAAAGAAACCGCCCTGACGCACGTGATGACGGACTAACTCAACACAGCGGCGCACAGTCCCTAGGTCAAGGGGGCTTGAGGATATCTCTTCCCCATCACGCATAACAATCGCGCCATTTTCACCGATAAAAGTCATCCCCACGCGCCCCGGGAACATATTGATCAGAGTCCAAATTTGCCGACCTGACGCGGGCGCAAAAGTCACGCCACGCGCCTCCATAGAATCGAGGAGCTGCTCCAATCCCACGGGGAAGTTTTTCTGATCATCCAACAAAGTCCCATCCATATCGACCGCTGCCAGACGGATATCAGCATCCGCATATGTGGCGGGATTACTTGCCTGCGGCATTGACGCTTCGCGCATGTGTAGTACTTCCTCACGACCGAAAATGACGTCCTCCAGGGCACCCATTGAACAGAAAAGGACCTGAGACCAGACTAACAACCACGCCTTTCGTGGACCTAATACCGCCTACCCGTCAACCTTGTGAAGGCTCATCTGCTAGTTTGAACGGCATGACCCATGCGCAAGTGCTTCTGCGGGCATACGCCCGCGCAACAAATATGTTGATCGCGGGACGACGTTTCGTCACTTCAGACCCTGAGCTCGCTTCTCTTCTTGAGGCCTTCGGCGCTCAGGTCACTCCCGAGCCCAGCGGGGAAGGTGCCACCGGCCTCGAGACAGTATTTGATCTCTCAGACCAAGCACGCCCCCACCCGGGTGCAATCACCGTCGTAGCGCCCTCCGGCACCTTCGAGGGCGTCTACTCCCCCGACGGATCCCAAATTTCTGGGCCCGGGGACACCGAGCGCATTGCCTGGGCACGAATGCACATGCCCGTGACCGAGGCTGCGGTTCGCCGCATTGCCCACCTGCTCCCGAGCCGCCGCATCGGCCTCGCCCTAGTTTTGGAGCCCAAGACCGCTGCGCTTGCTTTGATGCTTTCCGAGGCCGGAGCCGAAGTTTCCGTTTTTGGGCACGCAAGTGAAACTCGCGATGACGTTGCCGACAAACTGCGCCGGGAGGGACTGAAGGTTTTCGCCGACTCCCAAGCAAGCCCCGAGCAGGAGGAAGTACTTGCCCGTGAGTTCCTTGCCGAAAACATCGAATATCTGTTGGACGACGGCTCTCATTTGATCCGCATGGCGCACGACCCCAAGCGCGCACCGACAGCACTGTCAGCCATGATCGGTGCGGCCGAGGAAACAACGTCAGGCCTGCGCCCACTGCGTCATTTCCCCTTGAGCATCCCCGTGATTGCCAGCAACGACGCGCGCTCAAAGACGCTCTTCGATAATGCCTACGGCACCGGCCAATCATGCTGGACAACTGTCCTTGACATCATTGACCCCGATGGCGTTGGCGCCCCAATTCCTGGGATGAAGGTCGGAATCATTGGCTATGGAGATGTCGGAAAGGGCTGCGCGCGCTTTGCTCGTGCCCTGGGGGCACGTGTCAGTGTCGTTGAGCTGGACCCCGTCCGCGCGCTCCAAGCACGCATGGATGGTTTCACCGTCGCTTCCCTCGGCGAGCTTGCCTCCACGGCGGGGCTTTTGATGTCCGCTACGGGAGAGCCCTCGACCATTCCCCTCAGTGCGCTTGAAGCTCTTCCCGAAGACGCGATCGTCACTGTCGCGGGCGGCGTGGTCGGTGAAGTTGAGGTCGAGCAGGCGCTGGCCGCGGGGTGGACCCTGAGCGAGGCGGGCGACCCCCATGTGCAAAGACTGGCCGATCCGAAGGGTAAGTCCCTGCGTCTTCTGGAAAAGGGTGAAGGCATCAACTACACAGCCGGCGAAGGAAACCCCATCGAGATCATGGACATGAGTTTCGGGGTTCAGGTTGCCGCCCTCACCGAGCTACTGACTCACGGAGACGAACTCGCACCCGGTCTCCATAACCTTCCCGTCCACGCTGATGATGCGGTATCTCGGGCTGCGCTTGATGCACTTCGTGGGACAGGCAATGCACAATAGTTCTATGACTTCGACGCTTTCCCAGGATGACGCAGAGATCCTCAGCCCACGCCCGCATTCCGACGTCGTCGAGGTCTACTCAGCTGGGCTCGTCATTCCGATCACGGCCCCATCCGTCTTGGACGGTGCTATTGCGGTTTCCGGCGGGCGAATCGAGCACGTCGGTTCGCGCGATTGGGTGCTCCACGCACTGGAGCAAGCTGGACGTTCTTTCGTCGAGTACCACGTGGACGGGGTACTCATGCCGGGCCTCGTCAACGCACACACCCACCTGCAGTACACGGGAATGGCGGAAGTTGGGGCAAAGCGTTACACGGGTTTCCCTTCCTGGGCGCAGGCTTTCGACGCGGTTTACGACCATACCGAATTCGATTGGAAGGCCGAAGCCGAGCGGGGTGCTCGCCTTTCGATCCGTTACGGGACAACCAGCGCTGCCGACGTTGTCACCGACCCCGAGGCCGCGAGCGCACTCCACGACTTGGGCCTGCACGGCGTCGCCTACTGGGAAGTCATGGGGTGGTCGAACGAGGATTGGGCGGCTCGCGGTCCGGCAAGCGTCAACGCTTCCTTGGATGCGATGCCCACTCCCCCGCAAATCGGTATTTCCCCGCACGCCCCGTATTCCTTGGATGCGGAACCCCTTTTGGATCTTCCCGACCTCGCACGTCGGCGTAACCTCCGTCTGC
This sequence comes from Actinomyces sp. ph3, assembly GCF_000308055.1. Lineage (GTDB taxonomy): Bacteria > Actinomycetota > Actinomycetes > Actinomycetales > Actinomycetaceae > Pauljensenia. The sequence goes on from NZ_CAGY01000002.1 coordinate 184,593, forward strand.
ACATCCACTTGGGAGAGTCCCATTCCGAGGCCGAGTGGAAAGAAGGCCGGACCGCGCAGTTGGACGATTTGTGGCGCAGTGGAGCGTCGACCTCCTTCACAGAGATGCGTTCCTTGGGTGGGGGTTTCTCAGCAACACAATTCGTTGATCAACTGGGTGTCTTGGGGCCTGATTGTCATGTGGCACATGGCGTCTACATGACCGCGGATGACCGACGTCGCCTACGTTCTCGCAATACTGCTGTTGCTTTGTGTCCGCGCTCGAATCGTGTCATCGGCTTGGATGCGCCTCCCGTTGCCGCCTACCTGAATGAGGGCAACTTGTTGGCCGTGGGCACGGACTCTCTGTCATCCTCACCCAGTTTGGATGTCATGGAGGACGTTGCGCTGCTTTATAGGATTGCGCGCGCTCAGGGATATTCGGAAAGCGATTTGGCTCGCCGTCTTCTGCATGCCGCAACCTTGGGCGGGGCCGTCGCATTGGGATTGTCGACGGGTTCTCAACGCGTGGGCCAGCTTCAGTCTGGCGCGGTCGCAGACATGGTGTTTTTCGATGTACCCGTAACGACAATCGTCGACACCATCGAAGAGCTCGTCCAAACCGGTGCTTCCCGCCAGATTGCGACGATTATTGACGGAAACTTTCGCTGGGTTGATCCGCGTTTCAGCGATATTTTTGAGGGAGAAGTGCAATGACTACTCTCAGCCCACTCGCTTCCACGCTTGTCAAGCAACTTGACCTTGCACCCCACCCCGAGGGCGGTCACTTCCGTCGAACCTGGACCGCACCCACGCATGTGGAAACCCCTCGCGGCCAGCGAGCCACGGCCTCGGCAATCCTCTTCGTGCTGGATCGCGACGAGGAGGCTGCTTGGCATCTGGTGCACTCCGATGAGCTGTGGATTTGGTCGGGCCCGGGCGCGCTTGAGATTCACCTCGGCGGAGATGACGATGCTCCAAGTTCCGAGCCGGAGATCGTCATCTTAGGCTCGCCGGCTGCTGAGGAAGAGGAACTCTCCCCTTCTGAGCCTTCGAACCCCGTGCAATTCCTTGTCCCCGCCGGTTCGTGGCAGCGTACCTTTGCTCGAGGCCAAGCGGCGCTGGCCACTTGCGTTGTCTCGCCCGAATTCTCTTTTGAGGATTGGAAATTGGCTTCGGCTGGTCAGTGAAAGACTTCGTGTTTCAGAAGGATTCACAGTAGACGTGTCCTTTTAGGCGCAAATATACGTGATCTATCACTCAAGTATCCTTTAAACATTAAATATATCGACAAGAACACCTCCATGCCCTAGGCTGAAAGGACGTTCCGGTTAGAGCTGGAAACCCCACTATTGAAGGAGTCATCGTGGATCTGGAAAACCTGAAGAAGCAGGCCGAAGAAGGCTTTGAAGCTGCAAAGGATAAGGTCGGAGACGTCGTCGAGGCAGTTAAGGACAAGGTCGGAGACGTCGTCGAGGCAGTTAAGGACAAGGCCGAAGACGCGAAGGACAAGGCTGAAGACGCCGTCGACGCAGCTAAGGACAAGGCCGAAGACGCGAAGGACAAGGCTGAAGACGCCGTCGACGCAGCTAAGGACAAGGCCGAAGACGCGAAGGACAAGGCTGAAGACGCCGTCGAGGCAGCTAAGGACGAGCTTGGTAAGTGACCATTAGCGTCAAATAAATCAGAGGGCAGATCCAATTGGATCTGCCCTCGGTTATTAGATCAATCATAGCGAGGATTCACGCAGGCCATATCTCACATCTCAAGTTTGAGACTATCTCTTTCCATTACCGCGTAGTTGCCCTTAGCCTTAGAGCGTGGGTGCTTTACCCATGGGTTGACAAGCACTCAAAATTGTTCTGTCCCAATATCTTCATAGGGAGCACACGTGGTTCGTCCCAAGATCCGTTTCCGCAAGTCCGCACTCGTCGCAATCGCAGCAACTGCCGTCATGGCGCTGGGTGCATGCGCGGGCGGAACCACTTCCAGCAACACAACTTCCGCAACCGCCGATGCTAACGCAACCGGCGAAGCACTCCCCACCGTCACCAAGGGTAAGCTCACCATCGCCACCGGCGATCCCGCTTACACCCCTTGGGTTCTTAACGACGATCCGGCCTCCGGTGAAGGCTACGAGGCCGCAGTTGCCTACGCAGTCGCCGAGAAGCTGGGCTTCTCCAAGGATCAGGTCGTATGGAAGCGTACGACCTTCGATTCGGCAATCGCTCCTGGCGCAAAGGACTGGGACTTCAACATCCAGCAGTTCTCCATTACCGATGCTCGCAAGCAGGCAGTGGACTTCTCCAGCCCCTACTACACGACCTCCGAAGCAGTCGTCGCTGTGAAGGGTACCCCCGCTGCCGAGGCCAAGAGCCTCGAAGACCTGAAGAAGCTGAAGTTCGGCGTTCAGACCGGCACGACTTCTCAGAACTACGTGATGAACAAGCTCAAGCCCAGCACCGATCCGCTGATCTTCAACGGTTCCGCTGACGTGGTCCAGGCCCTCAAGGGCGGCCAGGTTGACGCAATCGTCGTGGACCTGCCCACCGCATTCAACGTCATCGCAACCCAGGTTGAGAACGGCACCGTGGTTGGCCAGTTCACCGCGAACGAGGATGGCAACAACTTCGGTCTGCTGCTTCCTAAGGGAAGCGCCCTGACCCCCGCGGTCACCAAGGCAGTCGACACGCTGCGCGATAACGGCACCCTGGCCGAACTTCAGAAGAAGTGGCTGGCCGACGCCGCATCCGCTCCGATCTTCGAGCAGTGATCTTCTTCTCCGGCTTGGGATTCGTCCCAAGCCGGAGAATTTTCATCCCCCTTGTCCTGATTGCTTCACGCATTCGAAACCCACGCAGAGGACCCCGTGCTCACCGATTCCCACTCAGCAGACCCAATGGCTGAATTCCCAGTCTCTGAGGTCGAGCGCCAGCGCCGTCGTTACCGGCGCGCACGCACCACTCGCTCACTCTTGATCTCCGCGATCTCCACTCTGATCATCGCGGCGCTCATCGTCGTTATCTTGGCCTCGTCTCCAGGCTGGAAGACAACCCAACAAACCTTCTTCAACTGGGAATACGCGAAGAGCTCCTTCCCCGCAGTCCTCTCTGGCATGTGGCTTAACATCCGCATGCTGCTGGTTGCAGCAACGGGCGTTGCGATTTTTGCAACCCTCCTTGCTGCAGCACGTACCTTGGGCGGACCGGTATTCTTCCCGATCCGTTTCCTTGCTGCCGCATACACGGACATCTTCCGAGGCGTGCCCTTCATTGTGGTCCTGTACATCATCGGTTTCGGTATTCCAGCTTTGAATCCCTCCCGGCGCATCGATGTGACGCTCCTGGGGACCATCGCCCTGGTCATCACCTACACCTCCTACGTTTCCGAGGTTCTGCGTGCTGGCCTCGAATCGATCCACCCCTCACAGCGCTACGCAGCGCGTTCGCTGGGCCTGACCCACGGACAGACCATGCGTCACATCATCGTGCCGCAGGCAGTTCGTAAGGTGACCCCGGCTCTGATGAACGACTTCATTTCCATGCAAAAAGACGTGGGCCTGATTTCTGTTCTGGGCGCAACTGACGCAATCCGCGCTGCACAGGTTCAGCAGGCAACGACCTACAACTTCACCTCCTACGTGGTTGCGGGCCTCCTTTTCATCGTCTTGTCTTTCCCCTTCATTCGCTTGTCCGATTGGTACACGGCGCGACTACGTAAGCGCGAGCAGATGGGAGGCACCGTCTGATGAGCACGGAAACCACCACCCCCGACGAAAGCTTGGCAACCTCCGCGGAGCACCCCGTCCTTTCTGTTCAGGGCGTCGTCAAGCGCTTCGGTTCTAACATCGTTTTGCGCCGCCTCGACCTTGACGTTCACCGTCACGAGGTCGTCGTACTCTTGGGAGCCTCGGGCTCGGGTAAGTCGACCCTCCTTCGCTGCGCCAATCTGCTTGAGCGCGTCGACGACGGCCAGATTTTCCTCTCCGGAATGGACATCACCGACCCCAGCGTCAACGCAGATAAAGTTCGCGCACAGATCGGTGTCGTCTTCCAGCACTACAACCTATTCCCACACATGTCAGTGATCGATAACGTGACACTGGCTGCGCGTAAGGTCCACGGATGGGCGCCTGAACGCGCAACAAAGCGTGGATTGGAATTGCTGGAACGTATTGGTCTTGCTCAAAAAGCCGAGGAATACCCCGACCGACTTTCAGGTGGTCAGCAGCAGCGCGTCGCTATTGTTCGCGCACTTGCAACCAACCCCGAGCTTCTTCTGCTTGACGAAATAACTTCAGCATTGGACCCCATGCTGGTTGGTGAAGTTCTTGACCTCGTCCGTGAAGTCAAGGATTCGGGTTCCACGATCCTCATGGCAACCCATGAAATCGGTTTCGCCCGTCAGGTAGCAGACCGCGTGGTGTTCTTGGAACGCGGAAAGATCGTTGAACAGGGTACCCCTGAGGAAGTCATCGATAATCCGAAGATGCCTCAGACTCAGGAATTCCTAGCTCGCGTCTTCCACTGAGCGTCCATATAGCACTGTGTCCCTCTTGTGAGCGGTTCCAAAGCCGCTTGCAAGAGGGACATTGTTTAAGCCCTCAGTTTCTCCCAGCCTCGACATCAGCCCAGAAGGCAGCACAAACATCCGCCAAAGCAGTCGGATTTTCTAATTGAGCGCTGTGTTTCGCGTCGGGTATCACCTCATAGCGCGCACCCAATAACATAGCTTCTTCACGATGCATCTGCTCCGGCCAAACCGTGTCCCCTACGCCGTGAGTAATCAAGACAGGAAGCCCACTTTGACGGAGGGGAAGCGATACATCTGGATAACGAGCCAAAATGAAAGCCGCTCCCATGAGCGAGTCCTCGCTGGTGGCCATCGCGCGCTCGGCAATCAGCTCATCCCTGGGATCACTGCTCAGGAACTGGGAAATGTACCATGCCGATAGTTTCTTTCCTGTTGTTGAGGACAAGAGACGCTGACGCAGGGGCGTCCAACGCATCGATTCAGGCGGCCGAGGGCCCGTAGAAAACAGCGTCACGGAACGGAATAGTTCAGGCGCAACCACTGCAGCCTGCCGGGCAATCACACCGCCAAATGAATGTCCCAGAAGGTGAATTGGCCGCTCGCTCGCGCCCATCGCGCGCGCAACCTCAATCAGGTCACCCACAAAGTCAGCCAAGCGGTAATTCTCAACGCCTTCGGGCGCCGCAGAATCTGCCTGCCCGCGCTGCGAATAAGCGCAGGCGCTTCGACCGCGCTCGGCCAGATACGGCAGGAATGGAGTGAAATCTTCCTTAGAGCCCGTAAACCCCGGAACTAGAAGCGCCGGAACAGACTCGAGCCGATCGCCAGCGCGAGGCCCCTCATGGACCAGCGACGCGCTCTCCACCTCGGGAGCAATGCCGGCCACGGCCTCGTCAATGAAAGCGCCAGTCAGCACTCCCACGGACGTAGGGATCCCCACACAGGTCACTCCCTGCGGAAGTTCCCCCGCAAAAGCTTCCTGCGGGACAGCACCGCGAATCTGCATTCCAACCCCCTAAAGGTGAAGCCGGCGGAAAACCGCCGGCCCCACACAGCATCTGCATCCCCTCAACGTATTCGTTGCAGGGGAACCATCCGATTACTCGAGCTCGAAAGCACCGGTGTACAGCTGGTAGTACACGCCTTTTTGAGCAATCAGTTCGTCGTGGCTTCCACGTTCAATAATACGGCCGTGGTCCAGAACCATAATGGCGTCGGAGTTACGGACTGTTGACAATCGGTGCGCAATGACGAAGACCGTACGGCCTTCCATGAGGTTATCCATACCCGCCTGGACCAGCGACTCGGTACGCGTATCAATCGATGAGGTCGCCTCGTCCAAGATCATTGCCGGCGGATCGGCAACCGCTGCACGCGCAATCGACAGCAACTGTGCCTGACCCTGCGAGAGGTTTGAGCCATTGCCGCTGAGCTCGGTCTGGTAGCCATCGGGAAGGCGCTCAATGAAGGAATGAGCATTCGCAAGCTTTGCTGCCGCGATGCATTCCTCATCGGTCGCATCCAGTCGCCCAAAGCGGATGTTATCCATGACGGTACCGGTAAAGAGCTTCACATCCTGAAGCACGACGCCCAGCGAGCGACGCAGATCAGACTTGTGGATCTTCCTGATGTTGATGCCGTCAAAGCGGATCTTGCCGTCATCGATATCGTAGAAACGATTGATCAGGTTAGTGATAGTCGTCTTGCCGGCGCCCGTTGCACCGACGAAAGCGATCTTCTGCCCAGGCTCTGCCCACAGCGAGATATCGTGAAGAATCGTCTTTTTCCCGTCGTAGGAGAAGTCGACGTCTTCCATGACCAGCTCACCGCGTAGACGCGTGTAGGTGACCGTTCCGTCGCTGTGCGGATGACGCCATGCCCATACACCCGTGCGTTCTTCAGTGGGATGGACATCGCCATTTTCATCGACCCGCGCGCGGACCAGGGTCACGTAGCCCTCGTCTTCTTCACTCTCTTGCTCCATCAAGGCAAAGACTCGGGAAGCACCCGCAAGACCCAGGGCGATCATCGGGACCTGCATCGAAGCCTGTCCCAGCGTCTGTGTAAAGTTACGGACCATCCCCAGGAAGGAAACAACGACGCCAACGGTGATTGCGCCCATACCCGCGAAGCCGAAATTCGGAGTCTGGAGCTCAACCATGATGCCGCCGACCAGGGCAACGGCAACATAAAGGATATTCCCGATATTGCCCAGGGTTGGCATGAGCATGTTGCCGTATTGGTTCGCACGTTCTGAATCGTTGAACAGTTGGTGGTTGTAGCTCAGGAAATCATGCTTAACAGCATCTTCGTGATTGAAGACTTTAATGACCTTCTGGCCATCCATCATCTCTTCGATGTAGCCCTCTTCTTCAGCCAGCGAGCGCTGCTGCGCAACCATGAACTTCGCTGAACCGCCGCCCATTTTCTTTGTCACGCCAAACATCGCGACAGTCGACGCCGCGACGAGAAGAGTGAGCCACAGCGAGTAACTGAGCATGGTGATTGTCAACGCGAGGATCGTGAGTACGGACTGGATCAGGGTCGGGATCGATTGGCCAATAAGCTGGCGAATCGCGTCAGTATCGTTCGTGTAGGTCGACATGACCGCACCGTGAGGGTGCGTATCGAAGAACTTCAGCGGAAGCGTCTCCATGCGATCGAACATGTCATCACGCATCTTCTTGAGCGTGCCCTGAGTGACGATTGCCATCAGACGCGTGTAGATGAAAGCGCACACAATACCCGAGCCAAAGATAATGCCCATGATCACAACCAGTCGCACTAGCTGCGACATCACGGCAGGGAGCCCCTGGCTCATACCGGGAATAATCACGGTATCAACGATCTGCTGGAGGAAGATCGCGCCAACCGCAGATGCGATACCAGAAATCACAATGCAGATGCCGACAACACTTAAGTGGATCTTATAGTTCGCCCACAGATAGGCCATCAGCCTTCCAAAAGGACGCGGCACTCCATCAAGCTTGTTGGGGTCTTTCATTCCCGAGGCCGCGCCTTCTTTTTGTTTTTGGCTTTCCTCGCGTGCTTTCTCAGCTTGATCCTGCGGAAGCACCTCTACCGATGCGGAAGCGTGAGTGGCAATCTGATCTGCTTGTTCTTCTTCGTAGCGTTCAACCGACATTTCAGGCCACCTCGCTTTCATTTGTACTGTTTTGAGTGTCGTAAAGTTCGCGGTACTCGCCACCCAAATCAAGGAGTTCCTGGTGAGTGCCGTGCTCCTTGATACGCCCGTCATCCAAAACGATGATTTGATCGGCATGCTGGACTGAAGAAATGCGCTGCGCAACGATGATTGTTGTCGTATCCGGGATTTCCGTTTCGAAAGCCTGACGAATCAGCGAATCGGTTCGTGTATCAACCGCACTAGTTGAGTCATCAAGGATCAAGATCTTGGGCTTCTTCAGCAAGGCGCGTGCGATGCACAGACGCTGCTTTTGGCCACCCGAAAGGTTCGACCCGCCCCTTTCGATCATGGTGTCATAGCCATCGGGGAACTGACGGACAAATTCGTCGGCCTGTGAAAGCTCGCAGGCTCGGATGATTTCTTCATCGGTTGCATCAGGGTTACCCCAACGGAGGTTTTCCTTGATCGTTCCAGAGAAAAGAATGTTCTTCTGAAGAACAACGGACACTGCATCACGCAGGGGTTCGAGTCGGTAGTCGCGCACATCGATCCCACCAACGGTGACCTTACCTTCCGTCACGTCATACAGTCGTGGAATCAACTGGATCAAGCTGGTCTTTCCCGAACCAGTTCCACCGACGACGCCCAGCGTCGAGCCTGCGGGGATATCCAAAGTGATGTTTTCAAGCGCGGGGCGTTCAGAGTCTTCGCGGTACTTAAAGGTCACGCCTTCAAAGGTGATATCACCGGTGGGTACTTCACGGATTCCATATTCGGGGGATGTCAATGGAGATTCGTACTGAAGCACCTCGGCAATACGGTGTGCGGACTCTGCAGCGATCGTCACCATAACGAAAATAAAGGCCAACATCATCATGGCCGTGAGGATCTGAATACCGTAGGTGATCAGTGCTGATAGTTGACCGGTGGTCAATTCACTGCCGCCTGACGCCACAATCATCTGCGCACCAATGAAGTCAACCAGCATGATCGCACCAAAGATGAAGAACATCATGACGGGGGTATTGAGAGCCATGATCTTCTCCGCGAAGGTGAAGTCTGCTCGTACTTCCTCTGAGCGCTTGGCGAAACGAGTCTTTTCATACTCTTCGTTGACGAAGGACTTCACAACTCGGATACCTGCGATGTTCTCTTGGACCGAGTTATTCAGAGCATCGTACTTCTTAAAGATTCGCCGGAATACCGGGAAAATGAAGATGATGATCCCGAACATGATTGCCGCTAGGAACGGCAGCATGATGAGAAAAATCAGGGACATGTGCCAGTTGATGCGAATTGTCATGACGATCGAGAAGACGACCATGAGCGGGACGCGGACGGCAACGCGAATAACCATGCCATAGGCGTTTTGGACGTTGGTCACGTCCGTTGTCATGCGGGTAACCAGGGAGGATGTCGAGAAACGATCGACGTCTCCGAAAGAGAAGTCCTGAACCTTGAAGAAGAGGTCTTGACGCAGGTGCTTTGCCAACCCCGCTGCTGCGGTCGCACCGAAGCGGGCGGCGAGGATGCCGAAGAGGAGGGAGAACATCGCCATGACCAGCATAAAAACGCCAAGGCGGACAACTGGAGTGAGCGCACCACCCTGAAGGTGATCGACCAAGGACGCCATAAGCAAGGGGAGGAAACACTCAAGAATGACTTCTCCCGTAACAAACAGCGGTGTCAGAAGCGAAGCGCGACGATACTCACGCACGCTTCTCAACAAAGTACGAACAGTCGACATCTAGCGCTGGACCCCCGAAAAGTTACTGCGTGTAATAGGAACCTACCCGTAGACCTTCAAAAGAATGCATCTTTGCGGCCGGGGTAGGCGGATTAATCATTTGATGTAGATCTCCCCATGTTAGCCGCCTTTCCTAACGGCGGCGATACCACCTAGGCAATGACGCGATGGGCGAAATCTAACGCTGCACAAGCACAAGGTTTCATAGCTGATTCATAGCTTTAACCCACATCAAGTACAGATTACGCCCGTAGATTTTCAGTATCAGACATCGGGGGTCGCAAGGCCCCGTCTCCTTTTACCTGTTGAGGGACGCTGTTTAGAACGCATATTGTGTTGATGGGATGCACGTGGGGCCGGCTTTGCCGGCCCCACAGTGTTTTTGTAGCCGCACGAAGACCAACAAAGACCTATCCGCGGACCTCAGTGACGCTTGTGATCACACGTGTTCGGGGATACATCGAAACTGTAAATTCATCCTCGTAGGCGCAGTGCTTTCGAAGCTGTCTATATGCATGAGTATTCGTGTAGTTCGTACCGTCAGTGAACTTCACATTGATCTCTTCGCCCGTCTCCTTCAGCAAGGTGACATAGGTGATGAATATGCGAACCTTTGAGCCTCTCTTTCGCATAACGGTTGAGGTCTCTTCTCTATGCGCCAGGCAACGCACGCTCAGTTCCTCACTCCCCGACACCGCATCTGCCACCACCTGAGCGGATAAGACGGACCCCATTCCAATAAGACCGCAGTCAATGGTTACCAGCGCAACACATAACACCTTGGACATCCGTGGAGACAAGCGACGCCGAAACCTCACCGCATCTTGCACACTTCCCTGTGCACAGCGTTTAATCACCGGAATCAACACGATCGCAACAACAATGGGCGTCGCGCACACCAGAGCCCAGCTCAGCAAAGCGAAAGACCATAATTTTGGAGACTCCAGGTAGAAGAGTGGCCCCGCGATCACAGCGATAATGAAAACCCACAGGTGGACCGAAGCGCGCCGGCTCATTGAACGAAGCGACAGCGTTTTCACCTTTACTCCTGTCCGAGCGCCCTCTCTAATGCACTCAGCCCCATTGCCAACAGCGCCGAATCGCTCTCATCCGCACGCGACATCGACTGGTTGATCAACTCTCGCCACGGCCCTTCGCGAAGCAGGCGGCCACCCTTCAAGACGATGATATGCGCATCGAGTGCCGCAGCATCCTCAATCTGGTGTGTCACCATGATGACAGTTCGCCCAAGGAATCGTTGCGCAATCAACTCACGCAGGCCACGTGCGGCCTCGACATCGAGCGCCGCCATCGGTTCATCGAGCAACAAGACATCGGGGGCAACAACCAGCGCACGAGCCAAAGCGGTCCTCTGCGCTTGCCCACCAGACACCTGCGCCGGACGACGCTGCGCAAAAGGCGCCAACCCCACAGAGGCCAGGGCCTCCTGTGCGCGGGACTCGGCCTCGGCAGAGGAAACGCCAGCGCAACGTAATGGGAAGGCAACATTGGCAAGCAGGCTCATGTGGGGGAACAAAACGGGCTTCTGCTCTAAGGTTGCAATCTTTGGCCGACGACCTGAGACACCATCTGGCCACTCCCAGGTGCAGGCCATCTGCGGCGCATCGAGGGCACCAGAAAGCACCGATAAGAGAGTGCTCTTTCCCGCGCCGTTATGTCCCATCAAGGCCGTGACGACACCGCCTTGGCAGGTAAGGTCAACGTCGATGTGCCTCTCGGGAAGCGTTCCAGCAATCCGCACGCCGGGGGCAGGGACGCGCGGAAGCTGAGCCTGCGCGTCTGCCTTCTCATTCCCGAGGCCGTGGCTGGGCTCCGTAGCCAAGTGCGAGGCCGCGGGAACTTTCGCCTCGTCGGCGGAAGCATCGGGAGAAAGCGAAGAAGCTTGCCCCCCGCTCAGAAGGCGCGAATACCACCACTGCGAAAAGGCCGAAGCACCGCCAACCAAGACAAGTGCGACAAAGACCAAGATGACAGACAGCATCAGGGCCATATCGGTTGATTCTTCGCGCTGAAGGTAGATTTCCAAAGGAAGAGTACGGGTTACTCCGGCAAGGGAACCCGCAAATGTAATGGTTGCGCCGAACTCTCCCAGGGCTCGCGAGAAGGCCAAGGCCGTCGAAGACACCAGAGCTGGGATCATCAACGGCAGGGTGACAGACCACAGCGTCCGAGAAGGCGAGGCTCCCAGCCCACTCGCAACGCGTTCCTCATTGAAACCGCGAGTACGCAATGCACCTTCAAGTGAAGAGACAAAGAAAGGAAGGGATACGAAGGTCTGCGCCATAATGACCGCGACCGTCGTGAAAGCAATATTGATGCCGAAGATTTGCAAGTAAGCACCGATCAGGCCTCGGCGACCCCAGGTGATCAAGAGCGCCAAGCCCGCAACGACCGGAGGAAGAACCATGGGCAAGGTGACCATGGAGCGCAAAACTCGCGACCACCATGTATCGCGGGCTCGGGCGCACACCAGCGCTAAAGGAAGCCCGACGATAATGCAGGCAAGGGTCGAGGCTAGGCAGGTGCGAAGCGAAAGCGCAAGGGCCTGGGAAGCCAGCGCTTGAGTGAATAGATGGGGAAATTGAACCCAATCAATGCGTATGAGAAGCGCGATGAACGGAACAAGAAGAAATAGAACAGCACAGGATGCAGGGAGTGCGATCCAACGCGGGATCCCCGCATGCCTGTGCTTGTTCGTCATGAGATTATTCCGAAACTACAGTGCGTAGTCGAAGACGATTTCAGCCCTTATCCGCGGAAGTCGGTGCGGAGAAGCCATACTTCTTCAGCACTGCCTGTCCCTTTTCGGAAAGAACAGCGTCAATGAACTTCTGTCCGGCTTCCTTGTTCTTTGTGGAAACGGTCAGAGCGATGGGGTACGAGTTCACGACCTCATTCGCGCGGGCGATTTCAACGACCTCGACCTTATCGCCAGCAGCCTTTGCGTCGGTTGCGTAGACCAGGCCGGCATCGGCTTCGCCGCTCTCAACCTTGGCGCGCACATCCGTCACCTTCTGCTCCTCAGAGACGGGGCTAAGGGTGACGCCAAGCTTATCGGCCAATTGCTTGGTCGCATTGCCACAGGGGACGCCCTGCGCACAGACAACGAGCTTCTTGCCGTCAAGAGAGGAATCAAGTCCGGTGATCTTGGCAGGATTTCCCTTGGGGACAATCAGTGTCAGGACATTAGATGCGAAGGGCGTCGGCGTATCCACAAGCTTCGCATCGCTTGCCTTAGTCATGTTCTTCTGGTCTGCAGAAGCAAAAACATCGGCGGGTGCGCCTTCCTTCATCTGGTCAACCAGGGTGGATGAGCCCTGGAAGTTGAAGGTCACCTTGATGTTCGGATCGCTTTCTTTGAGGACCGTATCAGCGATCTCGGGGAATGCCTTGTTCAGCGAGGCAGCCGCGAAAACGTTGAGTTCAACCGGTGCTGCGGCTTCTGTCGAAGCAGATGCCGAGGCGCTTGCAGACTTATCTGCAGATGCGCTGTTTCCGCCTGAGCAAGCGGTAAGTGCAAGAAGGCTAGCCGCGGCTACCGCGACGATTCCCTTGTAGTGCTTCACAGGTTTCCTCCATTTGGTACCTGAAGAGAGACGTTTGTTGCCTTAATTTGTGCCATAGCGATGGAACCCACTTCGATTCCCAGCTCGCGGACGCTCTCGGTCGAAACCAAGGAAACGACACGGTAGGGTCCGCACTGCAGATCAACCTGGCTCATCACCGGATCAGAGTGAACGGCAATAACCAGACCTTGGAGGTGGTTACGAACAGACTGAGTACCCTGCCCAAGAGCAAGCTGATGCACATCGGGTTGACTGTTAATCAAAGCCGCTACCGATGCGCCATCGATACGAAGCGGCCCCGAGTTCTCACCGCTATCTACACGGGTGACGAGCCCGTCATCAAGCCAGCGACGAACGGTGTCATCACTCACGCCAAGCAGAATTGCAATAGTCGAAACTTTGTAATGAGGCATGAATTAATTTTAACGGATTTTGCCGTTTTTTGTAATTAATCGACAAAAATAGACAAATTTCTCCGTAGACGCGGAACAGCGTCGAATGAATTATTCGCCCGAGGCCTTTCGCACCGGGATATCCTCAAAGAAAACCTGGCAGCCGCAGCTATTGCCGAAGGGCACCAGAGTCATGCTCATACCACCATCACTGAGCTCTTCAACGATCTGACGAATAGCAGCACCATGCATCTTGCACACAATGCTTTGGATCTTATCGTTGCCGATATTGAGGTAGGGGCAGGATTGGATGGACAGACCACCATCTTCTGCATTTAACGCACGGAAACCGCGCGTTGAAAGGAAAACTCGAAGAAGCGAAAGTAGGGCTTCCTCATCGTCATGGGCGGCATCAAGCGCACCGGAAGAGCGGATGAGATCAACGTACTGTTGCCCCCAATTCCGCCCCATGATGTCAGCGAGCTGTTCGCCGCCATCCGAAGTTTGAGCCATTGCCGAGGCCGCGGCAAGAAGAAGTTCCGAAGACTGACGTTGAAGACGCGCTGCATCCCCGATGACCGCGATCTCATAGTACATCGCGGGGCGGCCTCGCCCTTCGGGATTGTGAGTTCGACGCACAACTAAGCCCTGTTCGACCAAAGGAACAAGAGTCTCACGAACCGAGTTCTTATGGATTCCCAAACGATCTGCGATTTCAACAACGGTTGCTTCGCGACCAATATCGGTAAGGGTGTGCAGAACCTTACGCTGCGCCGGGGATGCGGTCGCCAACTGGGTGATCATGTATTCGATACCAATCGGACCGGCTTTCACCTCGCCGTTAGTCACAGCTACTCCTTGTCTTGAGGGACTTGGTTGACATTCTAGTGCACAGACAACAACTAGCCGTCATTCGTTTCAAATACTGGGGCCTGTATGCGCAGGTCAGCACATACAGGCCCCAGATCACATCACCACAGATCAGGCACCCGCACGCCCAATACCAACAGTCGGTCGCATTACGCGGGGTCTATCGGTGTATTCATACAGGTGAGAACGCGGGAACCACGATAAAGAGCCGGGGCGAGCATGCGCTCGCCCCCGGCTCGACCGTTGACCGCGCCAGGGCCTCGCCTGGGAGCGAGGGGCCGCGGCGGGCACGGCCATCGATCAGTCCGACATACCGCCGCGCGTCATCTCGTGCGTGCGGCGCTCGTCGCGCGACCGGTAGATCACCGGGGGACGCGCCACGTAGCCGACCGGCGCGCTCACCGCGTGCACGAGGCGGGTGAACGGCCAGATGCAGAAGAGCAGCAGACCAGCGATGATGTGCAGCTTGAAGCTGAGGGGCACGTCGACCATCAGGTGCGCCTGCGGGTGCAGGTAGAAGATCGACCGGAACCAGACGGAGATCGTCTCGCGGTAGTCGTAGCCCTCGTGACCGCCGAGCACCTGGTTGAGCAGGGTCGCAGCCCCGCCCAGGAGCACCGGGATCGCCAGCATCACGTAGGTGACGATGTCCATGCGGGTCGTCGCCACGCGCACCGACTTGACCACCAGGCGGCGGTAGATCAGCAGCGCGAGGCCGACGATCGTCATGATTCCAGCGATCGTACCGGGGATCGTCGCCATCAGGTGGTAGACGTGCTGAGGCACGCCAGCCGCCTCGGTCCACGTCTTCGGGATCACGAGGCCGAGGATATGGCCCATGAACACGAAGAGGACGCCGAAGTGGAACAGCGGCGACGCCCAGCGCAGGATGGTCGGCTCATTCCACTGCGAGGAACGAGAGGTCCACCCGTACTGGTCGGTCTTGTAGCGCCACGCGAGGCCCACGATGAGGATCGCGAAGGACACGTAGGGCAGGACCACCCACAGGGCAATGTCCAGGAAGGACAGCGACTGCGTCTCGGCTGCAGACGCGGCATGCAAAAGTGCGGATTCCATGAACGTTACCGTCCCATCGTTGAATCGGAAGTCGGGAAGGGCGTCGCGGACAGATCGCCCACGCCCACCAGTTCGGTGGGCGGCCCCTGGCTAATGAGCTTACGGAAGCCCGCAATGGTCTTTTCGTCCGGCTCGGGCAGCGTCGCGACCAGCGCATCCAGCAGCGGCGCGTACGGGGAGTCCGCGGCGCGCAGCGCCGTGCGGATCACCTCGATGCCCTCGCGGTTGGAGCGCAGCAGGCCCTCGGCCGTGCCGGTCTCGTCGAAGGCCGCGAACTCCAGGACCACCGGCAGGTGATCGGGCAGCTCCTCGCGTTCCATCTCGAAACCGGCGCGGCGCAGGATCTCCTTGAAGGCCAGGATGGCCTGGCCGCGTCCGCGGGTGTCGCCGTGCGTGTAGTACGTCAGGCCGAGCGCGCAGCGTCGGCGCTGGTCGAACGTCTCCACGTAGGTGGTCTGCATGGCGCGCAGGCCAGCGGCGCGAGCGTAGCTCACGAACGTGGCCAGGGACGCCGAGGCCGGCTCCGGCAGGTCCGCCAGAGCCTCCTCAACCGCGTCCAGCTTGGTCTCGAAGTCATCCCCCGGGTAGTCCAGGAGGACCGAGACCGCCATCCGCACGCCGCGCGCGTCCTGCGGATCCATCTCCGTTTCCGGAGCGGCCGTAGGAATACGCGGAATGCCGACGAAAGTACTCATCGAATTACCTCAAGGGGGAGCATCTGGCGTCCCTCCGGCGACGAGCCACCCATCGGGCGGTTCGACGTGGCGGGGGCCAGACCGTGGAAGGCCTCGACATCGTAGGACACCGGGCAGCCCTCGAGCTCCTTGATGCCGCGCGGCATCTCGGGGTGGGCGGTCGGGATGACGAAGCGGTCATCGTACTTGGCGATAGACAGCAGTCGGTACATCTCCTTGACCTTCTCCGGGGTCATGCCCACGGAGGCCGGGATCTCCTCGTTCGTCGGGTTGTCGACGAACACGTCGCGCATGTAGGAGCGCATCGCGGCGAGGCGACGCAGCGCCAGCTCCACGGGAGCCGTGTCTCCGGCCGTGAACAGGCCGGCCAGGTACTCCAGCGGGATACGCATCTGCGAGATGGCGGACAGCAGGACCTTGTGGTCCTCGCCGTCGCTACCGGTCGCGGTCACCTGGTCGACGACCGGGGACAGCGGCGGCACGTACCAGACCATCGGCAGGGTACGGAACTCGGGGTGCAGCGGCAGGGCGACCTCGTACTCGGTGATGAGCTTCCAGATCGGGGACTGCTGGGCGGCCGTGATCCACGAGTGGGGAACGCCGTTGGCCTGAGCCTGGGCGACCACCTGCGGGTCGTTCGGGTCGAGCAGGATCTCGCGCTGGGCGCGGTACAGGTCGCGCTCGTCCTCCTGGGAGGCGGCCCAGGTGACGCGGTCCGCGTCGTAGAGCAGCACGCCCATGTAGCGCAGGCGACCCACGCAGGTCTCCGAGCAGATGGTCGGCTGGCCGACCTCGAGGCGCGGGTAGCACAGCGTGCACTTCTCGGCCTTGCCCGTGTTGTGGTTGAAGTAGACCTTCTTGTAGGGGCAAGCGGACACGCACATGCGCCAGCCGCGGCACTGATCCTGGTCGACCAGGACGATGCCATCCTCGGAGCGCTTGTACATCGCGCCCGAGGGGCACGCCGACACACAGGTCGGGTTCAGGCAGTGCTCGCAGATGCGAGGCAGGTAGAACATGTACGCGTCTTCGATGGTCTTGGCGACCTGGAGGTTCATCTGGTGCAGGACGGGGTCCTGATCCAGGGTCTCCATGGAGCCACCGAGGTCATCGTCCCAGTTCGGGCCCCACTCGGGCTTGTCGATGTGCTCGCCCGTGATCTTGGACTTCGCGCGGGCCGTCGGGATCGCGCGGGAGTTCGCGGGCGCCTGGAGCAGCATGTCGTACTCGTACGTCCACGGCTCGTAGTAGTCCTTCATGGTCGGCTGCGTCGGGTTCGCGAAGATCTTCGCGAGCGAGGCGACGCGTCCGCCCTGACGGGGAACGAGGCGGCCCGTGGCGGTGCGCTTCCAGCCACCCTTCCACTTCTTCTGGTCCTCCCAGCCGCGGGGGTAGCCCACGCCGGGACGGGTTTCGACGCTGTTGAACCAGATGTACTCGGTGCCCTCGCGGTTCGTCCACACCTGCTTACAGGTGACCGAACAGGTGTGGCAGCCAATGCACTTGTCGAGGTTCATCACCATCGCGATCTGAGCCATGACCTTCATCAGAACTGCACCTCCTGGGAGCGGCGGCGGATAACCGTGACCTCGTCGCGGTTATTGCCGGTGGGACCGTAGTAGTTGAACGCGTAGGCGAACTGCGCGTATCCGCCGGCCAGGTGGCTCGGCTTAATGAAGATTCGGGTCAGCGAGTTGTGCGTACCGCCGCGCTTGCCGGACTCCTCGTTCAGCGGGGTGTTGATCTGGCGATCCTGGGCGTGGTGCATGAACACCGTGCCCTCCGGGATGCGGTGGGAGACAACGGCGCGAGCCGACACGGTGCCGTTACGGTTCCTCGCCTCGATCCACTCGTTGTCGCGCACGCCGATCTTCTCGGCGTCCTGCGGGCTCATCCACACCGTCTGGCCACCACGACCCAGCGTCAGCATGTACGGGTTGTCGTAGTACTGGGAGTGGATGGCCCACTTGTTGTGGACCGTCAGGTAGCGCACCGCGACCTCGGCCTGACCCGGCTGACCGGGACGATGGTCGCCGACGGGGCGCTCACCGTAGATGTGCGCCAGGTCGAGCGGGGGACGGAAGATCGGCAGGGACTCGCCCATGTCCATCATCCAGTCGTGGTCGATGTAGAACTGCGGGCGACCCGTGAGCGTGTGCCACGGCTTGCGGCACTCGACGTTCTGCACGAAGGCGCTGTAGCGGCGTCCGCCGTGCTCGGAGCCCGACCACTCGGGGCTGGTGATGACGCTGCGCGGTTGCAGGACGGTGTCCTGGTAGGTGATCTTCTTTTCTTCGTCACCTTCGGCCAGGAACGCCATCTCGTTGCCGACGCGCTTTTCCAGCGTGCGGAAGCCCTGAACGGCCAGCGAGCCGTTCGTGGTGCCCGAGAAGCGCAGCGCCATGTTCGCCGCCTTGATGGCGGTGTCGCACAGCGGCATGCCCTCGCCGGCGTTGCCGTCCATGGGGGCGCGGCCGTTGAGGTCGCCGAGCTGCTCGTACGCCTCCTGCATGTTGTACGCCACACCCTTGGAGGCCAGGCCAGCCTTGGGCACGAGCGGTCCGATGCGGTCGTACTTGTAGCCGACCTGCGTGTAGTCGCGCTCGATCGCAACCAGCTTCGGCATGGTCTTGCCGGGCGTCCACGTCTGCTCGGGAACGACGCCATCCGCCATGGTCATGGCGTCCGGGGAGTCGTGCCCCAGCGGAACCGCGACGACGTCCGTCTGGGTGTCCAGGTGGCCGGGGGCCATGCGGCCGACGAGGCGAGCCAGGGTCTGGAACACCTCGAAGTCAGTGCGTGCCTCCCACGGCGGGTTCACGGCCTCGTCGAAGCAGTGCATAAAGGGGTGCATGTCCGTGGAGGACAGGTCGTGCTTCTCGTACCACGTGGCGGCGGGCAGCACCACGTCGGAGTGCAGCGTCGTCGAGGTGTTACGGAAGTCCGCGACCCACATGAGGTCGAGCTTGCCGGGGTGAGCCTCACGCCAGTTGACGGACGCGGGACGGTTGCCCTCTTCCAGCTCCTCGGCGTTGACCTCGTTGCCGGTACCCAGCATGTGACGCAGGAAGAACTCGGTGCCCTTCGCGGACGAGCCGAGCAGGTTCGTACGCCAGTTCGCGAGGATCTTCGGGACGTTGTGATGGGCGTCCGGGTCCTCGATCGCGAACTGGAGGCGACCCTCGCGCAGCTCCTGGGACACGTATTCCGCGGGGGCCATGCCGGCCTCGGCGGCCTCGCGGCCCAGCTGGGTCGAGCCCTTGGAGAACGTCGGGTAGCAGGGCATCCAGCCGCGCTGAACCGACTCGACGAGGGTGTCGACCAGCTGCTTGCCGTCCAGGTTCGAGGACTTGATCGGGTTTCCCATGGCCGAGGCCGCAGCACCGTCGTAGCGCCACTGGTCCGTGGTCATGTAGTACCAGCCGGTGGAGATCATCTGGCGCGGCGGGCGCGCCCAGTCCAGGGCGAAGGTGAAGGAGCCCCAACCCATGATCGGGCGGACCTTCTCCTGACCCACGTAGTGGGCCCAGCCGCCGCCGTTGCGGCCCTGGGTGCCACACATTTCCGTGAGCGCCAGGAACGTACGGTACATCTCGTCGGAGTGGTAGTAGTGGTTCGTGCCGGCGCCCATGAGGATCATGGAACGGCCCTGCGTCTCAACCGCGTTCTGCGCGAACTCGCGGCCGATCTTGATGGCTGCGGCGGCGGGAACCGACGTGAACTCCTCCTGCCACGCAGGGGTGCCCGGCGTGGAGGCGTCCATGTAGTCGGTGGGCCACTCACCCGGCAGACCCTCACGCTCGACGGCGTACTGGGCGAGCAGGATGTCGAACACGGTCGTCACGAGGCGACCGTTGACGCGGCGCGCGGGCACGCCACGCTTCACGTAGCCACCGCCGACCGAGGCCTGGCCGGGGGCCGCGGGCAGGTCGAAGCGCGGCAGGGCAATCTCGACGGCTTCCCACTCGTCCGTGTCCATGATGGACATGACGGGCTCGACGCCATCCAGGTTGAGGTTCCAGTGGCCGGCGCCCTCCTCACCGAAGCGATCGGCGAGCGTGCCGCCCGGGTCCTTGACCGTGCCGTCGGCCTCGATGACGAGGGGACGGAACTGGTTGTTCTCGGTGCGCTCGGTCGTGCCTGCGGGCATCTTGGCGGCCGTCAGGAACTTGCCGGGGACCAGGGTCGTCGGGGCGACGCCCTCGTGGGCACCCTCGCCGACCTCGTTAATCTCCACCAGGAACGGGGAGTCGGTGTAGCGCTTCATGTAATCGAGGAACATGGGCTCGCGCTTGCCGACGTGGAATTCCTTGAGGATGACGTGGCCCATCGCCTGCGCCAGGGCGCCGTCCGTGCCGGGCTGGACGCGCAACCAGTCGTCCGCGAACTTCGTGTTGTCCGCGAAGTCCGGGGACACGACGATGACCTTCTGGCCGTGGTAGCGGGCCTCGGCCATGAAGTGGGCGTCGGGGGTACGGGTCAGCGGCAGGTTCGAGCCCCACATGATGAGGTACTGCGAGTTGAACCAGTCGCCGGCCTCGGGCACGTCGGTCTGGTCGCCGAAGACCTGCGGCGAGGCCGGGGGCAGGTCCGCGTACCAGTCGTAGAAGGACAGCATGGTCGCGCCGATGAGCTCGTGGAAGCGGGCGCCCGCACCGTAGGAGATCATCGACATGGCGGGGATAACCGAGAAGCCGGCGATGCGGTCGGGGCCGTACTGCTTGATCGTGTGCACGTAGGCGGCGGCGACGATCTCCATCGCCTCTTCCCACGACACGCGGACCATGCCGCCGCGGCCACGCTGCGACTTGTAGGCGCGAGCCTTCTCCGGGTCCTCGACGACCGCGGCCCACGCGTCGACGGGATCCCCGAGGCGCTTCTTGGCCTCGCGGAACATGTCGAGCAGGACGCCGCGCACGTAGGGGTACTTGATACGGGTCGGCGAGTACTCGTACCACGAGAACGCCGCGCCACGCGGGCAGCCGCGGGGCTCGTACTCGGGCATGTCCGCGCCGGTCGACGGGTAGTCAGTCTGCTGGGTTTCCCAGGTGATGACGCCGTCCTTGACGAAGATCTTCCACGAGCAGGAGCCCGTGCAGTTCACGCCATGGGTGGAGCGCACGATCTTGTCGTAGCTCCAGCGGTCGCGGTAGAAGGAGTCGCCGTCGCGGCCGCCCTCGAGGAAGAGCTGGCGCGCGTCGGCGGACGCCTTGCCGCGACGCAGCCACGAGCCGAGCGCAAACAGGGTTGCGCCGGTCGCAGGCTTGACCTCGCCGCCGTAGGTCGGGAAGGTCATATCGGATTCGAGATTCGTCATGGGGTGCTCCTAAGAGTCGATTGACGAGGCAGTGGCAGGTCCGTCGGCACCACGCAGTGCCGGGTGGATCAGCCGGGGAACGGGGCGTTCTTGCGCGCGTACATGATCCAGCACAGGACCGAGCACAGGGCGCAGAAGATGGCGCAGCCCAGGAAGAAGGCCCATGCGCCACCGGTGCCGACCGCGGAGAGGGCGACGCCGACGAGGAAGGGGCCGAGGGATGCGATGGCGGAGGTGAAGCCGATGGCGCCGCCAGCCTGGCGGGCCGGCATGATCATCGGCATCTGCTTGAAGGTACCGGCGTTACCGAAGCCGGAGAACAGGAACATGGTGAGCATGAGCGCCATGAAGATGTAGAAGTCGGTCCAACCCGTGGGGTTGTACAGGACCCAGGCGATACCGGCCAGCGTAATGGCCATGCCGACGCCGGAGATGAAGGTCCAGATGGCGCCGCCCATGCGATCGCAGAAGATGCCCCAGGACATGCGGATGATCGAGCCGATGAGGGGGCCGAGGAAGGCGAAGGTCGCGCCCAGGACCGGCAGGCCGAGGGAGGACTCGCGGCCGAACTGGTTGTTGATGAGGAGAGCGAAGACGGCGGAGAAGCCGGAGAACAGGCCGAAGGTCATGACGTAGAGGATGGTCATGTACCAGGTGTTGGGGTTGGAGAAGATGTCCAGCTGCTGCTTGATGTTGGCCTTGACGGGAACGTCGCGCAGCCAGATGAAGGCGAGGATCGCAGCGACGAGGCACCACGGAACGAAGAAGATCGCTGCGTTGTAGACCCAGATGTTCTCACCGGCGTGGTCGCCGGATACCTGCCGCTGCGGGGCAAGCCAGGTCATACCGAAGAGGCTGAAGCCCATGAGGATGGGGCCGACCAGCTGGATGACGGACATGCCGAGGTTACCGATGCCACCCTGCAGGCCGAGCGCCGTGCCGGCGAGGCGCTTGGGGAAGAAGTAGCCGGTCGAGGGCATGTAGCCGGAGAACGAGCCGCCGCCGATTCCACACATGAAGGCCAGGGTCAGCAGGACCCAGTAGGGGGTCGTGTTGTCCTGGACCGCGAAGAACCAGCCGAGCATCGGAATGATGCACAGCAGGGAGGTGATGCCCACGAGCTTGCGTGTGCCGATGAGCGGGGGCAGGAACATGTAGATGAGGCGCAGGATGCCGGCGGCCAGACCCGGAAGGGCGGTCAGCCAGTAGAGCTGAGACTTATCCAGGTTGAAGCCGAGAAGCGTCAGCTTGGGCGCGATCGTGCTGGGCAGGAACCACACGCAGAAGGCCAGGATCAGCGAGTAGGTCGTGATCCACAGCGTGCGCCACGCGAGCTTCGAGTCCCACTTTTCGGGGTTGTTCGGCTCCCAATCCTGAAGGACATATTTACTGGCTCGCTTTTCCGCGGGTGCGGCCGACGATTCAGCATGTGAGGTAGTCATTGACACTCTCCCTTTCCTACCTAAACGCATACTTGTCGCTAATATATAAGGGACAACTCGTTCTAATTGAGAATTGCGTGAAATTACGCGAAAACGCTTGCAAGAACGTCGATTCCTGTCAACTGTAAAAACGCCATTTAAGGACCTATTTCGGGAGGTTTGTTTTGCGTAATAGCTCTGACGCTCAGCCGGTACGTCCCGACCCCCATGCGAAGATTCAGCAGAAGGGTTTGCAGAAAATGGAAGGAACTGTCGCAGGTGCGGTAATTACCGCTTCAGATCGTTGCTTCCGCGGAGAAACTGAAGATAAATCAGGACCTCTAGCTGCTGCTCTTTTGGCCGATTGGGGCGTTATTGTCGATCAGGTTCATGTTGTCCCCGATGGCATCGCTTCTGTGCGAAACGCGATTCTCGATGCAATGGCTCAGGGCGCGCGCGTCATCGTGACCACCGGAGGAACCGGCGTTACGGATCGCGACCTTACTCCCGAAGCCACCGCTCCCCTTCTGGACGCACGCATGGACGCAATCGCCATGCAAATCGCGCAGGTCGGCTTGGTCAACACACCTCTTGCTTCACTGTCTCGTGGCCTAGTCGGTGTCAGCCGCCAGGGCGAAACTCCGTGCTTCATCGTGAACGCTCCGGGTTCACGCGGAGGCGTGAAGGACACGATCAGCGTGATCGGCCCCCTGGTCCCCCACGTTCTTGAACAGCTCGACTTGGTTACTGACTAATTTGATGTACGAACCTCTTCTTCTGGACACCTTCGGTCGAACGGCTACAGATCTGCGGATCTCGGTCACCGATCGATGCAATCTTCGCTGCGTGTACTGCCTGCCCGAAAAGGTGACGGACTGGCTGAAGCGCAGCGACCTCTTGCGTCCGGAAGAATTCCGTCGCCTGGCAAAAATCGCTGCGACTCTTGGCGTCACCCAAGCGCGTATCACCGGCGGCGAACCCCTGTTGCGCCCCGATCTTCCCCAGATTGTCGAGGCCGTTCGCGAGGGCTTCGAAGACGCCGGGGTTGAGCCCGACTTGGCCTTGACGACGAATGGCATTGGCCTTGATCGAGTCATCGATTCCCTGGTAGACGCTGGTCTTCAACGTCTCAATGTGTCCATCGACAGTTTGGATCCGATCCGCTTTGCCGAGCTTTCACGCCGCAAACGCTCAAGCGATGTCCTACGAGGCCTTGATGCGGTCGATGCATCCGCGCTTCCCGGAACCGTCAAACTCAATACTGTCGTCGTTGATCAGCAGTCTCTGGCGGAAATCCCTGCCTTGGTGACCTTCGCCTTAGAGCGCGGCTATCAGTGGCGCGCCATCGAATTTATGCCGATCGGCCCCTTGGCTGCCTCCTTCTCTTCCCGCCCAACGGCGCATGACATCCAGCGGGTTCTTCGCGAATCCTTCGAGCTGACCGATGTCATTACCGCAGCCTCGGAACCTGCGCGTCGTTGGTCAGTTGCTCCCAGCGACACCCATCCGGGAGGCATCATCGGTGTGATTGCCTCGATGACGTCTCCCTTCTGCGCCTCGTGCACCCGAACCCGCCTGAGCGCGGATGGAAAGATCTATTCCTGTCTGTTCAGCGTCGACAGTGTCGACCTGCACACTCCCATGCGCGCGGGTGCAAGCGATGAAGAATTAGCCGAGCTATGGAAGGATGCCATGTGGGCTAAACCCGCTGGTCACCAGCTTCTTGCTCCGGTCCCCCAGTCCTATTCCATGTCGAAAATTGGAGGTTGAAAGTCCCCATGAGGATCACGATCCGTTATTTCGCTGCCGCGAGCGCTGCAGTAGGCACAGAGAGCGCAGTGATCGAGGTTGCGGACGACTCAAACGAGACAGTCGTCGACCTTGTTCGTCGCTCGACTGATCGCGATATCGACGATCTCCTGGCGGCCTCGTCCTTCCTGGTGAACGAAGAACTTGTTGACGCTCAGGCAACTCTTGCCCAAGCCTTGGGCGCCTCATCCCTGAGCGACGAGGCCGTGGTCTCCGTGGCCGATCGCAGCGGGATTCGTCTTGACGTCCTTCCGCCTTTTGCCGGCGGCTGAGACGCGCAATCGGGCTGAGCAACACGCTCAGCCCGATTTGTTATTTCCGCTTAGTTCCTTAACCTCGTGTCTTTGGCATTGAGGAGGAACATTTGGGTCACGGAGTATTGCTCCACTCGTTGTGACCATCGCTGAAATACTGATCTTTCCAGATCGGTACGCTGGCTTTAATGTCGTCGACAATCTGACCGCACAGCGCGAAGGCTTCCTTGCGGTGGGCACTATCGACGACAACAAGAAGTGCGACATCACCAATTTCTAGGTGCCCCACACGATGACGGACGTAGATACCATCAACCTCAGGATTTCCCAGTGCCTCAAGTGATTTCTCGACACTTGCGCGAAGGAACTTGGCAGCTGCGGGATGAGCAGAGTATTCCAAGTAGTGAACGCCTTCGCCACCGTCGTGATCGCGAACAACACCTTCAAAGACGACGCGCGCACCGGAATGAGCTGGAATAAGGGGTACTTCCCCCGAGCACATCTCCGTTGGAACAGAGACAATATCGGTATCAATAATCACGGGACTCCCCTTATTTAAATGGTCGTGAAGGGACACAGACATGGTAGCGCAGCGAGACATAATGACCGCTCGTATCCCCGGAATCGGTGAGAGCGGCATCGAAAAGATCCGCGCTGCGAAGGTCCTTGTTGTCGGCGCCGGTGGCCTGGGATCGCCCGTCTTGGCCTATCTGGCGGCAGCGGGGATTGGAACGATCGGCATCTCTGACCCGGACAATCTGGAGGAATCTAACCTCCAGCGACAAGTCATTCACGGCGTCGCACGATTAGGAATGAATAAGGCCGAATCTGCCAAGATGACTGTCCTTGCTCTCAACCCTGACATCCAAGTCAACATCGAACCGAAGATTATTGATGGCCTAAGTGATGAGACCGTTGCGGCCTACGACTTCGTTGTCGATGCGACCGACAATTTCACCGCAAAGTACGCAATTTCAGATACCTGTGCGCGCGTTGGACGCCCGCACATGTGGGGCACTTTGGTGTCGATGTCCTTCCAGGCCTCACTTTTCACCGATGGCCTGACTCTTCGCGATGTCTATCCCGAACCCCCCACCGTCGAAACGATGAGTTCAAAAACCGTCGGTGTTCTGGGTGCTGTCTGTGGGCAGGGCGGATCTGTGCTTGCCACAGAATGCTTGAAGTGGGTCACCGGAGTTGGTGACCCCTTAATCGGGCGCTTGCTCATTGTTGACACCGCCGCAGGCCGCTGGAACGTTGTTCCATTCCGACCTCGATCCACCCCGGCGAAAGTTCCCTCGGTAACTCCCGCCGAAGCCACCCCCGAACCGATCGAATAAGCCATAAACTGAGCCATGGCCCCATGCGGACCGCGCGAAGGAGACTACGATGCAACTTCTTGAAGACTATTTGAACTCCATCTTGGGGCGTGTACACCCCCTCTCCCCCGTCGAACTGCCCATTGATCAGGCACTTGATCACGTCCTGGTCGATGATCTTGTCGCGCGCTTCGCAGTCCCTCCCTTCTCGAATTCGGGAATGGATGGCTATGCACTTCACCTCGATCACGATCTCGAGGCCTCCCCTGAGCACCCTGTCACCATCGCAGTCGCTGGCGACATCGCCGCAGGAGATAACGAGTCCCACGTTCTTGAACCGGGGACCGCATGGCGCATCATGACGGGTGCTCGCATTCCCGAGGGCGCAAACACCATCGTGCCCGTGGAAGATACCTCCGAGGAACCCGGTCCCCACCCCCTCCCCGAAAGCATCAGCATCTACGCCCCCGCAAAGGTCGGCGCTCACGTGCGCCGTCAGGGCGAGGACTGCACTCCCGGAGACGTCATTCTGCATGCCGGCGACGTTCTTACACCCGCAGCCATCGCCTCGGCAGTATCGGTTGGTTACGCAAGCGTAAGGGTCTACCCCAGCCCCCGCATCGCCATCGTCTCAACGGGTGATGAACTGCGCGCACCGGGCGAAGAGCTCCAGGGCGCTCAGATTCCTGATTCAAACTCCGTGATGATTGCTGCGCTGGCTCGCCGCGCGGGTGCCCAGGTGACGGGAATTTTCCGCTCCAACGACGATCCTGCTCACTTTGCTGAAGTTTTGCGCCAGGCAGGTGATGTCGCTGATCTCATCATCACTTCGGGAGGCGTCAGCGCCGGAGCCTACGACGTCGTCAAGGAAGTTGGCTTGGGCAAGGGAGTGGACTTCGTTCGCGTCGCCATGCAGCCCGGGAAGCCGCAGGGATTTGGCGTCCTTCAGGCAAGTGACGGTCGCGATGTCTACTTGGCGACTCTGCCGGGCAACCCGGTATCGGTCTTCGTTTCCTTCCACATGTTTGTTCGCCCAGTTCTGGCCGAATTTACCGGTCTCAACGGGCGCGAACTGCTGCGTCCCATTGTCGTCACCACACCGAACGGCTGGATTTCGCCCGAAGGTAAGCGCCAGTTTGTACCGGTCATTCTTTCTGAACCCGATGGCCCAGAACAGACTCCGATTGTGGTTCCGACACACAGGTTGGGTTCGCGTTCTCACCTTGTTGCCTCTTTGCACTCGGTGAACGCGCTGGCGATCGTCCCCGAAGATGTCACTTCGGTTGAACCCTGGTCGATCCTGACTGCGGTTCGAGTCTGATCACTTTCCCATTCTTTTCCCGTCAAACGAGCGCCGAAAGGCTAGACATGAGCGAAACCAGTCCATTCACTCACCTCACCGAGCGCGGTGAGGCACACATGGTTGATATCACGGCGAAAACACCGACCGTACGTCAGGCGCGAGCACGCGGCTTCGTCGAATGCTCACCAAAAATCATGGCGGCCCTCCGCGATGATTCGGTCCCCAAGGGCGACGCTCTTGCAGTCGCACGAATTGCGGGAATTCAGGCCTCGAAGCGCACTCCCGAGTTACTCCCCCTGGCACACCCGATCGCCGTTCATTACTGCGCGGTCGATCTATCATTGGCCGAAGACGGAGTGGAGATCCGTTCGACCGTTCGAACCGCAGATCGAACGGGCATCGAGATGGAGGCTCTGACCGCCGTAACCGTCGCTGCGCTGACCATCATCGACATGGTGAAGGGCATCGATAAGTTGGTTGCGATTCGTGAGTGCTATGTCGAAGAGAAAAGCGGCGGTCGGAGCGGAACATGGACTCGTCCCAACGCCTAGCACTCAGCGGATTAGTAATCCTCGGCGGGGGGACTGGCCAGCGGCTGGGAGGGGCGTCAAAGCCCGACCTCGTGGTCCGAGGCCGACGTGCGCTTGAGTGGGCACTCGCCTCTGAGCCCGGGATTCCTCACGTATGCGTGGTGCCTGAGACCGTCACAGTTCCACGCGACGTTATCCGCGTCATGGAGGAACCTCCGCGCTCTGGCCCTGCCGCCGGGTTTATTGCAGGCGTTCAGGCACTTCTTAAAGTTCTCCCCGAGGACACAGAGTCTCGCTGGATTGGCCTTGTTCCCGTTGACGCCCCCTTGGCGACCCTGACTTTCCCCCTCCTTCTCGAGGCCGTGGAAGAGTCGATTGCTCAGGGACGTCGCGTAGATGGCGTACTTGCCTGCGCGGCGGGACACCGGCAAAACTTGATCGGTGTTTTTTCTCTGGATGCGCTCCGCAAGTTCTCGGTGTCCCAGTGGGTAAATCGTTCGATGCGTGCGCTACTGGAAGAACTCAACACGATCGATGTTGAGGTCCCAGAATCATGGGTCGCAGATATCGATACTCCAAGCGATCTTGCCCGCGCACAGCTGGCCGAAAACGGAGATTATTGCTAGCAAATCTAAGAGGGCTAGGAAGCGCGTACTCCCTAGCCCTCTTTGGGCCTCAATGGGCCTCTCTATTCCAAATCAGTCGATTTCAGGGAACCAAATCTGAATCTCACGAAGGGCAGACTCTGCGCAATCCGAACCGTGGATGATGTTCTCCATGTTCGGGGTGTCCCATGCGCGACCCAAGTCGCCGCGGATGGTGCCCGCGGGAGCGGTTGTCGGATCGGTGGAGCCCATCATGGTGCGCATACCTTCGATGACGCGCTGGCCTTCAACAATGATGGCAACCAGCGGACCCGCACTCATGAAATCAAGAAGCCCTTCAAAGAAAGGCTTACCCGCGTGGTCACGGTAGTGCTCTGCGAGGATTTCGCGCGAGGCAACCATGATCTTCAGGCCCTTGATGATGTAGCCCTTCGCTTCAATGCGGCGCAGGATCTCACCGGTCAAACCGCGGGCATAACCGTCTGGCTTAACGAGGATGAGAGTGTGTTCCAAAGAGGGATCCAACAGGTGCTGACGTGTAATCAGAACGGAATCGGCGCTCACAAAATCTCCTTTGCTTGAGTGAGGATGCTTCAGCATAACTGGGGAAGGACCGAAAGTCATAGCCCTACATGACAAACGAAAAAGGACTGACCGCCATGGTCAGTCCTTTTTCGTTATCCCATCAACACAGAGCAGTCTTCCCAGAAAGTCTTCCGGAGAGATACGAGCAACTTTCGTCGCTCGTTGTCTGATGTAGATAGTTTATGAAGTCTTACTGCAAGAAAAACGCGCGTTTACTGGGACTTTTCTGAACGAATTTTGCGAAGTGTCAACTTCGCTACCAGAGCGTCTACATCCACTTATAAATTCGCGTCATTTTGCTGAGAAAAATGATCTTCCACAAATGCTGGGCCTTCATAACCATGACGACCAAGAGTTTGGAAAATATCATCCATAATCTGCGATGGTTCCAGCAATCCCGCGGAAAACTCAGGGTGCTGAATTTCGATCGCCGCGAATCCGGCAGGGTCGGAAACTGGCTGAGTATCGTACTTTTCTCCCAGAAGACGGTTGACTTCTTGCAGATCGGATGGGGAACCAAAAATCCAGGTCGTTGCGGCAGGCCCCTCGCTTGAACGCCCAAGGTAGAGGCGCATCAGCACAACCTTCTTGCCAGCACGCGGGAAACTCTCACCGACACGCGTGAAAAGATGAAGGTCCAAGTCCCCCATTGAGCCATCGACGAGGCAATATGCATAGGCACCAATGCCTCGGACACTCAAGGCATCAGCAAGAATCCCCAAGAATTCATCCGGGAAAGCATCCTCTTGGAAGTAGATTCCTTCTCCGCGTTCGGGGGCATGCTCGCCCATGATTTTGATGGGGAGCCCCGCCTCTTCAAGCGCCTGCGCGACAAGAGAAATATTGTATTCGGGGAAAGGATGAAGAATTGCGGCATTCTTTCCCAGTCTTTCGACAAAAACGTAGGTTGAGAATCCCAATTCTTTTGTAATCTGCGTGCTCATTCTTCCTCCTCTAGTGCCCCTTCAGCAGGCGTATCCGCTTAGACATAAAAACAAAAATTACCGAGGCCGGGAAAGACCCAAGGGCACGCCCGGCCTCGGCAATTCTCAATCAGTTCAGGCACAACCCCTGAGAGTGCAAAACCTCAAGGACGGGCGCGGTGTCGAAGGTATTTGGCAGGCCCATTTGCTCGCTAATCTGCTGAGTGAAGGCATTGGTCGCTCCCAGTCCAGCCTTACGCAGTTCGTAGTACGCGCGCACATCTTCGTCGTACTCGGCAAGCTCCTCGAGGTACGAACCTTCGACCACCGGGTAGGTGTTCTCGGAAACAGCAAGGTGCTTGGGCAGACGAGGCCGGTACGGGGGATCTTGAAGCGGGCGGCCAACCAAGAGGCCCAGAATTGGGAAGGTCATGCGCGGAAGCTTCAAGAGCTCGATTGTGCGCTGGGGTCCTCTCAGAAGAGAACCGAGGTAGACCGTGCCCAAGCCCATCGATTCGGCGGCAACTTCCATGTTGTGTGCAGCAAGGACCGCGTCCTCCATTGCAGCAAGGAAGAGGTTGGTCCGCTGCAAGGGAGCGATATCTAGGCCTGCTTCTTCACGGATACGCGCATTGCGGTACAGGTCAACGACGAACATAAAAAGATCGCCCTTGGAGGTGCCCACGTAGGGCTGCTGTGCAACCTCGGCAAGCTGATCGCGCAAGGCTACATCGGTCACGTGAATGATCGAGAACTGCTGACGGAATGACGAGGTGGGGGCGCGACGCGCAACATCAATCAGTGCATCGCGATCCTGCGCGCTCAGCGGAGAGTCCTCAAACTTACGAATTGTGCGGTGCGCACGCAGCACATCAATCGTTGGATTGGTCACTCCAACTTCGGGGACCTTGCGGTAGTCATCGGCCTGCATTTTTGCTCCTTTGGTGGCGACGCTTGCTCTTATTGTCCGTTTTTCGGCTATTTTTCGCCAGTGCATCCCACTTTTGCGTCAACCTCCGATTGTCCTCACCCCGGTTCTTTGGCTGCAATGCTTCATCACAATTTGGTCGCAGTTTCGGTGCAGACTTCCGAAATATGGAGTCTGAGATGGACGCTTTTTCAAGGATGGCTAGACTGAGAGGCATGCGTAAATCTCTCATTGCAACAATGTGCATTGCTGTCATGGCAGCAACCGGCCTCGCTGCTTGCTCCAGCGGTCCCCAGTCAGCAACCAACGAAAAGATCATCACTAAGGATCCCGCAACGGTGACTCAGACGGGCGTCACTCTTCCCGAGAAGCGCGACCTTGAGTTCAAGCTCAACGGTGATGCGTCTAAGGCCAAGGTTGAGGTCGCTGACACCGAGGTCGCCGAGCAGGTCAAGGGCTCAAAGAACCTCCGCGTCCACCCCAAGAAGCCCGGTGAAACCACTCTGAAGGTCACCGATGCCAGCGGCACCGAATACACGATCCCGCTTGAGGTCGTTGAAGGCAGCAACTGAGTCTCACGTCAATTCACACTTTCTCCCGGGGAATAGGGCATACCTATTCCCCGGGATTTTTGTCATTTCCATCGATTTCGCAACAATCTGTACGGAGATGCGGAGAACGTCTATTGACCTTTAGAGTGTGAGTCACCTAACATGGGCGCCTGTCAGCAATGTGCAAAGGAGCAACAGGTGACCAGTATTTCTCCTCCGGTATACGAGCAGATCGCTCAAGCGATCCGGCGTCAGATTCTGGATGGCGATCTTCCACCCGGTTCCAGACTTCCGTCCGAAAGTATTCTGTGCGAGCGCTTCTCCGTCACGCGCGGTACTGTACGCCGCGCTCTGCAGGTTCTGACCCACGAAGGCCACTTACGCTCATACCAAGGCAAGGGGACTTTTGTTACTGCGCAGAATGACAAGAGGATTCTGTGGGGTTTCGGTTCACTGACAGACCGCCTTCAGGGAAGCAGTGACCAGGCACGTGCTCGTGTCATTGAGCACGGCGTAGTCACCCGGCAAAATCGCCCATTCCTACGGCTCAAGCGACTTCGCTTGATCGAAAGCAACACGGGCGTATTCCCCGTTAGCCTTGATCTGTCGTTCATTCCAATCGATCTGCTGCCCGGTATCCAAGATATCGACTTCACAGATCTGTCCATCTATCACGTTCTACGTGACATCTATAAGAGCTCTCCAAAGTTCTCTGTTGTCTCACTGCGCGCCCAAAGCATCGACCAAGAAACCCGAACGATCCTTGGCGAACCGGCGGGTACCCGTTGCCTTCTTCACCTCACGGGCTCTACCTACGACCACAACGGGGCATGCATTGAGGAAAGCGAAGTCACCTACTCAACTCGGGTGCAAGCAACCTTGACCATCGACCAGGTCAGGGGCCACGCAGAACCGCTTACTCTCAATGAATCAGCATCCACCAGAGGTAAGTTCTAGCCTTCGCGCTCATACAAAAGTCCCGGGGCCACACTG
>NZ_CAGY01000001.1 GCF_000308055.1 Actinomyces sp. ph3
CGCGATCGTCGTGATGGTCAGCGTTCGGATCGTCGCTTTGACCGCAACGAGCGTGGCGATCAGCGCGGAGGACGTAACTTCCGTGACACCCAGCGTTCGAGCGCCCCGCGTTCGCGCGATGAATACACCGCGCCCAATGGTGACGAACCTACGATTCCCGCAGGCGTTTCCGCTGAAGAACTTGATAAAGATGCGCTGCGCGCACTCTCTACGCTTTCTGGAATCAACCGCGATATCGTCGCCCGCCACCTTGTGATGGCAGGTCAGCTGATTGACCTCGATCCTGAGCTTGCTTATAAGCACGCAAAAGCGGCAGCTTCACGTGCGGGACGCGTCGACGTTGTGCGCGAGGCCTCGGCCCTGACTGCTTACGCTGCTGGCCATTACGAGGAAGCGCTGCGCGAGGTTCGCGCTATGCGACGCCTCCGCGGTGATCTTTCCTTGCGCGCCATCGAAGCAGACTGCGAACGCGGATTGGGACGCCCAGAGCGCGCGATCGAAATTATCGACCAGACTGATACCTCCCAGCTCGATCTTGCAGAACAAGTCGAACTTGTGCTTGTTTCCTCTGGTGCACGTGCCGATCTGGGACAAAACGAAGTTGGCCTTGTCATCGTTGACGATGCGATTGCTGCACTCGGTGCAGATGGAGATCCTGAATTCCTTCGCCGTCTTATGTCGGTTAAGGCAGATCGTCTTCGTGAACTTGGACGTGAAGAAGAAGCAGCTCAGGTAGAAGCTGAAATTCCAGAAGTGGAAGAGGACCCGGATATCGTCGATGTCGGCCTCTTTGCAGATGCCGATGTGGATGATCGTCGCTCGCCCCTCAAGGGCTCGAAGGGCGCTCTGTACACGAATTTTGATGCTGCCCTTCTGGACCTGGATGGCACTGCGTACGCGGGTAAGCTTCCAATCGAGCATGCCGCACAGGCAGCCGAAGAGGCTCGTGAAGCTGGTCTGAAGATTGGTTTTGTCACCAATAACGCTTCACGCACCCCCGCGATGATTGCTGCTCAGCTTGACGAGCTTGGTTTCAAAGCAAAGCCGTCTGACATTATGACCTCTGCGATGGATGTCATCGCAGTGATGAGCGAACACCTTGAAGAGGGTGCATCGGTCTACGTTGTTGGTGGCGAGGGGCTGCGTCAGGCACTTCGCGAGGCCGGCTATGTCTTGGTTGAGAGCGCAGACGACGAGCCTGCTGCAGTCGTTCAGGGCTTTGATGCGTCTGTTACGTGGGCCCAGCTTACTGAGGCCGCTTTTGCCTTGGAGCGCGGTGCTCAGTTCTTTGCAACCAACTTGGATGCAACGCTTCCGCAGGAACGCGGATTCGCACTGGGCAACGGTGCATTAGTACGCGCAGTCAGCTATGCAACTCGCAAGCGTCCGATTGCTGCTGGAAAGCCGGAACCCGGAATCTACCAGCGTGGCGCTGAACTAATCGAGAGCGAAAACCCAATTGCAGTCGGTGATCGACTTGAAACCGATATCCTTGGCGCGGTTGCTGCAGGCATTCCTGCGCTCCATGTGCTTACTGGTGTTCACGATGCCCGAGCAGTGATCTGTGCGCCTCGCGGACAGCGCCCAAGCTACCTTGCATTGGATATGCGTGGACTACTTGAAGAGCATCCTTCGCCCAAGCACCATGCAGACGGAACATGGACTTGCGGTATCTCTCAGGTTGCACGCCTACGTCGTGATGGACACTTGACTCTTGACGACGTTGAGTTGCGAGAGGGAGCCGTCATCAGTATGGATTCCTATCGTGCTCTTGCAGCGGCCGCATGGGATTCACCCTCGGAGCTTGATATTGTTTGCCCGACTTTGACGGTAGTACCTAATGATGATCCTTCGGGTTACTTCGAAGCTCTTGATGAGCCAGCCGAGGAATCTGAAGAAGGAGTTACTTCCGAAGAGAATGTCTCACGCGTGGCTGAAACCGTAGAATTCCTCCCCGGTGAAGAGGACCTCCAAGAGCTCCTGGCTCAGACCAGCGATCTTGACGGAGAGGACGACTGATCGTGTCCTTAGAGGCAAGCGAGGCGGGTGGCTCATCATTGCCTGATAACTTTGATGAGCTTCCCGTCGCGCAGCAGATCGAACTGCTTCAACAGCTCGATCAACGCCTTCGTGGTGAACTAGAAGGACGCCTAAGCTGATGAAATTACGGCGTATCGATTCTGAGCTTGTTCGGCGTAAGATGGTCCGTTCGCGTTCTCATGCGCAAGAACTCATTGCCCAGAGGCGGGTTCTTCTTGATGGGCAGGTTGTTGAGAAACCTGCTCGTCAAATGGATCCAGCTCAGGCATTGGTGATCACTCAGGGCGATGATCCCGATTATGTTTCTCGCGGAGCTTTTAAGCTTGCGGGTGCCTTGGATGCATTGGGTGAACATGCGCCGATTGTTCAGGGACGTCGATGCATGGATGCAGGAGCATCTACCGGCGGTTTTACTGACGTGCTTCTTCGTCGGGGGGCAGCCAGCGTTGTTGCCGTCGATGTGGGTTATGGGCAACTAGCATGGCGTCTTCAGAGTGATCCGCGGGTCGAAGTCATGGATCGAACGAATGTGCGCCTAATGAAGGCCGGAGATATCCTCCCAGCCCCAGAACTGGTTGTTGGTGACCTCTCCTTCATTTCTTTGACACTCGTTCTTCCGGCCCTTGTGAGTGTTGCCGCGCCCGATGCTGACTTCCTCTTAATGGTCAAACCACAATTTGAGATTGGAAAAGATCGATTGGGTAGCGGTGGGGTCGTTCGGAACCTTGATCATCACCGCGAAACGATTACTCAGGTGATCGACTGTGCGCGAGGCCTCGGCTTGCGAATTGCCGCTGTTCAGGCCTCTCCGCTTCCCGGCCCATCCGGGAATGTCGAGTACTTTGTTTCCATGCGTGCAAACCATCCTGAAGCCCTTGAGGATTCTCAGATCTCTGAAGCGATTCAAAAGGCCATTAATGAAGGTCCTGCGGGGCGCGGTATTGGCACTCACATGCACAAGAATGCATAGGGAGAGGGGTATTCATGAAAAGAATTCTCATGGTTCGGCACGTTCAACGCCCCGCTGCTATTGCCGCAACTGAAGTGGCGGTGCGTGAGCTCACGCAACTTGGAATTGAAGTTATTGGTGAAGATGAGGCAGACAAACTCACCAATGATCATGGACCTGATCTGGTCCTAGCGATGGGTGGAGATGGCACCATCCTT
Organism: Actinomyces sp. ph3; assembly: GCF_000308055.1. Taxonomy (GTDB): domain Bacteria; phylum Actinomycetota; class Actinomycetes; order Actinomycetales; family Actinomycetaceae; genus Pauljensenia. The sequence goes on from NZ_CAGY01000001.1 coordinate 3,208, forward strand.
GCGGCTGCTGAATCAGCTCGGCGCTTCAATATTCCCCTGCTCGGGATCAATGCTGGCCACATGGGTTTCCTCGCCGAGGCCTCGCCTGAGTCGATTCCTACTCTGATGCATCGCCTTGCGTTGGGGGAGTACCACGAGGAAAAACGCTCAACTTTGGATATTTCCATCAAGCTCCCCGGCGTAAATCTCATCACCGATTGGGCGCTCAATGATGCGGTTGTGAAGCACACCGATCCTGCGCACCCGGTACACCTCGTATTGGTTGTCGATGGCCAGGATGTTTCAACGTATGGTGCAGATGGGATGATCCTCGCGACACCCACGGGATCGACCGCATACTCTTTCTCTGCCGGAGGTCCAGTCGTGTGGCCCGATACGGAAGCTGTTGTGATTTCTCCGATTGCAGCACACGGGCTTTTCACCCGACCACTTGTCGTCGGTCCCGGCTCCACGATTGAAGTTGTGATTAATGAAGAGCACTGGAGTGCCCCTGAAGTCTGGTGCGATGGCCTTCGTCGAACGATTGCACCTGCCGGTACCTCAGTAGTCGCACGAGTATCGCAAAACCCAGTGCGCTTGGTTCGAATGGAGCACACTCCTTTCGCTGAGCGTCTGGTGACGAAGTTTAACTTGCCTGTCCGTGGATGGAGAAACCCGGAAGGAAGCGCTAAGTGATCGAGTCTTTGGATATCGAAAACCTGGGAGTTATCGAAAGCTCTCATGTCGATTTCGGTCCACGTTTTACCGTGTTGACCGGAGAGACAGGTGCGGGTAAGACCATGGTTCTCACCTCCCTGAACTTGCTCTTAGGGGGACGAGCCGACCCCCAGATCGTTCGTCAGAGCAGCGATGAAAGTGCCTCTGATCGTGGAAGTGTCGACGGGGTTTTTTCGGTTCCGCGCGCTCTTGCTGAAGAACTGGAAGAGATGGGTGCGCAGCTCGACGATGATCTCCTTTATGTTTCGAGGACGATCCCGAGGAACGGACGATCGCGTGCTGCCCTTGGAGGGCGCGCGATGCCCGCAGCTGCGCTCTCGAGGATCGTTGGTTCACTAGTCACTATTCATGGACAATCAGATCAGCTTCGTCTTCGTTCGACGAGCGCTCAACGAGAAGCTCTGGATTCCTACGGTGGAGACGAGCACCAGAAACTGATCAATGAGTACAGTGCGGCATGGAAGAAAGCCGTCGATCTTAGTTCGCGTTTGCGTGAGCTGAGGCGTTCATCCAGTGAGCGACAGGAAGAAATTACTGAGCTTTTGAGCGCGCTAGCACTTTTTGATTCTCTCAAACCCCAAGAAGGCGAAGAAGAAGAGATCCTTTCGAAGATTCAACGCCTGACCAACACGGAAGATCTCCGCCGTCATGTGGGCGCTGCAGTTGAGTTCCTCGATGGTGATGAGGATACCGATGGCATCCTCGATTTGATTGGTCGCGCACTTGATTCGCTTCGAATGGGGGCGCGTGTAGACCATGCACTTGCCTCTATTGGGCAGCGCTTTAAGCAGTCCTCAATGGAACTGGCCAGTGTCCGTGATGATCTTGCGCACTACCTCTCAACTGTTGAAGCCGATCCCGAGGCTTTGGCTGCGTTGCACTCCCGACGATCCTCCCTGCGTCAACTGATGGAGGGAAGAGCAAGCGACATTCCCTCACTTCTCGAGTGGGAGAAGAAAGCGCGTTCGCGCCTTGATGCTCTCACTGCGCAGCACGACAGTCCAGAGGTTGTCGAAAAGGAACTTGAGAAGGCTCAAGACCAGGTACTTGTGGCTGGTGAAGCGCTGGCCCATTCGCGCAGGCTTTTGGCGGAAGAGCTCAGTTCAAAGGTGACACACGAACTTCACTCTCTTTCGATGCCTGATGCGTCTTTTAGTGTCGATTGGGAAAAACATACCCCGCAGTCTCATGGTCTTGAAGACCCCGTGATGCTCCTCCAACCACACCCGCAAGCACCGCCGAGGCCCCTAGGTGTGGGTGCTTCAGGAGGCGAACTCTCCCGCGTCATGCTTGCTTTAGAGGTGATTTTGGGGGAGCCCGACAGTGACGTGACCTTCATTTTTGACGAGGTTGACTCTGGAATTGGTGGGAAAACGGCAGTGGAGGTCGGCGCTCGTCTTGCTCGGCTTGCTGATCATCATCAAGTTATTGTCGTGACTCACCTTGCACAGGTTGCTGCCTATGCTGATCATCATCTCTACATCGAGAAGTTGGATGGCCGGACCTCGATCCGCGTGCTTGAAGGTGAAGAACGCGCCGCTGAACTTGCGCGCATGATGAGTGGGGATGCGCACTCTGAGGCGGCGCGCCGACATGCTTATGAGCTCCTTGGCCAGGACATGCCACAATCGAAGGCGTGACGGAAGAAAAATCAGGATTTTCAGGTAGCGATGCTACCTCGATTGAGGGACGCGTATGGATCGCCAGAGACCTGCACCAGAAGGTTCCTCAGCTCGACAACGGTGATTTTTTACTGATTGAGGACAACGATCTCACTCAGGCAGATGCGGAGCTTCTTATTGAAAGCGGCGCGCAACTTGTGATTAATGCACAGCTTTCAGTGACCGGTCGTGTTCGAAGCCGCGGACCCCAGGCACTTCTTGACGCGGGCATTGTGCTAATTGATGATTGCGGACCAGATGTGTGGGCCCTCAAAGACGGCGATACAGTGAGGATCGTTGGTTCTGAAATTCAAAGTAAGGGAAAGAGAATCGCGCAAGGGAACCGATATGATTCCCGCTCTCCGCTAGAGGATGAGCTTCCCGATGCTGATCAGACTATCTCCGACCAGCTTCAGGCTTTTGAAGCGTCCACTGCGGCATTCCTAGAAAATGAAGGCGCTGCGGTTCTTCACGGCGAAGGCTATCCGAAGCTGTCTACAAAGATTGCGGGTCAGCAGGTTCTTCTGGTTTGTGATTCGCCGCGATCCAGCCAGCAATTGAAAGACCTTCGTCAGTGGATCCGTGACACGCAGCCTATTGTGGTTGCTGTTGAGGGTGGTGCGCTTCGCGCGCGTCGTGCGCATCTTAAGCCGGCAATCATCGTCGGTGATATGACTGAGGTGCCAGACAGGATCCTGCGCAGCGGTGCCGAAATTGTCGTTCCGCGTGCTCACGATGGTGATCAGGGGCGTGATCGTCTCAATCGTATGGGGATCGATTATCACCAGGTCGATCTCACCGCAGCAGCAGTTGATGTTGCGATCAGCGTTTTGAGCTTTATGGATCCTGCTGCGATTGTTGTTGCGGGGGATACTCGCGAGCTTGAGGACTATCTAGAGCTCTCGCGTTCGGTTGTCACTCCCGCGTTCTTGATCCGTTTGCGAGCCGGTGATCTTTTGATTCCGGCGCGTGCTGTCAGCGCTACTTATCGAAGCCGTATCCGCGGTGGCTCGCTTTTCCTCTTGTCATGTGTCCTTCTAATCTCAATGGGTATTGCGCTCTGGTCAACTCCATGGGGACACGACCTATTTACCGGTGTGTGGGATTGGGTTTCGCACCTGTGGTCCCCGACGAATTCAGCAACCTCTGAGCTAGCCAACTGGGCTGGCGCACTCACTGCTTAAGGAAGATATCTCATGGTGAATTTTCGCTATCACATTGTTTCTTTGATCGCGGTGTTTGTTGCGCTGTGCCTAGGCGTTGTCCTCGGTGCGGGACCGCTTCAGTCGCGAATTTCTTCAGGTCTGGCATCAAATGCCACCACGGCCTCGTCGAATGAAGCGCTTGCCCAGGCACAGAACAACGGCAAGATTGAAGCACGTGCTGTTTCTGAACTCGCACAGAGCCGACTCAATGGTTCTCTGAACGGGGTTTCGGTTGCGCTAGTAACGGTGCCGGGAACAGATTCTGCGGATGTCGACTCAATGCGTCAAACCCTCGGACAGGCTGGCGCGCAGGTTTCGGGCGAGGCCGAGTTGACGAATACGTGGCTGAGCGCAGATTCTGCGACTTTCCGTAGTACATTGTCGACGCCTCTTGCCTCGCACTTGAGCGGTTTGCCAGCAGATGCAGGCGCCGAGGCAGTGATTGCGCAGGCGATCGTGTCGTCGTTGACTCAATCCGGATCTGAGCCTGATCTTGTTAAGCAAATCCTCACGGGTGGAGACACTCCCGTTATGAAGATTTCGAAAGATCCTCAGGGGGGAGCGCAGGCAATCATCGTCATTGGTCCCAGAGCAAACACGACCTCTACGAATGAGACTTCTGCGGCTGCTCCTTTGGCTTCGCAAGCATCTTGGGAAGGCTTGGCGAAGATGATTGGTAATGCGCCGTTCGGTGGCGTTATTTTTGGCGATGCTTCAAGTGATCGTTCGACCATTAGTGCCCTACGCAATGCAAACGTTGCGGCAACGACCGTTGATCAGGTTGGAACGACACAGGGAACGATTTCTGCGGTCTTGGCCCTTAAGGATGCTCACGCGAGTGCCCGTTCCTTCGGTGTCGGTAGCGGCGCGACCTCAATCTTCCCTCCCGCTCAGTGAGGGACAATAGAACCGTGAGTGAATTTCAAGATGAGCATGTCCCTGTTCGCGTAGTGTCGTCTCAGACCGTTTTCGAAGGAAAAGTCTTTGATATCCAACGTGATGAGCTAACTCTTGCGCACTCTGAACAACCCATTGTTCGTGAATACATGGGACATCCTGGTGCAGTGGTAATCGTCGCGCTACGCGGAGACGAGGGCAACGAGGAAATTCTTCTGGAACGTCAGTATCGTCATCCGGTCCGCGCAAAACTCTGGGAAGTGCCTGCCGGACTCCTTGATATTCCGGGAGAAGACCCACTGATTGGTGCTCAGAGAGAATTGGCTGAAGAAGCTGATTTGACTGCCAAACACTGGGACGTTCTTCTCGATATTTTCAATTCTCCAGGATGTTCGTCTGAATCAATTCGAATCTTCCTTGCGCGAGGCCTGGCGCCGACAGGTCAAACTTTTGACCGTGAGGATGAAGAAGCTGATTTTGAATACCAGTGGGTGAGTCTTGATGAGGCGGTGACCGCGGCACTTGATGGGCGCCTTCATAATGCGTCAACTGTGTCTGCCGTTCTTGCAACAGATGCGGCACGTCGTCGCGGCTGGCAGCTTCGTAGCCTCTCATCTCAATGGCTTCGCTGACCGAAGGACCTTGGACCTAAGACTTGTGATGCGAGTCGCGCAAATCGGGCGGTATTTCGCAACGAAAATGTTTCATAAAGAGCGTATGCTTTTCATGAGATTCAAGAGTTGTGAATGTAATTCGCTTGGAGGGCAGCGTGGAGAGCAGTGATGCGCGCACCCGGCAGCAGGTACGTGACCTTGTTGTTGAGAAGGGGCCGGTAACCGCCTCGACAATTGCGCGCATTCTTGGACTGACGACTGCGGCAGTGCGTCGTCACCTCACCATCTTGCTTTCCGATAACGAAATTGCTGAGCACGAACCGGGACAGGTAGGGCGACGCGGGCGCGGACGTCCTGCACGCCACTATGTTGCCACTGCTCGGGCGCACGAAAAACTTGCTGAAAGTTACTCAGACCTTGCCTCTAAAGCTCTCGGATACCTTGGGCAAGTTGGCGGGGGAGAAGCGATTGATTCTTTTGCTGCGGCTCGCTCTCGAGAAATCGAAAGGCGCTATGCGGCTACGGTTCGTGAGGCAGGTAGTGACCCGAGGCTGCGAGCTCAAGCTCTCGCAGACGCACTCACTGCAGATGGCTACGCGGCAACGGTTCGCGATATTGGCCGAGGTGGGTATGCTGTCCAGCTCTGTCAGGGGCATTGCCCGATTAGGCAGGTTGCTGGCGACTTCCCACAGCTGTGTGAGGCTGAGACTGCCGCGTTTTCGCGACTGCTCAATGTTCACGTTCAACGACTTGCAACACTTGCGGGTGGGGAACACGTGTGCACAACCAATATTCCGGTTTCTGCACCTGTCATCTCTCCCGCGGCGCGAGCTGCTCTTCGCAAGTAGCAGCGCATCACTGAAATAACCGAATTGACGAGGAAAAATATGACCCAGTCACCACCGGTCACCGACGCAACTACTCAGATGAGTGACGATGAGATCATCAGCTCCATCGGCGCATACGAGTACGGGTGGCACGATAACGATGACTATTCGAAAGATGTCCCCCTTGGTATTAACGAGTCGGTTGTCCGTTTTATCTCTGATGTAAAGGACGAACCGCAGTGGATGCGCGAAAGGCGTTTGAAGGCGCTTGAGTTATTCGAGCGTAAGCCGATGCCGACGTGGGGTCCTGATCTTTCGGGTGTCGATTTCGATGCCTTCAAGTACTACGTGCGTCCCACCGATCGTCAGGTGAATGACTGGGAAGACCTCCCCGAAGAAATTCGTCATACCTACGATCGTCTGGGTATTCCCGAGGCCGAGAAGAACCGCCTGGTTTCCGGCGTCGCTGCTCAGTATGAATCCGAGGTCGTCTACCAGCAGATCCAAGACGATTTGGAGAAGCAGGGCGTGATCTTCACTGACACCGACACCGGTTTGCGTGAGCATCCGGAGATTTTCGAAGAGTACTTCGGTAAGTGCGTTCCGGCTGGAGACAATAAGTTCTCCGCTCTGAATACCGCAGCATGGTCTGGTGGTTCCTTCGTTTACGTCCCGCCGGGTGTACACGTCAACATTCCTCTTCAGGCCTATTTCCGTATCAACACCCAGGCAATGGGACAGTTCGAGCGAACCCTGATTATTGCTGACGAAGGTTCCTACGTTCACTACGTCGAAGGTTGCACCGCTCCTATTTACGATGAGAACTCTCTGCACTCAGGTGTCATTGAGATTTTCGTGAAGAAGGATGCGCGTGTTCGTTACACCACGGTGCAGAACTGGTCGACAAACGTGCTGAACCTCGTGACTCAGCGTGCAATGGTCGACGAGGGCGGCACCATGGAATGGGTTGACGGCAATATGGGTGCTGCTATCACGATGAAGTACCCTGCTTGCTTCCTGATGGGTGAGCATGCTCGCGGTGAAACTCTCTCTATTGGTTTCGCTGGTCCGGGGCAGCAGCAAGACACCGGTGCAAAGATGGTCCACATGGCACCCCACACTTCTTCTTCGATCGTGTCGAAGTCGGTGTCTCGTGGTGGCGGCCGCACTTCCTACCGCGGTCTTGTTCAGATCAATGCACGTGCCCGCCACTCGAAGTCCAACGTGCTCTGTGACGCGCTTCTTGTGGACAAGGTGTCGCGTACTGATACTTATCCCTACGTCGATGTCCGTACTGATGACGTCGAAATGGGACACGAAGCAACTGTTTCTAAGGTTTCCGCCGATCAGCTCTTCTATTTGATGAGTCGCGGTTTGGATGAGAACGAGGCGATGGCGACAATCGTCCGCGGCTTTGTTGAGCCGATCGCCAAGGAACTCCCCATGGAATATGCCCTTGAATTGAACCGACTCATTGAGTTGCAGATGGAAGGATCTGTTGGCTGATGACGACCCAAGAGACCGCTGCCCGTCCGCATTCTCACGGAGCGGGGGCACCCGTAGCACATTCGTCCCGAGGCGATCGCCCCACTTCTTTCTCTCTTGAAGAGATTCCTGCGCCTCATGGGCGCGAGGAAGATTGGCGTTTTACTCCGCTTCGTCGAATTGAAAAACTATTTGATCCCAACTTCTTTGAGTCGCAGCCCCTGGGCTTGCAGGTGAACGCACCTGCTGAAGTGACTGTTGAAGAAGTCGGGCGCGATGATTCGCGTCTGGGAAGCGTTCTCGCCCCTGGCGACCGCACGTCGGTTGTTGCGTGGAATGCTTTCACCCGCGCACAAATCGTCACTGTTCCTCCGCGTACCGAGGTCACCGATCCCGTCATGATTGATATTGACGGTGATGAGCATGCCCGCGTCCAGCACCTGCTTGTCAGTGTTGGAAGCCAGTCTGCCGCAACCGTTGTTATTAATCACCGAGGCGGCGGTCAAGGTGCGCTCAACCAGACAGTTGAGATTGAGGCGGGTGACGCCTCGGATCTGACAATCGTTTCGATTCAGGAATGGGACGACACCTACGTACACGCATCGAATCACCGCATTGCGATTGGACGCGATGCAAAGGTTCGCCACATCGTCGTTAGCCTTGGTGGTGACCTTGTACGTATCTGCTCTGATACTGATTATCGCGGTCCTGGCGGCGAATTGACCATGCTCGGTCTGTACTTCGTCGACTCTGGACAACACCTTGAGCACCGAGTGTTCGTTGACCACTCGCAGCCAAATTGCTACTCCCGCGTGACATACAAGGGGGCACTTCAGGGGAAGGACGCACACTCTGTGTGGATCGGGGACTGCCTGATTCGCGAGGCTGCCGATGGAACCGATACCTACGAGCTCAACCGTAACCTCGTACTGAGTGAAGGAGCGAAGGCCGACTCCGTTCCTAACCTCGAAATTGAGAACGGTGAAATCGTCGGTGCTGGACATGCATCCGCAACTGGACGCTTTGATGATGAACAGCTCTTCTACCTGATGAGCCGCGGCATTGACGAAGCTGGTGCACGTCGTTTGGTCGTTCGCGGATTCTTCGCCGAACTTATTGAACAAATCGGCGTTCCGCAGGTTCAAGAACACCTGATGAACGCAATTGAAAAGGAACTGGAACGCGCCGCTCTTGGCGCCTGAGGCTACACGACAGTAGGACGACAACTACAGTGCGGCGTCTAGCGCCGAAGAGGAGAAAAAATGTCGACTTTGACTATTAAAGACCTTCACGCATCCGTTGAGACCGCTGAGGGACCGAAGGAAATCCTGAAGGGCGTGAACCTGACCATTAATTCCGGTGAGATTCACGCAATCATGGGCCCCAACGGCTCGGGCAAGTCAACTCTTGCCTACGCTCTTGCAGGACACCCCGCCTACGAAATCACCAGTGGCGAAGCTTACCTCGATGATGCTTCGATTCTGGACATGAGCGTGGATGAGCGCGCGAAAGCTGGCCTTTTCCTGGCAATGCAGTACCCGGTTGAAGTTGCTGGTGTTTCGGTTTCGAACTTCCTGCGTACAGCAAAGACCGCAGTTGACGGTCATGCGCCCCAGATTCGTCAGTGGGTGAAGGACGTGAACCAGGCTATGGAGAATCTGCGGATGGATCCTTCCTTCGCAGAACGCGACGTTAATGTTGGCTTCTCCGGCGGTGAGAAGAAGCGTCTCGAGATTCTCCAGATGGAACTGCTCAAGCCTTCCTTCGCGATCCTTGATGAGACCGACTCTGGTTTGGATGTCGATGCTCTTCGCATCGTTTCTGAGGGCGTCAATCGCGTCCATGGCAATACCGGCTGCGGAGTTATGCTCATTACGCACTACACCCGTATTCTGCGCTACATCAAGCCCAGCCACGTTCACGTTTTTGTCAACGGCCAGGTTGCAGCCCAGGGCGGTCCTGAACTTGCTGATGAGCTGGAAGAGAACGGCTACGATTCCTACCTGGAGAAGTGAGCTTTCTCGGTGACTGAAGACTTTTCGCTTCAAGAGCTCTCGCGACTGCGCGCCGACTTTCCCATCCTCGGGAGGGTCGGCCGCGGTGGCAAGCCCATTGCCTATCTTGATTTCAGCGCGACTTCGCAAAAGCCCGTGCAGGTCATCGATGCGATCAGTAATTTCTACCGCACCAGTAATGGCGCAGTACATCGTGGGACGCATCTGCTGGGTGATGAGTCGACTGCTGCCTTCGAAGAAGGACGCTCGATTCTGGCTGATTTTATTGGCGGTCGCGTCAATGAGATCGTTTGGACAAAGAACGCGACAGAGGCAATTAATTTAGTTGCACTGGCAATGCGAAACGCATCGCAAGACAGCAGTGCAAAGCCGTCTCCTGTCAAGCTTTCGGCGGGGGATAACATTGTTATTACCCGAGCAGAGCATCACGCAAACCTAGTTCCATGGCAGCAGCTCTGTGCTGCAACTGGGACGGAGCTTCGCTGGCTCGACCTTCATGAAGATGGCCGGATTGATTGTGAGACTCTTGGGGTAATCGATGAACACACGCGTCTGGTTGCCTTCACACATGTGTCGAATGTGACCGGTGCGGTTTCACCCGTTGAGCCGATCGTTTCGCGCGCACGCCAATGCGGCTCTCTTGTACTTCTTGATACCTGTCAGTCCAGCGCACATATGCCGGTCAATGTCAGGGAACTTGGAGTCGACTTTGCGGTCTTCTCATCGCATAAGATGCTGGGGCCAACCGGTATTGGAGCGCTGTGGGGGAGAAGCGAACTTCTTTCACAGATGCCGCCAGTTCTGACCGGTGGTTCGATGATCGAGGATGTCACAATGGAGTCCTCGACTTTCATGCCTGCCCCCGAGCGTTTTGAAGCTGGAAGCCAGCCGATCGCTCAGATCGTTGGCTGGAGTGCCGCTCTTCAATACCTCAGCGGTATCGGTATGGCACGCATTGCTGAGCACGAACGCATTCTGACTTCCTACATGTTGGAAGGCATTTCCGGTATTGACGGTGTTCGCGTCTTGGGACCGGGAGCGGATAAAGAGCGGATCGGTGTCGTCGCATTTGCCGTGGAGGGCGTGCATCCTCATGATGTTGGGCAAGTCTTGGATTCGCAGGACATAGCCGTGCGAGTTGGTCATCATTGTGCGATTCCGTTGCACCACTTCTTCGGAGTCCGTTCTTCGACGCGGGCATCCGTCGGACCGACAACAACTCGCGAAGAGATTGATCGTTTCATTGAGGCCTTAGGACAGGTTCGTTCCTACTTCGGAGGCAAATGATGTCAAGCCTTGAACAGATGTATCAGCAGGTCATTCTTGACCATGCGCGTGAGCGCCACGGGACTGGTGATCCCTCAAGTCTTGCAGCCTCATCGCATCAAGTGAACCCGACTTGCGGAGACGAGACAACACTGGGTGTCACTCTGTCTGACTCCGGTCAGATCGAGGCGCTGACTTGGGATGGAGATGGCTGCTCGATTTCGCAGGCATCCCTTTCAATGCTCTCTGACATGGTGAGCGGAGCTGATCTGGAGCATGTCCGTGAGCTCTATGCTGCCATGGAAAAAATGATGCATTCACGCGGACTGGGCGTGGATGACGATACCCTCGACCTCCTTGGTGATGCCGCTGCATTGGAGGGAACCTCGCAGTTCCCGAATCGTGTGAAGTGCGCACTCCTTGGATGGTATGCATTGCGCGATGCTCTCGCGCAGCTCGGAACCGATATTGCAGGAGAAAACGAGTAATGGATACATCTTCCAACCCGATGGCACAAACTGATGCTGTCGAGCAGCGCTTTGCCCCTGCGCCTTCTGCAGTTGCAAGCTCTGCCACGCCCGAGCAGGGTTCTGCTTCTGCACCCGATGCGGCCTCGGCGAATGTATTCAATGTCGAAGGAACTGACATCATTGAAGGCGGGAGCATTGCCGGCCTTGATGTTCTTGAGGCACTCAAGGACGTCATCGATCCCGAACTAGGCATCAATATTGTTGACCTTGGTTTGGTCTACGGTCTCAAGGTTGCGACGGATGACTCAATTGTCATTGACATGACCTTGACCTCAGCGGCATGCCCCCTGACTGACATTATCGAGCGCCAGGCGCAGATGGTACTGGCTTCGCTCTCGGATGATGTCTTGATCAATTGGGTCTGGATGCCCGCTTGGGGTCCAGATCGTATTACAAGCGATGGCCGCGAACAGCTCCGCGCAATTGGTTTTAACGTCTGAGCGAGTAGTGACGTGTCCGTGAACCCCTTCCGCTATGCTGGAGGGGTTCACCTGTACCAGAGGAAAGAGAAGCGATGACTGTGGCCGATGCTCCTGTTGTGCAGCCTGTACTTTTGGGCGGAGATTTTGGAGTTTATGCTCTTGCGCGTTCTTTCCACGAGGCCTATGGCGCAACTTCGATTGTGCTGTCTCATGCGCCGACTGTTGCGATCTCACGTTCAGCTTTTTGTCGGGTTGAGCCGATCGTTGCGCATGCTTCCGATGAGGAACTTCTCGCAACGCTTGGGAAACTCGCCGATACCTACGCGGATCGTGCTCTGGTCCTTGTCGCTAATCATGACCTTCATTCTGAATTTGTTGCGCGTCATTGGGACGCTCTGAGCCAACATTACGCACTTCCATTTCCATCGATGGACGTTATCGATCGTGTGACGGATAAGGGTGCCTTTGCTCAGCTCTGTGATGAGCTGGGGGTACCTACGCCGGCAACGCGTGTGGTGTCCTTCCGTGATTTTTCTGCCGAGGCTCCAGTGCGTCCCGAAATTCCGTTTAGTTTCCCCGTGGTGGCAAAAGCCGCGCGCGGAAATGATTATGACGCCTTGGAATTCGAAGGAAAACGCAAGATCTGGTTTGTCGAGAGCCAAGAGGAACTGAACGACCTCTGGGATCTTCTGGGACGTGTTGGCTTCCGCGGTGACTTTGTTGTTCAGGAACTGATTCCTGGAGATAACACGCAGATGCGTTCAGTGACCGCCTATGTCGACTCTCACGGGCATATGACTTTGATTGGTTCCGCACGAGTCCTCTTGGAAGATCATGCGCCAACCATGATCGGTAATCCCGTTGCAATGATTACCGAGGCGTTTCCCCAGCTGTGGGAGGATGCGCGACGTATTCTTGAAGCAGCTAACTATCGTGGCTTCGCGAACTTCGATGTGAAGATTGATCCCCGTGATGGTCGCGCGCTCTTCTTTGAAGTGAATCCTCGAATCGGGCGGAACTCGTGGTACATGACCGCTGCGGGGCATAACCCAATGATTCCAATGGTTGATGATCTTGTTCGCGGTGTGGAACACAGCCCTGAAGAAGTAAATGAGGAAATCCTTTATTCGATGGTTCCCGATCGATTGCTCCTGCGATACATCCGAGAGCCCGAGCTTGCCCAGCGAGTGCGTAGTTTGATTCGAGAGGGGAAGCGTTTCGACCCGCTCTTCTACTCAGCTGATTCGGATCTACGCCGCTCGCTGACTCTTCACCTGCAAAAGCTCAATCACTACCGAAAGTTCCATAGGTACTATCCTCAAGCGAACGACCGTTCATTCTAAGGGGACTTTTCTTATGACAGATACACAGCTACGTGAGATCACTGCTGAGGAAATGCGTATTGGCGCGGCCGGAGTGACTCCTCTGCCCATTGAACAGTCCGCAATTTGGGAACAGTACGAGGCCGTTGAGGGGCGCAAGCTCTGGGGACGTTTCGAGTATTCGGAAAATGGCAAGCGCATCGCTCTTGTTGCGCTCTATGAGTACTCAATGCGAGGTGCGCGCTACCTTTGGGCGAAACACGGACCGGTGTGGCTTAAGGAGGCCACACCGAGCCGCGAACGTGCTTTCCGTGATGCGCTTGGACGTTACGTTCGTCAGAAAGACTCATCGATCGTTTTTATTCGCCTGAATGCGATCTTTAATGACTCCGATCTTCGCGATGTCATGCAGATTATTACCTATGACCGCACCGTCATCATTCGTTCCTATGGCGGTGATGAGGAAAAGATCCTTGGGGATATGACGAAGGAAGGTCGGCGTCAGCTTCGGCGTTCGCGCAAGGCCTTGTCTGAAGTTCAAACAACGATCGCTGACGAGCATGCTCAGGCCGCGGAGGATTTCACTGAGTACTACGAGGTGCTGAAAGAGACTGCTGAACGCGATGGTTTCAGTCCTCACCCGGCTGAGGTCTACTCAACAATGCTGAAAGTCCTTGGCCCCGAGCATTCACGCCTCTTCGTGCTTCGAGTCGATGGGGAAGTGGTCGCATGGAATTTGATCCTTATCAATGACCGTCAGGCTGAATGCTATTACGGCGCAACGACCGCGAAGGCCCGTAAATTGGGAGCAATGCCTGAGCTTGATGTTCAGTGTGCCATCATCTTGGGACCTGAGCTTGACGTCAATGGCGGTATCGACCTGATGGGAATTCACTCGCCTCGTGTTCCCGAACTATTTACAGTCGGGAAATACAAGTTGAGTTTTGCTCAGGGGTATACAGACGTCCCGGGAGCATGGGATCTGCCTCTGCGCCCGCGTCTGTATGCAGGTTTACGAAATCTGCTCTCAATTAAGCGTGCTCTTCGTTCGTGACATTGGGGCGAGGCGGCTACGATAGAAGGGTCCAAGCCTGCTGATTCTCGAAAGAGCGTTTGACACGCCATCGTATGCGTGCAGTCAGTGGGTAGAGATGGCGCAAGTCGCCAGAACCCGAAGGAGCACAGCTCGTGCCTGTTATCAACGCAACTATTGATGGTGTTGCGGTCGAAATTGAAGAAGGCTGCACCGGAACGCAGTACTACGAATCCCGCAGTGATGTCGTCGCGATGACGGTTGATGGGAACGCATGGGATCTTTCCCGCGAAATTCCTGCCGATGCAATTGTTGAAGCAATCACTCTGAATTCCCCAGCAGGCCTAGAGATCCTGCGTCACTCCTGCACTCACGTTATGGCGCAGGCAGTCCAAGAGATCTTCCCCGATGTCAATTTGGGAATTGGCCCCTTCATCACTGACGGCTTCTACTATGACTTCGGGAATATTGATTCCGTCACCCCTGAGCTCATGCGCGATATTGAAAAGCGCATGAAGCGCATTGTGAAGGAAGGCCAGGCTTTCCGTCGCCGTGTTGTCACTGAAGAAGAAGCACGCGAAGAACTTGCTGATCAACCCTTCAAGCTTGAGCTGATTAGCACCAAGGGCGGGGGAGCGCAGGACGCCTCCGTCGAGGTTGGCGGTTCGGAACTCACTATTTACGACAATGTCCGCCGTGATGGAACCACCGCATGGAAAGACCTCTGCCGTGGACCCCACCTGCCTTCAACAAAACTCATTGGCAACGGATTTGCGTTGACCAAGTCTTCATCGGCGTACTGGCGCGGCGACCAGGCTAGTGATCAACTGCAGCGAATCTACGGAACTGCCTGGGCCTCGAAAGATGACCTTGTCGCCTACCAAGAGCGACTCAAGGAAGCGGAACGACGCGACCACCGTCGCCTCGGTGCTGAACTTGATCTCTTCTCCTTCCCAGAAGAGCTGGGTGCGGGATTGCCGATCTTCCACCCCAAGGGTGGTGTGCTTAAGCGCGTCATGGAGGACTACGTCCGCGAAGCCCACATTGAAAATGGCTTCCTTTACGTGGGTACCCCGCACATCTCGAAGGAAGAACTCTTCCATACTTCGGGACACCTTCCGTACTACGCGGATGGCATGTTCCCTCCGATGGATGATGATGGCCAGCTGTACTACCTCAAGGCCATGAACTGCCCCATGCACAACCTAATCTTCAGGAGCCGAGGCCGTTCGTACCGCGAGCTTCCCCTGCGTCTCTTCGAATTCGGTACTGTGTACCGAAATGAGAAATCCGGTGTTCTTCAGGGGCTCACTCGCGTTCGCTCCATCACCCAGGATGATTCGCACTCATATGTGATGCCTGAGCAGGCAGCAGATGAGATTAAGCATCTCCTGAACTTCATTTTGAAGCTTCTACGTGACTTCGGATTGAGCGATTTCTATCTGGAGCTTTCCACCCGCGATACCGATGGAAAGAAGAAGGATAAGTTCATCGGCACGGATGAACAGTGGGAAGAAGCGACTGAAATTCTGCGTCGCTGCGCTGAAGAGACCGGTCTGCAAACCGTTCCCGATCCGGGTGGCGCGGCATTCTACGGCCCGAAGATTTCGATTCAGGCTAAGGATGCAATCGGTCGCACCTGGCAGATGTCGACTATTCAGTACGACTTTAACCAACCCCACCGTTTCGGCCTGGAATACACCGCTCCCGACGGAAGCCACCGCGAGCCGGTCATGATTCACTCCGCGAAGTTTGGTTCGATTGAGCGCTTCATTGGTGTTTTGACTGAGCATTATGCCGGTGCTTTCCCCGCATGGCTCTCCCCGGTGCAGGTGCGCCTGGTCCCCGTTGCCGAGGCCTTCGACGACTACGTTGATACGGTTGCGCAGCGTTTGCGTGAACGTGGGATTCGCGTCGAAGTTGATCACTCTGATGATCGCTTTGGTAAGAAGATTCGCAATGCTGCAAAGCAAAAGGTTCCCTTCACCTTGATTGCGGGCGGGGAAGACCAAGAAGCGCAGGCAGTCTCCTTCCGCTTCCGCGATGGCTCCCAGCTCAATGGAGTTCCCGTTGACGAGGCGGTTGAGCGTATTGCTCACCACATCGCGACCCGCAATAACGCTGATCCCAGCGCTGAGGACTGATAACAATGAGTGATACTCTTCCGACCGAGGATTCCCGGGCGTTTGCTGGCGTTCCCGACGGTTTCGATCGTTTATGGACGCCGTACCGAATGGCCTACATTAATGGCGATCACAAGCCTGCCGATTCCTCGTCGGAAGAGTGTCCTTTTTGTGTTGCACCATCGCGCACAGACGAAGAGGGACTCATCGTTCATCGCGGTGTGAGCTGTTTCGTTCTGATGAATCTCTTCCCGTACAACTCCGGGCATCTCTTGGTCTGCCCCTACCGCCATGTCTCTGACTACACGGATCTTACTGACGAAGAACGTATCGAACTCGGTCGTTTGACGGCCACTGCGATGCGTGTGGAGCGTGCGACGGCGAATCCCGCAGGATTCAATTTGGGTATGAACCAAGGCGATGTTGCAGGTGCGGGGATCGCTGCCCACCTTCATCAGCATGTTGTTCCTCGGTGGGCTGGAGATGCAAACTTCTTCCCAATTATTGCCCGCACCAAGGCAGTGCCTGAACTACTTGAGGACGCGCGTGCTCGGTTAGCCGCTGCATGGCCCATATCATCGGAGGAATAGTGCTTGGTAACCACGGACGCTCGATAACGAAAGCTATTTTTACTCCTGTCGCAAGAGTGCTCGTAGCAGCGCACATCACTCCCAATATGGTGACTATTGTCGGAACCGTTGTGACAATCGCAGTTGCTGTTACGACCTTTCCTTTTGGCTACCTTTGGCAAGGCGCCCTTGCTCTCGCTGTTGTTCTTTTCTGCGACTCGATTGATGGTGTTCTCGCGCGAATGAGTGGGACATCATCGCCATTTGGTGCTTTTTTGGATTCGACAATGGACAGGCTGGGCGATGGAGCGGTCTTCGGTTCATTGACTGCCTTCGCAATTTTCAGTATGGAAAGCTCGCCATCGAGGACTGTATCGATCGTTGCAGGCCTTATTACGATCGTTGGTGCAGCTACCGTGTCCTATTCGCGAGCACGTGCTGAATCAATCGGGGTTATCGCAAAGGTCGGTATTGCTGAGCGGACGGACCGTCTCATCGTTGCTTTGTTGGGAGCTGCGCTATACGGGTGGGGCGCACCCGCAGTATTCTTCGCAGCAAGTTTGTGCTGGGTTGCTTTTGCATCGATCGTTACTGTTATTCAGCGGGTGCATTTCACAGCGAAGCATCTCTCCTCATCCCAGGAGTCCTAATGTCAGGGCGTGCCTTGGTATGGGCTTTCCGAATAGTTCCTCGTCTACCTTTCTCCTTCGTGACATGGCTGGGCAGACGTGGAGCCGATCTCATGTGTCTGCTCAATGGCTCCAGCGTGCGCAGAATGCGAGCCAACCATGAGCGTGTTTTAGGGCGTAAGATTTCGCGACGCGAGCTTCGAGATGCCGTGCGCTCGCATATCAATGCTTATGTCGAGCAGTTGAGTTTTGGCGGTAGCGTTGGCGAAAAGCTTCGTGCGCGGGTTGATCTCAGCCAGGCAGAAGAATTCCTTCGTCTTGCCGGCGAAGGTCCAGTTGTTTTGGCCTTACCGCATGCGGGAACCTTTGATCGCGTCGGTGCGGCTGTGTGTGCACAGGGTATTTCCGTACTTACTGTTGCCGAGAAATTGAATCCTCCTGAGCTCTTCGATGCCTTCTTGAAACTGCGCACGGACGTCGGGATGGAGATCATCGGAGTTTCACCGGGAGATAGTGTTTTTCACTCCTTGCTTGAGCAAGCAAAGGGCAGGAAAAATCTTGTGATCCCGCTTCTTGCTGATCGCGATATTTCCGGAACCGGTATTGAGGTTGAGTTCGGTACCAAGCCTGCTTTGGTCGCTGCGGGACCAGCAGCGCTTGCACGAGCGCTCAACGCCCCGCTTATAGCTGGGGTTGTGTCAGATGTCGATGCTTCTGGCACCCCAGAATTTGTGCGTTTGGAAGTTACTGAGAATCTCTACGATCCACAGGTCGAGGACAGCGACGTACCTGAGCTCACCCAGAAATGGGTGACTGCGCTTCTTCCACTTCTTCAACGTCGGATTCGTGAGTGGCATATGATGCAAGCAGTTTTTGTTGAGGATTTAGATCCGGAGCGTTTGGCCCGGGCGCGTAAGCGCGCGGCACAGAAAGGAGAATAGGTGAGAGTCGGTATTGTTAACCCTTACTCCTGGGATGTGCCCGGTGGCGTTCAATTCCACATCCGTGATTTCGCACTGGAGCTTATGAAGCGGGGACACGAGGTGAGTGTTCTTACTCCGGCGAAAAATACCGATGACTTGCCCGAGTGGATTACTACCGTCGGTTCATCGGTTGCTGTTCCTTTTAATGGTTCAGTAGCCCGTCTCTCCTTTACCCCCTTGGCTAACATGCGTACGAAGCGTTGGATTGATGAAGGCAACTTTGATCTTCTTCATGTCCACGAACCAGAAGTCCCCTCTATTTCAATGCTGGCGTTGCGTGCGGCAGAGATTCCGGTTGTTGGAACTTTCCACGCAGCATTGGACTATTCCTTCTCTCGTTCCGTTTCTTCCTCCGCGCTCGACCCGCTATTGGAGAAACTTGCTGCCCGTATTGCTGTTTCAGCAGAAGCGCGCCGGACGCTTGTTGAACATAATGGTGGCGATGCAGTGATTATCCCCAATGGGGTTGATACTCATTTCTTCGAGCAAGCCCAGATCAAACCCGAATGGGAAGCAACTCCACAGCGCCCGGTCGTTGTTTTCCTCGGCCGTCTTGATGAGCCTCGGAAGGGGCTGCCAGTCTTCTCTGCAGCGATCGAAACGGTGCTTTCAGAAATCCCGGGTGCCCGCTTTCTTATTGCTGGACGAGGAAACGCACATGAATACCGCTCACAATTGGAGCGTTTCGGGGATTCAGTCGAGTTCCTTGGCGGTGTAAGCGATGAAGATAAGGCTTCGTTACTGAAGGGAGCAAGTGTTTATGTTGCTCCCCAAACCGGTGGAGAATCCTTCGGGATTGTTCTTGTCGAGGCGATGGCAGCCGGCTGTGCAGTACTTGCCTCTGATCTCGAGGCCTTCAGGGCAGTCCTTGAACAAGGAGAAGTAGGCGCGCTATTCGAGACCGGAAATAGTCAGGACCTGGCTCGCCAACTAGTCAGACTTCTTCGTGATTCTGAGGAACTCGCAACGCTTGCACGCCGTGGAGAAGCGGCGAGTTCCCGTTATGGATGGGATACGGTCACCGACCAAGTCCTAGCCTTGTATCAGACCGTCTTAGCCTCTGCGCAAGCGCAGCCCTCGGACCCGACGACGCTTGATCTTATTCGTGGCAGGAACGAGGCCGAAGACGATGAGTAATACTTTGACCCTTGTTCTTTTGGTTCTTGTTTTGGTCGCACTGGCCTTTCTTGTGCGTCAATCAGCAATTCTTGCAACACGACTTGATCGTCTTCATTGGCGGATTTTAACGACGAGGGATTCGCTGGCACTTCTTCTTGATGAACGTGCACGCTATAGCGAGAGGATCGCTGACTATCCGGGGTTCACCTCTGACGAATCTCAAGAGATCCGGGAGGCCTCGACAAGAGCGCGCCGGCAGATGATTCCTCTTGTTGCCGACGGACTTGACCGGCGAACAAGCGAAGCAAGCATCCGCGACACCCAAACGCGTGAAAAGGTCATCGAATTTTTCGATATTCAGTCGCAACTTTCAAGAATTCTTCGAAGCGCGCTTAATGTTAAGCTCCGCAAAGAGATTGATGCCGATGATTATTGGTCTCGCGAACTTCGCGAACTAGACCAAGCCTCCTATAAAGTCCAATTAGCACGATCAATGCATAACCTCTACGTTACGCAGACCCATAAGATTCGTGAGAAAAGCTGGGTGCGGATTGCGCATCTTGCGGGACATGCGCCAATGGCTCAGACAATTGATTTTGATGACGACACGATTGAAGATGGATACGGCTATTAAATGAGTGAAACACACCCGCGTTGGGGAGGTCCCGGTGAGGACTATCGGCTGAAAAAGATCAGAACGACCGAAGCTGAACTGTTCGGTCCTGACGACCCAGCACCCGCACAAGCTCCCACATGGCGAATTCCTCAACGCGTCCGTTCCTTGCCTTTCCTTGAAATTATCTTCACAATTTTGGGAACCGTCGGTGTCATCGTGCTCATGGTGACCTACGTTCGTACCGGTGGTGTCGTCTCCGCTGCAGTCATGACGGCTTTGGCATTAATTCCGCTTGTTATCGTCCTCGGAGTGCTGAGCTACCTTGATCGCTGGGAGCGTGAGGGCTGGAAATCTAATTTCATCTGCTTCATTTGGGGAGCAGGTGTTGCAACGCTTTCCTCGTTGGTTGTCAATAGCACCCTAAATCTAGATATTGCTCGCACACTCGGTGATCAAGATTCCGCAGCGGTCATTGTTGCTGTGTTTGTTGCGCCGGTTGCTGAAGAATTCTTCAAGGGCATTGGTGTCATCATCTTCATCCTTGCACGTCGAAATTCCATCAATTCGCGGCTTGACGGTCTGATCTGCGGTGGAATTGTTGGTGCCGGCTTCGCCTTCATTGAGAATATTCAGTACTTCCTGAGAACGAGCTCTTCGGGTGCGTTTATGCTGACAACGACGGTATTTACCCGAGGGATCCTTTCGCCATTCGTCCATCCGATGGCAACCTCGTTTACTGGAATGGCCATCGCACTTGTTTTGATTCGCCGCTACGGCGCGCTGTGGGGCACTATTCGAGTCTTCCTTGGTTACCTAACCGCGGTGTTCTTCCATGGCCTATGGAATTTTCTTGCGAGTAATAACGGTATCGGAGGTTGGTTCCATTCCTACATCACCATCGAGGTTCCGCTTTTTACGTGTTGGTTCATCTATCTGATCACGCAATCTTCACGTGAAGCAAAACATATCCAGCAGGGGCTAACTCCCTATGTCGTTCAAGGCTGGGTGCTTCCTGTGGAGCTTCAAATGGTTACTGACCGTGCGCAGCGTCGAAATGCTGTCAAGTGGGCTGCTAGCGCAGGTTCAGAGGCACGTAAGGCAATGAACTTCTTCTTGAATTCTCTTGCCGCCATTGGTCTTGATGAGTATGCGCGTCCGCTACGAAAGCGTGAAGACCCCGCACGCGATGCTTACGATCGTGAACTGCTTACGAAAGCAGTGGAAGCGCGGAAGAAGTTCCTCTCGCTGACGGAACTTTCGCAAGCGGCACGTCGGGTGGGCGCGTGAGCGTTCTACAGTGGCCTCGTGATGAGCAAGGCTTCCCACATCGAGAGGCAGCGCGGGTAATCCTCATCGACGAACGCAATCGCGTTCTTCTTGTGAGAGGTCACGATGCTGATAATCCGACGCGCTCATGGTGGTTCACCGTTGGTGGGGGAGTCGAGGACGGAGAAACAAGCCAAGAAACTGCCCTACGAGAGGTCTTTGAAGAGACCGGTATACAACTCAATCAGAAGGAACTTATTGGGCCGGTAGCTCACCGACAGGCAGTATTCGACTTTAAGAGTCTCATTGCTCGCCAAGATGAAGAAATTTTCTGGGCACGCGTTCAAGCCCAGCCTCTGAGCGATTCTCATTGGACCCCAGAAGAACAACGAGTGATCGATGAATACCGTTGGTGGGATCTTGACGAGCTCGAGAAATATGCCGAGAACCATGAGGTATACCCACGCTCACTGTGCGATCTTATTGGGCAATGTCTTCACGGATGGGATGGAACAGTAAGCGTCATTGAATAACTAGAGTTAGCCCCCTGCGTGAGTCATCATCGCAGGGGGCTAACTTTCAGTTCTTACGAACTATCGGGTCACAATTGTTCCCTTGGGGACGACGGTAATTCCTGATTCCGTCACCGTGAAGCCACGCTCGAGATCGTGTTCCAAATCGACACCGACAATCGCGCCCTCTTCAACGACGACGTTCTTGTCCAGGATTGTCTTTACGACCTGCGAGGAACGGCCGACACGCACACCGTGCATGATCACTGAGTCAGTGACTTGTGCCCATGAATGGACATAGGAATTTGGAGAAACAATCGAGTGGTAGACCTCGCCACCCGAAATAATCACCCCGGGTGAAACGAAGGAGTCGACTGCGTGTCCCATACGCGAATGTTCGTCTCCATAAACGAACTTTGCAGGAGGCAATGAGCCGTCCAAAAGCGTCATCGTGGGCCAATCCCTGTTATAGAGATTAAAGACTGGATGAACGCTAATGAGGTCCATATTTGCCTCGTAGTAGGCGTCCAAAGTACCGACATCGCGCCAGTAATCGCGGTCTCGATCCGTCGAACCGGGAACATCGTTGTCCTTGAAGTCGTAGTAGCCGCACATGCCACGCTCAACGAACCAGGGAATGATATTCCCACCCATATCGTGCTTCGACAGGGGGTCCTCAGCATCTTCTCGAAGCGCGGCGATCAGATCCTGAGTCGTGAAGACGTAGTTGCCCATTGAGGCAAGAACCTGGGTGGGATCGTCCTCGAGGCCAACTGGATTTTGAGGCTTCTCAACGAAGCGATCGACGTGGCCATCCTTGCCTTCGATTACACCGAGGGCCGATGCGACTTCGATGGGCTGGCGAATTCCTGCGACGGTCGCGGGAAGCCCGGAATCGATGTGGTGCTGGACCATCTGTGAGAAGTCCATGCGGTAAATATTGTCAGCGCCAGTGATGACAATATAGTCGGGATTTTCATCATCAACGATGTTGAGTGACTGGTAAATCGCATCAGCGCTTCCCAGGTACCAGTGTGGCCCACGACGCTGTTGGGCAGGAACTGGAGCAATGAAATTGCCAAGCAGGGGAGAGGTGTACCAGGTCCGGGTTACGTGCCTGTCCAGTGAATGCGACTTGTACTGAGTCAGTACAACGATCTTCATATAGCCAGAATTGACCATATTCGATAGTGAGAAATCAATGAGTCGGTAATGACCACCGAAGGGAACGGCCGGCTTTGCCCGATCCATGGTGAGAGGCATTAGCCTTTTACCTTCGCCTCCGGCTAGAACGATCGCGAGAATATGATTTTTAGCCATGGCTCTAGAGTATGCGTAAATTCATGATTTTGGTTGCGGATTTTAGAACGTGGTGAAGAACATATTGAGAGAGAAATTTCCGCTAAGCTAGAAGCACCCGTGCGTCGAAGGAGCTCACATGCGCGTTGACTTGTTGACCAGAGAATACCCGCCACATGTTTACGGAGGCGCGGGAGTTCATGTTACTGAATTAGCTAAGGTTCTCCGCTCTCGGGTGGATGAGCTTCGTATTCATGCTTTTGACGGTCCCCGTGAAGATGCGGGAGAAGTCCTTGGATATTCGGATCTACCGGAGCTGGCACATGCCAACCCTGCTCTGCGTACGCTTGGCGTCGACATTGCCATCGCTGCAGATACAGTTGGCGCCGATTTGGTGCACTCGCATACGTGGTATGCAAATTTCGCCGGGCACCTATCATCCTTGATGAACGATATTCCCCACGTCGTGACGGCTCATTCGCTGGAGCCACTGCGCCCGTGGAAGGCCGAGCAGCTCGGTGGCGGGTACCGCGTCTCCTCTTTCGTTGAGCGTTCTGCCTACGAGGCTGCGGCAGGTATTGTTGCAGTTTCACACGGAATGCGCGAGGACATTTTGCGCGCCTATCCCGCCGTGGATCCCGACCGCGTTCATGTCATCCATAACGGAATTGATCTGACTCAATGGCATATTCCAACAACCGATGCTGAGAAAGAACATCAGGTTAAGGTCCTTGAGCACTGGGGGGTAGATCCGGACAGGCCTTCAGTGATCTTCGTTGGGCGGATTACTCGCCAGAAGGGACTGCCGTACTTCCTGCGCGCCGCGCGTCGTCTTCCCGAGGAAGTCCAGGTCATCTTGTGCGCTGGTGCGCCAGATACTCCGCAGATTGCCGCCGAAGTTGAAGGACTGGTGGCCGAGTTGCGCAATAGTCGCAATGGTGTCGTTTTGATCTCCGAAATGCTACCTCGCGCCGATCTTATTGCGCTCTTGGATGCCGCTACTGTCTTTATTACGCCTTCGATCTATGAACCTCTTGGCATCGTCAATTTGGAAGCTATGGCTGTTGGTTTACCTGTTGTTGGAACAGCAACGGGCGGTATTCCAGATGTCATTGTTGATGGTGAGACAGGTTATCTTGTGCCGATCAAGCAGCTTCATGACGGGACTGGGACTCCGTTGGATCCTGAGCAATTCGAAAGTGATATGGCTGATCGCTTGATCGAGGTGCTGTCGTCGCCTGAAAAGGCTCATCAAATGGGGCAAGCAGGGTTGCGTCATGCACGTGATTATTTCTCGTGGGATGCGATCGGTGATAAGACTGTTGCCCTTTATCAGAAGCTCGTTCACTGAGCTGATGACTTTGAAGAGGACACCTACTGTGAGCTGCGGGATACTAAGACAATGAATACGGTAATTGAGCTCGATGATGTTGCTTTAACGCGTGGCGAAACCCAGATTTTAAATAACATCACGTGGAATACCCATCGCGGCGAGCAGTGGGCCGTTCTGGGTGCAAATGGGGCAGGAAAGACTTCTCTCGTTCGCGTTGCGAGCGGAAAAGTTCAACCGACAAGCGGAAGTGTTCGTTTTGATGGTAGTTCGGTCACTGATCTCCAGCCCCAAGAACTTGCATCACGCTGCTCGTTAGTATCTTTGTCGACCACCCAACGACTACGTCCAAGTATGCGTGTGATTGATGTGGTGCGCTCAGCCGCTTGGGGGGTCTCCGCACCATTTGCAGAGACTTACGAAGATATCGATACCCAGCGTGCCCGTGACTTGCTCGGTCTATTTAGTGTTGATCACCTCGAGGAGCGTCCTTTCCACACCTTGTCTGAGGGTGAACGCCAGAGGATCGTTCTCGCACGCGGTTTGATGTCGGATCCCGAAGTACTCATTCTTGATGAACCAACTGCGGGCCTCGACCTTGGAGCGCGAGAGCTTCTCATTGCTGCCATGGAAGAGATCATCGCTGGGAAGAATGCCCCTCAGGTTATTTTGGTGACGCATCACCTTGAAGAAATTCCACAGGGGGTTACGCACGCAGCTGTGATGAAGGACGGAGAAATCTTCGCTGCCGGCACTGTTAATGAGGTGCTAAATGGCCGGGTACTTTCGGATGCCTTCGAACTAGCACTCAGCGTTGAAAACGAAAACGGCCGTTGGTTCGCCCGTGGATTACCCCGTTGATCAATTTTCCGGTACACAGAAGTAGGTGAAAAGCAATGATTACCTGGTGGATGTGGTTTCTTGCTGCGCTCGTCTTTGGCATCATCGAGGTCTTGACTATTACCTTCGTTTTCCTAATGTTTGCCATCGCTGCAATCGCGGCGGGTCTTGTCGCGCTCTTTGGTGGAGGGACCTTAGCTCAGATCGTCGTTTTCGTCGTTGTTTCAATACTTTTGATCTTCGCTCTTCGTCCGTTGATGAAAGGGCGTATTCAACGCTCAGGTGAGGATGTGCGAACCAACGCGGATGCCTTGATCGGCAAGACCGGTTATGTCACCCAGTTGGTCGGCGATCGTGACGGCCGAATTCAGTTTTCAGGTGGTGAATGGAGCGCACGAAGTTCCGAAGGCCTGATTCCTGTCGGCACCGAGGTGACTGTCGTCGCGATCGACGGTGCCACCGCAGTTGTTCAACCGCTTCACTCTTAATTTCATCCGGTTTACTCATAGAAAGGGGAGGGATTGATGAATGAAGATCCCATCGGGAGCATCGTAATGATAGTCGGTGTTGTGCTGGCGATTTTCGTCATGATCGCTATCGCTCGCGCTGTCCGTATCGTCCCGCAGTCTGAAGCATACGTTGTGGAACGACTTGGTCGTTTCCGTTCCGTTCTGCACGGTGGTATTCACCTGCTTGTTCCCTTCGTCGATCGCGTTGCCGCACGCATCGATCTTCGCGAACAGGTTGTGAATTTCCCTTCGCAGTCAGTGATTACTGCAGACCAGGCAATGGTTGAAATTGATTCGGTCATCTATTTCCAGATTACCGATCCTCGTAGTGCAACCTACGAAGTCGCTAACTTCCTGCAGGCGATCGAGCAGCTGACTGCAACTACTCTTCGTAACCTCATCGGTTCCTTGGATCTGGAAGAAACTCAGACCAGCCGTGAATCCATTAACAAGCAACTTCGTGGTGTGCTTGATGAAGCAACTGGCCCGTGGGGTATTCGCGTGACACGCGTCGAGCTCAAGTCAATTGAACCACCGCCGAATGTTCTCTCTGCAATGGTGCAGCAAATTACAGCTGAGCGTACGAAGCGCGCCACGATCTTGACCGCTGAAGCCGAGCGCGAGGCACAAATTAAGAAGGCAGAAGGCGCGAAGCAGGCTGCCGTCCTTGCAGCATCAGCACAGCAAGAAGCTCAAGTGCTTCAGGCACGTGGTGAAAAGGAAGCACTGATTCTTCAGGCTGAAGGTGCACGCCAAGCGCAGATCCTCCGCGCAGAGGGCGAAGCTGAAGCAATTTCTGTCGTCTTCAATGCGATCAATCAGGGACATGCAACTCCTGAACTGCTGTCCTACAAGTACTTGGAGATGCTGCCTCGTATTGCTAATGGCCAGGCTTCAAAGTTGTGGGTTCTTCCTTCAGATCTCACCGGTGCACTGGATGCCATCTCCAAGGGTTTTGGTCGCTCCTAAGGTAAGCAGATGAAACAGCAGCAGGAACAGGTCCTTCGTAGTGTTGCCCAGGAAGATATCCGCCTAATCCGCTTGTGGTTTACGGATGTCGCTGGAGTGCTCAAATCGGTCTCAATTGACCCCGGAGAGCTCGAGGAGGCTTTTAGCGAGGGAATCGGTTTCGACGGATCTTCCATTGAAGGTCTAACTCGTGTCTACGAATCCGATATGCTTTTGCGTCCTGATGCTGCAACTTTCCAACGTTTGCATACAAAAGATGGCACTGATGTTCACGGGCGGATGTTCTGTGATGTCCTCACCCCGGATGGCTTGCCATCACCAGCCGATCCCCGAGGCGCGCTCGAGCGTGCAGTTCAGCGCGCCTCGGAGATGGGCTTTTCAGTCTTCGCCCACCCGGAGATTGAGTTTTATCTTCTTCGTCAGCCGGTCGATATCAATCATCTAGAACCGGTTGATCAAGCTGGCTATTTCGATCATGTGACTCGCGGGCTATCTAACGATTTTCGCCGGAAGATCGTGCGTGCCTTAGAAGAGACGGGGATCCAGGTAGAGTTCTCGCACCATGAAGGTGGGCCTGGCCAAAATGAAGTTGATCTTCGTGCGGTCGACGCTCTTCATGCGGCCGATAACATCATGACCGCCCGGACCTTGATTGAAGAGGTAGCGCTGGCTGAGGGGATGCTCGCTACCTTCATGCCAAAGCCCTTCATTAATCGCCCTGGATCGGGAATGCACACCCACCTTTCGCTATTCGAAGGGGATGAAAATGCCTTCTACGATCCCTCTGGACGCTACCAGCTCTCCGAGATTGGTCGCTATTTCATTGCCGGTTTGCTTCACCATGCGCGCGAGATAGCTGCGATTACCAATCAGCATGTGAACTCCTACAAGCGTCTATGGGGCGGGGGAGAAGCGCCCTCCTATATTTGTTGGGGTCACAATAATCGTTCGGCGCTCGTTCGCGTTCCCGTATATAAGCCTTCGAAGAAGAGCAGCGCACGAATCGAATACAGGGGACTTGATCCTGCAGCAAATCCCTATCTCGCACTCGCTGTGCTAATTAGCGCCGGTCTTGACGGTATCGAAAAGAAAATGCCTCTCGCTGAAGAAGCAGAAGATAATGTCTGGCAACTCAGCGAAACAGAGCGTCAGATTTTAGGCATCCACCCGCTGCCCTCGTCGCTTTCTGATGCCCTGCGCGCAATGCGTTCATCGGATTTAGTTGCCGAGGCGTTGGGCGAGCAGGTGTTCGAGCACCTTCTGCGTGAAAAAGAGAATGAATGGCGCGAGTACCGTCGGCAGATTACTCCGGCAGAACTCCGTCAATTCCTCAAGGTCAATGGATGATCTCTGATCGTGAATTACGCCGTTTTGGTGTGACTCAACCTGAACGCATTCGGGCACTCCTCGAATCTTCTGGTTTGAGCGATACCGAGCATATTGACTCACTCGAAATATGTGCGGATATTGAACAGTTTGCGGTTTTCTGCGCAAGAGCACACGATGAATGTCCTTCGCTGATCAGCCTGCTTCAAAATGATGCCGCCAGTGCCAGGCGCCTTGCTGTAGTTCTCGGTTTCTCATCGTGGTGGGGAGATTATCTTCTCCAGCACCCGAATTTTTTCCTTCCAGATGCTCCCGGTGCGACAAAGCTTTGTATAACCGACGAACTTTGCCGACTGCTACCCAAGGGATGGCCTGCGACGGCTGCGGACGAGGCTCCTGAGTCACGCTGGGAAGAGGCGGCCTCGTACCTTCGAATGGTCTATCGGCGGAGGCTTTTTGACATCATTGCGGATGATCTTCTGGCCGAGAACGCTTACGCACCCGATCATGTTGAATCCATTACCGCACGTCTCTCAGAGGCTGCAGACGAGGCTCTTCAAGGAGCGCTCTATATTGCTCGCCTTCTTGAAGCCCCCGATGCTGAGGTGCCTTTGTGCATTATCGCAATGGGAAAGACTGGGGGAGGTGAGCTCAATTATGTTTCCGATGTTGATGTCATGTACGTGCTTGCGGATAGTGCACCCACGGAAGACGCAGAGCTCACTCGTTTACGCCTTGAGCGCGCAACGCGTATTGCAAGCCTGGTGGCATCCATCTGCTCCAGTCCTAGTAAAGAGGCGCCGCTGTGGAGCGTAGATGCGAATTTACGTCCGGAGGGCCGTGATGGAGCACTTGTGCGCACCATTGATTCTTACCGTGCTTACTGGGATCGCTGGGCGCAAAACTGGGAGTTCCAGGCGCTGCTGAAAGCACGTCCCTGTGCTGGCGATATGGAAGTTGGGGCGCGTTTTCTTGAGTATGCTGCGCCCTTTATTTGGGAAGCCTCGGCGCGTCCAGGTTTTGTCGATGACGTTCGTTCGATGCGCGCTCAAGTTGAAAACTCAGTGCCGCCAAAGGTGCGTGACAGCGAGTTAAAGCTGGGCGTGGGAGGACTGCGTGATATCGAATTTTCGATTCAATTTCTGCAGCTAGTCCACGGGAGAAACGATATCCAGATCAGGCAGCGATCGACTCTTGGTGCACTCGAGGCATTAAGTGCACGAGGATATATTGCGCGTGCGGACGCTGCTAATCTTCGGGAAGCCTATGCGTTTTTGCGTATCCTTGAGCACCGCTCCCAGCTGCTCAGGATGCACCGAACCCATACGCTTCCCAGTGGTCTTCGTCAGCTCGAACGCCTTCTGCGTTCGCTTCACGCAGCGCCCGCCACAGTTGAGCAGCTTCACGAGCACCTTCGAGCACTTCGTTTGCGAGTGCGAGAGCTTCACCATTCGGTATTTTTCCGGCCAATTATTGCTGCAAGTGCCCGGCTGGATGAGGATCTCATTCATCTTGATGACCAAGCTGCGATGGATCGTCTGCGAGCGATCGGTTACTTGGACCCGCGCAGCGCCCTCAAACATATCGAGTCTCTATGTGCGGGAACTTCCAGGCGTGCGATGATTCAGCGTCATCTTCTTCCCGTATTGCTCTCATGGATTGCCGATGGTGCTAATCCCGATATGGGCTTGCTTAATTTCAGAGTTCTTTCCGATGAGATTGGTGATTCTCATTGGTATTTGGCACTTCTACGCGATAGCGATTATGCGGCCTCGCAGCTGTGTCGGGTTCTTTCTGCATCCGCGTGGATTGGTTCCCTGATCCGTCTTTTCCCAGAGGCCGTCTCGTGGCTTGATTCAGCTGAATTGCTTGCAACGCCTTCATTCGACGTACTTTCCCGCCAAATGCGTTCGGTCGCGGGAAGAGCTGGGAGCATTGACGAGGCGATTGAGAAGATTCGCCTTATTCGCACGCGTGAAGTTTTGCGTATTGCGCTTCGCGAGGCCACGGGTTCAAAAGAAGGGGTGGGTAGGGACCTCTGTGTTGTTGCCGATGCCTGTGTGCTCTCGGCCCTCGAAGCCTTCGATCTTTTTGACGAGAGTGAAGAGCGCATTCCGGATTTGCACATCGAACTGTGTGCCTTGGGTAGTTATGGGGCGCGGGAGCTGTCCTATACATCGGATTTGGATGTTCTTGCCATCGTTGCTGATAGCTGTGATGCCAGTGCTCTACGTCGTGCGCATGATCGAATCACGCGGCTTAAGCAATTGTTTTCTACCTCGAGCCGAGCTCTACCCGTAGCTTTGGATTTTGCTCTGCGTCCCGAGGGAAAAAACGGAGCCTTAGTACGCACTCTCGACTCCTATACCGAGTATTACGAACGCTGGGCACAGGTGTGGGAAAAACAAATGCTTGTTCGTCTGCGCCCGCTTGGGGCCGGGAACACAGCAGATGCGCTGTATCAATTTGCGCAAACATATTGTTTCCGCTCACCTTTGAGCGATGATGAAACCCGTGATATTCAATTAATGAAGGTCCGTGTCGAACGAGAAAGAATTCCCGGGGGCATTGACCCGCGGATGCACATCAAACTAGGCCCCGGAGGCCTTTCCGATATCCAATGGCTTGTCGAACTACTGCAATTACAGTCGGGGAGTGAGGACCGTGACCTTCGAACATCTTCCACAAGGCAAGCTTTGCTGGAACTACTCCACAGAGGAAAACTCACTCAAAGCGAGTATCAACGCGCTGCCTCGACTTGGGAATTTGGGCAAGAACTGAGGCGCGCCCGGGTTATCGCCGCAGGCCCTTCTGCCTCGAAAAATGATGTTATTCCCTCAAATACTGAGCAACTTGTGGCGATGGCTATGCTCATGGGTTATTCGCGCGATCAGCGTGAAGAAATGACGACGAAATGGCTGACCTCCTCACGTAAAATGCGGGAGGTATTTGAGAAACTGTTTTGGAATATCTCGTGAAATTAGGCGTAGCAATAGGGGAGCGGCATGAAGCTTGCATTAATTAGACATGGACAAACTCCAGCAAACATCACAGCCTCCTTGGATACTCGCCTCCCGGGCTTGCCGCTGACCGAACTCGGGCTCTCGCAGGCTGAGAGCCTGAAAGAACGTTTTGTGCGTGAAGTGGCGGGGCAATTGGATGCGCTCACTGTCTCTGCGATGAAACGAACGCAACAGACTGCGGAACCGTTGTGTGAGCTTTTTGGGCTAACACCAGTAGTGACGGCACAGATTCGTGAAGTGAGTGCCGGCGATCTTGAGATGTCATGCGATCCCGTTGCAATCAGGATTTACGTGGAAGCCTGCGCAGCGTGGATGCAGGGAGATTTTTCGCATCGTATGCCCGGTGCTGAGGACGGTTACGAGTTTCTCGGACGCGTCATCCCCGAGATTCAAGCCGTGATGGAACGTGCTTACAGCGTTGCTGCGGATCAGGGGATTGGAGCACTTGTTGCGCACGGAGGTCTGATTCGTGTGATCTCTGCGTATCTCAGTGAGGATATTCGTCGGGGAATTCCGCTCACTCGCTTCATGTCAAATACCGGAATCGCGGTGTTTGATGTTGATATCGAAGAAATTCGATCCCTCAGCAGTGAGGGGGTTTTCGCTTCTCTTTCTGCTATCAGTTGGGACGGGGATCAACTTCGCGGTGACTGAGACGGGGCTCCAGTCTGTGGTGGATTGAAAGTGCGCACCTCATAGGGAAAGTTTCGATACCTGAGGTAGTCGATAAGGAATTGGCGATGCTCTTCGCATGAAAGCCACTTCTTAGTACGACCGGTATGAATCTTCGGATTCGACCATTCGATGATGAAAACCGCCGAATTCTCGCACTCTCTTGCAGAGCATACGCAGTGCTCGATACCGCGTCCTAAAGACATGTTCCCTCCTAGAAGAACCAAGTCAATGCTCGAATTTTCGGCGAACATCCACCATACTGGCGAGGTGCATTGTCCCATAAAACGCGCGCCCGGTGGGGAAGTGAGGGTATGAGCTGTAAACTGGCACAGTATTAATCCAGCCCAAAAGGGAGAAGTAATGTCGGGACACTCTAAGTGGGCGACTACCAAGCACAAGAAGGCGGCGATTGACGCCAAGCGCGGTAAGCTCTTCGCACGACTGATTAAGAATATTGAAGTTGCTGCTCGTACCGGTGGTGGTGATCCCGCCGGAAATCCCACCCTCTTTGATGCCATCCAGAAGGCAAAGAAGAACTCTGTTCCCGCAGATAACATCGATCGCGCCGTCAAGCGTGGTTCGGGTGCAGAAGCCGGTGGCGCAAACTACGAAACCATTATGTACGAAGGCTACGGCCCTAACGGTGTCGCCTTCTTGGTTGAGTGTTTGACTGACAACCGTAACCGTGCGGCATCCGATGTTCGTCTGGGATTCACCCGTCACGGCGGCTCGCTGGCCGACCCCGGTTCGGTTGCCTACCTGTTCTCGAGGCGTGGTGTCATTGAGGTGCCCGCTGCAGACGGTGTAGACGAAGACAGCATCATGGAAGCTGTTCTTGACGCTGGCGCTGAAGAGGTTGAAGACCTCGGCGAGGGCTTTGTTATTGAGTGTGAGCCCAGCGATGTCGTTGCAGTCCGCAAGGCGCTGCAAGAAGCGGGAATCGACTATGACTCGGCGGAAGTTCAATTCGTAGCGTCCACCGAAGTTGAACTCGATCTTGAAGGTGCGCTCAAGGTTAATAAGCTCATTGACGCACTTGAAGATTCTGACGATGTGCAGAACATCTACACCAATATGTCTCTTTCCGATGAGGTGCAGGCCCAGCTGGAAGAAGAGGAGTGAGTGATGACTGAGCAGACGGCAACTCGTGAGGTCGGAACCCCTCAGGTCAAGCGCGGAATGGCTCAGATGCTCAAGGGCGGCGTCATCATGGATGTCGTTACCCCTGAGCAAGCAAAGATCGCTGAAGATGCCGGTGCCGTTGCAGTTATGGCACTCGAGCGTGTCCCGGCGGATATTCGTGCGCAGGGTGGCGTTGCTCGCATGTCTGACCCGGATCTTATTGATGGCATCATTAATGCCGTTTCGATCCCGGTCATGGCAAAGGCTCGCATCGGTCACTTTGTTGAAGCACAGGTTCTTCAGTCGCTTGGCGTTGATTACATCGACGAGTCCGAGGTGCTGACCCCCGCCGACTACAGCCACCACATCGACAAGTGGAACTTCACCGTTCCCTTCGTCTGTGGTGCGACCAACCTCGGTGAGGCGCTTCGCCGTATCAACGAGGGCGCTGCCATGATCCGTTCTAAGGGCGAGGCCGGCACCGGCGACGTCTCCAACGCGACCACGCACATGCGTAAGATTCGCGACGAGATTCGCCACCTGACATCCCTGCCCGAGGACGAGCTCTACGTCGCGGCCAAGGAACTTCAGGCACCCTACGAGCTCGTCGCCGAGGTCGCCCGCGAGGGTCGCCTCCCCGTCGTGCTCTTCACGGCTGGTGGCATTGCCACCCCCGCTGACGCTGCCATGATGATGCAGCTTGGTGCCGAAGGCGTGTTTGTCGGCTCCGGCATTTTCAAGTCGGGTGATCCTGCGAAGCGTGCGGCCGCTATCGTCAAGGCGACGACTTTCTACGATGATCCTTCGGTTATTGCAGAAGTTTCGCGTGGGCTTGGTGAGGCAATGGTTGGCATAAACGTCGACGACCTTCCCGTTGACCATCGATTGGCTGAACGCGGATGGTAAATATT
Organism: Actinomyces sp. ph3; assembly: GCF_000308055.1. GTDB lineage: Bacteria > Actinomycetota > Actinomycetes > Actinomycetales > Actinomycetaceae > Pauljensenia. The sequence goes on from NZ_CAGY01000001.1 coordinate 37,023, forward strand.
GGCATTCTCGCCCTTCAGGGTGATGTCGCCGAACATGTGCGGGCGCTGGAAGAATCCGGCGCCCGCGCTGTCCTAGTGCGACGTAGCGAGGAACTCGCCTCTGTTGACGGTTTGGTAATTCCAGGCGGCGAATCGACAACTATGTCTAATCTGCTGCTTTCATTCGGCATTTTTGATCAGTTAGCTGAGCAGATATCAAATGGAATGCCGGTCTATGGGACATGCGCGGGAATGATCATGCTTGCGACTTCGATTCTTGATGGCAGGGATGATCAGCGTTCATTTGGCGCCATCGACATGGTTGTGCGCCGGAATGCTTTTGGCCGTCAGGTGGACTCTTACGAAGAAGAGCTTGATATCAAAGGTATCGAAGGGAAGCCTTTCCCCGCCGTCTTTATTAGGGCGCCTTGGGTTGAGTCAGTGGGCGCGTCTGTGGACGTACTCGCGCGTGCCGGAAATACTTCCGATGGTCCAATTGTTGCTGTCCGCAGTGGTCAGGCGCTCGCAACCTCCTTCCACCCGGAGATCGGTACGGACTGGCGCTTCCACGAGCTCTTTACACGGATGGTTCAGCAGGAATCTTAATCATGCGGGTTTTGGGAATTGATCCGGGTATCACACGCTGCGGCTTGGGTGTTGTTGACGTCGATCCTTCTCGGCGTGCATCGATGGTTTTTGTCGGAGTTGCCCGGTCTTCAACCGAACTTGCCCAGCATTTTCGCTTAGCCAAGATCGCCGATGCGATTGATCATGTGATCTCCCTATACGAACCTGAGGTTGTTGCCATCGAACAGGTTTTCGCTCAGGACAATCTTCGTTCGGTTTCGACGACTATGCAGGTTATGGGAGTTGCACTTGCAGCTGCGGGACGCGCTGGACTTCCTATGGCAATACATACTCCTTCAGAAGTTAAGAGTGCAGTGACAGGGAATGGTAATGCTGATAAGGCGCAGGTTCAGCACATGGTTGCTCGTATTCTGGGTTTGGATAAGCCCCCGAAGCCCGCTGATGCCGCTGACTCATTAGCGATTGCAATCTGCCACGCATGGCGGGGGACTGGACTGCTTGGAGCTCGGGGAGACTCTACAGTTGCTGTTTCTCAGTCAGGAAAGCTTTCGGCTAGGGGACGTCTGACTCCAGCACAACAAATGTGGGCAGAGGCTCAAGCTGCGCAGCGCCGAACCGGCGCGGTCGATCCCCGTCGTCGCCGTAGCTAGGGTATCGTACGTATGTTCGGTCCCATCAAGAGCATTGTTGAGGTGAAAGCATGATTTCCCGAGTTCTCGGCAATATCGCACGCGTAGGTGTGGGTGACGTCGTTGTTGTACACGGAGGCATCGGCTTTCAGGTCTTCGTGACTCCACCTTTTGCTAGTGAGCTCCACAAAGGTGATGATGTTGAGCTCTATACCCATCTGATTGTTCGTGAAGATTCTTTAACGCTCTACGGGTTCAAGACTGAAGAAGAGCGCGAAGTATTCGAAATCCTCATGTCAGTCAGCGGTATCGGCCCCAGGATTGGCCTGGCCGCTCTTTCTGTTTTCACCCCGAATGATCTACGGCGCGCTGTGGCAGATCAAGATGCCGCAGCTCTGGCCAGGATTCCCGGAGTTGGTAAGAAGGTTGCCTCGCGCATGCTTGTGGAGTTGGGCGATAAGCTCGGAGTGCCGGCTGAACTTCCTCAGGCCTCGGCACCGATGTCGGGAGTAGTCGAAGCAGAGGTGAAGGCAGCGTTGATTGGCTTGGGATGGAACGATGCAAAGGCAGACGCTGCGCTGGCCGAGCTAGGCGGAAATGGTCTCAACGCTTCGGATCTTCTACGTGCAGCATTGATTAAGTTGGGAGGCGCAAATGGCCGATGAGTTCGAGGCCTCCGTTAACATTGTCGCGCCAGATGCGGGAGAACTTGAGAGGGCTGCTGAGGCTGCTCTTCGTCCCAAGCGTTTGAGCGAATTTGTTGGTCAGAAGGTTGTTCGTGATCAGCTTCAGTTAGTGCTTGATGCTGCGCGGGCTCGTGGCGCGAGTGCCGACCACGTTTTACTAGCAGGACCTCCTGGATTAGGTAAGACGACACTGGCAATGATCATCGCTGCTGAAATGGGGACATCATTGCGCCTCACTTCAGGACCGGCGATTCAGCATGCTGGTGATTTAGCTGCAATTTTATCCGGGCTGCAGGAAGGCGATGTTCTCTTCATTGATGAGATTCATCGTCTTGCCCGCACTGCCGAGGAAATGCTTTACCTCGCAATGGAGGATTTCCGGGTTGACGTCGTCGTAGGTAAAGGTCCGGGAGCGACGTCGATTCCGCTGACCCTACCGCCTTTTACTGTTGTTGGTGCGACAACTCGTTCTGGCCTTCTTCCTGCACCGCTTCGTGATCGCTTTGGTTTCACCGCTCATCTCGAGTTTTATTCGACGGAAGACCTTGAAATGGTCGTCCGGCGTTCTGCAGAGCTTCTCTCAACTCCTATTGATGCGAAAGCAGCCCATGAAATCGCTTCTCGTTCCAGGGGAACTCCTCGAATTGCCAATAGGTTGCTGCGTCGTGTCGTTGACTACGCCCAAGTTCGAGGCAATGGTCAGCTCACGCTTGAAGCGGCGCGAGGCGCTCTTGAGCTCTTTGAGGTCGATGCTTTTGGCCTGGACCGTCTGGATCGTGCTGTTCTTGACGCAATGTGCCGCCGATTTGCGGGAGGACCGGTTGGTCTTACCACTCTTGCAGTAACTGTTGGCGAGGAAGCGGAAACCGTTGAGACGGTCGCAGAGCCCTATTTGGTTCGTGAAGGTTTCATCCTGAGGACGACACGCGGTCGGATGGCAACTGCTAAAGCATGGAAACACCTTGGTTTAACGCCGCCGGCTGAATCCGTTCTTTTTGAGTAATCTCGTTTTATATTGGGATGTCACCCAAATGCGCTGCTTCCTATTACACTGTATGCGGATAGCTTTCATGCGTTCCTGCCCCAAGAAGAAAGATAGATCGTGAGTACACCGTTCCTGATTTTCATCGGCCTGATGCTTGTCGCCATGTTTATTTTCAATAGCCGTGCTCGAAAGCGTATGGCTGAACAGGAAAAGAAAGCTGAAGAACGTCGTAAGGAAATGATGGTTCCCGGCGCCTGGGTTCGTCTGCGTTCTGGATTCTGGGGTCGTTTCGTTGACCAAGATGGTGAGATCGTCATTCTTGAGACCCCCGGTGGCCACGAGACTTATTGGGATCAGCGGGCAATTTTGGACGTGGCTGAGGAACTTCCGTTCCAGAGCACTGATGCAGAGAAAGACGACGCTTCTGGCGAGTCTGAAGAAGAGCCGGTTCTTGGCTTGGATTCGCAGGACGACTCGGCCGAGACGAAGTGATCCCAAGGGGAACTAAAGGTAGACCATCGTGACAACTCAAAAGCGCCATCCTTGGCGCGCTCTATTTACTCTAATCTTTATTTTTGTTCTTGGTACGGCATCTCTTGTTGTCGGAAAACTGACGAATAAAGGTGCTTCATATATTCCCTCGCTTGCGTTGGACTTGCAGGGTGGTACGCAGTTGATCCTGACTCCGGTTGCTTCTGGAGGGGTGGATCGCGAGGTTACTGAGAACGACATTACCGAGGCGATCAATATCATTCGTCAGCGTATCGATGCCTCAGGTGTGTCCGAGTCCGAGATCTCTTCCCTGGGTTCCTCGAATATCTCGGTGTCGATTCCAGGTACTCCTTCGCAGGAAACTCTGAACCTGATCCGCTCGTCCTCTCAGATGAATTTCCGTCCGGTTCTAGCAATGCTTCCCGCCACTCAGCCGCAAAGTAACCCGACCCCGAGCGCGACCGATTCTAGTAACCAGACGCAGGTGAACAATCCTGAGGCCCCGGCAAGCTCAACGCCCTCAGCGTCCGAGTCTGCCGCGCCTAGCGAATCTGCATCTCCCTCGGCCTCGGCAAGCCCCTCAACTGTCAGCACCGCGCTAAGCCCTGAGCGAGCAAAAGAACTGGCCGATCAGAATAAGGATGGTCAGCTCTCGGATACTCCCACTGAGCAGCCTCAGAACAACTCAGACCTGAAGTGGGCAACCGAGCAAGCTATTTACGATCTGTACACTCTTGACTGCACGACCGGCCGCGGCGGCCGCATCGAAGCGCCTGCCGATAAGCCCTATGCAGCATGTGATTCAAACGGACAGATTAAGTACCTGCTGGGTCCCGTTGACGTTTCAGGTTCGGAGCTCTCCAAAGCTACTGCTGGAATGGTCATGAACTCTCAGGGACACTCCACTGGTGAGTGGGGAGTTGATCTGACCTTTAACGCTGAGGGAACCAAGCAGTTCGCTGAGGCTTCAAAGCGTCTTTACGATCTGCGCAATGACACCCAAAGCGGGAGGAACTACGGCAAGCCGGATCGGAATCACTTCGCTGTTGTTCTGGACGGTCAAGTCATCACTGCGCCGTCGATGAATGCCGAAATTCCAACGGGTACCGCACAGATTACCGGTAACTTCACTGCAAAGAGTGCTGCTGCGCTTGCTAACCAGCTGAGTTTTGGTTCGCTCCCGTTGAACTTCGAGGTCCAATCTGAGCAGCAGATTTCCGCAACCCTTGGCTCCGAGCACTTGGAGAAGGGCCTGTGGGCGGGCTTGGTTGGTCTGGTCCTTGTTGTCCTCTACATGATTTGGCAGTACCGAGGCCTGGCAATCATCTCCGCTGGCTCGCTTGTCGTCGCGGGGTGCTTGACCTACCTGGTAATCACGGTCTTGTCGTGGGCAGTTGGATACCGCCTGTCGCTTGCGGGTATCGCCGGTTTGATCGTTTCAGTAGGCGTGACGGCAGACTCCTTCATCGTGTATTTCGAGCGTATTCGAGATGAAGTGCGTGATGGTCGTCCGCTGAGCGCCGCTGTCGATGAAGGTTGGGATCGTGCCAAGCGAACCATTTTGGTTTCGGATGCGGTTAATCTTGTTGCCGCAGTGGTTCTTTACATCTTGGCCGTTGGCGGCGTTCAGGGCTTCGCATTCACCCTTGGCGTGACAACAGTTGTCGACCTGATCGTGATCTTCCTCTTCACACATCCGATGATGGAGTTGCTCATCCGTACCGAGTTCTTCGGTGGGGGACATAAGCTCTCTGGACTTGATCCCGAGCACCTCGGTGCCCGATCGGCGGTTACCTATGCCGGCCGAGGCCGCGTGGTGGTTTCGGGTGCTGGTTCCGCTAGCGGCACTTCCGAGACCAATGCTGAAGGCCAGCCGCTCTCTTTGGCAGAACGTAAGCGTGCAGCACGTTTGGCTGAGCAGGGGAGTCAAGATGCCGAGGACAACACTTCTTCCGAGCAGGCAGGAGAAGAGCAATGATGAGTTATGCCCAGTGGGGTAATGCCCTTTATTCGGGTGAGAAGTCCTATCGGATTGTCCCGAAGCGTCGGATTTTTGTTCGAGCAGCCCTAGCTGTGATCGCTATTTGTGCGATTCTCATTGGAATCTTTGGGCTTAATCGGTCATTCGAATTCACCGGTGGTTCGCAATTCACTTTGACGGGTCTTTCTGAGACTTCTCAGCAGCCCGCATACGATGCGATCCAGAAGGGAAACCTTGCGTCTGAAGTACGCGTTTCTTCTGTTGGCGTTGATGGCATCCGAGTTCAGACCGAATCTCTGGATTCGCAAAAGACACTCGAGGTTCGCGAAGCTCTTGCAAGCGCCTACAAGGTCGATGCGAAGGATGTTCAGTCTGCATCTATCGGTCCTTCCTGGGGACGCGATGTTACTGCTAAAGCTGCGCAATCGCTTGTGATCTTCTTGACGCTTGTCGCAGTGCTAATGGCTGCATACTTCAGATCCTGGACGATGTCCGTTGCTGCGATTTTCGCGCTCTTCCACGATATTGCGACGACCCTTGGTTTCTTCGCAGTTACTCGTGTCGAGGTCTCGCCAGCAACAGTTATCGGCTTCCTGACGATTTTGGGTTATTCGCTCTATGACACCGTCGTGGTGTTCGATAAGGTTCGAGAACTCACGAAGGGTATTAACGATCAAAATCGCTACACCTTTGGCGACATGGTCAACCTTGCTGTGAACCAGACAATGGTGCGTTCGCTCAATACCTCAATCGTGGCTTTGCTTCCGGTTGGCTCAATTCTTGTCATCGGTTCGATTCTTCTGGGCGCAGGCACATTGACCGACATCTCTCTTGCTTTGTTCGTCGGTATGATCGTCGGAACATATTCCTCGATCTTCATCGCTTCGCCTTTGTTGGTTATGCTGGAAGAACGTCGCTCGTCAACCAAGGCGCACGATGCTTTGGTGGCGAAGCGACGCGAACGTGAAGGTCATACCGGTGACGATGTACGTGTGGCGCCAGTCCAGCCTGGTCGTCGCCTTGGAAATGAAGCCCAACCCAAGAGGAAGAAGGCCCGCTGATGAGCGCAGAGCTCGGAGCAGAAGTTAGCGAACTCGTTCGCACCCATCTCCGCGAAGTACAAGACTTCCCTGAGGAAGGTGTGCTTTTCCGCGATATCACTCCTCTTTTGGCGGATGGCCACGCCTTCGCCGAATTGATTCGCTTGCTGGCTGACCACTACCGCGGGCGTATCGACGCGGTTGCAGGCCTGGAATCTCGCGGTTTTATACTTGCAGCACCTTTGGCAACTGCGCTCGGTATTGGGATGATTACTGTGCGAAAGGGAGGGAAGCTCCCCGGTCCGGTGATTGGCATCGATTACGAGCTTGAATACGGTAAGGCTCGGATGGAGCTTAATCCAGGCCTCGTTGAAGAAGGCGCGCGTGTCTTAGTCGTTGACGACGTCTTGGCTACAGGCGGGACGGCAGCAGCTTCTGTCAGGCTTCTAGAGCAGTGTGGTGCGAAGGTAGAGGCCGTCGCAATTCTTTTGGAACTTGAAGCTCTTGGCGGACGTTCCAAGCTTGAACCTCACGTTAAGGTTGAAACTGCTGTCGTTTTCTAAGTTGCGGCTTTCATTCCTACTGATCGCTTGTATCATTGAGGAATGAGTGAGCAAAATGACAACGTGACCCGGCCACCTGCGGCCGGGTCACGTGTGCGTTCAGGCCTGGTGTGGTTCGGTGCTCGTTCGAAGATGACGACGCCAGAGATCGAGCCTTTGGTTCGTGCCCTTCGCGCCAACCATCCCAAAGCGGATGTTTCTCTGATTGAGCGCGCCTATGCGACAGCCGAGAAAGCGCATCGCGGCCAGATGCGTAAGAGCGGCGAACCGTACATCACTCACCCCGTTGCGGTAGCGACAATTTTGGCTGAAGTTGGCATGACTTCACCTACGCTTGCTGCAGCTCTTCTTCACGATACGGTTGAAGATACCGACTACAGTCTTGAGCAGCTCACAGCTGATTTCGGCCCCGCTATTGCTCAGTTGGTCGATGGGGTCACCAAACTCGATAAGATTCGTTACGGCGAACGCGCGCAGTCTGAAACCCTGCGCAAGATGATTATCGCGATGAGCCGCGATATTCGAGTGCTCCTCATTAAACTTGCCGATCGTCTTCACAACGCTCGTACTTGGCGTTTTGTCCCTGTTGAATCAGCGAAGAAGAAGGCACGCGAAACTCTTGAGATCTACGCACCCCTAGCGCACCGCCTCGGGATGAATATGATCAAATGGGAACTGGAAGAGCGCTCTTTCAAGATCCTCTATCCCGAAATTTATGAAGAGATTGATCATCTGGTTGCGGAACGAGCACCTGAGCGTGATCTTTACTTACGCGAAGTAATTTCTCAGATCGAAGAAGATTTGCGACGTTCAGGTACACAGGGAACGGTGACCGGGCGACCAAAGAATCACTATTCGATTTATCAAAAGATGATCGTCCGCAATAAGGCATTTGATGAGATCTTTGATCTTGTCGCGGTGCGCGTCTTGGTCGAAACCGTCCGCGACTGCTATGCGGTTCTAGGGGCTCTGCACGGAAGATGGAATCCAATTCCGGGGCGCTTCAAAGACTACATTGCGATGCCGAAGTTCAACTTCTATCAGTCCCTGCACACAACGGTCATTGGCCCGGGTGGCAAACCGGTTGAAATTCAGATTCGTACCTATGAGATGCACGAACATGCAGAACATGGCGTCGCGGCACACTGGAAGTACAAGCAGAATCCGAATGCCAACTCATTAGATTCTGACCGGATGAGCGCTGATGAACAGATGAACTGGCTGCGCGCACTGGTTGATATGGAACGTGAAACGGGGGATCCCGAAGAATTCCTTGATTCGCTTCGCTATGAGATTTCCGGCGACGAAGTCTATGTCTTCACTCCTAAGGGCGAAGTGGTCGTACTTCCTCGTGGGGCAACTCCCGTGGACTTTGCCTACTCTGTGCACACGGAGGTTGGAAATCGGACTGTTGGCGCAAAGGTTAACGGCCGCCTCGTCCCGCTTAATACTCGACTTGAGTCCGGGCAAACCGTCGAAGTCGTCACTTCAAAGTCGGATAAAGCTGGACCTTCGCGCGACTGGCTTGCTTTTGTAGCTTCGCCACGCGCGAGGTCAAAGATCAAAGCATGGTTTTCTCGGGAACGAAAAGAAGAAGCAGTAGAGGCAGGTAAGGAAAGTATTGCGCGCGCAATGCGCAAACAAAACTTGCCTTTGCAGCGTCTGATGAACCATGATTCTGTTCTTTCAGTCGCGACATCGCTGGGGTACCCAGATATTTCGGGTCTGTACGCAGCCGTTGGTGATGGCCATATTTCTGCGCAGAATATTGTTTCGAAGCTTGTTGAAAATCTCGGTGGGGGAGATGGCACTGAAGAAACCCTCTCCGAGGCAGTCACCCCGGGTGCTCACCTTCATTCAGCCCCTGAGCTCAGCGCGAAGGGACAAGGCGTGAGCGTTGATGGGATGAACGCTAATGACGTATGGGTAAAACTTGCGCGGTGCTGCACACCAGTTCCCGGTGATGACATCGTTGGTTTCATTACCCGCGGTCAAGGTGTTTCCGTTCACCAGCGCTTGTGCCCCAATGCGGTACGTCTGGAAGGCCTGCATCCGGAGCGCTTTGTACAGGTTTCGTGGAGTAGCGAGCATTCTCAGGCACAGTATCTCGTCCAAATTCAGACGAAAGCTCTGGACCGTCCCGGGTTGCTCGCAGATCTCACCAAAGTCATGACCGAATATCGAGTCAATATTGTCTCTGCGTCTACCGTTTCAACTCGAGACCAGGTGGCAACTGCGCGATTCAGCTTCCATTTGGCTGAAATGAGCCATTTGAATGCGGTTCTTGCCGCGCTCCGGCGTGTGGATGGAGTGTTCGAGGCGGTACGTGTTTCGACTTCCGCTAATTAGTAACGCTGTCTCATTTTGAGGCATCCTCGTGAGACGTCACCCTATTTTTTATGAGATTGGCGGTTTTTTCCTTTAGGATGGAGCATGTACCGCTGAAGGTATGCCTGTGTGGAAAATCCACACATCGCGTCGGATGGGAAACTGTCCCAACCTCGAAGGAATATCGTGACTACTTCGCCTGAAACCCAGGCCACTGAGCCTGAAGTCGCCGCTGCACGTACTGTCGAACCGGCCGGAACGACCGAGCTTTCGATCGATTTTGGTCGAATTGATTCCCAGGGAAATGTGTGGGTTCAAGACGGTGATACTGAGCGAATGATCGGATCTTTCCCCGAGGGCCTTCCATCGGATCCTTTCGCGCTTTACACGCGTCGCTACGCGGACCTCGAAGCAACAATCAAACTCTTTGAAGACCGTTTGGCAAGCCTTGGGCCGAAGGAGATCGACCAGACTCTTGCCACCCTCAAGGAAGCTGTTGAACAGCCAAATGCTATTGGCGATCTTCCGGCACTGCGCGCCCGCGTCCAAGCTGTAGAGGAAAGGGCGCAGGCTCGTAAGGAAGAAGCGAAGGAAGAACGTCGCCTCGCAAAGGAACACGCTCTGGAAGAGCGCACTGCTCTTGTTGAGCGCGCGGAGGCGATCCTTGCTAAAGAGTCCAGCAAGATTCACTGGAAGCAATCGGGACAGGTCCTGCGCGATTTGCTTGAAGAATGGAAGCAACTCCAGCGTCGTGGACCGCGCTTGGACAAGGCTGCAGAAGACGAGCTGTGGAAGCGCTTCTCTGCGACTCGTACGCAATTTGATCGTCGTCGTCGTCAGTATTTCTCTGAGCTCGATGAGCGACAAGGGCAGGCAAAGCGCGTCAAGGAAGAAATCATTGCTCGTGCAGAAGCCTTGAAGGACTCAACCAATTGGGGTGAAACCTCCAATGCCTTCCGTGAATTGATGGAGCAATGGAAGCGCGCACCGCGTGCTTCTCGTCGTGAAGATGACGCACTGTGGGCGCGTTTCCGCGCTGCCCAGCAGGCATTCTTCGATGCGCGTCACCGCAACGATCTTGCCGTTGATTCCGAGTACCAGGCGAACCTGAGCGCGAAAGAAGACCTCCTGAAGGAAGCAGAAGCGCTTCTGCCAATTACTAACCATGAAGAGGCCAAGGCTGCTTTGAGGTCGATTCAGGATCGTTGGGCTGAGATTGGTCGTGTTCCTTCAGAGCACTTCCGTAAGGTCGAAGCCCGACTTCGTGCAGTTGAGGATGAGCTTCGCAAGGCTGAAGAAGCTGAATGGCGCCGCACGAACCCGGAGACTCGTGCTCGTGCAACGGGGATGCTCGGTCAGCTTGAAGAACAGCTCGATCAGTTGCGCGCTGACCTTGAAGAGGCGAAGACTTCGGGTGATGAAGCGAAGGTTCGCGAGCTGACGCAGGCACTGGAAACGAAGCAGGCTTGGTTCGACCAGATTTCCTCGTCGCTGTCGTGAACGAGAACATTCGAATCCACGTCATTCCCACTCCCTTCTACGGCGCGAATTGCTGCGTGATTACGCCGCAGTCTCAGGGAGACGGGCAAGTGGGAGCGCTTGTTGTCGATCCTTCTTTCGGCGTACGTGAAGAAATTCGTCAGGCGCTCGAGGAAGACAGGGCATACGTTGCTGCTGTTTTAGCAACGCATGGTCATGCTGACCACGTGTGGGACTGCGCTGAGGTTGCGTCGTGGGCGCCTGAGGGACCTGCACCCGTCTGGATCCCGGGACCCGATGCGTACCGCCTTGACGATCCAGCCTCCTACGTTTCGCTCCCGCTTCCGGAAGAAGTCAGTGAAGGATGGCGTAAGCCTTCAGTCATCAAAGAATGCCCGGTCGACTCCTTTGAGTATGTTCCCGGACTTGTTCTCCGGATGGTTCCTGCTCCCGGGCATACTGAAGGTTCGGCGCTTTTTTTGGGTGCTTCGGTACTCACTGTCTATTGGAACGGCGTCCGCGCACTAGACACGGGGGTTGTTGTTCCGTGGGCGCTCAGTGGCGACGTTATTTTTGCCGGTTCAGTAGGACGAACTGATATGCCTGGCGGTGACGAGACCCAGATGCGGCATACTTTGCGAACCCTTGCAAATGTTATTGATCCGCAGACGATTCTTTTCCCCGGGCACTCTGTAGCGACGACGATGGGTGATGAATTGGCAAATAATGCCTATCTACGTCGTGCGAAGAGCATCGGTTAATTTCTCTCTCGTCGCCCCCATGGCTCGGGCCGACAGCTGAGCTCCTCCGTGAAAGAATAGGGATTATGGCACGTACTTCACTTTCAGGATTTCCCGAGTGGCTCCCACAGGGCCGCATCGTTGAACAAGCGATTCTCGATCACATCCGTTCTGTCTTTGAGCTCCATGGATTTGCGGGCATTGAAACTCGAGCGGTTGAAACACTTGAACAGCTTCAATCCAAGGGTGAAACCTCGAAAGAAATCTATGTTCTGGATCGCCTACAGGCACTGAAAGATGAAGGACAGCGCTCTTCCAAAGAACGTCAGATGGGCCTTCACTTTGATTTAACAGTGCCCTTCGCACGATACGTCATTGAGAACGCAAACGAGCTTGATTTCCCTTTTAAGCGTTACCAGATTCAAAAGGTCTGGCGCGGAGAACGCCCGCAGGACGGTCGTTTCCGCGAGTTTACTCAGGCTGATATCGATGTCGTCGGCTTGGGGGAGTTGCCGTTCCACTACGAGGTCGATCTTCCTCTTGTCATGGCCGAGGCCTTGATGTCTTTACCGATTCCGCCTGTTCACGTTCTGGTGAATAACCGCAAGGTTGTTCAGGGCGTTTGTGAAGGAATTGGCGTGAGCGACGTTGAATCGGCACTTCGGGGCCTAGACAAGCTCGACAAGATCGGTCCAGAGGGCGTGAGGGAAGAACTTACCGAAGCAGGATTGAACTCCGAGCAGATTGACGTTCTTCTACGTATGGCGAAGATTCGTACCGAAGATGCTTCACAGCTTCAGCAGGAAGTTGCTGCTTTGGAGGTTTCCAGTGAAACTCTTGATCAAGGGCTGACTGAGCTTTGTGCTCTTGTTGACGAAGCGAACGCTGCAATGCCGGGAGTCATCATCGCTGACCTCAAGATTGCTCGTGGCCTCGACTATTACACCGGTTCGGTTTACGAAAGCGAAATTGTGGGCCATGAGGATCTCGGCTCCATTTGCTCCGGTGGGCGGTATGACTCACTTGCTAAGGACGGGAAGCGGACCTACCCGGGAGTAGGGCTTTCAATTGGTGTTTCTCGGCTAGTCTCGCGAATTCTTTCGCAGGATATGGTTTCCGCTTCGCGAAAGGTACCGACCTGTGTCGTTATTGCCGTAGCCGATGAGTCAGAGCGCAGACACTGCAATGCCTTGGCAACCATCTTGCGCAGGCGCGGTATTCCAACCGATGTGGCACCTAGCGCCGCAAAATTCGGCAAGCAAATTAAGTTCGCTGATAAACGAGGAATCCCATTCGTATGGTTCCCCGGTTCGGATGGAGAAGCTGATACGGTGAAGGACATTCGCTCAGGGGAACAGGTTGAGGCTGATATCTACAGTTGGCAACCTCCTGAAGATGATGTGCGTCCTGCGATCCGACCTACAGAAGAATTGGATTCCTGAGTCGTTTTAGTGCCTTCGGTGTGCGATCTCACCGAAGGCACTACTGTTTCTAGGGCAATGACCTGATAGCCTTGCTAGGCAACGAGGCGCTACCCAATGGTGGTCGAGCATAGCCTCGGCGGTGAAAACGGTGTGGGGTCGCGCTTCATCCGTGAAGTCGACCCTGAGCGACGCTAATTGTAAGGAAAACTGTGTCCACTGCACCCGAAAACGCTACCGAGACTACTTTCGCAGATCTTGGACTGCCTGATGATCTCCTCAAAGCCATCACAAACATGGGCTATGAGGTTCCAACCCCTATCCAGGCTGAGGCAATCCCAGCGCTTCTTGACTTCCATGATGTCGTTGGAATTGCTCAGACAGGTACTGGAAAGACCGCGGCCTTTGGCCTGCCGCTCTTGGCTTTGATTGATTCAGATCAACGTCATGTACAGGCACTTGTTCTCGCGCCAACGCGCGAATTGGCGATGCAATCTGCTCAAGCGATTTCTGATTTTGCCGCTCAGAGCCGCGATATCGATGTCGTTCCCGTCTATGGAGGCTCCGCCTATGGACCTCAGATTGGTGCGCTTAAGCGCGGTGCGCAGGTGGTTGTCGGTACTCCCGGACGTGTGATTGACCTTATCGATAAAGGCGCGTTGGATCTCAGTAACGTCGTCATGTTGGTGCTTGACGAAGCAGATGAAATGCTCCGCATGGGCTTCGCAGAAGATGTCGAGACTATTACCGCTTCAGTGCCTGATGATCGTTTGACAGCCCTCTTCTCAGCGACAATGCCAGCCGCAATTGAAAAAATTGCGCAAACGCATTTGAAGGATCCTCTGAAGATTGCCGTTTCTGAAGAGTCTTCAACGGTTGATACGATTCACCAAACCTATGCTGTCGTTCCTTACAAGCACAAGATTGGTGCGCTTTCGCGTGTTCTTGCTACTCGAGCTCAACACCAGAGCGCGCAAGAATCTGATGCTGCAATTGTCTTCGTCCGCACGCGTCTGGATGTCGAGGAAATTGCTCTTGAACTGAATTCGAGAGGGTTTAAGGCCGCAGGTATTTCGGGTGACGTTGCACAGACTGAACGCGAACGCATGGTGGAACGTCTAAAGAACGGCTCCCTCGACGTTCTGGTTGCAACCGATGTTGCCGCTCGAGGCCTCGATGTTGAACGAATTGGTCTGGTCGTCAACTTTGACGTTCCCCGCGAAGCAGAAGCTTATGTACACCGAATTGGACGTACTGGGCGCGCCGGGCGTGAAGGGCGCTCATTGAGCTTCTTCACGCCTCGGGAACATGGCCGACTTCGCAAGATCGAGAAGCTGACCGGCACCCCCATGGAAGAGGTCGAGATTCCTTCACCCGCTGCCGTTTCACAGTTCAGAGCGAGCAGAATCTTGGATGCCATCGGCGCGCGTATTGAACGTGGACGACTTGATCTTTACCGGCAGCTTCTTGATGAGGTTCATGACACGACCTCGTTGGATATTGAAGACATCGCAGCCGCGCTTCTTGCCCAGGCAGTGGGGGATGAAGGACCTGCTGCGCGTATTGCTGAAGACCGTCGTGGTAGTGGAAAGATTCGCCGCGAAGAAGAACTTGATGAATCGGGCGAATTTGCACGCGCTCACTTTGAGGGAGGACGCGACAACGACCGTCCGCTCAAGGCGCGTAAACAGGGCGCTTCACCTCGACACGCAGTCGGAACTGGTACGCGCTACCGCATCGAAGTGGGTAAGAAGGACCGCGTCAAGCCCGGTGCGATTGTCGGAGCCATCACCGGTGAAGGTGGTATTTCCGGTGCAGATATCGGTCATATTGATATCTACCCGACCTTCTCTCTTGTCGAAATTCATACAGACCTTCGTCCGGATGCCATGGCTCGGATTTCAAAGGCGCATGTTTCAGGACGTGCACTGAGAATCCGCGTTGATGAGGGACCCGATGGGAAGGCTCATTCCCCGAAGAAGGCTGTGCTTTCACGAAAAGACTCCCGAGACTTAGCGAAGTCTCGCACGGACCGCGGACGTGGGCACCGTTTAGGCCATGGAGATGATCATCGTCGTGATGATCGCCGAGGCGGTCGTGACTTTGGCGAAAAGTCCTCGTTTAGGGGTGGGCGAGCCACGCTGCCTCAACGGAAGTCGGCCTCGAAGAAATTGGGGAAGGGACGCCGTTTCGGGCGCTAAGCGACAACTACATCACTGAGCGCACGCGCGGGGGAGGAGATCTTCCTCGCGCGTTCTCATTGATGCAATCACGCCGACAACAGCAATTCCGAGCGCGATAACGGTTGCAGGGAGATAAGCAATAGGGCCTGTGAAACCGATGGCATTCCATAGCGCCAGGGCAAGAGAGACGAAAGCAAGCTCGACGGCTGCACCGGCCGAGTCTGCGACCTGAAGCCAAGAGGAGGCCCGTCCGTGCATAGAAGGATCGGTTGACCCTAGCGTGAGATCTGAAATCGTAGAGTGTGTGAGGCCAACGCCAAGTCCAGCAAGGAGCCAGGCGATAAAGATTGGCCAGTGAGGGGCGGATGTCTGGAGAAGCAATGTTAGTGGAGCGAGGCCAATGACAACAAAGACCATTCCGATTCGTGGGAGTCTAAGCCGGTTCTTGCCAACATGGATATGGGATTGGATGACCGAGCCGGCAGCCCACGATAGAGCGCTTGCAGTAACGACGAGGGAGGCTGAACTCGGAGTCCAGCCCTGAACACGTTGAAGAAGTAAAGGCAATACAACTTCTGCGCCTGTTACCGCTCCCATCATGAGCAAACGAGTAACGACAAGTGCTGGGATGCCACGCTTCAGACTAAAAGAGCCAGGCGGGAGAAGGCGCGGAAGAGTTATTGCGGAGAGCGTCAGGCCCGCAGAGCCCACAAGCACCATTGCCCAGATCGAAGTAAACGTACCCGAAATCTGTAAAAGGAAAACGCCTATACCGCTGCCTAGCGCCAGTCGGACGAAGCGCAAAGAAGGTGCAAGTCCTTGAGATGGGATCGAGAAATTTTTAAGAACTGAATGAAGGGGAATCGCACCTAATGCTGCGAGGAGAGGGGCTACACCAAAAACCACTCTCCATCCAATATATGTCACGATTATTCCGGCAAGGGCAGGTCCTACGAGGGAAGGGAAGACCCAAGATAGGGAGAAGGCTGCAAAGTAGCGTGGACGGTGCAGGGGAGTGGCTATTGCTCCGATAAGGACGTAGAGCGGGACGATGATAAATCCTCCACCCATGCCCTGGATGAGCCGACCGAGAACGAATACTGCGATATGGGGAGCGAGAGCACTTACTAACAGTCCAACGCAGAAAAGCCCTAACCCCCAGGCAAACACTTTTTTGACGCCCAACGCATCGCTGAGGCCTCCTGCTAGGACATTTGCAATCAAGTTTGTAATCAGAACAGCACCTGAAGAAACTGCGAACCAAGAGTCTGCATGGAAAGAGGCAACGACGTTCGGCATGATCGTGGTCGTTGCGAGCGATTCAAAAGCGGAAAGCGTAATCAAGATGACGGAGGAGAGCATGAGTTCCTTTTCCGCACTTGACCATGCCTCACCTCGGGGACGTGGGGACATGACATTAATCCTTGCATATTTCGCTTGAGACCATGGCCAGTGTCTGCAGAAGGTGTGCCTCGATTGTTGGTACGGCGGATTATTGCTGAATGAAAACAAACGAATGAACTCAGGGTATCGACTCGTTGATCGAGGAGTGGGGGAGCAATGGGGGTATTATGTCCGTGCCGCCGCTCGTCTCGCGGATGGTACCAACGAAAGGAAAACCAGTGCTTCGCACTCACAATATTGGAACGCTTGGCCTTGACCTTGTCGGCCAAACCGTCACCCTGACCGGATGGGTCGATCGACGTCGTGACCACGGCGGTGTTGCATTCATCGATCTCCGTGATGCTTCGGGAATTGCGCAGGTGGTCGTTCGCGATGAACGTGTTGCCCACGAATTGCGCAGCGAGTTCGTTTTGAAAGTGACCGGAGAGGTCTGTGCTCGTCCCGAAGGCAATGAGAACCCGAATCTCGCAACGGGTGCTATTGAAGTCATGGGCGATGATATTGAGATTCTCAATACTTCTGCGCCGCTTCCTTTCCAGGTGTCCTCCAACGCGGAAGATTCAGGCAATGTCGGCGAAGAAACGCGTTTGAAGTATCGCTACCTTGATCTGCGTCGTGAACCTGAGCAGTACGCTCTGCGCTTGCGTTCGAAGGTTTCGCGCGCTGCTCGCGATACTCTCTACGCTCACGATTTCGTCGAAATTGAAACGCCGACGCTTACACGTTCCACCCCTGAAGGCGCGCGTGACTTCATTGTTCCTGCACGCCTGTCACCCGGTTCTTGGTATGCGCTGCCGCAGTCCCCGCAGCTTTTCAAGCAGATGCTGATGGTTGCCGGAATGGAACGTTATTTCCAGATTGCACGCTGCTATCGTGATGAAGACTTCCGTGCGGATCGTCAGCCGGAGTTCACCCAGCTTGATATTGAGATGAGCTTTGTCGACCAAGACGACGTCATCGCCGTTGCAGAAGAGATCTTGAAGAATGTCTGGGCCCTCATCGGTTACGATCTCCAGACCCCGATTCCTCGCATGACCTACAAGGACGCGATGGAAAAGTACGGCTCTGATAAGCCTGATCTTCGTTTCGGATATCAGCTTGTTGACCTGACCGACTACTTCAAGGACACGACGTTCCGAGTCTTCCAGGCACCTTACGTCGGTGCTGTCGTCATGCCCGGTGGCGGTTCTCAGCCTCGTCGTACCTTTGATAAGTGGCAGGAATGGGCCAAGGCGCGCGGCGCCAAGGGCCTGGCTTACGTCACTCTTGATGAAGAAGGCACCCTTGGCGGCCCGGTTGCAAAGAACATTACCGAAGCTGAGCGCGCTGGCCTCGCCGAGGCCACTGGCGCCAAGCCCGGTGACTGCATTTTCTTCGCTGCTGGTAAGCCCACCGCCTCGCGCGAGCTGCTTGGCGCCACCCGCCTCGAGATCGGAAAGCGCTGTAACCTGATCGATCCTGATGCATGGGCATTTACCTGGGTTGTCGATGCGCCTCTCTTCAAGCCGACCGGGGATGCCGAGGCCGAAGGCGATGTTGCTCTTGGACACAGCGCTTGGACCGCTGTCCACCACGCCTTCACCTCACCAAAGCCTGAATGGTTGGATACTTTCGACCAAGATCCCGGAAATGCTTTGGCCTATGCCTATGACATTGTCTGCAATGGCAATGAAATCGGCGGTGGCTCGATCCGTATTCACCGACGTGATGTCCAAAACCGCGTCTTCAAGGTCATGGGTATTGGCGAGGAAGAAGCGCAAACCCAGTTCGGATTCCTTCTTGATGCATTCAAGTTCGGAGCTCCTCCGCACGGCGGCATCGCCTTCGGATGGGACCGAATTGTTTCGCTCCTCACCAAGTCTGAATCAATTCGCGATGTCATCGCCTTCCCGAAGTCGGGTGGCGGATACGACCCGCTGACCGATGCTCCTGCACCCATTACTCCTGCACAGCGCAAGGAGGCCGGAGTGGATGCGAAGCCGAAGAAGCGCGGTGAAGAGGACTCTGAGAATAGCTCTGAAAAGTAAAGGTCTTTTCGGCTAATTTCTAGCAAGTTTCCGGGGTGGTTGATGCGCATCAACCACCCCGGAATTTATTGCTCAGTGAATAGGCAGATCGGGGATCGAGAGGCTAATCTTGGTAGTCAACAGGGCTCAATGCCGATTCCTCAGGAGTGATACGTAATGGCGCTTCTTCCACCCCATTTGCTACCTTCACCGATTCAGGCGCCTCCCGCCGATCAAGTGATTGAAGGTCCACAGTGGAGGATCGAAATTCTTTCAGACACTGTGATCCGTCTTGAATGGGATCCGAGCGGTGAATTCCTGGATGGACCGACACAGATGATGGCATGGCGCAAGTGCCTACCTGTGAAGGATCTGCGCATCGACCATGACGAAGTCGGCGGCACAGTTATTGAGACTGCACATATGTCCTTCCACTATGACGGCAAGGAACCCAGCTCCAATGGATTGTGGGCTCAAGTAAGGGAAGAAGATAGCTGGGGTGGAACCTGGCGTTGGGGGACTGACGCAGAATTTCCCTGGATTCAAGGGAGAAACCTGCGTGGGACGACCAGAACATTGGACACGGTCGATGGACGCTGTGAACTGGATAAAGGAGTCGTCGATGGCCGTGGCATAACCTCGTTGATTGATGACACCTGCCCTGTCTCTAGCGATGGAGTCTTCCTGGCAGCGCGTCCGGAGCACCTGGACATTTACGTTTTCGCTTGCGGACCAGATTTTCCCGAGGCCGTGCGTTCCTTCTACCGTTTAAGTGGCCCTCAAGCGATTCTGCCCCGCTATGCCTTAGGAAATTGGTGGAGTAGATATCACCGCTACTCAGATGAGGAATATTTGGAAGTGATGAGTGAATTTGCTCGTCACGATGTTCCGCTTGCAGTCGCTGTCATCGATATGGATTGGCACATCACCAACCCTCCCGCGGGAGCTGGGTCAGGATGGACTGGCTACACCTGGGATCCTGAGCTTTTCCCGGATCCAAAAAAGTTCCTTGATGCTCTGCACGAGCGTGGTCTTCACACCTCACTCAATCTTCACCCCGCTGATGGCATTCGTTACTTTGAAGAGGGGTATGAGCGCTTAGCTCAAAGAATGGGCGTAGACCCCGGAAGTAAAAAGACAATCCTCTTTGAACCAGCTAATCCCAAATTTATGTTGGCATATTTTGAAGAGATTTTGCACCCGCTTGAATATCAAGGGGTTGATTTCTGGTGGGTTGACTGGCAACAAGGAGAGCATTCAAGCGTGCCTGGGCTTGACCCATTGTGGGTTCTGAACCACTATCACTATCTTGATAATGCTCATCGACATGGTCGAGGGCTTACGCTTTCTCGCTATTGTGGACCGGGGTCTCAGCGCTTCCCTCTGGGTTTTTCGGGAGATACCTACATCACCTGGGAATCGTTGAAGTTCCAGCCTGAATTTACCGCCACCGCCTCAAATATCGGCTATGGCTGGTGGAGTCATGATATCGGTGGGCACATGCTTGGCGTACGTGATCCAGAATTGGAGACCCGTTGGATCCAAAGTGGTGTATTTAGCCCAATCATGCGTCTGCACTCATCAAATAATCCATTCACGCGAAAGGAACCATGGGTTTTCGAAGAACCTCATTGCGCGATTCAAGAGGAATACCTGCGTTTCAGACACCGATTGGTCGGGTATCTTCACTCCGAACAATTCCACGGTCGTGATGAGCTTCTCCCACTCATTCGTCCGATGTATTGGGAGCATGATGGTCACGCTCAGGCTTGGGAGGTCCCAAATTGCTTCCGCTTTGGGCGTGAACTGATCGCTGCTCCAGTCACTGAACAGCTCTCTGAAGCCTCGTGCCGTGGGCGGTCTGAAGCGTGGCTACCAGAGGGCATGTGGGTTGATCTCATGACGAATATCGCCTATCAGGGCAATCGAAAGCTTTCGCTGTGGTCAGAGCTGTCGCGGACCCCGCTCTTTGCGCGAAGTGGATCAATCATTCCACTTTGTGGAAGTGCGGCTGCTCCCGATAGTGAAGGCACACTGGGAATGCTTGGACGCCAGGCTAATGTTGCTACCGGTAATCCTGAGGAAATTGAGCTACTGCTCGTTTGTGGCGCGGATGCAAGCTATGAGCTGGTCGAAGATCGAGATAGCGACACTTCTCTTGTTCGTACGCGCTTTGAATGGGACGATGCTCACCACAGACTCACCATTCATGGTGCTGACGGGGATCTTGGCTCGATCCCTGCGCGACGGAAAATTCTCGTTCGCACCTATGGGCATGGAATCGATAGTCAATTGACTGAGCTTGGTTTTATTGAAACGCGCACGGGCGCCAGTTTTGAGCTGGAACCGAAGCTGATGAGTGAAAAGGTTAAACGCTCAGAGCAGATTCGTCGGATTTTGACTCACGCGCGTTGTGAGGTTGAGACCCTCACACGTCTCGACTCTACGTGGAATGAAGGTCGTGGTGCCTTCTTTGCCGCCTTAAGTGCTTCAGGCGTTGCCCCAGATTTGCGTGAGGCACTTTTCCAAATCGCAATTGCATCAGATCTCTAAAGTATCGGGAGCAGATCATGTCCTATGTCGAGCTTCATCCAGTGAATCCTCAGGCACGACTTATTGATCGTGTTGTTGGCGTTCTTCGCGAAGGTGGTTTGATTGCACTGCCGACAGATTCTGGCTACGCGCTTGCCTGTCTTATGGGCAACAAATCGGGAATCGATCGAATTCGACAGATTCGCAAACTCGATGACAAACACAATTACTCGTTGCTTTGTGATGCTTTCTCGCGTCTGGGCGATTTGGTCATCATGGACAATTCGCAATTCCGGGCAATGAAAGCAACAACTCCCGGTCCGTATACATTCATCCTTCCCGGGACAAAAGAAGTTCCCCGAATGACGCTGAATAAAAAGAAACACACCATCGGGGTACGGATCCCTGACCACCGTGTTGTTCAGTCTCTTCTTGCTGCGCTGGGGCAGCCCTTAGTTGCTTCATCGCTCATCCTTCCGGGTGAAGATCAGGTGATGAGTGATGGCTTCGAGGTCGATGACAAAATCGGTTCACTTGTCGATTTGGTGGTCGTGGCTCCAGTAGGAGGAGACGAAGCAACATCGGTTATCGACTATACGGATGGAGTGGGACGAGTCGCCCGACACGGCGCGGGGGATACAAGTCTATGGGAGTAGCCTCCAAGGCTGCGTAAGCAGCATCACGCTTCTATTGCCTTTCTTATCCCTTTTGTCGCCGTGCTTCCGCTCGAAGAACCGGTAGCATGAGAGAGCTATGAAGAAGCTTTCCCTCAAAGTGTGGACACTCCTTGGTCTATGCGGCCTGCTGTGCGCCGGTTTGGTGTTCTCAGGCTGGTTTTATTCTGCGCATGCGCTTCCGCGCACATCAATCGCAGGTCAGTCTTTCTCTTCGTCCTCGCGAGCTCAGGTTAACGACGCTTTGAAACAACGCGTCGAGTCCGCTCAAGTTACTTTGCAGTTGGGCGATACGACACAACAGGCTACCTTGGAGGACTTAGGGATCACTGTTGATATCCCCGCGACAGTCGATGCTGCTTTCTCGGAGAACTCAGGTTTGCTCTCCCGGTTCGTCGGGATCTTCCGCTCTCGCTCGATCACCCCTGTCGTTCAACTCGATAACTCCCAACTTTCTCGATTTGGGGCTTCTTTAACGAAGCGCGTCGGGACCCCTGTGAGTGATGCAGTTCTGTCACCTAAGGAAGATGGATCAGGTTTCAGCGTGATTCCCTCTCATGAAGGTATTGCGTTGAATGCGGCTGATCTTGCGAAAGTCCAACAGGAAGTCGCCCAAGATTTGGGTTCTTCTCCAAGAACTATCACCGTTGAGGTCCAAGAACCGAAGATTAATACTCAGAGGGCTGAAGAAGCGCTCACTCAAGCGCAATCACTGATTGCTCCTAGCGTTACGATCACTGACGGTATTGATGATTTCACTGCCTCGAAGGCCGACAAGATGAAATGGGTCAAGGTGAGCCCAGAGGGTGATCGTGCTGCTGTGCTTGATTCGGAGGCACTATCAGCTTGGGTGAATGATCTTGCAAAATCGACGAACGTTGAATCCGAAAAAGGAATTCAGGGTGTTAATAGCCGTGGTGACGTTGTTGGTGTGCTCAAGGCTGGCACGGTTGGTTATCGCGCGAACAATACACAGTCTGTGATTTCTGGAATTGAGGATGCCCTCAATAACGGGAAATCCTATTCGGGCGACTTTGATTACGACAAGATTCAGCCTGAGTATGATCGCCAAGATATCCCTGACGGCTACGGTGACGATGTTTATCAGGCCTCGGCCGGTGAAAAATGGATCGATATCGACTTGGCAAAGAACACGGTTTCTGCGTATGAAGGTCGGACAATAGTTCACGGTCCAACCCCGATGGTCCCGGGTGCGCCCAATACTCCGACCGTAACCGGTAAGTTCCATGTCTATTTGCAATACGCCTCTCAGACAATGGAAGGTGAAAATGCAGATGGAACCAATTACCGCACAGAAGGCGTTCCATGGGTGACCTATTTCTATGCGGGGTATGCGCTCCACGGTGCTCCGTGGCGTTCCTCTTTCGGATGGTCTGGTTACGGTGGCTCTCACGGGTGTGTGAATATGCCGGTTGAGGGCGCACACTGGATTTATGATTGGGCGGATAACGGGACGGTTGTCATCAGCCACTACTAAAGGGGAGTGAAAATGGATCTCTTTGATACGCAGGGGATCGAAGATTTCGGGACTCCGGTAGTTGACGACCATGCGCCACTTGCGGTTCGGATGCGTCCGCAAAGCGCTGATGAGATTGTTGGCCAGCAGCACCTTCTTAAGCCGGGATCACCTCTGCGTAGACTTCTGACCCCATCTACTGATTCCCCTGCGGGATTAAGCTCTGTGATTTTATGGGGGCCTCCGGGAACCGGAAAGACCACTCTTGCCTACCTGATTGCGCGTGCTTCTGGCCGGAGGTTCTGCGAGGTTTCGGCAGTTACCTCCGGAGTAAAAGACCTGCGCGATGTGATCTCACAGGCTCGACGAGGCCTGACAATAACAGGAGAGGAAACGATCCTTTTTGTTGATGAGGTTCATCGTTTTTCAAAATCGCAGCAGGACGCTCTTCTTCCAGCTGTTGAAAATCGTTGGGTAACCCTAGTAGCTGCAACGACAGAGAACCCATCTTTTTCGGTGATTTCTCCGCTTCTGTCTCGTTCCTTACTTCTTACTCTTCATGCGTTAAGCAGTGAAGATCTTTCCATTCTTCTTGATCGTGCCTTAACAAGTGAATCGGGATTGAAATCTCTTTTTTCCCTATCTGTAGATGCCCGCTCAGCCTTGTTGCGCTTGGCAGGCGCAGATGCTCGTAAGGCCCTGACTCTTCTCGAGGCTGCAGCGGCCTCGTGCCTTGAGCGCGGGGGAGAAGGCGAGCTAGCGGAAGAGGGGAGCGAGCCTCGGGAAATCGAAATCGATGACGTTGAGAATGCTGCTAATCAGGCCTTAGTGCGTTGGGATCAAGATCAGCACTACGACGTGGCAAGCGCTTTCATAAAGTCGATGCGTGGATCTGATGTTGATGCGGCTATCCACTACCTCGCGAGAATGCTTGAAGCTGGGGAAGACCCGCGTTTTATCGCACGACGCGTCATGATCTGCGCCGCGGAAGATGTCGGAATGGCCGCACCCGAGGTTCTCACTACAGCTGTTTCTGCAGCGCAAGCGGTTGCAATGGTCGGAATGCCAGAGGCGCGAATTATTCTCAGTGAAGCCGTAATTGCGGTAGCAGCTGCCCCGAAGTCTAATCGCGCTTACCTTGCTATTGACGAAGCTCTCAGGGATATTCGTCAAGGGAAAGGTGGGCCAGTTCCTATGCATCTCAGGGACGCTCATTACAGTGGCGCTCAAGCTCTTGGTCACGGCGTTGACTATATTTATGCGCACGATGCACCTCATCATGTCGCGGCTCAGCACTATCTTCCTGAGGATCTTCGTGGGACGTCCTACTACCGTCCGACAACGAATGGCAATGAGGCTATGCTCACGAAACGCTTAGCTGCGCTTCGCGAATTGCTTAAAGTACGTTAGACTGATCCGGTTGCCTTAACGGGCAACGTGTACCTGGGGTCTTAGCCGACGGCGTTGTGCCTGGAGTTGGCCCCGCATTCGCTTTGCGAATGCGACATAAGAGACAGGAAAGGTCATTTAATGGCTCACAATCGTTCACGCAAGCAGGTGCGCGAGTCCCGCGCGCTGGGCTTTGCTCTCACCCCGAAGGCTGTTCGTTACTTCGAAAAGCGTCCGTATGGTCCCGGCGAACACGGTCGTACCCGTCGCCGCCAGGAATCTGACTACGCTGTTCGTCTGAAGGAGAAGCAGCGTCTGCGCGCTCAGTACGGCATTCGTGAGGCTCAGATGCGTCACATCTTCGAAGAAGCACGTCGTACTGCTGGCCTTACCGGTGAGAACTTGGTCGAGCTCCTTGAAATGCGTCTTGACGCTCTGGTGCTGCGTGCAGGTTTTGCTCGCACCATCCAGCAGGCACGTCAGTTCGTCGTTCACCGTCACATCATGGTTGACGGCAAGATCGTCGATCGTCCTTCCTTCCGCGTGAAGCCGGGACAGACCCTGCAGGTCAAGCCGAAGTCTCAGACCAGCGTCCCCTTCGAGATTGCAGCTGAAGGCATCAACCAGGAAGCTCTTCCCGCAACTCCCGATTACCTGGACGTTGACATTGCTCGTCTGAAGGCAACGCTGGTGCGTCGCCCGAAGCGCGCTGAAGTTCCCGTCACCTGCGACGTGCAGATGGTCGTCGAACACTACTCGCGCTGAGTGTGTCTTCCAAGACCCCGAGGGTTTCCCTCGGGGTCTTGTTCTTTTGTCGAGTCGTCTTGTCAATACACGATTCTTATTGATGTCCACTACTATGGGGTACTATGCGCACTTCTGAAATTCGTCAACGTTGGCTTGACTACTTTGCATCACAAGGACACGAGATTCGTCCATCTGTTTCTTTGGTGTCTCCTGAGCCTTCTATTTTGTTCACCATCGCTGGTATGGTGCCCTTCATTCCTTACATCACCGGTGTTGAACCGGCGCCTTGGCCCAGGGCTGCATCCGTTCAAAAGTGCATTCGTACGAACGATATCGACAACGTCGGTCGCACGACCCGTCACGGTACCTTCTTCCAGATGAACGGTAATTTTTCCTTCGGTGATTACTTCAAGGAAGGCGCTATTCACTTCGCGTGGGATCTGCTCACTGGTTCGCAATCGGAAGGCAAGTATGGCCTCGACGGCGATCGCATGTGGGTCACCATTTGGGAGAAGGACGATGAGGCATTCGATGTTCTGACCAAGGAGGTCGGAATGGATCCTCGCCACATTGTGCGTCTACCCCGCGAAGAGAACTTCTGGGACACCGGTCAGCCTGGTCCTGCGGGTCCCTGCTGCGAGTGGCACTACGATCGCGGTCCTGCTTTTGGTCCTGAGGCCGTGGGGGGCAATGTGGACCCGGGTGGCGACCGCTATCTTGAGCTGTGGAATCTGGTTTTTGACCAGTACATGCGCGGCGAGGGAAGCGGTAAGGATTACCCGCTGCTGGGTGAGCTTGACCAGAAAGCGATCGATACCGGTGCCGGTTTGGAACGCTTGGCCTTCGTCATGCAAGACAAACCGAATATGTACGAGATTGACGAGGTTTATCCCGTTATCGCTGCCGCCGAAGAGATGAGCGGTAAGCAATACGGTCTCGGCGCCGCAGGCCCCGAGGCCGGTGCTGCCTACGACGATGACGTTCGTCTTCGCGTGGTTGCTGATCACGTACGCTCTTCACTGATGCTGATTGGTGATGGCGTTCGTCCTGGAAATGACGGCCGCGGTTATGTGCTTCGCCGCCTCATTCGACGCGCCGTCCGTTCGATGCGTTTGCTTGGTGTTGATACGGCTACGATGCCGACGCTGCTGACCGCTTCGAAGGACGCGATGAAGGCTTCCTACCCTGAACTCGAAGAGAATTGGGGAACGATTTCTGAAGTTGCATATGCGGAAGAAGACGCCTTCCGTCGTACTCTTACTGCGGGCACCACCATTCTTGATGCCGCGGTTGAGAAGGCAAAGGCTGCTCCGGGTGCCCCGATGATTTCTGGTGAAGCGGCATTTTCACTACACGATACGTATGGCTTCCCGATTGACCTGACTCTGGAGATGGCATCGGAACAGGGCGTTCATGTTGATGAGGCTGCTTTCCGCGCGCTTATGGAGGAACAGAAGGAACGCGCGCGTGCTGATGCTCGTGCGAAGAAGACTGGCCACACCGACGTTCGTATTTTCCACGACATCGAAAAGGAACTCGGCGGCGGTTCAACTTTTGTTGGCTACACAGAGAGCGCCTCGGACGCCCAAGTAGCAGGCCTGTTGGTTGATGGCGTTCCAACCCCTGCGGTTAGTGCGCCTGCTGAAGTTGAAATCATCCTGGACCGAACTCCCTTCTATGCGGAGATGGGTGGTCAGCTCGCAGATCACGGCACCATTCGACTTGCTGATGGCGGTGTGATCGAGGTTCATGACGTGCAGGCTCCTGTGCGCGGTCTTTCCGTACATCGTGGCACCCTGACTGAGGGGACTGCGACGCTGGGGGAGAAGGCCTTCGCGCAGATTGACACTGAACGTCGACTCGCTATCGCCCGCGCTCACACTGCAACCCACATGGTTTATGCGGGCCTGCGACGCATTGTTAACAAAGACGCAGAACAAGCAGGTAGCGAGAACTCTCCTTCACGTCTGCGTTTTGATTTCACGAACTCAAGTTCGCTTGGCGAAGGCCAGCTGAACGAAATCGAAAGCCTTGTTAACGAAAAGCTTGCAGAAAATCTTCCTGTGACCACTGAGGTCATGTCTCTCGACGAGGCCAAGCGCTCGGGCGCGATCGCGCTTTTCGGTGAGAAGTACGGTTCTGAGGTCCGTGTGGTCACTATCGGTGACAACTTCGATCGTGAGCTTTGCGGTGGTACTCACGTTCCATCCACCGGCCACCTTGGACGCATCACCGTTTTGGGTGAAGGATCCATTGGCTCGGGTGTTCGCCGAATCGATGCGCTTGTCGGTGATGGGGCCTATTCCTTCCAGGCGAAGGAACACGCTTTAGTTTCGCAACTGACTTCCATGCTGGGTGGTCGCCCAGATGAACTCACGACACGACTTGAGTCTGTCATGACTCGTCTTCGTGACGCGGAGAAGGAGCTTCAGAAGATTCGCGAACAACAGGCTCTCGCCGAAGCTGCTCTTCTTGCGCAGAATGCCCGTAAGATCGGTAAATTTACTTCGGTTGTTGCGCCCGTTGGTGCTCTTGGTACGGCAGATGAGCTCCGAGCAATGGCAACTGACGTGCGTGAGCGCCTGGGGAACGATGGCCCAGTTTTGGTTGCTCTTGCGGCAATTATTAACGGTAAGCCCATGGTGACTGTTGCAACGAACGATCTAGCGCGTCAGCACAGTGCACGCGCGGGACAGTTTGTTCGTCGCGCCGCAAAGATTCTCGGTGGCGGCGGCGGGGGTCGTGATGACCTTGCTCAGGGTGGTGGGTCAAACCCCGCTGCAATTGACGACGCATTGGCGGATGTGAACGAGCAGATTAAAGAGCTGTGATGCGGCCGGGAGTTCGTCTGGCTGTCGATGTCGGGACGGTCAGGGTCGGCCTCGCGCGTAGTGACGCGGGGGGCATCCTGGCCCTTCCTCTCGAAACACTGCCACGCCAAGACGACGCCTCGGAAATTAAAGAGATCGTTCGCTATGCCAATGAGCTTGAGGTCATTGAAATAATCGTTGGCTTACCAAGACATATGCGCGGTGGCGAAGGAATTTCAGCAAAGGGCGCACGTCGCTACGCACGAAAGCTTAAGATGGTTTTACCTGAGTGTCGTGTGTGCTTAGTCGACGAACGCCTAAGCTCGCACGAAGGGCATGAGCGTCTTCTCCAAGCCGGAGTTGAACGGCGTGAACATCGTCAGATGATTGATCAGGTGGCTGCGTCTATTATTCTGGAAACAGCTTTGGAAATGGAACGAATGAGCGGACGAGCTCCTGGAAAGGAACTTGTCCTTGAGGAAGGACAGTGATGAGCGACAATACGCCCGGATATCCTTTCCCCAAGCGAGCGAGCATTCACCAACGTCGCGCGCAAGAATCTGCGCCTCCCGAATCGCAGGTTCATGTTGAGGAAACCCAGCCTAGCGTAAGCATTGAGGCATCTCGCTCCTCTGCTCGCTCACCTGCGAAGGACACTGACTTTGATCAGATTCTTCGTCCGGGTAGCCACGCGGCTCCTGCTCCAGAAACGGCTGTGCCCGCCGGTCTTCCGACACGTCGTACTCGACGTCTAGCGCAAGAAGAGACAGCGTCCGAGACGACTGGAATGCGGAGCCGGCGCCTTGCACAAGAACGGCGTGCAGTTCGCAAACGCAGGCGTCGTCGTTCAATTCGTACATTCATCGTTCTTCTTCTGACTCTCACGCTCTGTGCTGGTGGAATTTATCTTGCCTACACACAGCTTCGAGGTTCCTCTTCGTCAAGTACCGCAGCTGATGATTTCCCGGGTCCAGGAAATGGTCAAGTTGTCGTCACAATTTATGACGGTGAATCGGGCCAGCAGATTGGACAACGACTTGTCGATGCCGGTGTGGTTAAGTCGCTATCAGCTTTTATTCGTGCGTTTGAGGCCAATAAGGCCGCTGTCGGTATTCGTCCAGGTAGCTACACCTTGAAGAAAGAGATGAGCGCATCGGGTGCAATTGCCGCGCTCCTTGATGATGCGAATCGCATGGATAATACGGTGACTGTTACACCCGGACAGACAAAGGAACAGGTCGCAGAACAGATTGCCTTAGTGACCGATATTCCACTTGACCAGGTAAAAACTGCAATGGCGGATGCAACAACTATTGGTTTGCCCGCTGAAGCAAATGGAAATGTTGAAGGATGGCTGGCACCCGGGTCCTATGAGCTCGCAGAGGGCGAAACCGCTGAGTCATTAATTACTCAAATGGTGGCTGCAACTAAGAAGCAGCTTGACGACCTCGGTGTGTCTGCGGCAGATCGGGAGAAGGTCCTTACAAAGGCATCGATTCTTGAGCGTGAGGTTCGAAATCCTGAATACCTACCGATGGTGTCGCGGGTTATTGACAACCGTCTAGCCGATACAAATGGCGAGACCCGCGGGCTATTGCAAATGGATTCGACTGTTCTTTATGGAGTTGGAAAAACCGGCGGTATTCCCACTGCTGAGGACCTCGCAGCTGATAATCCATATAACACTTATCGAAATCCGGGGCTTCCCCCATCACCTATTTCTCAGCCGTCTAGCCAGGCCATTAATGCGGCAATTCACCCCGCCGAGGGGAATTGGCTGTACTTCGTGACTGTTGATCTGGACTCTGGCGAAACTCTCTTTGCCGCAACCCATGATGAGCAAACCCAGAATACGAAGCTTCTTGAGGAATATTGTTCAACCCATCAGGGGAAGTGCTGATGCCTTGGGCGTGCGTCATTGGATCACCTATTGAGCACTCGTTGTCTCCACTGATCCATCGCTGCTTGTGGGATTACGCAGGACTGAATGGATGGACCTACCAGAAACATGAAGTCACTGCAGAGTCCTTGCCCCAGTGGATCTCTTCCATTGATGATGAATGCGTCGGTGTTTCTATTACGATGCCGTGCAAGAAGGCAGTAATCCCGCTTCTTGATGTCGTCGATCCTCAAGCTGAAGCATTGAATTCGGTCAATACCCTTATCCCGACTGGAAGCTTGAAGACCGGCTTCAATACTGATGTTTATGGAATGAGCCGGGCGATTGAGCTTAGTAGAAGCCGCTCGGGCCTAGACAGTCGCGGAAGAGCGGTCATTATTGGTTCGGGAGCAACGGCAGCATCAGCACTTGCCGCTGTTGTCTCATTGGGTTTTGCAGAGGTACATGTTGTAGCTCGCGCTTTCCATAACGGGAAAGTTCCTGTTGATTTTCACCGCGCTGCTCTCAATCTTGGCGTGAGCTACCACGGTCATGATTTGATGCAGCGCGACGAGCTTTCAAGTTGTTGTTCACTTGCGGACGTGGTCGTTTCGACACTGCCTTCGGGCGCTCTTGATGCACATGTATCGCAGCTCGCATCAATGCCGAAGAAGGCGAGTTTCCTTGATGTCTGCTATGCGCCGCGAGTCACTCCCGCTATCGCAATGTGTCAAGAACGTTCAATACCCGTTGCCTTTGGGGTAGACATGCTTGTGTATCAGGCGCTAATGCAATTTAAGCTGATGACAGGTTTAGA
Organism: Actinomyces sp. ph3; assembly: GCF_000308055.1. Classification (GTDB taxonomy): domain Bacteria; phylum Actinomycetota; class Actinomycetes; order Actinomycetales; family Actinomycetaceae; genus Pauljensenia. Next base: position 67,852 of record NZ_CAGY01000001.1, read on the forward strand.
CGCCGACGATCATGCGGTATCTGCTGTCTTTGACTTACTCGGGAAGAATTAAGTATGGGTACGCTCCCGATACTTTTTCCTGTCTTGACAAGGATCGCGGATAAGTCCTTAGGCGCCGCAGAGTGGAACTTATTTCTTTCTGTCATTGTCTGGATCACGTATGCTGTGTGGCTCAGTGTGTCTGGGTGGGCGATTCAGCGCCGCTACTTTGTCGAAGCATCGCTAACTCCGCTCAAACGAAATGGTGTTGTGTGGGCAGCTGTGCTTGTGGGAGCAGTCGTGCTTGTGGGAGCTCAGACACGACCCGCATCGCCCGCTGTAGTGTCGCTGACGATGATGGGCACCCTGCTTGGCTATATTGATGCGCGCACGCATAGACTTCCCACTCCGTACGTTCTTGCGCTTGCCTGTGGTGTATTGAGCGGCATCGGAGTGACAATCTATTTTCACCCACAGCCTTATCTACTTGTTGCGCAGGTAGTTTTTGGGACTTTAATTTGGACTCTGCCTTTATGGCTGGGCACGCTTCCCAAAGGCGGTTTTGGTAGGGGAGATCTTCGGCTTGCACCAATCCTTGGTTCACTGCTTGGGCTTCTTGGTTGGCATGCTGCGCTCTTCGGACTCTTGGTCTCGATTGTCTCAGCTGCCTGCGCGGCGCTGTGGAAAATTGTGAGCGGCCAAGCCGGTACCCGTTCCCGGATTGCTTTTGGCCCCTGGATGATCGGCTCTACTCTCTTGAGCTTCCTTCTGTGGAGTGATGTTTCTACCGATCTTTCACTATTGCTTCATCTTGGGATTTAGCTAGAAGCGTGCGATTACCTCTTTTTCTCAATTGAGGACTAGCATCAGATTGAGAGTTCACACAAGGAGGTGGCGGTGCTCAGACTTGATGAGGTCATCGCAAACATACAGCGTCAGCGCGCCTTACGCGAAGAACACCTCAGCTTGGATGATTTAAAGCGGCAATGTGAGAACGTTCCTGACCCTCTTCGACACCCCGAGGAATTCCTACGTTCTGATGGGGCAACCGCTGTGATTGCTGAGATTAAGCGCGCATCACCCTGGGGGGTGTATTCGACGGTTGATGATCCTGCACCGCTGGCACAGGCTTTTGAGTGTGGGGGAGCGGCTATGCTTTCCGTCGTCACCGAATCTTCTTACTTTCACGGACAGTATTCCGACCTTGCTCGAGTAAAGGCAGCGACAACCTCTCCTGTTCTCTGTAAGGACATCATCTTGTCGGCATATCAGCTATTTGAAGCGCGCCGTAATGGAGCTGACGTTGTGCTTCTTATTGCCCAGCTTCTTTCGCAAGCGGCACTCAATGGTCTTTTTGAACGCGCTCAGTCTCTTGGCATGGGCGTGCTTGTCGAGACACACTCGCGTCTTGATGCCTTGAGGGCACTTGAAGCAGGGGCACTCATGATCGGAGTTAATGCTCGAGATCTCGCGTCGGGATACGTTGATCGTCACGTCATCGATGAAGTTATTGATGTGGTTCCAAGTGGAGTATTGGCTATTGCGGAATCTGGTGTCCGGGGCCCGAGAGATGTATTCGAATACGCGAGAGCAGGAGCGGATGCAGTTCTTGTAGGTGAAGCGCTCATGCGTAGTGACAATCCCGAAGAACTTGTAGCTGAAATGGTGAGCGCTGGTCATCATCCGTCGCTACTTGCTGATCGGCGAATGCGTATTCGTGAGGCACATCGTGGTAGTGATGGAAGCTGGAGTGATACTCGACGTGAATAATCTACTAAGGTAGGGAGAAATAGTTGTTATTCACGAGGAATAGTTTTCATGCGCGCTCTTGCTTTGCCATCGCCGAGTAACGGTGTATGGCATCTTGGCCCGATTCCGATTCGCGCTTATGGCTTGATCATCGCCTGTGCGATTCTCATTTCCGTCTATTGGTCCGCTCTGCGTTACCAGAAACGCGGGGGAGACCCAGACCTTTTTTATGATGTGGCGCTGTGGGCAGTTCCCGCTGGCATTCTGGGTGCTCGTATTTATCATGTGATCACTTCACCAGATGCGTATTTTGGCCAGGGCGGAAAGCCGCTCATGGCCTTCGCGATTTGGAACGGCGGCTTGGGAATTTGGGGTGCGGTCGCAGGCGGAGCGCTCGCTGCTTGGCTGGTAGTTCGTCACCGAGGCCAGCGCTTGGGTCCGATTGCAGATTCCCTTGCTGCTCCCCTTCTGGCTGCACAGGCGCTTGGACGCTGGGGGAATTGGTTCAATCAAGAGCTCTTTGGAGCACCGACGACTCTTCCGTGGGGACTGAGCATTGACAATGCGCATCTGCCCTCGGGTTATGCTCCAGGAACTCTTTTTCACCCAACCTTCCTTTATGAATGCCTATGGAATGTAGCTGGGGTAGCAGTTCTTCTGCTGATCGATCGTCGAATCAAGGTGAAGTCGGGGCAGCTTTTTGCTTCGTACATCATGGTTTACACACTTGGGCGCGTGTGGATTGAGATGCTGCGCATTGATGACGCGCATCATTTCTTGGGACTGCGCATCAACGTATGGACTTCAATCATTGTCTTCCTGCTGGGCTTGGTGAGTTTTATTATCGCTGGTCGACGTTCTGCTTCCACTCGAGTTGAACCCACTGAGCTGGCCGCGACTTCCAATTCAGCTGATAACCAGGATGAAGATTCCACTACTCAGAAGGCTGATGGAGACAAGGGCGATACTCCTATGTCACCGGAAAGTCGCCCTGTCGAAGAGACCAAGGCACGTTAGGATAGAAACATGCGTCGAGCAAAGATTGTATGCACTATTGGACCCGCGACAGCCTCTGCTGAACAGATCCAGGCTCTGGTTGATGCCGGCATGGATGTCGCCCGTATTAACCGTTCCCACGGCACAGCCGAAGAGCATGAGGAAGTCGTCGAGCGCGTTCGTCGTGCTGCTCAGAACTCAGGCCGAGGCATCGCCGTTCTTGTTGACCTTCAAGGCCCCAAGATTCGCCTTGAAACTTTTGAAGAGGGACCACAGTATCTCGAAGTTGGTGATACTTTCACCATCACTACCCGCGATGTTCCGGGAACCAAAGAACTCGTTGGCACGACCTTTAAGGGACTGCCTGGTGACTGCGCCCCCGGTGATCGTCTGCTGATTGACGACGGTAACGTTGCAGTTCGAGTTATCGAGGTTACTGATACCGATGTCGTTACTCGCGTGGAGGTCCCCGGTTATGTTTCTGACCACAAGGGCCTGAATCTGCCTGGTGTCGCCGTTTCGGTCCCCGCGATGAGTGCGAAGGACGAAGAAGACCTGCGCTGGGGTATCAAGGCTGACGCGGACTTCATTGCGTTGTCTTTCGTCCGCTCTGCAGCCGATATCGATTCCGTTCATGCAATTATGGATGAATGTGGGAAGCGTCTTCCGGTCATCGCTAAGATCGAAAAGCCTCAGGCCGTAGAAGCTCTTTCTGAGATCGTCGATGCTTTCGACGGAATTATGGTCGCGCGTGGCGATCTCGGTGTTGAGATGCCGCTTGAGGACGTTCCGCTTGTTCAGAAGCGCGCGATTGAGCTCGCACGCCGTGCGGCTAAGCCTGTGATCGTTGCGACGCAGGTTATGGACTCGATGATTAAGAATCCTCGACCGACTCGTGCAGAAGCGTCTGACTGCGCAAACGCGATTCTTGACGGTGCCGACGCGGTTATGCTGTCTGGTGAAACCTCGGTTGGTGCTTATCCGATCGAAGCAGTACGAACCATGGCCCGTATTATCGAGGCAACAGAAGAAAATGGCGGAGAGCGCATTGCACCAATGACGCCCATTGAGCTGGATCGCGCGTCAGCAATCTGTGGTGCCGCCGCGATCATTGCTGAGAAGCTTGATGCCCGTTATCTTGTGACTTTCACTCAATCGGGAACCTCTGCTCGTCTGCTTTCTCGCTTGCGTACACCTATCCCGATGCTTGCCTTCACTCCATTGGAGTCCACCCGCCGTCAACTGGCTTTGTCTTGGGGCATCCACGCTTACCGCGTCCCTGAGGTAACCCACACAGACGATATGGTGTGGCAGGTAGATCAGGTCGCCCAATCTGCACGTCTTGCAGAGGTCGGCGATGAAATGGTGATCGTCGCTGGCATGCCGCCGGGGACCCCCGGTTCCTCCAATCTCCTGCGCGTCCATCGCTTGGGAGATGAGGTTGACTACGCGATCGGTGGATCGCGTAGCGACGCTTAGTATCTGTAGATCAGAGGGTGGGCAGGCCGGGAGGTCTACCCACCCTCGTACTCTGAGGAGTTTATTGAGCCATGACATCGGTGCCACGGTTATCTCACGACGACAGCGATACCAATATCGCGAGTGAAACCGCGCAGAAGAATACTTCTTATCTGACCGGTGTTAATGGCCTTAGGGCTCTGGGAATCATTGCGGTAATTCTTTACCATCTCCGGCCGACTTCACCTGCTCCAGGAGGCTTCATCGGAGTCACATTGTTCTTTGCGATTTCCGGCTTCCTTGTCACCCGTTCGCTTCTTCGCGAATTGGATGCTGAAAATGAGATTGCGATTGGACGCTACCTTATTCGGCGCGTCTCTCGCCTTTGGCCATCAATGGTGGTTGTGACCGCTTTTTCAGCCATTGCATCGTTTGTGTTTTCTCCATCGTTACTCGTGAAGATGCACGACGATGCCATCCCGGCGCTTGCGTTTTTCTCAAACTGGTTCTACATCTTTCGTCAAGTTCCGTATTTTGCTCAGGCGGGATTACCCTCACCTCTGACTCATCTTTGGTTTGTCGCGGTGATCATGCAGTTTTACCTGCTGGCTCCGGTGATTGTCTTATTGCTCAGAGAGCTCTTCCGCTCACGGTTGCGTGCATCCATTGCTCTCATCGTTTTGGCATGTGCTTCTGCCATTGAAATGGCGCTTCTCTTTGCACCCGGTACAGATTCTTCTCGTGTCTACTACGGTCTTGATACGCGTCTGGCTGAACTTTTAGTCGGTATGGCGCTTGCCTATGTCGATTTTTATGTTCTGAATGCATCTCCTCGCGTGCGTAGCCTTCTCTCGCTTTCATCGTGGTTTGGTCTGGCTTTCCTTGTCCTCGTATCGATTTATGCACGCGGCTATATGACCTGGCTCTATCGCGGTGGTTTTTTCCTTTCGGCCTTGGTGAGCGCGCTGTTGATCTGTGGTGCGATGCTTCCCGGAGCTTTTTCTCGGCTGCTCTCGTTTCGTCCGATTCAGCTGATTGCTTCACGTTCGATGAGTGCCTATATCTGGCACTACCCATTAATCCTTCTGATGAACCCTGCGCGCAGAACCTCTGCACTTCCATGGTGGGGATGGGTTCTTGAACTTACAGTTTTCCTCTGTGTTGTCGAGGCCGCCTACCGCTTTGTTGAGAAAGCGCCATCGTGGGGGAGCTCGCAGACTTGGCGAGCGCTTCGCGGAGGGAAGCAAGAAAGTCGTCGTGTACGAGCATGTGCGTCACTACTCGTTGGTGGCTTAACCTTGAGCCTCGTGACAGCTTGCGTTCCCAGTCATGTTTTAGAGTCTGGGTCGAAGAAAGTTTCGTCAACTCTTGCCTCGCCCACTCCCTCTGCTTCACAAGCTGAGCCTTCTGCGGCTCAAACGGAAACGTCAGCGACTCCAACGCCAGTTCAGCCTCGTTTCCATGAGAAGAATGGAAAGGTAATCGAGCCGCAGGCTGCAGTTATCCCCGATAACTATGATCCCTCGCAATGGCAGTGTTCTGATGAAGAGGGCACGTGTTCTGTGCCCTTTGTGCTGATCGGAGATTCAGTAGCAGAAGGTGCAAGTTATTACTGGATACCGGCGGTATTTCCCGATTCTTTTACCGACACGGAGGTTGGGCGTTCCTTCGAGAAGGGGATTGCAGTTTATCGTGAGGATCTTGCACAAGGGCATGATGGGACGCCGGTGATTGTTGCACTTGGTGGTAATGGGCCGATCACCTCTGTGGAGTCTGCGGCCCCGCTCATCGAGGCGGCGGGGGAGCGACCAGTCTTCTTCGTTACCGTACGAGCACCCCATCCTTTCCAGGATGAGAATAATGCGTTGATGTACAAGCTCGCTGAGAAGTATCCCCAGGTAGGTATTCTCGATTGGTATAAGTTCAGTGAGGGCCATGACGACTATTTCTACGATGATGGACAGCATCTAACAGAAGATGGTCGTAAAGCCTATGTGCGAATGATCGAATACGGCCTCATGGGGCAGGATAATTAGACATATTCTGCTCATTGTGGAATACTTGTTGGTTCATCCACGTTGGATGACATATAAGGCTCATGCCTTGAACGTATCTACAAGCGATTGCCTGCGCACCTTGAGCGCATATCCGTAGATACAGATGAAGAATGAAGAGGAGGAAGAAATGAATCAACTCAATACGAAAATCTCGGTCCGCGCGGCTCATGGTCGCCAGCAAGCACTGAATCTGCCAGTGGCTCAACTCAGCGATGCCGTTCGCCCCTGGTATTCAGACTGGAGCGATCAGCGAATTCAAGAAGCACTCGATAATCTGGCACGTCCTGAAATGCGTGATCGAGCTGCAGAGTTCTTGGGTTTGGAACTTATCCCCGCTGCCTGAGATGTGATTTGTCTCTCTAAGGTCAACTCCGTCAACCATGTCGGTTGGCGGAGTTGATTCATTAACAGTCTTTTTTGTTGCAATTTCCACAGCGCTAAACCGCATGATCCCAAAGAAAAAGCGGCTCAAAAGCATCGGAAACTTTTAAGCCGCAAGGTGTCAGATCTAGACATCCTGGTACCCCGAGTGGGATTCGAACCCACAACAAGCCGGGTTTGAGCCGACCGCCTCTGCCAGTTGGGCTATCGGGGCAGCACGCAAGTGCGGTAATAAGGATAAGATATAACCAGCGCTTGTGACAAACTATCGGACAAGGAAGACGACATGAGTGAAGAAGCTACTGAGCCGCGACGGGTACTTGTTGCGGAGGATGAAGGACTAATCCGCCTGGATATCGTTGAGACGCTGAGCGGTGCGGGCTTTGAAATTGTTGGCGAGGCTTCGAACGGTGAAGAAGCTGTGAAGCTTGCCCTTGAGTTGGAGCCTGACCTTTGTGTGATGGACGTCAAGATGCCGAAGATGGATGGTATCACTGCTGCTGAGAAGATCCTTGCCGAGCTTTCTTGTGCGGTCGTCATGCTCACTGCCTTCAGCCAGACTGAACTTGTTGAGCGTGCCCGCGACGCTGGAGCAATGGCGTATGTTGTCAAGCCGTTTACGCCAGCCGATCTGATCCCTGCTGTGGAGATTGCGCTTTCTCGTCATCAAGAGATTGAATCTCTTGAAGAAGAGGTTGCTGACCTAGCCGACCGTTTTGAAACACGTAAGCGTGTTGACCGCGCTAAGGGCCTTCTTATGAAGAACATGGGAATGACGGAACCCGATGCGTTCCGTTGGATCCAAAAGACCTCTATGGATCGACGCCTTTCCATGCGTGAAGTCGCAGACGCGGTTATTAACCAGGTAGAGGGTTAAGAACCTTCGATCGTCGAATGGGCGCGGGTAATACCCGCGCCCTTTTTACTTGTTGAGAACCCGGTTGGATACGCGCGCAATGGCGATGAGCTGGTGATCTTCATCCGTAATACGGACTGTATGAACTGTTGAGCTTCGTCCGAGATGGAGTGCCTCAGCGGTTGCTCGGATCAGTAATCCTCGGCCAGCTTTCAAATGAGAGATATTGAGTTCGACGCCGACTGCGACAGCATTCTCTCCAAAAAGCCTTTGAGCGTGGAGGATCGCAGAATGTGAAGCGGCGGTCTCAGCCAAGGCCGCACTGGCACCGCCGTGGAGAAGGCCCTGGGGCTGGGTGTTACCAGAAATGGGCATCTCGATAACGGTATGCTCCGGGCTTTGCGAAATAATACGCATGCCCATCCGATGCATCAGTGTGTCTTGCCAGCTTTGGGGTAGACCAATTTCGCCATTCGAGGTGTGCATCCTGTCCTCTCGCCGTAGTGTGTCTTCTATGAAGGAGACCCTGCTTGTTATCGATGGTCATTCAATGGCCTTTCGTGCATTCTATGCCCTACCTGTAGAGAAGTTTGTGACTGCACAAGGACAGCATACGAATGCGGTATATGGCTTTGCCTCGATGCTGATTAAGATTCTCGAGAAATATCAGCCGAGCCATGTTGCGGTCGCCTTTGATGTTTCCCGGCATTCGTTCAGGACAGAGGAATATCCCGAATATAAGGGAACTCGTGATGCGACCCCTGAGGAATTCAAAGGACAGATTGAACTCATTAGGGATCTTCTTGGAGCGATGGGTATTCGATCGCTCTCTCGAGAGGGCTTTGAGGCAGACGATTTTCTAGCAACTCTTGCTCATCGTGGCGCACAGGCAGACATGCGTGTCTTCGTCGTGTCCGGAGATCGCGATAGCTTCCAGACAGTTACCGATACAGTTACAGTCCTTTATCCCGGATTAACTCCGGGTGATCTTCGTGAAATGACTCCGGAGCGTATTGAGGATAAGTATGGCGTCCCTCCGTACCGATACCCAGAAATTGCCGCTTTGGTTGGCGAGGCCTCGGACAATCTTCCGGGGGTCCCTGGGGTCGGTCCCAAGACCGCAGCTCAATGGATTAACCGCTTTGACGGCCTCGATAATCTGTTAGAGAACGCTGACCAAGTGACAGGGAAGCGGGGAGAGGCTCTTCGAGAGCACGTCGAAGATGTGCGCCGAAATCGCCGGCTCAATCACCTCCTGACTGATATGGATCTCGAATGCGAATTGGATGATTTGCGTCGTGACGTGACAGATCGGCAGGCGCTTGCGGCTCTCTGTGATGCGCTGGAATTTCGTTCGCTCCGCTCTAAGATCCTTGCAGTCTCGAGTATCGGCCTTGGAAAAGCGGAGCAGAACGAAGAACAGAGTGTTTCTCAATCTGAAGTGACAGCGCACGAAGTATCGGTGACGCTTGCCGATGATCGGACCAAGCTCAGTCAGTGGCGTCAGGACCATCCGGGGAAGCTCTCCCTCTTTGTCGATGGCGTATTGAAAGTCAATGGTGCGGAGGTAAACGCCCTTACTTTTGCTACTGCCGACGAGGCACTTGTCATCGACCCGACACTGCTTACAGCTCAGCAAGATGCTGAACTCGCATCGCTTATTTCAGAAGATGGCCTCATTGTCTACGACTTCAAAGGCAGTATCCATGCTTTGCGAGCGCGAGGGTGGGAACTTGGTGATCCTTGTTGCGACCTGCTTCTCGCCGCATATTTAGTCAATTCTGAGCACCGCGGTTACAGGCTTTCCCAGTTGTTCTCTCGTTACTTGGGTATTGATGAAGAAGAGAAGAAGAATGAGACGACGCTCTTCGACATGGGTATCACTGAAGAGCGAGCACACGAGCTGGGAATGGCTGCCGGGCGTATGCATCCGCTTGCAGCGATCCTCATGTCGAAGTTGGAAGAGAGTGAGCAAACTCGTCTCCTCGAACAACTGGAACTGCCAATCGCGCGTTTACTGGCGCAGATGGAACACTATGGAATCGGCGTTGATGAGGAATTCCTCCGCTCACTCTCGCATGAGCTGGCCTCTGATGTTGAGTCTGCGCAACGCAGTGCGTGGGAGGTCTTGGGGCACGAAGTAAACCTCTCATCTCCTAAGCAACTTCAGGCGGTTCTCTTTGAAGAGCTCGACCTGCCAAAAACAAAGAAGACCAAGACCGGATACACAACTAATGCTGAAGCATTAACAGATCTGTTTGAGCGTACGGGGAACGAATTTCTGCGCCATCTTTTGGTACACCGTGACCGGATTAAGCTCAACCAGATGGTTGATGGCCTGAACGCCTGCATTGGGGACGATCAGCGCATTCATACCACTTTCTCTCAGACCGCGGCTGCGACGGGTCGTCTTGCCTCTTCGGATCCGAATCTGCAGAATATTCCAGCGCGTTCTGCTGATGGCTTGCGTATCCGCGCTGGTTTTGTCGCGAAGCGGCCCTATGTTGACCTGATGAGCGCTGATTACTCGCAGATTGAAATGCGCATCATGGCGCATCTGTCCAAGGACCAGGGCTTGATCGAGGCCTTCAATTCTGGGGAAGACCTTCACCGCACCATGGCAGCCATGGTCTTTGGCGTAGATCCGGCAGATGTGACGCCCGAAGAGCGTTCTCGCATTAAGGCAACTTCATACGGTTTGGCCTACGGCCTGTCAGCTTATGGTCTTTCAGCGCAGCTTCAGATTCCTGTTCACGAGGCCTCGGATTTGCGTGATCGCTATTTCGAGCGTTTCGGGGGAGTTCGTGACTACCTTGAAAGTCTCGTTGATCAGGCGCGTAAAGATGGATGGACTCAAACTATCTGCGGTCGTCGCAGATATCTGCCTGATCTTCACTCAGCAAATAGGACGCGCCGTGACATGGCTGAGCGTGCCGCATTGAATGCTCCAATCCAAGGAAGTGCCGCAGATATCGTCAAAATGGCTATGCTCGATGTCCAAAATCGTCTTGATCACAGTGATCTCTCGTCGCGGATGCTCGTTCAAATCCATGATGAACTACTGTTCGAGATTGCTCCAGGTGAGGAAGAACAACTTCGTCAACTTGTTCATGAGGGAATGGAAGGCGTCATGAAGTTGAGGGTGCCACTTGAAGTGGCGATCGGTGTCGGTGAGACATGGAAGGATGCGGCGCACTAGGAGAGGTGGACTTTTAGCCCTATTCTGTTAGAATGCTCAAGGTACTGCTACGTGCAATAGCCATTTGCACTGTGCAGCCGCAATTGTCCATATCTAGTAACACGTCCGTTTCGGAGAACACAACTACATGACCAGCACCAACTCGCAGCCGGCAGTTTCTACACCCCAGGTTGCAGTGAACGACATTGGGTCCCGCGAGGACCTGCTCGCCGCTATCGACGAGACCATCAAGTACTTCAACGATGGCGACATCGTCGAGGGCACTGTCGTCAAGGTTGACCACGATGAGGTCCTTCTTGACATTGGCTACAAGACCGAGGGTGTCATCCTCTCTCGCGAGCTTTCCATCAAGCACGATGTCAACCCGGATGATGTGGTTGCCGTTGGTGATCAGATCGAGGCCCTGGTTCTCCAGAAGGAGGACAAGGAAGGCCGCCTGCTCCTGTCCAAGAAGCGTGCACAGTACGAGCGCGCATGGGGACAGATCGAGAAGGTCAAGGAAGAAGACGGCGTTGTTACCGGTACCGTCATTGAGGTCGTCAAGGGCGGCCTGATCCTTGATATCGGCCTGCGTGGCTTCCTCCCCGCATCCCTCGTTGAAATGCGTCGCGTTCGCGATCTTGCTCCTTACATCGGTCGTGAGATCGAGGCCAAGATCATCGAGCTGGATAAGAACCGTAACAACGTTGTTCTGTCTCGCCGCGCATGGCTCGAGCAGACCCAGTCTGAGGTTCGCACCAACTTCCTGCACACCCTCCAGAAGGGTCAGGTTCGCAGCGGTGTCGTGTCCTCCATCGTTAACTTTGGTGCCTTCGTTGACCTCGGTGGGGTCGACGGCCTGGTTCACGTCTCCGAGCTGTCTTGGAAGCACATCGACCACCCCTCAGAGGTCGTCGAGGTTGGCCAGGAAGTTACCGTCGAGGTGCTCGATGTCGATATGGACCGCGAGCGCGTGTCGCTCTCGCTGAAGGCTACCCAGGAAGATCCGTGGCAGACCTTCGCACGTACCCACGCTATTGGCCAGGTCGTGCCCGGCAAGGTCACCAAGCTCGTTCCCTTCGGCGCATTCGTGCGTGTTGAAGATGGAATTGAAGGTCTGGTTCACATCTCCGAACTTGCTCAGCGTCACGTCGAGCTGCCCGAGCAGGTCGTCAAGGTTGGCGACGAGGTCTTCGTCAAGGTCATCGACATCGACCTCGAGCGTCGTCGTATCTCCCTGTCGCTGAAGCAGGCCAACGAGCGCGTTGATCCCAACTCTGAAGAGTTCGATCCTTCGCTCTACGGCATGGCCGCTGAGTACGACGAAGAGGGCAACTACAAGTACCCCGAAGGCTTCGATCCCGAAACCCAGGAATGGATGGAAGGCTACGAGGCTCAGCGCGAGGCTTGGGAAGCTCAGTACGCACAGGCTCAGGCTCGCTGGGAAGCCCACAAGGCTCAGGTTGCAAAGGCCCTTGAAGAGGACGCCGAAGCAGCTCCCGCAGTCGAAGAGCAGGCTTCGTACTCGACCCCGGTCGACTCCGAAGGCACCCTCGCTTCCGACGAGGCACTTGCAGCACTTCGTGAGAAGCTGACCAACAACTGAATCACAGCGCCTAAGCGCTCATAGTCAGTTCTGAGGCCCCGGTGAAAACCGGGGCCTCAGTTTTTTATGGTTGTTCAGCCGACGGTATGGGTCGGAGTCAATATCGAATAGAGCAGTTATTTGGATCCAGAGTGTGCCTCTCAGGCCTAGGAATGCATCGGTTCAGCTCATTGAGGTTAAGAGTGATGGCCCGCCTCGATCGAGACGGGCCATCGTCATTAGCAATGGATGCTAGACGTGGGTTCGCTTCGAAAAGACCAGATCGATCATGAAGCCGATCAATGCTGCGACAACGGTCGGTAATATCCAACCGATTTGAAGGTCTTGCCCCGGACTCCAAGCCATGAGAGGCGCAATGAAGTCCAGTGTGCCAAAGGAAATCACTGTTGTGAGAAATGACCAGATGCTTGCAACCCACACGCCAAGACGGAAGGTCCAGCGAACCTGCATTGAGTAGTGAAGGGGATGGGTCAGGATCGTAATGAAGACGATGCTAATAGCGATGGGGTAGAGGAAGGTAATGATTGGAACCGCAACCTTAAGAACCGTTGAGAGTCCGAAGGATGCCAGCACGAAGGAGATAATCGTAAAGCTGACGAGCCACATTTTGTAGGTGATCTTCGGAAGCAATCTTTCGAAGAACTCTGAAGTTGCAGCGAGTAATCCGACGGCAGTCGTCATACATGCGGTAAGCACAATGAGCCCAAAAACGAGCTGCCCAGCTGTACCCATTGTTATATGAGAGGCATCGGCAAGGAGAGTGGCTCCGTCGGTGTAGTTCTGTCCGCCGGGAATCACGTGTCCAATCAAACCCAAACCGACATAGACCAAACCGAGCAAAATACCCGCAATAAGGCCTGCCGCGCTGGTTCGACGGATGAGCTTTGCTCCGCTGATTCCCCCTTCTCCTTGATCAAATGAAGCGACGACGATAATTCCGAATGCCAGAGCAGCAATCGAATCCATGGTCATATATCCGTCGAATAAGCCAGCAGTCAAAGGTGCGTGGACATACTGTCCGACGGGAGCAACCTCAGAAGGTGGAAGTTTTGCCAGCGACAGGAAAACCAAAAGAACAAGGAGAACCAGAAGAACAGGCGTCAGGATCTTACCGAGGTGATTGACGATCTGACGAGGATTCCAGGAAAGAAAAAGCGCAACTCCGAAAAAGAGTGCATTAAAGATCATCGAGCTCATGAACGAAGTCGAATGAATAATTGGTGCAATAGCCGTCGAGAAGGAAACTGCGCCTGTACGGGGCAGTGCGTAGAACGCGCCGATCGACAGGTAGACCATGCATGAGAAAGTGATTCCAAATGCCTTTCCGCCTCGTCCAGAAAGGTCTCGCAGATCAGTTCCTGACAGTGCGATTGCGATAATCGCGATGACGGGAAGAGCCACACCGCCGATCAGGAAGCCGATCATGGCTGGGTTAAAGTTCGATCCGGAATTGGCGCCCATGATGGGCGGGAAGATTAAGTTTCCCGCACCAAAAAACATTGAAAACAAGGTGAGGGAGGTGGCGATGAGCAGTCCCATTCCTTGAGGACGCTTCGTCTGTGTTGTTGCTGTTTGAGTCACTATTCTGCTTCTAGCCGTAGAAGTAATAATTTCTATCGCGATTCTTTCACTTCATGCCTGTTGTGCCAAGCTGTGTTCACTGTTCTAGTCTTCAGATGTGAAGACTGTCATTCAATCCGGAGGCGCGAGCGCTTATCTTCTTCGCCCGATACCGCAGGCGCGCACCCAAGGACCGTCGCTTTTTCTGGCTCTCAGCGGAGGAATCGGTGCGGGAAAGTCCACGATTGCCCACGTCTTGCGCGGCCTCGGCGTCTTTGTCGTCGACGCGGACCAACTGGCTCGCGAAGTTCTTTTGCCTTCCCATCCCGTGTACGAGGCTGTGTTGAAGAACTTTGGAGCTGACCTTGCACTCCCAGATCGCTCACTGGATCGACGCCTTCTCGCGCTAAGAGCCTTCTCTTCACCAGAATCGACTTTGTTGTTGAACTCGCTCACGCACCCTGCGATCTCGGCTCTTGCTTGGGAACGACTCAAATCTGCTCCCCAGGGAAGTTGCGCGCTGTATGATGTTCCTCTTCTGACGACCTATGAGGATGCATCGCTCTTTGACGCAGTGATTATGGTCAGCGCACCAGAAGAAGTGCGCGTTAGCCGGCTAATATCTCGAGGTCTGAGCGAAGAAGATGCTCGATCTCGCATTCGCTCGCAAATTTCGGATAGCGAGCGCCGGAAGTTAGCAAGCATCTGGGTTGAGAACCTCGGCAATCAAGAAGACCTTGCCGATGTCTCCAACCAAGTCTATTCGTCTTGGTTGACACGTGTGCACTAGTTGTTCAAACTTCTTCAGTATTTCTTCAGCTTTCACATGAATTCAACGGGTAACGCTCAATAAATAACCCGGAAAACACCCAGAAACAACCAGTTTGATACGTAAACATTGATGTGTACGAGAAACTAGACCGGTTGTGACTGGGATGCTTGAAGTCGGATATTGTGGAAGTCGCTTGCGGCAAAGATAACCGTCTTCCTCGTGGAGGCGACGAAGAGCTTCTACATCGGAAAGCGAACAGACCAGCCGACATTTACCGCAGAGATGAGGATAAATGGCGCTGTTGAAGACGAAGCGTACTTTTGTTGGAAGTAGGGCAGTGCGCACTCTTGGTGCACTGACTCTTGGCGCAGGAATGACATTGGGCGGCCTGTCGCTTGCGTGGGCCGGCGACGAAGTGCCTGGACCTGATGAAGTACGCGCGCTGGGATACAACACTCTGACCTTCCAGGACGAATTTAACGGGAGTGAGCTTGACACCTCGAAATGGGGTTTGGCGCTAGGTTGCTTCGATCCCAATGCTCATTCTCAAGCCCAGTACTCCGATGCTAAGGAAAATGTCAGCGTTTCAGGTGGTGTTCTTCACCTGACCGCGCGTTATGAGCCAAAGACGCAGAAGTGGGATCGTAATACGCATTCCATGGTCACCGTTGATCGAGAATGCAAACGTACCTCCAAGGGGCAGACTGATTCTTACAAGGCTCCATTTACCTCTGCGATGGTTCAAACTCGCGATAACAAGGGAGTGAAGTGGGCGGCCTACGGCGACTTCTACGCTGAAGCCCGAATCAAGCTTCCCACAGCAGTCGCATCATGGCCCGCATTTTGGATGACGGGCACAGATCCAATTAGCTTCCCCGCACACGGCGAAATTGATGTCGTTGAAGCAAAGGGCTGGGATCCGCACTACCTCCAAGCGAACGTTCATACACCTCGCGTTGGTAACCCACAGAAGACCGAACAACATCAGGGACAACTGGGCGGTGACGGCTCATCGCAGAGTCAGTTCCATACATATGGTGTTGAGAAGAACGGTCGTGCAATCACCTTCTACCTGGACGGACGTAAGGCGCATACCGTTACTTATGACAAGGTGAAGGGGAGCAATCCCTTCGTGAATGACGCTAACGGCATGATCTTGCGCCTAAACCAGATGGTTGGTGGAACGTTCCTTGCTTCCGACACGGGCGATACAACCTATACGGATGCAACGAAGTACATCGATGCGTACAAGGGAAATGGTTCTGACATGCTCGTCGATTACGTGCGTGTATGGAAGAAGGGACCGGCAACGAGCACTGTTCCTGAACCGACTCCTACGACAAGTGCACCTGAAGTGACGACACCGACTCCGGAGGCAACTACTCAGGCTCCGTCTCCGGTTACTCCTAGTGCGACAACTCAGACCCCTGTAACCCCGACACCGGAAGCTCCTGTTGTTGCGCCAAAACCGGTCGTTCCTAGCGCCACTACCGAAGCTCCCGTAGCGCCGACGGCGCAACCGACATCTGTCGCACCTCAGCCAGTTGTACCGACTGCAAGCACCCCGGATCCCGTTGTAACAACTCCAGTACCGAACGCAAATGTTGTTGCACCTCAGCCCGTGGCTCCGCCCGCGACAACCGAGGCACCCAAGCCGACTGCCGACTCAAATGCTAATTCCCGCAGGCGAGTCCGTCGCTCGATTGAGACTGAACCAAGCCCGGTAGCAACGCAGACTCACAGCGCTGTCTCAATTCCGAATAACGATGTTTCGACTTCGCCTAGCACTACGGAGTCTGCGGCTCCAAGTGATTCCTCGTCTCAGATCTCTGAGGATCCGCAGGACCAGGTACGTGATCGTGCCCCAGAAGCTGAGAGCGTCGGTAATACTCTGACTGTCGGAGATGCTGCACCTGCCGCATCGACCGCACAGATAACCGAGCAAAAGCCCGCGATTGTTCGTGCCTTGGCACAAACGGGTGGCTCCTTCTGGTCATTGATTCTCGCCGGAGCACTTGCTGTTGGCGGTGTCGCAATGATTGCCTCCCAGCGTCGTGTGAAGGAATAATCACTAGATCCGTTTGACATCAAGCGTTTCACTGCGATTAGCGCCGTGGACGTGTACCCGAAAGGTGTACGAGCTCAGGAATATGAGCCACTGACATCTACTCAGGTATCCGTTCACGGCGCGTTCGTCTTTGAAATGACGTAGCGTTTAGGGGTGAGCCAAAGTCCTATTATTCGTGCGGAACACCCCTTCGAGGTTATTTCTGAATACACGCCATCCGGTGATCAGCCGAAGGCGATTCATGAGCTTGCAGAACGCCTGCGCGCGGGTGAACAAGACATTGTTCTTCTCGGTGCGACAGGAACCGGTAAGAGCGCAACGACTGCTTGGCTGATCGAAGAAGTTCAACGCCCAGCCTTGGTGCTTGAGCCCAATAAAACCTTGGCAGCGCAGCTAGCAGCGGAGTTTCGCCAGCTGCTGCCCAATAATGCAGTTGAATACTTCGTTTCCTATTACGACTACTACCAGCCCGAAGCCTACGTCCCTCAAACCGATACCTTTATTGAGAAGGATTCATCGATCAACGATGAAGTTGAGAGACTGCGCCATAGCGCAACAAACTCACTATTAACGCGTCGAGATACGGTCGTTGTTTCCTCTGTTTCATGTATCTATGGTTTGGGTACGCCTGAAGAGTATGTTGCACGGATGATCGAGCTGAGTCGCGGAATGTGCATTGAGCGCGATGATCTCCTCCGCGCCTTCATCGGTATGCAGTACACGCGGAACGATATCGGATTTACACGCGGAACCTTTAGGGTTCGTGGAGACACGATCGAGATCATTCCGGTGTACGAGGAACTGGCAATCCGGATTGAAATGTTCGGCGATGAAATCGATTCCTTGGCAGTACTCCATCCCGTGACGGGGAATGTGATCGAGGAAGTCGATCATGTCTACCTCTTCCCGGCATCACACTATGTTGCCGGCGAGGAACGAATGAAACGCGCGATCGCCTCTATCGAGGAAGAACTCGAAGAGCGCCTCGAATGGTTTGAATCCCAAGGAAAACTGCTTGAGGCCCAACGTCTTCGGATGCGAACAACCTACGACCTCGAAATGCTCAAGGAAATAGGCACGTGTGCGGGAGTTGAAAACTATTCGCGTCATATTGATGGACGTGGCCCGGGTACACCTCCGAATACTCTGCTTGATTATTTCCCTGATGATTTTGTTCTGGTCATCGATGAATCCCACGTGACGGTTCCGCAAATTGGGGCGATGTTCGAGGGTGACATGTCCCGAAAGCGCACCTTGGTGGATTATGGTTTCCGCCTCCCTTCGGCGATGGATAATCGTCCACTGAAATGGGATGAGTTTACGCAGCGTATTGGTCAGACCGTCTATCTTTCGGCAACTCCCGGGCAGTATGAACTGGATCGTTCTGATGGTGTCGTCGAACAGATCATTCGTCCGACTGGCCTTGTGGATCCCAAAGTTATTGTTAAACCGACTCAAGGTCAGGTTGATGACTTGCTCGAGCAGATCCAAGAGCGCACCCAGCGTGACGAGCGTGTTTTGGTCACAACTCTCACCAAGAAGATGGCTGAAGATCTGACAACTTACTTGGGTGAAAGGGGAGTGAAGGTCGAATACCTGCACTCTGATGTCGACACCTTAAGGCGCGTTGAATTACTACGTGAACTTCGCCTTGGAGTCTTTGACGTTTTAGTAGGTATTAACCTGCTTCGTGAGGGGTTGGACCTGCCCGAAGTCTCACTCGTGTCAATTTTGGATGCCGATAAAGAAGGATTCCTACGCTCAACCCGATCGCTCATTCAGACTATTGGACGAGCCGCACGTAATGTTTCGGGTGAAGTGCATATGTACGCCGATAACATCACTGACTCGATGCGCGCAGCAATAGACGAAACCGAGCGACGCCGTGAGATCCAGCTGACCTATAACCGTGAGCACGGGATTGATCCCAAACCACTGCGAAAGAAGATCGCAGACGTCACCGACATGCTGGCTCGCGAAGAGGTCGATACTGCGCAGCTCCTCGAAGGCGGATACCGTCGCGAGCGGCCGGCTACAGATATCCGCGCAGATGCGATGGCCTCGGAGGCTATTGAGGATGTGCCGAGGAGCCGAGAAGAACTTGCCAACATGGCACAAAATGACCTTGAGGATCTTATTGCCCAGTTGAGTTCTCGAATGATGGAAGCCGCAGAGAACCTCCAGTTTGAGCTTGCTGCTCGCCTACGTGATGAGCTCGCTGAACTTAAGAAAGAGCTTCGTGCAATGAAAGCTGCAAACTAATCTTTGTGGAAATTGGTTAGTGCCTTTGAGTAAAGGCACTAAGATAGTAGTGTTCTAAGTTCTCAATTCTGGGAGTCGACTGTGTCTACGATGGCGCATACGCAAGCGCGTCCCGTTCCTTTTGCCAAACGCGCCCTTGCTTGGTCTGCGCACCTCTTCACACTCACCGGTGTGCTGTGGGCGTCTTTGGCGACAATTGCTCTTTACGAGGGACATATCCGCCAGATGTGGATGTGGTTGGGAATCGCGCTTCTTGTTGATGCAGTTGACGGGAGTTTTGCGCGTGCTGTTCGCGTCACTGAATACGCTCCCGGTTTTGACGGAGCGACTTTGGACAATATTGTCGACTACCTGACCTGGACCTTCATTCCGGCGCTGTTCATGGTCTTCTACCTGCCGTTTGGATCCCGCGGGCTAGGCATCGTCGCTGCCTTAATTGTGTGCCTCTCCTCAATGTTTTGTTATTGCAATGTCTCATTGAAGACACCAGACCACTACTTCATGGGTTTTCCCGCGGCATGGAATGTGGTTGCTGCAATTATGTGGATTTTCCAAACCGGCGCTCTTTTTAACTTCATTGCGACCGTAATTTTGGCAATCCTTACGGTTGCCCCGATTGCTTTTGTCCACCCCTTCAGGGTCGGTCGTTTGCGTGTGCTTAACATCGTCGCGGCACTGGTATGGGTTGCGGCAACGGCTGTGCTTGTCGCATACGCACCCCTGCGCCCATTTATCCTCACGGGTATTTGGTGGGTTGCGGGGATCTGGATTCTTGTCGTGAGCGCTGTGCGTTCGATTCAGGGAATTCCTCAAGAATTTCGTGACGCAGAGTAACGCTTGACAAGGCGCGTGTTCTGAATCCCGCGCCAAACCTCGGTGGCAAGAGATGCCGCAATCATGAGGCCCACGATGATAATGACCGAACCTGGGTATCCGCGTCCGTGTACCCAGAAATAAACGTAGGGTGCCATGAAGGTTGTCAATGCGACAATTGCACCGCTGTAACGTTCCAATGGCCTCGATGCTGTCAACATCGCGAGAATTCCCCAGGTGTAGGGGATTGCGGTCAGTACATCGATTCCCCACAAGACCACCACAGAGCCGTGGAATTGCGGGACAAAAACGACTGGAAGTGCCCGAAGTGAGGAGTACACGAAGACTACTGCGTACACCCAGAAACGTGGGTCTTTGAGAATTCGTGTGATCAGGGAACGTTTAAAAACCTTTACCCCCGCTGCCTCAATTTGATGGGCGAGGCTGTGTGGGGTTCGTGTTGCATTCATGCCTCCTAATGCCGCCCTGAAGCTTGCATCGGGGAGTAGCTGATGAACAACGTTACTGACCCGTAGCCCGAAGACAGTCTGCGTCTCAGAGTGCTGCGCACCGACGTTGACGAAGAGGTCGAATAGCGGACCCGCGAGTTCCTTCAGTTGCTCAGTGTCAATAGGCCCAATCAACCAGATCAAAGCGCGGTGCTCTAAAGCATCACGTACTTCAGAGTAAAAATCATCGGTTGTTGACAGTGTCTGTGGTGTGAGTTCACGAACCTCACGCCGTCCCAATTCAGCAAGTCTGGAAACGCCGGCAGTGTGCGCGAGTTTTGTTGTATCAAAAGCACAGGCTTGGACGACTGGCAGTTCAAAAGGTGCCTGAGTTGACCCGAAAAGGGTCTCCTTTAGGCGACGCAGTCGGGACACTTGGGCTGCACGATTTTGAACACTCACTCTGTTGAGTCTAAAGCACTTGCGTGTGAAGCTCTTAACGACTTGTGATCTGACAGAGAATGTGAGCGGAATCGTTTGTTACGCTAGTCGCGAGGGGAGTAATCCCAAAAAGAGCACCATCGTCAACGCGGTATCTCCTAGATACCCGGTGTTGCTGCCCAATTTTGGGTGGGAAGAGACCTCAAGTCTCTGCCTGAAAGGTCATTCGTGGACGTACATATCCTCGGCTGGATCGGCTTGGCCGTCGCTGTTATCGCCCTAATTTCCACTGACATCATTGGACACGTGCGTAAGCCCCATGCACCTTCTATGAAAGAAGCAACAGCGTGGACATTGGGCTACGTTACTCTTGCGGTCATGTTTGGCCTAGCGATTTGGGCGATCTACGGGGCAACCTACGCCATCCAGTTCTATAGCGGCTACATGATGGAGTGGTCACTTTCGCTGGACAACCTCTTCGTCTTCGTCATTATCATGGCGTCCTTCAAGGTGCCGAGGGAGTTTCAGCAGAAAGCACTTCTAGCTGGAATCATTCTTGCACTGATTTTTAGGGCATTTTTCATCATCGTCGGTGTCACCCTGGTCAATCGATTTACCTGGATGTTCTTCTTCTTCGGTGCATGGCTGCTGTGGACGGCATATTCACAGGCCCGCGAAGGCGCTTCCGGTGAAGAGGAAGAAGTTGGGGAAATTCAAGAGAATGCTTTTATCCGCTTCGTTCGACGCATTCTTCCTGTGACTGATGGATACATCGGAGACCGCTTCTTCTATCGCCATAATCGTCACACATCCATCACCCCCTTGTTCCTTGTCGTTCTGGCGCTTGGATCCGCGGATCTGATGTTTGCGCTCGACTCGATTCCTGCGATCCTTGGCCTCACTCAAGAGGAGTATTTGGTCTTTGCATGCAATGCTTTTGCATTGCTGGGGCTTCGACAGCTCTTCTTCCTTATCGATGCCCTTCTCGAAAAGCTTGTTTTCCTCAACTACGGACTTGCAGTGATCTTGGGCTTCATTGGGGTGAAGCTGATTCTCCATGCACTCCACGAAAACTCATTGCCCTTCCTTAACGGTGGTGCACCCATTCATGGGATTCCGGAAATCGGAATCCCGGTCTCACTTGCTGTCATTGCAGGGACACTCATCACGACAGTTCTTGCCTCGCTCATTTATTCGAAGCGCGATTCCTCGAGGAGTAACGGCCGATGACCATTGCTGCACAAGCTCCTAACCCTGCTCAGGGACTTAGTGGATCCGAAGTAAAAATCCGCGAAGAACAAGGCAAGCTGAACATCACTAAGCTCCCTTCATCGCGATCGCTGGCATCGATTATCCGCGCAAATGTCTTAACGCTTTTTAATGCGATCTTGAGTATCGCAATGGTCATCGTGATCATCTTCGGGTCCTGGCAGGATGCTGTTTTCGGCGCGATCATGATCATCAACGCGGTTATTGGAATTTTTTCTGAGCTCCGTGCAAAGAAAACTTTGGATGATCTTGCAATCGTTGACGCCCCACGGGCGAAGGTGCGACGCGATGGGCGTACCGAGCAGATCGACGTTCAACGCATTGTTCTTGACGATATTGTCGAGCTTTCACTCGGCGATCAAATCGCGGCTGACGGTGAGGTCCTAGAAGTTTCCGGTCTGGAAATCGACGAATCGATGCTGACTGGCGAATCTCGCCCGGTTCTTAAGCAGGTCGGCGATCGTGTCCTCGCTGGAACATCCGTCGTTTCCGGGTCTGGAGTAATGCATGTGCAAGCAGTAGGTTCGGACCTGTACGCGCAGGGTATTGCACGTCATGCACGGACTTTCTCTCTTGCCACTTCGGAGATCCAACAGGGTATTAATAAGATTCTGCGTGTCATCTCGATCGCACTTCCTCCAATTATTCTTCTGACGCTCTGGTCGCAAACACGGATTGCAGGAGGCGGCACTCCCTACGCGTGGCAACACGCATTGGTTCTTGCTGTTGCAAGTGTCGTCGGAATGATCCCGCAGGGATTGGTACTTCTCACCTCCATGAACTTCGCGATCGGTTCAGCAACTCTGGCGCGGAAAGGCGCTCTTGTCCAGGAGCTCCCTGCAGTTGAAGTCTTGGCTCGTGTTGATGCACTGTGCCTAGATAAAACCGGTACGCTCACAACCGGTGGGATTCGATTGCGCTCTTTGGAGATCCTTGATCGACAGCGAGAAGACGAGCTTTTCCGTGCGCTGTGGATGCTCAACGACGATGAGACAAATGCAACCGCGCGGGCGGTCAAAGACTATTTGCTCGATAGGGGAGAGCTTCCTCAAGTAGATACTGAAGCTTCGCGGACTATTCCCTTCTCCTCTGAACGTAAATGGGCAGCGTGGGTCACGCAAAGTGCATCAATTGTTATGGGCGCCCCTGAGATGCTCATTGATCACGTTGAAAACCTCGAAAGTCTTCGAGCTGATATTCGTTCTTATGCCAGTGAGGGCTTGAGAGTATTAGTTGTCGTTCGCTATGACGAGGCCATTGAAGACCAGACCCTTCCGGCAAATCCCTCTCCTCTCGCCCTCTTGGTTTTGGAAGAAGACTTGCGCGATGATGCAACCGAAACCCTCGCTTACTTCCGCCGCCAGGGTGTTCGTGTACGCATCATTTCGGGTGATAGTCCAACTACGGTTGCTGCGCTAGCCGCACAGGTCGGATTGCGTTCACCTAATGGTGACGCTCCTCATGCATTTGATGCTCGGGATCTCCCCGAGGACCCAACGTCTGCTGAGTTCCTCTCTATCGTTGAGGCAACAGATGTTTTTGGACGTGTTACACCCGAACAGAAACGTGCGTTGGTTAAGGCCCTGCAAACTCAGAAGCACTGTGTTGCCATGACGGGTGATGGTGTCAATGACGCTCTCGCACTTAAAGATGCTGATCTAGGCATCGCGATGGGGAATGGCGCAGCAGCAACTAAGGCTGTTTCACAGTTGGTTTTGGTTGATCAAAAGTTTTCGGTGCTTCCCAGTGTCTTGGCCGAGGGACGTCGCATCATGGCCAATATGGAACGTGTGTCATCGCTTTTCTTGGCAAAGACGACCTACGCGACACTATTCGTCATTCTTAGTGCAATTTTCGCGTGGCGTTATCCCTTCTTGCCGCGGCATTTTACGTATGTTGACACTCTGACTATTGGTGTTCCCGCGTTCTTCATTGCCTTAGGCCCCAACAATCGGCGTTATGTCCCAGGTTTCTTGTCGCGAACTTTGTCGCTGGCAATTCCGAGCGGCATCGTCCTGGGAGTTGCGGCTCTTGCTGTTTATTCTTCGGTCGGCAACGGCACGGTACTCGGTTCTACCGCTGCCGCAATGACGGTTCTGATTGCAGGATTGTGGCTTTTGTCGATCACAGCGAGGCCGCTGGTACCGTGGCGCGTAGCCTTGATCTGCGCTATGGCTGTAGCCGGGGTTTTAGGTGTTCTCCTTCCCTTTGCGCGAGCCTTCTTTGCCTTCCAATGGCCCCCGGCCCCGCTGTGGCTGGCGATTATCGGATCAGGACTTGCTGCCGGCCTCGTGATCGAGGCATTCTCGCGGGTGCTCTACATGGGTAAGCTTCGCGAAGCTGAGTCCGAAGGACATTCCATAGACTAAACGTGAAGCAAAGCGTAAAAGAACACATGTTCGACCAAAGCAATGCGTCAACACGTAAACTAGTGGAGTGCATGATCAGTTAATTGTCCGTGGTGCCCGCGAGCATAATCTCAAGGGTGTTGACCTTGATCTTCCCCGTGACTCGATGATTGTTTTCACCGGTCTATCGGGATCGGGAAAATCTTCTCTTGCATTTGACACGATTTTTGCTGAAGGGCAAAGACGATACGTTGAATCGCTGTCCTCATATGCGCGTCAGTTTTTGGGACAGATGGATAAGCCTGATGTTGATTTTATCGAGGGACTCTCTCCAGCAGTCTCAATCGACCAGAAATCTACCTCGCGTAATCCGCGTTCGACAGTCGGTACGATTACCGAAATCCATGACTATTTGCGCCTCTTATTTGCGCGCGCGGGGGTAGCCCACTGTCCAGAATGTGGAGCTCGTATCCAAGCTCAGACTCCCCAACAGATTGTTGATCGTGTTCGCTCTCTTCCTGAAGGAACCCGCTTCCAGGTTCTTTCGCCTGTTGTGCGAGGGCGCAAGGGCGAATATCAGGATCTTCTCGAGGAACTCAAGGCATCTGGCTATGTGCGAGCAATCGTCGACGGGCAATTGCTTCGACTTGAGGATGTCCCGCCGCTGGAAAAGAAGCTCAAGCACACGATCGAAGTTGTTGTCGACCGTCTTGTCGTACGTGAGGGCGTCCGTCAACGATTGACCGACTCCGTTGAAACAGCACTTCGTCTTTCGGACGGCTTGGTGATCATCGACTGCATTGATTTGGATGAGTCAGATCCTGATCGTCGACGCAAATACTCTGAAAAGCGTTCGTGCCCCAACGACCATCCCTTGACATTGGATGAAATCGAACCGCGAACTTTCTCCTTTAACGCACCCTACGGCGCGTGTCCTGAGTGCTCGGGCTTGGGCTCCAAACTCGAAGTCGATCCCGAACTTGTTGTGCCAGATGAGGAACTCTCGCTCAATCAAGGCGCAGTGATTGTTTGGAACTCGAATTTTAAGTATCACCGCCACCTTTTGGAAGCCCTGTCAAAAGAGCTTGGTTTTTCTATGGAGACCCCGTGGAAAGATCTTCCCAAGAAGGTTAAGGATGCAATCCTCAACGGTCGAAACTACGAAATAAAAGTTAAATTCCGTAACCGTTGGGGTCGCGAACGTTCGTATACGACTGGTTTCGAGGGCGCACTCACCTATATCCAGCGTAAAAAAGAAGAGACTGAATCGCAGCTGGTCGTTGATCGTATGGATTCGTACATGCGTGAAGTCCCCTGTAGCGCATGCCAAGGAGCCAGATTACGTCCTGAGGTTTTGGCGGTAACCATTGGTGATCTGTCAATCGCACAGCTTTCGGATTTGTCGATTCGCGATGCGAAAGACTTTCTCGACAGCGTTACTTTGGAAGAACGTTCATCTGTCATTGCTGCTCCGATTCTGACAGAAATTCAAGCTCGATTGAAGTTCTTGGTCGATGTAGGCCTGTCATATCTGACGCTCTCTCGCGGGGCTGCAACCCTTTCTGGTGGTGAGGCTCAACGAATTCGTTTGGCAACCCAAATTGGTTCCGGCCTTGTAGGGGTTTTGTACGTCCTCGATGAGCCCTCAATTGGTCTTCACCAACGTGACAACCGCAAGCTGATTGCGACCTTGGAACACCTACGCAACCTCGGAAATACCCTGATCGTTGTCGAACACGATGAAGAAACCATTGAGGCTGCTGACTGGATCGTTGATGTGGGCCCGGGGGCCGGTGAAAACGGTGGCTGGATCGTTCACAGTGGAACTCTTGAAGAGCTGAAAGAGAATAAACGCTCGTTGACGGGGCAATATCTCAGTGGAAAGCGTTCGATTGTTATCCCTCAATCCCGCCGGGAGCGTGATCCCAAGCGCCAGATTACGGTGAAGGGTGCACGCGAGAACAATCTCAAAGACGTCACAGTGTCCTTCCCGCTCTCGACTTTCACTGCGGTGACAGGCGTATCGGGCTCGGGTAAATCTACCCTGATCAATCAAATTCTTTATCGATCCTTAGCCAGCCGTTTGAACGGTGCCCGCCTTGTCCCGGGACGCCATCGTTCCGTCGTAGGAACTGAGGGGCTCGATAAGGTCGTGCATGTTGACCAATCGCCGATCGGCCGCACACCGCGGTCTAATCCGGCTACCTACACAGGGGTCTGGGATCAAATCCGTAAGCTTTTTGCTGAAGTTCCTGAGGCGAAACTTCGTGGCTATGGTCCTGGGCGTTTCTCCTTCAATGTGAAGGGGGGAAGGTGCGAGTCCTGTAAGGGTGATGGAACCCTCAAGATCGAGATGAACTTCCTTCCGGACGTTTACGTCCCCTGCGAGGTTTGCCATGGTGCACGCTACAACCGTGAGACATTGGAGATCCTCTACAAAGGTAAGAGTGTCGCAGATGTCCTCAATATGCCTATTGCCGAGGCCGCTGAGTTCTTTGCCCCAATCTCGCGTATTGCCCGTCACCTGAACACCTTGGTTGAAGTTGGCTTGGGCTACGTGCGACTTGGTCAGGCTGCCACAACTCTGTCCGGTGGAGAGGCACAACGCGTCAAGCTCGCATCGGAGCTGCAACGTCGCTCAACGGGCCGGACGGTGTATGTCCTAGACGAACCAACTACGGGTCTGCACACCGAAGATATTCGGAAACTATTACTAGTTCTTCAGAGCCTGGTCGATAAGGGCAATACGGTGATCGTCATCGAGCACAATCTTGACGTGATCAAGAGTGCCGACTGGGTCATTGACATGGGTCCCGAGGGAGGTAGCGGTGGCGGTACCGTCGTTGCAGAAGGAACCCCTGAGGAAGTTGCCAAGGTTCATGAATCATTCACTGGTCAGTTCCTTGCGGAGATTTTCGAGGCCTCAGAACAGCACGGAGCGAAGTCGAAGTAGCAGGAAGGCCGACTTGCGCCGGAAAGCTGAGTTGTAAAGAGTTGTGTGGGCTTCCCGAAAGGGGAGCCCACACAACTCTTTACAAGCAGTGTTCTCGCTTCAGAAAATCATACGCAATGATCTTGGCAAGGCTCACTGAGCTTCGGGGGTTGTTCCCGATTCATAAAGTGCTTCGACTTCATCCGCGAAATCAGCAAGAACCCGACGTCGTTTGAGCTTCAGTGATGGCGTCATATATCCGTTCTCAACCGTAAAGGCTGCGTTCACGATACGGTAGCGGCGGATCGATTCTGCTCGAGAGACTTGCTTATTAGCCCGCGCAATCGCGCGTTCTAGAGATTCACGCACCGCAGGTAGCTCTGCAGCCTGAGCAGCATCTACGACGGGTTGCCCGTGGGCGCGAAGCCATTCAGGAAGCATTTCTGTGTCGAGTGAAATTAGCGCTCCGATATACGGGCGATTGTCACCAACAACGATGATATTGGCAATCAACGGATGGGTTGAGAGGGCATCTTCCAAAATTTCTGGAGAGACATTCTTCCCACCTGCAGTGACAATGAGCTCCTTTTTGCGGCCAGTGATACGGATGTGGCCTCGATCATCAATTGAGGCCAGATCCCCGGTCTTAAACCAGCCATCAACGAAGGCCTCAGCGGTGGCCTCGGGAAGGTTATGGTAACCGCGGGAAACTGAAATTCCGCGGACTAAAAGTTCCCCGTCGCTGGCCAGTTTTGCCTGGTTACCGGGCCAAACAAAGCCAACGCTATCCGGCGGGAAATCCTGGGGGATCTCGACGCTGATGGGACCGGTCGTCTCGGAGAGCCCGTATCCCTGGAGCAGGGTCAGTCCGAGGCCTCGGTAGAAGTTTGCGAGGTCGAGGGCGAGGGGAGCGCCTCCAGAGATGATCGTGTGAAGGTTCGGCCCAAGAATCGCCTTGACCTTTGAGAGAACCAATGCGTCAGCAACACGTCCGCGAATCTTTAAGAGAGTGGAGGGGCCGGGAGAAGGAATTGCCGAGGCGTCGGGCACGGGCGTGGTGTCTGGTAGGGGACCAGCAACTAAGGACTCGGGAAGAGGAGTATCCACATAGGCACGAGACTGCGAAAGTGCGCGCGCTTGCTTTGCTGCCCAAGAGAACATTCGTCCCTTGAAACCGCCACCGGCCTTGGCTGATGCCGCGTTATAGACCTTCTCCAAGACGCGCGGGACAACCAGAAGCATTGAAGGCTTGAAGGTCGCAATATCATCAACCAGGTTGCGCGTATCTGGTGAAAAGGCTACGACTCCCTGTCCCGAGAGCAAGCAGTACATCACGAAGCGTGCGAGTACGTGAGCCACGGGCAGGAACAGCAGTGAACGAGAGCGCGGATCATTGATCAGAAGAGGAAGGAAATCGTAAGCCTGAAGCATGGGGCTGATGAAGTTCCCATGTGTCAGAACAACGCCTTTAGGGACCCCAGTGGTTCCGGAGGTGTAAATGATGGTGGCTTCATCCTCAAGCTTGACGGCCTCGGTCCGCAGGCGCACTTCTTCAATTGGAACATTGAGCCCGGCTTGGGCAAGATCGCGCTGAGCTCCCTTATCAAGCGAGAGGAGATGACGAACTGAATCTGTCTTTACTGACTGAACAAGTTCGGCCTGCTGAGTCGTCGCGGTAATGACGATGCGGATATCTGCGTCCTTGAGGATGTGCTCAATTTGGACGGCAGAATCGGTTTCGTAGATCGGGACAGTGATCGCACCGCAGGACAGGGCAGCGACGTCGATGAGAGCCCACTCGTACGATGTCGGCGCCAAAATCGCCAGGTGCTCACCTGCTTCAAGTCCCAGCGCGATGAGGCCACGAGCAATCGAATCAACATCCGAAAGGAACTGATCAATGGTAACCGGGCGCCAAGTACCCACAGGCGAACGACGCTCAATTGCAACCTGACCAGGGTGCTCTTGAGCACGCAGGCGAAGCATTGACGGCAAATTCATCTCGGGGCTCGCCTCGCGAGTTGCAATCGCTTCCCAAGAGCCATCTGCAAGCCTGCGTACTGTCATGAGTATCCCTTTCAGTTGTATTGAGTTCAGCGACTATCGTGCACGTCGAAAGAACCGACGGCGCTTTGCCGGGGCAGCTTCAAGTGGACCACCGTAAAGTTCGTCAACTTCATCTGCGAAATCATGAAGTACTTTCCCACGACGAAGCTTCATCGAGGGGGTCACGTAGCCGTTTTCGACAGTAAAGCTCGCATCAATAATTCGGAATTTGCGAATGGACTCCGCGCGAGAGACTGCCTTGTTTGCGCGATCTACTGCACGCTGGAGTGAGGCTTGCACTTCGGGAAGTTGGGCGGCCTCGAGAGGAGAACAACGGGGGAGTCCGTGCTTACGGAGCCAATCCGGAAGCATCTCAGCGTCAAGGGTAAAGAGCGCACCGATAAATGGCCGTTGGTCGCCAACAACAATCACGTTTGCAATTAAGGGGTGGGTTGCCAGTGAATCTTCCAAAACCTCGGGAGAAACATTTTTGCCACCCGCGGTGACGATGAGTTCCTTCTTTCGTCCGGTGATTGAAAGCTGGCCGCTCTTTGAGATAGATCCCAAGTCACCGGTATGGAACCACTCACCATCGGGCATAACCTGGTGAGTCTGGTCAGGCAGGTGATAGTAGCCGGGCATGACAGAAACACCCTTAACAAGGATTTCTCCATCTTTTGCGATCTTGATGAAGTTTCCCGGAAGGGGCAGACCTACGGTACCTACGGGATTCTTACCGACATGCTGTACGGCGATCGGTCCGGTCGTTTCGGATAAGCCATAGCCCTGGAGAAGGGTGATACCCATACCCGAATAGAACTGAGCAAGGTCGGTCGCTAGAGGCGCCCCGCCGGAAACGATGTAGCGAAGATTCGGGCCAAGAATCGAACGAATCTTCTTCAGAACGAGTGCGTCGGCAATGCCGTGGCGTGCCTTCTTCAGTAGAGAAGGTCCGAAAGTACGCTCTTGTGCGAGTGCATATGTGCGAGCCTGCTTGGCGCTCCAAGCGAACATCTTGCCCTTGATTCCGCCGCCGGCTTTCGCGGAGGCGGCGTTGTAGACCTTTTCGAGCACACGCGGTACGACGAGTAGAACGGAGGGCTTAAAAGCCTGAATGTCGGGCAGCAGATTCTTAATATTTGGCGAGAATCCAAGGACACCCGCTCCAGAAAGCACGAGGTGCATAACGAGGCGTGCAAGAACATGCGCGACCGGAAGGAAGAGGAGTAGTCGTGTATCAGACGAGTCAACGATATCGCCAACAACCTGACGTGCGCCTGCAATCGTCGCAAGGAAGTTTGCGTGGGTGAGGACAACACCCTTAGGAACGCCGGTGGTTCCGGAGGTATAGATAATTGTCGCGATCGATGAAGAGTCCAGTGAAGAACGGCGAGTTGTAACGTCGTCGATTGACACGTGCTTAGCAGCGCGAGCAATGGTTCGTAATGCTCCCTGATCGAAACTGTCGATTGAGCGCGTGAAAGCGGGAGCGACACTTCGAACTAATTCTGCCTGTTGCGTCGTCGCCGTGAACACCTGAACGACGTGCGCGTCTTCGAGGATGTGGTGGATCTGCGCGGCTGAATCAGACTCATAGATCGGGACCGTGACGGCCCCAATCGAGAGAAGAGAAAGGTCGAGTAGCAACCACTCCATGGATGTGGAGGCGAGAATCGCGACCGAGTCACCCGCTTCGATACCGAGGCCGACAAGGCCGCAGGCGGTGTATTCGACCTGACGTTGAAGTTCCGAAGCAGTGATCTTCCGGCTTGCGCCAACGGACGAACGTGTCTCAATAACGACCTGATCAGGATGAGCCTCGGCACGTGCAGCGAGCAGGTCAGGGAGCAGCTCGTGCGAAGGGAGCTTAAATTTCGGCTTGATCGTATACGAACCGTCACGCATGCGTTTCATGATGTCTCCGTTTCGGACCTGCAGTTACATGAGCTGACACTATGAATATAGCGTCTAATGGCGGCTATCTAGCTCACAGATCGTAATACAGCTGAAATTCGTAGGGATGCGGGTAGGCACGCATTGGGGCAATCTCCACCGTTTCTTTATAGTTAATCCAGGTTTCGATCAGGTCTTCAGTGAAGACATCCCCTTCGGTGAGGAATTCATAGTCATTACGAAGTGCCTCAAGAGCCGCTTCCAAACTTGAAGGAAGCTTCGCGATGGAATCGTAGTCAGCGCTCGGAAGTTCGTAGAGGTCCTTATCAATGGGTGCAGCTGGTTCGATACGGCGCTTGATCCCGTCGATACCGGCCATAAGACAGGCTGAGAAGGACAAGTAGGGGTTGGCACTGGGATCAGGAACACGGTATTCAATGCGTTTGGCGGCAGGCGAAGTACCAGTTACGGGAATGCGAATACAGGCGCTACGGTTACGTGCCGAATAGACAAGGTTAATCGGTGCTTCAAAGCCGGGGACAAGTCGGCGGAAAGAATTGACCGAGGGGTTTGTGAAGGCAAGCAGAGCAGGCGCGTGCTCCAAAAGTCCACCGATGAACCAGCGAGCGGTGTCGGAAAGAGAACCGTAGCCTCGTTCGTCATAGAAGAGAGGCTCGCCGTCCTTCCACAAGGATAGGTGGGTGTGCATTCCCGAACCGTTATCACCGAATAGAGGCTTTGGCATGAAGGTTGCCGACAGCCCCGCGGCGCGCGCAGCGTTCTTAATGACGTACTTAAACTTCATCATGTCGTCTGCGGCAGTTGTTAAGGTATCGAAGCGGTAGTTGATCTCCTGCTGGCCGCCCGAGCCAACCTCGTGGTGTGCACGCTCAAGCTTGAGTCCAACCTCGGTCAGGAGGTTAGACATCTCATCGCGAAGATCGGTGAAGTCATCACTGGGGGAGACAGGGAAATAACCGCCCTTCAGCGCAACTTTATATCCCAGATTCCCGCCTTCTTCGGTGCGTCCTGTGTTCCAGTAGGCCTCGTCGGAGTCAAGGGCGTAGAAGGTTGATTGAGGACTCACTTGGTAACGCACATCGTTGAAGACGAAAAACTCTGCTTCTGCGCCGATGTAACAAGTGTCGGCGATGCCTGTGGAGCGCAAGTAGGCCTCTGCCTTCGCAGCAACCTGTCTGGGGTCGCGTGAGAAAGGCTCATCAGTGAATGGGTCGACGATGGAAAAAATGATGACGAGTGTCTTAGTGGCGCGGAAAGGGTCGACAAAAGCAGAGGTAATATCTGGGATCAGCTTCATATCTGATTCGTGAATCTGCGTGAAGCCACGAACCGAAGAACCGTCGAACATCAGTCCATCTTTGAGGACCGAGGCCTGAAGTTCGCTGGCGGGAATAGTGAAGTGTTGTTGGACTCCCGGAAGGTCACAGAAACGTACGTCGATGTACGCAATTTCTTCCTTTTCGATGAAGTCGATAACCTCTTGGGCCTGGGTAAACATGGCAAACCTTTCCGCAGCAATACCTTCAAGAAATGATAAACCTCAGACCAAAAGTTTTCTAATGCCATGCAGAGCAAGCGGCACATTGAATGCCCGGTTAGGCTAGGGGCGTGGCTGATCCTTCGACATATCGACCGAAAACAAGCGAGATCCCGACAGACCCAGGAGTCTATAGGTTCCGCGATGAACAGGGCGCAGTCATCTATGTTGGTAAGGCAAAGAACCTTCGAGCGCGCCTGACCAATTACTTTCAAGACCTTGCCAATCTTCATCCGCGTACCCAGAAAATGGTCACAACCGCTGCCTCGGTGCAGTGGACGGTTGTTGGTAATGAAGTTGAGGCACTTACCCTTGAATTTACGTGGATCAAGGAATTCAATCCGCGTTTTAACGTCATGTTTAAGGACGACAAGTCCTATCCGTATCTCGCGGTGAGTATGGGGGAGCGTTTCCCTCGCGTCCAAGTCACCCGAGAAGCGCGCAGGAAAGACACACGTTACTTTGGTCCGTATACGAAAGTTTGGGCCATCCGCGACACCATTGAACTCCTGATCCGAGTTTTTCCAGTTCGAACGTGTTCTGCCGGGGTATTCCGGCGCGCTCAAGCTCAGGGACGTCCGTGTCTCCTGGGGTATATAGACAAGTGCTCGGCACCGTGCGTTGGCCGTATTTCTCAATCCGAACATCGCGCTTTAGCGCAGTCAATGTGTGACTTTCTTGAGGGAAAGGCAAGCCCTATCCTGCGCCAAGTCGAGTCTGAAATGCGGCAAGCTAGTGCTGAGCTCGATTTTGAAACGGCTGCAAAGAAACGCGATGATCTGCGTGCTCTAGAGACGGTTCTAGAACGCAACACGATGGTTTTAAACGATGGAACCGACGCCGATATTTTTGCCTTAGTCAGTGATGAGCTTGATGCCGCGGTGCATGTTTTCCATGTTCGTGGAGGTCGTATTCGTGGCACTCGAGGTTGGGTAGTTTCGCGCGATGATGATGCCAGTGAAGCCGAACTCATGGCCAGGCTCTTTGAACAGATCTATTCCGAACTGCCAGATGTTCCTGAGGGTAGGAAACGACGCATTGAACAGGCTCAGGCACTATCAGTCGATGACGTGATTCATACTCCGACTCGAGCGGTGCCGCGTGAGATTTTGGTGAGTGTGATGCCTACCGAAAAGGGCACAATTGCTGAGTGGCTCTCTGAAAAAAGGGGAGCGGCGGTCGACATCCATGTCCCCAAACGCGGTCCGAAGGCTCAGCTTATGGAGACCGTTAAAGAGAATGCCAAGCAGGCGTTAGTTCTTCACAAGACGCGCCGTAGTGGCGATCTTGCTCAGCGCGGTCAAGCCCTGGACGAGCTTGCCGAATACCTTGATCTTCCAGCATCTCCTTTGCGCATCGAGTGCTACGACATCTCGCACACTCAGGGCCAGCTTCAGGTCGGTTCAATGGTTGTCTTTGAAGATGGAGTGCCAAGGAAGGACGCGTATCGCCACTTCAATATTCACGGCGAAAATGGTGAGGGGACGCCTGACGATACATCGGCGATGGACGAGGTCCTTCGTCGCCGATTCCGTAGGCTCCTTGCTGAAGAAAATGGCGAAGATGGTGAAGATGAGGAAGGCATCGCCTTTGAATCCGGTCCGGTTGATGCTAACGGACGGCCACGGCGCTTTTCCTATCGACCAGATTTAGTAGTCGTTGACGGTGGTTTGCCGCAGGTTAATGCTGCCCGCGATGCTTTGGACTCAATGGGAATTGATATTCCCCTGATCGGCCTTGCAAAGAGGCTCGAAGAAGTGTGGATTCCCGGCGAGGAATTCCCGCTGATCTTCCCGCGTACCTCTGCAGCTCTCTATATGCTTCAGTATCTAAGAGATGAATCCCATCGATTCGCCATCACAGCGCATAGGAAACGGCGCGCGAAGAATCAGCAGCGTTCGGTACTGGATGGAATTGCAGGAGTTGGTCCTTCACGCCAGAAAGCGCTCTTACGTCACTTCGGTTCTGTCAAGAAAATTCGTGAGGCTACGCCTGAACAAATCGCAGAAGTGAATGGGATCGGTCCCTCCTTGGGAAGCGTTATTTGGCAGGCGCTCAATCCGGATTCTCCGCTTTCGTCATAGCGTCAAACTGTCTGAGGTAAAACCGGGAAAGATTCGCTGATCAATGGCACCATAGGGGTATGAGCGAAACTCCCATCCCACCCGACACTTCGCAGGAAACTGTGCCCGGAGGTATCCCACTTCTCGATCAGATTGCCCCAGATGTTGCCGATGAGGGTGGAAACGAGGTTGTGATCATCACCGGGTGCTCAGGAGCAGGGCGTACTGGTGCTGCCCGTGCACTCGAAGATCTTGATTGGTACGTCGTTGACAATCTTCCACCGGCAATGCTGCCAGCGCTGGTTGGCATGATGAGTCCCGTTGGCGGGGGAGTTCACAGACTGGCTGTCGTTGTTGACGTGCGTTCACGTGAGTTCTTTGCTGATTTTGCTCGTGCCCTTGAACAGCTTAAAGAGTTGGGGGTTGCTTATCGAGTAATCTTCCTTGAGGCTTCGACGGACACTCTTGTCCGGCGTTATGAATCAAATCGCCGCCCTCACCCGCTTCAGGGAGACGGAACTCTTCTTGATGGGATCACAGCCGAAGAGCGCGCGCTTGCTCCTCTGCGTCGTTTCGCAGATACGATCATTGACACGTCCAGGATGTCGGTCCATGACCTGACGCGTCACATCCGTGATGTGATTGCTCAGGCAGGCGATGTGCCGCTCCGTATCACCGTTGAATCCTTTGGTTTCAAACATGGTCTTCCTTTGGATGCTGACCACGTTCTTGACGTCCGCTTTTTAAAGAACCCCTACTGGGTTGATGAATTGCGTCATTTGACGGGTAAAGACCAACCCGTTGCAGATTACGTCTTGTCCCAGCCTGGTGCCCGCGACTTCGTTGTTGGTTACGCCGATCTTCTTGCACCCATGCTGAAGGGGTATATTGGTGAACTCAAGCGTTACACAACAATT
This sequence comes from Actinomyces sp. ph3, assembly GCF_000308055.1. Classification (GTDB taxonomy): domain Bacteria; phylum Actinomycetota; class Actinomycetes; order Actinomycetales; family Actinomycetaceae; genus Pauljensenia. The sequence continues at coordinate 103,503 of NZ_CAGY01000001.1, forward strand.
GCAGTTGGGTGTACGGGCGGGAAGCACCGTTCAGTGGCGAGCGCAGAGCTCATCGCCCGCAGGCTGCGCGAGCATGGTTTCAATGTGCGAATCATGCATCGCGATATGGGAAAGGAATAGTCGATGACCTACGTTGATGCTGCAGGGTGGATGCAGCGCGGCGAATCGAATAACCGTGTTGTCGCTCTAGGTGGTGGACACGGACTATCCGCTACTCTGCGCGCACTGCGACACATTACACGTCAGCTCACAGCCGTGGTCACCGTTGCCGATGATGGTGGGTCTTCGGGCCGACTTCGCGCAGAAATGCCAATTCTTCCTCCTGGTGATTTACGCATGGCTTTAGCGTCTTTGTGTGAAGAAACTGAATGGGGTTTGACTTGGCGCGATGTCTTCCAGATGCGCTTGAAGACCAGTGGTCCGATGGATGGTCACGCAGTCGGCAATATTGTGATTGCTGGATTGTGGCAGCTTCTTGACGACCCGGTTGAAGGTCTTGATTTTGTTGGCCGTCTCTTGGGTGCGCAGGGGCGCGTTCTCCCGATGTCGACAGACCCGCTGAGTATTGAAGCGGATATGAATGATAACGGGCGACACTACACCGTTAAAGGACAATCGAAAGTCGCAATTGCACCGGGTGATGTTGAGGCAGTACGCCTCAGTCCAGAAGAACCAAAGGTTCCCGCAGCAGTTACCGATGCAATTTCGGAAGCCGATTGGGTTGTTCTTGGTCCCGGTTCTTGGTACACCTCGGTAATTCCTCACCTACTGGTTCCTGATCTTCACCGTGCACTGGTGACGACCGAAGCTCACCGTGCACTGATTTTGAACCTTGAACGTCAGCGTGGCGAAACAGAGTCAATGACAACTGCTGATCATGTCCGAGCGATCGCTCAATATGCTCCCAGTTTCAAACTGGATGTGGTGATCGCCGATCCGACAACGACTGACGATATTGATGATCTTGCCGAGGCTGCCGATGCGCTAGGCGCACGTGTGCTTTTGCGTCAAGTTCGCACCGGTGATGGCGAAGCCCATCATGATCCTTTACGACTTGCAGCGGCATTGCGTGATGCTTTTGATGGTTTTCTTGGCGAAGTTGGCCGCAGCGAAACCTGGCTCCCGTAAAATCTTCCTCGTTCCAGTGCACCCTGACATAAGGAGACAAGGTGTCCCTCACATCGGATATGAAAGACGAATTAGCGCGTAGCGCGGTTCCTTCGCAATCTGCGATGGCCGCGGAGGTATGTGCGATTCTTCGTTTCTCAGGTGGTCTACACCTCGTGGGTGGTCGGATCCTTATCGAAGCGGAGTTGGATTCTTCCGTAGCAGTACGTCGTCTTCGTACATTCCTGACCAGCTTGTACAACGTTGAGTCCTTTGTTGTTGTCGTTTCGGGTTCGTCGCTGCGCCGAGGCAAGCGTTACGTCGTACGCGTCGTGCACCGAGCTGATGAACTTGCTCGACTCACCGGCCTCGTCGATGGGGCGGGAAGACCAGTGCGCGGGCTCCCTGCGACTTTGGTTGCTTCCGGTAAAGACGAGGCCGCGGCTGTGTGGCGCGGCGCATTTCTTGCCCGCGGTTCTCTTCTCGAGCCTGGACGCTCCTCGTCTTTGGAAATTACATGCCCGGGACCCGAGGTCGCACTCGCGATGGTGGGGCTCGCCCGTAAGCTCGGAGCTACTGTTCGTTCGAAGGAAGTACGCGGATCTGATCGCGTCACTGCTCGTGATTCCGAGGCCATTAGTGCGCTTATCCGTGCGCTGGGTGCACCTGCTACTCATGTTGCTTGGGAGCAGAGGCGTGAGCGTCGCGAGGCCCGGGGTTCAGCTAACCGCTTAGCAAACTTTGATGATGCGAATCTTCGTCGTAGCGCGCGCGCCGCGGTCGCGGCCGGCGCGAGGGTCGAGCGGGCTTTTGCGATTTTGGGCGACGATGTCCCAGATCACCTGAGGCAGGCGGGGGAGTTGCGCATCCAGTACAAGCAGGCTTCCCTTGAGGAGCTGGGCAAACATACCGATCCGCCGCTGACAAAGGACGCGGTTGCAGGGCGTATTCGCCGTCTTTTGGCTATGGCCGATAAGGTCGCGCATGAACGAGGTATTCCCGATACCGAATCTGCCCTGACCTTGGATATGCTCGACGGTGACTGAGATCTCTCTTTCAGCATAATGTGGGCCAGATCTCTAAGGACTTAGTTCACCCTCATCTCGGACCGCGAAGGTGTAGATTAGAGGTACTGGAACCGCAGAGAACTGCGGGCCATAGATGCAAACCGCATCTTCATGGTTGATACAGAAAGCGTGTCCCGCAGGGGGCACAAGCAGGAGGACAACAGTGACCACCCGCGTTGGCATTAACGGCTTTGGCCGCATCGGTCGTAACTTCTTCCGCGCTGCAATTGAGCAGGGCGCAGACCTCGAGGTCGTTGCAGTTAACGATCTGACCGACAATAAGACTCTGGCACACCTGCTGAAGTACGACTCGATCATGGGTCGCTTCAATGGTGAGGTTTCCTACGACGATGAGGGCATCATCGTTGACGGAAAGCACATCAAGGTTCTCGCACAGCGCGATCCTGCCGACCTGCCTTGGGGCGAGCTCGGTGTTGAGGTTGTCGTTGAGTCCACCGGTTTCTTCACCGATGGCGAGAAGGCAGCTGCACACATCGCAGCTGGCGCAAAGAAGGTCGTCATTTCGGCACCTGCAAAGAACGTTGACGGCACCTTCGTCATGGGCGTGAACGACGGTGATTACGATCCCGCCACGATGAACATCATCTCCAACGCTTCGTGCACCACCAACTGCCTTGCTCCTCTGGCCAAGGTTCTCCACGAGAACTTCGGTATTGAGCGCGGCATCATGACCACCATCCACTCCTACACCGGCGACCAGCGCGTTCTCGACGCTCCCCACTCGGATCTGCGTCGTGCACGTGCAGCAGCCCTCAACATGATCCCCACCAAGACCGGTGCGGCTCAGGCTGTTGCTCTGGTTCTGCCCGAGCTCAAGGGCAAGTTCGACGGACTCGCAGTTCGCGTTCCCACCCCGACCGGCTCGCTGACCGACCTGACCTTCGTTGCAACGAAGGAGGTCTCGGTTGAGGCTATCCAGGCTGCCGTGAAGGCTGCCGCCGAGGGCGAGCTCAAGGGTGTTCTTGAGTACACCGAAGATCCGATTGTCTCCACCGACATCGTGGGCAACCCCCACACCTCGATCTTCGATGCAACCGAGACCAAGGTCATCGGCAACTTGGTGAAGGTTCTCTCTTGGTACGACAACGAGTGGGGCTACTCGAACGCTCTCGTTCGCCTGACCTCGCTGGTTGGCTCCAAGCTGGCCTGATCCTCGCATAGAGCATGATCTGCTAGTTACTGGGCCCGTGTACGTGAAAGCGTATGCGGGCCCAGTTCGCTAGCGTCTCAATTTTTTATTTATTTAAGGAGATTCCCATGAGGACAATTGATAGCCTGGGTGATCTTTCCGGTAAGAGCGTTCTGCTCCGTTCGGACTTCAATGTTCCCCTCGATGCTGATCAGAACATTACCGATGATGGCCGTATTCGCGCGGCACTTCCGACGATCAAGCTTCTTTTGGATGCAGGTGCAAAGGTCATCATTGCCGCTCACCTCGGTCGTCCGAAGGGCCAAGTCAACCCCGCATTCTCGCTTGCACCCGTTGCCACCCGCCTTGCCGAGCTGACCGGTGTCAAGGTCACTCTTGCTCCCGATACTGTCGGTGAAGGAGCACACGCTGCAGTTGAGGCCGCAAAGCCCGGTGAAATCGTTCTTCTCGAGAACGTTCGCTTCAATGCTGCAGAAACCTCGAAGGACGATGCAGAGCGCGAGGCCTTCGCCACGCAGCTCGCTTCACTCGCCGATGCTTTTGTTTCCGATGGTTTCGGTGTTGTTCACCGTAAGCAAGCCTCTGTCTACGACGTTGCCAAGCTTCTGCCCAGTGCAGCAGGTTTGCTGGTCGTTAAGGAAATCGAGTCCCTGGGTAAGGCAGTTAATGATCCGGAGCGTCCTTACGTTGTCGTTCTGGGTGGCTCGAAGGTCTCCGACAAGCTCGGCGTGATTGCTAATCTGCTTTCGAAGGCGGATAAGCTCATCATCGGTGGCGGCATGGCCTACACCTTCCTTGCTGCGAAGGGCTACGAAGTTGGCAAGTCTCTTCTTGAGGCAGACCAGATTCCCACCGTTCAGGGTTACATGGAGACCGCAAAGAAGAATGGCGTCGAACTTCTTCTGCCCGTCGACACTGTTGTTGCTCCTGAGTTCGCAGCAGACGCGCCCGCAACCGTTGTAAGTTCTGACGCAATTCCCGCAGATCAGATGGGCCTCGACATCGGCCCGAAGACCCGCGAGATTTTCTCTCAAGCAATTGCTTCTGCGAAGACCGTTGTGTGGAACGGCCCCATGGGCGTCTTCGAGTTCCCCGCATTCGCAGAGGGAACAAAGGCAGTCGCACGTGCAATGAGCGAAGGAACCGCATTCACCGTTATCGGTGGTGGAGACTCCGCATCCGCCGTTCGTAACCTCGGTTTTGACGAATCTACTTTCTCTCACATTTCCACCGGTGGTGGCGCCTCTCTCGAACTGCTCGAGGGCAAGGTTCTGCCCGGTATCGCAGTACTGGAGGACTGAACAATGACACGTACCCCTTTGATGGCAGGTAACTGGAAGATGAACCTCGATCACCTCGAGGCAAATCACCTGGTCCAGGGCTTGGCCATGGAACTTTCCGACCACAACTTTGACTACTCGCGTTGCGAGGTCCTGGTGATCCCTCCCTTCACCGATCTTCGTACCGTGCAGACCGTTGTTGACGCCGATGATCTTCAGATCAAGTACGGCGCACAGGACATCTCTGTCCACGACAATGGTGCATTCACCGGTGAGATCTCCTCTGAGATGCTGACCAAGCTTGGATGCAGCTACGTGGTCGTTGGCCACTCCGAGCGTCGTGAGTACCACAACGAGTCCGATCAACTTGTCGGCCAAAAGGCTCGCAAGGCATTCGATGCCGGCATGACTCCGATCCTGTGCTGCGGCGAGGCTCTTGAGGTTCGTAGGGCTGGAACCCACGTCGAGTTCGTTCTCGGTCAGGTTCGTGCAGCACTCGAAGGCTTCACCGCCGACGAGGTCGCGAAGATTGTCATCGCCTACGAACCCATTTGGGCAATTGGTACCGGCGAGACTGCTACTGCCGATGACGCACAGGAAGTTTGCGGTGCGATCCGCGAGGCACTGCGTGCTGACTACGGCGACGCAACCGCTGACTCCACCCGTATCCTCTACGGCGGCTCGGCAAAGCCCGGAAACATCAAGGAGCTCATGAGCCAGCCCGATGTTGATGGCGCGCTTGTTGGTGGCGCATCGCTGAAGGCGGATTCCTTCGCCGCGATGGCTCGCTTCCAGGAGCTGTGATCCTTTAAAGGCTCTGGGCACCGAAGTGCGCAACACTTCGGTGCCCAGCTGGCCTTAACCAAGCATTATTCGCTAGACTACAAACCGTTGAAGTCTCTGAAAGAATCGGAAAATCGAACGTGGCGGCACTGAACATTACACTCATCGTCATCATCACCCTGACCAGCATTTTGCTGACCCTGACGATTCTGATGCACAAGGGTAAGGGTGGCGGCCTTTCCGATATGTTCGGTGGCGGAATTTCTTCTTCGGCTGGTTCTTCTGGCGTCGCAGAGCGGAACCTGAACCGCATCACCTTAGCAATCCTCCTGATCTGGGTTGTGAGCATTATCGGTATGGGAGTGCTGATGAAGTTCGCTTCCTGAACGGAAGTCTTTTAACGCCGCGCTTTTGTTAAGCGCGGCGTTTGTGTTTGAACCCCTGCTTAGAGGACGAATCGATAAGGCTTTAGAGCTATGGAAAGCACAGGGCGCACATGCGATTCTTATTCCCTCGGGTGGGCAGGGAAGTGACGAAGTCATTTCTGAAGCTGAAGCCATGGCCCGCTATTTATCTTCACGTGGCGTCCCACAGGACTCAATCCTTCTTGAAGACCGTTCAACCACAACCATGGAGAATCTTCTATTTGCCAAGCATCTTCTGGAAGCACGAGGTTTAGGAGCATACCGCTGCGCCTTTGTCACATCTGACTACCACGTCTTCCGAACGTCACTCTATGCGTCAAAAGTTGGGCTCAAGGGTGACGGCATCGGTTCGAAGACGGCTGGCTATTACTTTCCAACTGCGTTTATTCGCGAATTTATAGCTATTACAAAGGAACACTGGCTTCCCTACGTCATCATCACGATGATCTGGGCAGCCAGTGTCCTATCGCCGTATCTCGGCTCGTTGATATTCTCGAATTAGAAAGCGGGGGAGAAGTACCCCTTAGTGAGCGGCAGCGATACTCTCGCGAGCCTGTGCCGCAATGTTCTCAGGCGTGAAGCCGTACTTCTCAAACAGTCGGGCGCCGTCCACGGACTCGCCAAAGTGATCGAGGGAGACGATCCGTCCGGCCTCACCAACCCAGCGGTACCAAGGAAGCGCAATGCCGGCCTCGACAGCCACGCGCGCGCGAACCGCCGAGGGGAGGACCGACTCGCGGTAGGCCTCGTCCTGGTTCTCAAACCACTCAATGCACGGAACCGAGACAACGCGCGAGGCAACTCCCTCGCCCTTCAGCAGGCGATGAGCCTCCAAAGTAGGTGCTACCTCTGAACCCGTGGCCATCAAAATAACCTCGGGAGTGCCTTCGCAATCGGCGAGAATGTAGGCACCGCGGGCAACACCTTGAGCATCAGCAAGCTCGCTTCCTTCACCACGGGCGGGATTAGGAAGGTTCTGTCGGCTTAAGACCAAAGCTGCAGGATGATGCTGCTCGAGGATGTTCTTCCATGCCTGGACAGTCTCAGCTGCGTCCGCAGGGCGAATCACTGCAAGATTTGGAATCGCACGGTAGGAAGCAAGATGTTCAATGGGCTGGTGTGTGGGTCCATCTTCGCCAACACCGATTGAATCGTGTGTCCAAACATAGGTGACGGGAAGGTCCATGAGAGCGGCAAGGCGAACCGCACCGCGCATAAAGTCCGAGAACACAAAGAAGGTGCCGCCATACACTCGAGTAAGACCATCAGCCGCGATACCGTTCATCGCACAGGCCATCGCAAATTCGCGAATACCAAAGTGGAGGTTGCGGCCGTATGGGTCAGCTTCAAAGGAACGCGAGTACGTCCCTTCCGGAAGGAATGAGGTCAATCCATTGAGGAAGGTGTTATTTGATCCACCGAGGTCAGCGGAGCCACCCCAGAGTTCAGGAAGCACCGGTGCGATAGCGTTCAGTACCTTTCCCGAGGCCGAGCGGGTTGCGATTGCCTTATCCGCTGGGAATTCGGGGAGCGCCTTTTCCCACCCCTGGGGGAGTCCTCCCTGACGAAGGCGCTCAAGAAGAGCCGCTCGATCGGGATTTGCGTCCTTCCACTGCTCGAAACGCTGATTCCATTGGTTACGGAGTGCCTGTGCACGCTGAGCAAATTGATTGCGAGAATGCGCAACGGCCTCTTCATCGACGGCGAAGTGAGCATCCGGATCGGCTCCCAATGCGAGCTTTAATCCACGAAGTGCCTCTTCGCCGAGTTTGGCACCGTGAATTCCTCCGGTGTTGGATTTTTCGGGAGTCGGCCAACCAATAACCGTCCGTAGCGCAATGATCGAGGGCTGGTCGGTGTTATCACGAGCGGCATCCAAAGCCTCATCCAAGGCTTGAACGTCTTCAACGTAGGAGCCATCCTCGCTCAACCAGTTCACGCGCTGGACGTGCCAACCATAGGACTCGTAGCGCTTGAGAACGTCCTCGCTGAATGCGATATCGGTATCGCCCTCGATCGAGATGCGGTTATCGTCCCATAAAACAATGAGGTTGCCGAGCTTTTGTGTTCCCGCAAGGGACGAAGCCTCCGCGGAAACGCCCTCTTGAAGACAGCCGTCACCGGCAATGACGTAAACACAATGATCAAAAATCGACTGACCATGAGGAGTCTCGGGATCAAGCAGACCATGGGTAAAACGCTCAGCCATCGCGAAACCAACAGCGGAAGCAAGACCGGTTCCCAGCGGTCCAGTTGTGAGTTCAACACCCGGGGTATGCCCGAACTCGGGATGTCCAGGGGTGAGTGCGCCTTCGGTACGCAGGGCTTTCAGGTCCTCAAGTTCAACGCCCATTCCCGCAAGATAGAGCTGGAGATATTGAGTCAGTGAAGAGTGGCCCGACGAAAGAATGAAACGATCGCGGCCCAGCCAGTGTGGGTCTGACGGGTCAAGGCGAAGGTGATGCTGGTAGAGCGCATACGCCGCAGGAGCAAGCGAAATCGCTGCTCCCGGGTGTCCATTTCCGACACGTTCAACTGCATCAGCGGCAAGAATTTTGGCGGTGGAAATAGCGCGGCTATCGAGCTCATTCCAAGACGCGGGCACGATTGGACCTCCTGGCAATCGGTAAGATGGCTTCCCTGCAGGGTTAAGTGTAGCCGCTCGCCGCGCTCTAACAGCGAATATGCAGTAAATCAGTCGGGCGCAAATACAATGACCCCGTGGCTAAACAAATGGAGCGCGTTCAGGAAGAATGGCTTATTTTCCTGAGTGTCGAGAAGGGCGCATCCCCGCATACTGTCTCCAACTATCGGCGCGATGTACAAAAATATTGCGCTTTCCTAGAGGCACGTGGCGTTGATCAATGCGATCAGATCACCGAGAGTTCGATTGAGGACTTTCTTGCGTCACTTAGCGAGGTGAAAGACGGACATGCTGCAGCACCCTCCTCCGTGGCGCGCGCATTAGCGGCAATTCGTTCTTTCCACAAATACGCACTTCGAGAAGGCCACAGTGCGCAGGATCCCAGCGCCCAAGTTCGTGTTCCTCAAGTTGCTGAGCACCTTCCGAAAGCTCTAACAGTCGAGCAAGTTGAAGCCTTGCTCGAGGCGGCGGGTACCGGGGATAATCCGCGTTCACTTCGTGATCGAGCCCTGCTTGAAACCCTCTACGCAACGGGTGCCCGCGTGAGCGAAGCCGTTTCAATGGCGATTGATGACCTCGACCTTAATGAAGAACTTCCGATCATTCGCCTGTTTGGAAAGGGACGTAAGGAACGACTTGTTCCCTTGGGGTCTATGGCAAAACAGGCTCTTGAAGCCTATCTTGTGCGTGCGCGTCCCTTCTTTTCTTCAAAAGGGAAAGGCTGCCCGAACGTCTTCCTCAACAATAGGGGAGGCGCACTTTCGCGTCAGTCCGCTTGGGACATCATTCAACGCGCTGCAACGCTCGCGCAGCTTGAGGTGCCCGTCTCTCCACATACCTTGCGACATTCCTTTGCCACACATTTATTAGAAGGCGGAGCGAATATCCGAGACGTACAAGAATTGCTTGGGCATTCCTCTGTCTCGACGACGCAAATCTATACCAAGGTGACGATTGCGACCCTTAAGGAAATGTACCGAACTGCCCATCCGCGCGCGCAGCTCGATCCAAGCGATCTCACAACCTCGGCCTCGCAATCCCAATAAGACAAGCGAGCTCACAACTTAAGCGGGGTAGGGCGGAATTGTGTGGAGCAATGCACTAAGATAGGGAACGTGACGAATCCATCTCAGCCAACGCTTACCGGGGATCTTCCTGCCAACGAAGAAAATGATTTCCCCGTCCCGGCACCACTGACCGGGCATGGACCCGCACGCATTATTGCGATGTGTAATCAAAAAGGTGGGGTTGGAAAGACAACGACAACCATCAATCTTGCAGCATCGCTAGCTGAATATGGACGTCGTGTTCTGATTGTTGACTTCGATCCTCAAGGCGCCGCATCTGTTGGCTTGGGTATCAATACCCTGGATATGGAACACACAATCTATAACCTCCTGATGAATCCGAAGGAAGATATTCATCAGGCCCTGTGCCACACCTCAATTCCCGACCTCGATATCGTTCCTGCAAATATCGATCTTTCGGCCGCCGAAGTTCAGTTGGTTAACGAGGTTGCGCGTGAATCAGCACTCTCGCGTGTTCTTCGACCGGTCGTCGATGACTACGACGTCATTTTGATTGACTGCCAGCCTTCGCTTGGACTACTCACCGTCAATGCCTTGACCGCGGCACACGGTGTGATTGTTCCTATGGAAGCGGAGTTTTTTGCTCTTCGCGGTGTCGCATTGCTAGTCGAAACCATCGAAACAGTGCGCGATCGAATTAATCCGCGCCTGAAGATCGACGGAATTCTGGCGACGATGGTTGATACCCGCACCTTGCACTCCCGTGAGGTTTTGGAGCGACTTGACGAGGCCTTTGGTGACCTTGTCTTCACAACACGGATTGCGCGTACTGTGAAGTTCCCCGATGCTTCAGTCGCGACAGTGCCAATTACCAGCTACGCGCCGAACCACCCGGGCGCGCGTTCCTACCGACGTTTGGCCAGAGAGATCATCGCGCGTGGAGATGTCGCCTGAATATGACGGGACTCAAGCGGCACTTGATGATTTTCAAGTCTCGCTTGAAGTCTTCGAAGGTCCTTTCGACCTTCTGCTCCAATTGATCTCTCGGAAGAAGCTTGATATCACTCAGGTTGCCCTTGCCGAAGTGACCGATGAGTTCATTGCACATATGCATGCCTTTCCTGATCTTTCACGGACCAGTGAATTCCTTGTCGTAGCTGCGACACTGTTGGATATAAAGGCAGCGCGTTTGCTTCCTGATTATGAAGAGGAATCATCGCTGAGTAGTGAGGACCTCGAGGCACGTGACCTGCTCTTCAGTCGTTTGCTTCAATATCGGGCATTCAAGCTAGCTGCGGGGGAGATCGCACAACGGCTTGATGCCTATGTGGGTTTAATCCCGCGCAGTGTTGCGCTTGAACCTCAGTTCACTCGACTTCTTCCGGAACTTCGATGGGAAGTAGGCGCTGAGGATCTTGCTCGTGCATGTGCGGACGCGCTCAGTGCTCAGCCGCCGACCGTCGAAGTGACGCACCTCCATTCAGCTGCAGTGCCGGTTGCTCAGGAAGCAAAGGTCGTCATCGCGTATCTAAGTGCTTATGGCCACGCAACCTTTTCTCAGCTCATCTCGGACGCGCGCGATACGGCTGTTGTTGTCTCGCGTTTCCTCGCTATCTTAGAGTTGTACAGGCGCCGAGCGATCGAGTTCCAGCAGGAAGAGGCGCTTTCAACACTGGAACTTGTATGGAATGGGAATGACCCAAAGGTCGATGAATGGGAGGAGGACGTATGAGCGATGCACGTGACCTCGCTGAGACTCAACTTCTCTTCGCTCCCATCGAAGCAATTTTGATGGTTGTCGATCAACCTGTTACTGCTCAACAGCTTGCCGGTGTTCTCAATGTATCTGCTGAAGATATCGAGCACGTGCTTGAAGCGCTCTCTGCGCAATACGCTGGACGCTCTGGCGGCCGTGAACACGGATTTGAACTTCGGCGTCTAGGTGGAGGATGGCGAATTTATTCTGCTCCTCGCTGGGAGTCGCTTGTTTCCCAGTTTATTGTTGGATCAGGACAATCTAAACTGTCACAAGCTGCTCTGGAAACACTTGCGGTTATTGCCTATCGTCAACCGATCTCGCGTGCGAGGATCTCTCAAATTCGCGGCGTTAATGTTGATGCAGTGGTTCGGACCTTGAGTGCACGTGAACTCATTGAGGAAGTTGGCCAATCTTCTTCGGGGGCTCGTTTGTATGGGACGACCCAAGTATTTCTTGAACGAATGGGAATGAATTCCCTTGACGAATTGGCACCATTAGCCCCCTACCTTCCGGCTTCGGACGAGCTGGACGAACTTGAGGAGACACTGTGAGAAACGATTCCTATAGTGAAGACGGCATTCGCCTGCAAAAAGTACTCTCACGTGCGGGGGTAGCTTCTCGACGGGCAGCAGAAGAGCTTATTGCCCAAGGCCGTGTTTCAGTTGACGGCAAGGTGGTTCGCGGTCAAGGTATGCGTGTTGACCCCAGGCGTCAGGCAATCCACGTCGATGGTAAGCGGATTATTTTGGAAGAGAATCGTCCGATCGTCATGGCTGTGAATAAGCCTGTTGGCATGGTTTCGACCATGTCAGACCCGGAGGGGCGTCCGACGCTAGCGGATCTTGTTGCTGATTACCCTGAGCGTCTGTATCACGTGGGCCGCTTGGATATCGATACATCTGGGCTGCTTTTACTGACGAATGATGGTGAGCTTGCGAACCGACTGACCCACCCCTCCTACGAGATTCCTAAGACCTATATCGCGCGTGTTCACGGCGAAGTTAAGCCGGGTGTCCGCCGTCGTCTGCTCGAAGGCGTCGAATTGGAAGATGGTCCGATTGCGGTTGATTCTTTCCGCACCATGGAAACTTACGGTGATATCACCACTGTTGAAATCGTCGTCCATGAAGGACGTAACCGCCTTGTCCGCCGTCTGATGGATGAGGTGGGCTACCCAGTTCGCGAGCTCGTTCGTACAAAGTTTGGGCCTATTCGCCTGGAACACCTACAACCCGGAACAATGCGTCGCGTCAAGGGCCCGCAGCTTGCTGCTCTCTATGACGCAGTTGGCTTGTGAGTCCTGTGCCATCTCACGTGAGCACGACCCGCGGCCCCGTCCTGATTATCGGCACGGGTCTTCTGGGCACTTCTCTTGCGCTTGCACTTCGTAGTGGGGGAGTTGAGGTTTTTCTTCGTGATTCCTCTCCAACGGCTGGACGCTTAGCGCAGGATTTGGGCGCTGGTACTCTGATCGGTCCGGATGATCACTGCTCTCCGTCGCTGGTGATTGTGTCAACTCCTCCTGACGTTGCTGATATTTGTGTTGTGGATGCGTTGATTCGGTATCCCGAGGCCGTCGTCAGCGATGTCGCTTCCGTAAAGTTGGCTGTCCTTGAGGGAGTTGTCGAGGAAGCAGAGCGTCGCGGCCTCGATATCACGAGCCGCTACGTGGGTTCTCATCCGATGGCAGGTCGCGAGCGTAGTGGCGCAGGTGCGGCAGACGCAGATCTTTTCTACGGCAGGCCATGGGTGATTGTTCCTAGCCCGACTTCATCTCCTGATGCAGTGATGCGGATTCGTTCGCTTGCGGGGGATGTGGGAGCCTTCCCCATTGAGATGGACGCTTCGACGCATGATCAATCCGTTGCGCTAATTTCGCACGTACCTCAGTTGGTCTCGTCAATGCTTGCTGCTCGGCTCGCAGATGCCCCCGTTTCAGCCCTTTCACTTTCGGGTCAAGGCTTGCGTGATACAACTCGAATTGCCGCCTCCGATCCTCGTTTGTGGACCGCTATTTTGGCGGGTAATGCTGGTCCCGTTGTCAAGGTGTTGAAGGATATTCGCGGCGATCTCGATGATTTGATTTCGCATCTAGATGCCGCCGCGCAGGAAGGTCCTCTTGAAGGTGGGAGCGTTGGAGCTGTCTATCGTGTGATGGATCAGGGCAATAGGGGAGTCGCGCGGATTCCGGGTAAACACGGTGGAGCGCCAACCCGCTACGTTGTTCTCGATGTATTTGTTCCTGATACTGCTGGCTCTCTCGGTCGACTATTCGCAGATCTCGGTGAGATCGGCGTAAATATTGAAGACTTCGCCCTTGAGCACTCTGCAGGCGCTCAAATGGGTGTTGCCCGACTCAGTCTCGATCCATCTATCGTTTCTTCGACCATCTGCCAGCTGCAGGAACGCGGGTGGAATACCGGAAGTGGAGATTAATAATGTCTGACGGTCTTTCCCCTCACGGACTGACAATTGCAATTGATGGACCTGCGGGTTCTGGCAAATCAACGATTGCTAAATTACTTGCTCGTCGCCTGGGCATTGGCTACCTCGATACCGGGGCGATGTATCGTTCATTGACTCTTATTGCCTTAGAGTCAGGCGTTGCTTTAGACGATCACGATGCTGTTGCCGCCTTGCTTCCTTCTCTTGATCTGCACGCCGATTCGAATCCTGATGATCCTCATTTCTTTGTTGGAAATCGCGAGGTCACTTCGTTAATCCGATCCTCTACCGTTTCCGAGGCAGTCTCGAAGATTTCCACGAACCTTTTAGTTCGCGCATGGATGGTCGAGCATCAGCGTCAACGCATGGCCGAAGCTTCTGCAAACGGAAGTGGAATGGTTGCGGAAGGACGCGATATCACCACTGTTGTATACCCTGAGGCCGATTTGAGAGTTTTGCTTGTTGCTTCACCGCTTGCGCGGATGAAGCGGAGGGCTAAGGAGCTATTTGGCGATGACAGCCCTGAGAGCCTAGAGAAAGTTCGTTCTCAGATTGTCGATCGTGATGCAGCTGATTCAACTGTCAGTGAATTTACGAATCCGGGTCCTGGAATTGAGCTGGTTGATACCTCGGATCTTGATATTGAGGGGGTCTTGGAGGCGGTTATTTCACTTCTGCCAGCAGGCATGAGTGGAAACCACAACTGAATGTGACGGGGGTCGCCGTACTCAATTGGAATTTTCGGTAGGACTTGGGCTAGACTATCCGAGTCGCCAAAATTTAGGTGATCAAACGGGCTGTGGCGCAGTTTGGTAGCGCACTTGACTGGGGGTCAAGGGGTCGTGGGTTCAAATCCCGCCAGCCCGACAGGTAATCAGGATCGGTTTTCCGATCCTGATTTTTTATTCTCAGCCGCCTTTTGCGTGAAGTTTTACGCCCAATTGACGGCAATAACTCTCATTCTTTTCTTAGGCAAGAACAGCTAGAGCATTCCGATGAACCGTGAGATCTTCGCTTATATTCAACGAAATTGACTGAAGAAATCCTGTGAATGAGTGCACTTTTTGATGTTACGGATGTGGCAAATGTGTATAGTGTTACGAAAGTGACTAACCATCATCACTGACGGAGTTTATCTATGCGAGTAGTTTCCCTGACAGCAAGTGCTGCATTCTTGAGCCTTGTGTTCCCACAAGGAATAGCCTTGGCGAATGCTCCTACTAGCGATCACCAGATCACCCTTACAGGGACGACAACAATTCGCGAACACCCCGTACAAAAGATCACTCTCACGAGTTCGCAAGGAGAACCTACCCGCGTTGCCCAAGCAGGCCTCGAGAATGTTGGAATTGGAAATGGGCATTCTTTAAAACGGTTCTCACGCGCCACGTTGCAATCGCAGGGCACATCTTCTTTTGATCCAAGTGATGATGCAGCAATCTTGACCGAACCGATCTCTGTCGATCCTTTTATGGTGACCGGTTTGTCTTGGAGTGGAGAAAGCGCGCTTTCTGCCAATACCCAGATGTTTATTCGGGTACGCGAGAATGGCCAGTGGAGCCAGTGGTACCTCACTGATAAGGATGGGGGAGCAGGAAAAGACCGTGCTGACGGTACTGAAGCACGCGGTGGTACGGATCCTTTCATTACCGCGGGAGCCGATGGTATCCAGATTCGCGTAACTGGAGACGAAGACGATCTTCCTGCTGATCTCGAAGTCGCAATGATTCCCGATAACCCGCAAGGCGAAACAACACTGGCAGAAGACGATGTTGTAACAACGGCTGCGGAAGGCACAGATCTTAATCTCGAGTCCGTGCAGGCTGAAGGTAACGATTTTACTTCGCTAATTCTGCCCGAGCAGAACACTGAGGCTGATAGCCAGAGCGCAGAGCCTGAAGCTGAAATACCAACCCCTGCTTCAAGCGAGGACAGTGCCGAGGAATCAACTCAAACTGTTTATCCAGGAGTCGGTAGTGGAATCGCAAT
The DNA here is from genome assembly GCF_000308055.1 of Actinomyces sp. ph3. GTDB lineage: Bacteria > Actinomycetota > Actinomycetes > Actinomycetales > Actinomycetaceae > Pauljensenia. The sequence continues at coordinate 119,201 of NZ_CAGY01000001.1, forward strand.
CGGTCGCAGCGGTGCGCAGCTGAGCCGCGCATTCCCCAAGACCGCTCAGCCGAATGGGCTTCCCATTGCCGTAACAAGTCGGGCTGGATGGGGCGCAGACGAGTCCTATCTTGACTGGGATCCCGAGTACTATAACACCCGCCATGTTGTCATTCATCACACGGCTGGTACCAATAACTACTCCATGGATCAATCTGCATCCATTGTCCGGGGAATCTATCACTACCATGCAGTGACTCTTGATTGGGGAGATATCGGCTATAACTTCCTCGTCGACAAATGGGGACGTGCTTTTGAAGGACGTAAAGGCACCTTATCCGCTCCTTCGGGAAAGATGGTCGCTGGAGCTCATGATCAGGGTTTCAACTCTGGAACAATGGGCATCTCGATGATGGGTACCTACCAAAATGAGGCTCCCTCGCAGGCAACCTTGAACACCGTCGGTGCTTTGGCAGGTTGGCAATTGCGTCGAGCAGGTGTCAATAATATGTCAGAGAAGGCTGAATTTAAGCCGCTGGGTTCAAACCCTAAATATCGCGCCGGAACCGCAGTGAATCTACCTCGCATTTCTGGTCACCGCGATACTTACCCGACAAGCTGCCCTGGTGATGCCGGCTACGCAAAGCTCCAGCAAATCCGCGAAATTGCCCAAAATGGCAGTCGTGCAACGACTACGAACACCTCGGATCGTTCGGTGGCCTACTCCGTTAAGGGAGCGATTCGAGGACTCTGGAATGAAAATCATTCCCTCATGGGTGATCCAAAGAGCGAGGAAGAATCAAGCGGTAGCGGGGTCTACCAGCTCTTCGAACGAGGTACCGCTTACTGGACCGAAAAGACTGGCGCACATTTTGTCTCCGGATCAATCTTCCGCACATACGGTGACAACCGTTACGAACGTGGCTTCTTAGGATTTCCGACGAGTCATGAGTATTCTGCAGGTTCTGGACGCGTACAAGAATTCGAAGGTGGAGTGATCACTACCTCTGGATCAGGAAACTACGTTCTGCGATTCGGAACAGGTACTGCAAACACGTACCGCACTTTGGGCGGAGCAAGGAAATTTGGCGCAGCAACAAGTGCTGAAACACGCTCCGGAAGGGGAGTATTTCAGGTATTCGACAAGGGAACCGCTTATTGGACAGCGGAAGGCGGTACCCACTTTGTCAGCGGAGAAATCTTCAAAGCATATGGACAAGCAGGCTATGAACGCGGCTCATTAGGTTATCCGATAAGCGACGAATACTCCACGGATTCGGGGCGGATTCAGGAATTCCAAGGTGGCGTCATTACCTCCTCGACTTCAGGGACCTACACCCTGCGTTATGGGACTGGTATTGCAAACGCTTTCCGCGAGATTGGTGGGGTAAAAGTTGTCGGTTTACCGCGCACCTCCGAGACCCATTCAGGTAAGGGCGTCTACCAAGTATTCGATAACGGCACGGCGTACTGGACCCCTCAAGGCGGTACTCATTTTGTACGGGTAGGGATCTTCAACGCCTACGGAAGCAAGGGATACGAACGCGGTTTTCTTGGTTTCCCCGTCAGTGATGAGTACTCGGCAGGTTCCGGTCGCGCACAGGAGTTTGAGGGCGGCGTCATCACATGGAGCGCAGGTGCGGGAACCTATGTCCTGCGCTACGGGACTGGTATTGCAAACGCATATCGAGATCTTGGCGGTGCACGCTTCTTGGGTGTTGCAACTACAGCTGAGACACCTTCAGGTAAGGGAGTATTCCAAGTCTTTGATAAGGGGACTGCCTACTGGAGTGCAACAAGCGGCTCACACTTTGTACGAGGCGAGATCTTTGTAAAGTACGGCCGAGCTGGATATGAACGCGGAAGCTATGGGTATCCCACCAGTGATGAATTCTGGTCCTCAGGTACTCGAGTTCAGTACTATGAGGGCGGTAGAATCGCCTCATAACTAAGCCCTGACGGCGTAGATGAGGCAATAATGGCGTACACGCAAGAAGACTTTCAGGAATGGATTTTCTTCATTTCTGACAAGTTGGACTACATGACCGATACATTCGCAAAAGAAAACGGTCTGAATCTTGACTTCTCAGTTGAGTCCATTGATGCCCTCGAAGAGTGGATGCTTGCGCATTACTCATCGCCTCAAGACCTCATTAACGATCCGCGGATGCACGATCTACTCACGGTGTATATCGGCGAGACCTACCGGCATCATCTGGGTGGACAGTGGTTCATGGATCTGGAGAACAAGAAGAACGCATACTATGCGATGCCTATTCTGAAAGATCTTCGTTCGCGAAGGGCTGGATCAATGACACCCCTCATCGATGCCACAGCATCTCTTAATCGGCGCACAGGGACGTATATGAGCACAATCTTCCGGTACAAGATCGAGCTTTCCAAAGAAGATGACTGATCACATGTGAATGCGTGTAGGTAAAACTTGTGGTGCGGCCTCCCCGTTGGGCGAGGCCGCACCACTTAATAACTCTTTGAGAGCCTAGCGGCGACGGCGCTCGCGTACACGTACCGAAATCTGGATAGGGGAGCCCTCAAATCCAAAGTCTTCGCGCAGACGACGCTCAATGAATCGGCGATATCCGGGATCCAAGAACCCGGTTGTGAAGATGACGAAACGTGGAGGCATATTCGACACCTGGGTCGCGAAGAGGATTCGAGGTTGCTTCCCTCCGCGAAGGGGGTGCGGATGCGCTGCAACCAGTTCACCCAAGAAGGCATTGAGGCGGCCAGTGGGAATGCGTGTTTCCCAGCTATCCAGTGCAGTCTCCATCGCACGAGTTAGGCGGTTAATATGCCAGGTTGTCTTCGCTGACACGTTAATTCGCGGCGCCCATGAGACTTGAACAAGCTCTCGTTCGAGCTCTGAACGAAGCTGAGCTTGGCGTTCTTCATCAACCAGGTCCCACTTGTTGTTGATGATGACCACTGCACGGCCGGCATCAACTGCCTGCTGCACGACTCGAATGTCTTGTTCTGTCAGCGGCTCTGAGGCGTCGAAAAGAATCAACGCAAGTTCTGCCTTTTCAAGGGCTGCTTGGGTTCGAATTGACGCATAGTAGTCAGCACCAGTGGTTCGGTGCATCTTTCGGCGAATGCCCGCGGTATCGACGAACCACCACTGCTGCCCGTCAAGCTCGATGAGCTCATCAACTGGATCACGAGTCGTACCAGCAAGCTCATTGACAACAACACGCTCAGAACCAGCCAGAGCGTTGAGCAGCGAGGATTTACCAACGTTCGGACGTCCGATCAGAGCAACTCGCCGAGGGCCGCCCACAGGCAGCGCTGAAGCCACTGAAGACACTTCAGGAAGCACAGCCATCACAGCATCGAGAAGATCACCGGTACCGCGGCCGTGAAGTGCAGAAATAGCGTAGGGCTCACCCATTCCGAGTGACCACAGGTAGGCCGCTTCAGCTTCTTGCATCGCAGAATCAACCTTGTTCGCCGCTAGAACGACGGGCTTACCGCTCTTACGAAGCATAGAGACGATACGTTCATCCGTATCTGTCATACCAACAGTCGCATCGACTACGAACAGCACGGCATCTGCCAGATCAACCGCGATTTCTGCCTGTTCTGCGACCGAACGGTCAATTCCCTTGACATCGATTTCCCAGCCGCCCGTATCGACAAGGGTGAAGTGACGACCTGCCCAATCGGCAGGATAAGATACGCGGTCTCTCGTAACACCAGGGGTGTCTTGAACAACTGCTTCACGCCTACCAATAATGCGGTTCACCAACGTTGACTTGCCGACATTGGGGCGCCCGATCACTGCCAAAACGGGAAGGCCGAATTCACTGTCCTGAGAATCAGAATTCTCGAAGTCCCCGTTGAGCAGGGCAAGATCTTCGTCATCAAGCTCAAACTGGTCGAGGGAGTCACGCATTGCACGTGCGCGTAGCTCTGCTTGACCTTCGTCGAAGGGCTCTGTGTTCTCGAGGTATTCTTCAGTCACGTCCTTATCCTATCGGTAGTCAGTGATGACAAGCGCGTTACAGGCGCGCGCGAATGTCTTGTTCCAAGACTTCACGAGCAACGGGTACATCGTTATAGACGTGCTTGATTCCCTGGATATCTTGATACCACTCGGCACCCTTTCCGGAAATGACGACGATATCTCCCGCGTCTGCCGCGAGAATTGCCTGACGGACTGCGTCACGGCGGCATGTGGTCACTTCAGTAACGTCATGGAAATCAGGACGAACACGCCGAATTCCGTTGAGGAGTTGCTGGCGAATAGATGAGGCATCTTCAGTACGCGGATTCTCATCGGTCACCCATAAAACGTCAGCAAGTTGAGCAGCAATTTCGGCTAGAGGCTCACGCTTTGTCGCGTCGCGATCGCCATCGGTTCCAAACACTAAAACGAGCTTGCCACGAGTTAACTCGCGGACGGATTTGAGTGTCCAATCGAGTCCCTCTGGAGTATGTGCAAAGTCCACAATGACAAGTGGCTGTGCGCCTGGATCAGGATTAACGGAGGTCATACGGCCGGGAATCTGTTCCGCACCTTCAAGAGCCGAAACTGCTGCTTCGAACTCACATCCCAGCTTCAGTGCTGCAACCAGTGCAACGACGGCGTTTTGGACATTAACTTCACCGAGCATCGGCATCCGAATGAGGCGTTCATCGCCCTGAGGGGTCACCAGATCAAAGGTGACAGCGGGGATCGCACGATCGAAGTTAATGCGACGAACGGTCCAATCGGCCTCGCGATGGGAAAACACTGAAACAGTAGTAACGGGCACTTCGCTTTCTTGGGCCAAGCGAAGGCCCCACTCATCATCAACACAGACGACACCGCAACGCGAGTGCGCAGGAGTGAACAAACTCTTCTTGGCCTCGAAATAATGCTCCATATCACCGTAGTAATCGAGGTGATCATGCTGAAGATTCGTGAATGCAGCGACATCAAAAATAATGTCGTCAACACGGTTCAAACTCAGCGCATGCGCTGAGACCTCAACAATCGCTGCGCCGCATTCTTTCTCGCGAGCAAGTGCAAGAATTCGCGCGACCTCAGGAGCCTCGGAAGTGGTTTTCTCTGAATTGATGACGAGGTCACCAACACGGATCTCAACAGTCCCGCACAGTGCAGGATCGTTGAAGGTACTGCGCAGAATCGAACGCAGAAGGTAGGTTGTTGTGGTCTTTCCATTCGTCCCGGTTACAGCCACAGTTTTGAGTGCCGAGGCCGGATGGCGATAGATATTCGCCGCGATAGTTGCGCTCGCACGACGCGGATCCGCAACAATAACGATCGGAATATCAGGGTTCATTTCACGTGCGCGTTCAGATCCTTCGCGATCTGTAACAACTGCTGTGGCACCAGCTTCGACGGCAGCATGGAGAAAGCGAATACCGTGCTGAACCAGCCCAGGAATCGCAACAAAGAGCCAATGATCTTCAATATCGATCGATGAAACGCTGACACCAGAAACGGTAAGTTCGGTATCAGGGCACAGCGACCAATCAAGCCCCTGAACCCCCTCGAGTGCCTGAGAGAGTGGAATTGGCGAGGTAATCGGACGAATATCGGTGGCATAAGTCATGACTTTTAGAGTATCCGCTTGCTCCGCGAAAAGCTTCTTCATCGACACGTCAACACAAAATTTCTCTAAAATGAGGGCATGTATGTCCTGACTCGTGAAGATGCACGTCACCGTTCAACCGTTGTTACAGTCCGCCACATTGATGTCACACTTCACCTCGAAGAAGCGGCAAGTGAGAAAAGCTCGTACCGCGTTCTCTCACGTATGACCCTTGTCTCTCAGGAACCGACGCTCTTTGTCGATGTCGCTGGTGAGGTCCAGACGGTTTCGATTGATGATGTTCCTTTAGCATCCGATCAATTCACCTACGACGGTGAACGCCTCGATATCAGCGGAGTTCCGACCAAGCGAGAGGTGACGATTGCCGTTGAAGCTGATTGTCGCTTTTCGACGACGGGGGAGGGGTTGCATCGCTATCACGATCCCGAGGATGGACGCTACTACCTTTACACGCAATTTGAGCCTGAAGATGCCCACCGCGCGTGGCCTTGCTTCGATCAACCTGATATAAAACCCACGTGGACTTTCCACGTCTATGCACCAAACGAGTGGGTTGTGACTTCCAATGGGATTGGAAGCTCTCAGGATTGCGGCAACGGCATCACGCTGTGGGATTTCACGACCACTGAGCCTTTGTCAAGCTACATTACAGCGGTCGTTGCGGGCCAGTGGGCGGTCGCCCAGGGCGGGAGCTGGGAAGGAAGCGCAGGCGATGGCAACACTGCAACACTGCAGCTTCGCCTGCTCTGCCGTCAGGCATTAGCAGATTCAATGGATAGCGATGACATCCTAGCTGTCACGCGGGCCGGTTTAGATCACTATCACAAACATTATGGCTACACCTTCCCCTGGGGAAGCTACGACCAGATCTTTGTTCCCGAATACAATCTGGGTGCAATGGAAAATCCTGGGTGTATCACCTTCAATGAGAACTATCTGAGCCGTGATACGCCGTCATTTGCACTGCGGCAAAAACGTGCGAACACAATCCTCCACGAGATGTGCCACATGTGGTTCGGCGATTTGGTTACTCCGGCATGGTGGGAAAATCTTTGGCTAAAAGAGTCCTTTGCGGAGAACCAGGGAACGACAACTGCCGCTGAGGCAACAATTTACACGGGGGAGTGGGCCTCATTTGCCATTGGTCGTAAGGCTTGGGCACTTGCCCAGGACCAGTACCCGACAACGCACCCCATCGTTGCAGATATCCCTGATATCCCTGCTGCGAAAAACAACTTTGACGGTATCACTTACGCGAAGGGGGCAGCAGTCCTCAAGCAGCTTGTCGCGTGGGTTGGTGAAGAGACCTTCTACAAGGGTGTGCGACTGTATTTCCAGCGATTTGCTAACTCTTCAACCGGTCTCGAGGATCTTTTGGGGGCATTGGAAGAAGCCAGTGGTGAAGATCTTGGGAAGTGGAAGGACGCGTGGCTCCTCACCACAGGCCCTTCTACTCTTTCACTCAGCTGGACAAGTGATGATGCAGGGCGTCTGACAGGCCTCCATATGCACCAGGAAGGGCTTGCTCGTCCGCACAGCCTTGAAGTCTCATTCTGGACAGCAGATAACGGTGTTTTGAGGGAAAAGTGCCATTTGCGCGTCCGCGTAGAGGAAGCCGATTCTGCCGTTAAGGTCCCCCCGGAGCTTGCTGAAGCTGGTAGTGCACAAGACATTGATTTGGTGGTCGTGAATGACGTCGACTTGACTTATGCGATTTCGCGCTTTGATGAGCATTCGATGCGAACTGCGCTCGCATACGTGTCGACCATTGAACGTCCTATTACTCGCGCCGTCATTTGGTCCAATCTCTTTAGTGCACTGCGTGGCGGCGACTTGGATCCGCGTGACTACATTCACTCAGCTCTTACCCATATGGCTGAGGAAAGCGAAGATGCCATTTTCGAGCGTCTACTGGCGACAATCCGAGTCGCCCGTTCCTTCCTTCCTCGCAGTTCACGGGATCGTTGCGATCGCGAGATCCTCAACACGCTTGCTGAGTTTATGCGTCATGCTTCCCGTGACCGAGGCCGCGCTGCCCTTCGTCTTTTTGTTGACGTCTGGATGGCATGCTCAGATGAGACCTATACCGAGGCCGTGCTTGAACTCGCCCACGGACGTCACAGCGATCGACTTCCCTTCATCGAGGGGGAAGAAAGCGCGTGGGATCTTCGCCGGGCTTGCGCCGCGCGAGGCCTCGTCACCGAGAAAGATTTGGATTCCTGGCTCGAGGCCTCACCGACGGGGGAGAACCGTACCCGCTGGATTCGCTCGCGTGCGGCGCTTCCAAACGCTGATATTCGTTCGCAGGTTTGGAACGAAATTTGTCACGGATCGGCAATGTCGAACCTTGATTTAAGTGCTTCATTGCAAGGCCTGAACGATTCAACGTGGAGTAGCCCCGGCTATGTCACGCAGTACTTCAATCAGCTGCTCCCATTTTGGAAGAACTCATCAATGGGACTCGGGATTCGTTTTGTTGAGGGCGGTTTCCCGATGTCTATTGATGTTGAGTGTCAAAGCCTAGACGAGGATCCAATTGAGGCTGCAAAGATCTGGCTCGACGAGCACTCAGAGGTCGCACCCGCACTCACACGCCTAGTCATTGAGAAGCTCGATGATCTTGAGCGGGCCTATTCCCGTCAGAAGCAGTGGCAATGAGTAATCAGCATGCCTCCTCGTCGTCGGCAGGTAATGATCCCGCTGCATCGATGTCCCTCTTGAAGGCAATCCTTGAGAACCCCTTGGATGCTGGATACGGGACCTATCACGAGAAAGCTAGTCGCGGCGTAACTTCGGTTTTCCATCGGACCATCACGATTCTCATCGCAATCGCATTGGGCATTGGTGCGGGGTTTGCAATCAGTGGTTTGCGCGCCCAAGCGCAAGGGGATGTGCACTCATCTCTTTTGAGCCACGCTCAAACGCAAACGCAGCAGATCACTCAAATGAGAGATGAAGTTGCGACGCTTCGCGCACATGTAAAAGAACTATCAGCTCAGCAGGGACAAAGCAGTATTCACGAAAATGCTGCAACAGCCCTAGCAAATGCTGATACTCAAGTAAGTGGGCCGGGACTGAAAGTTACGCTTACCGATGCTGCAAATGCCGTGTCTTCACGCCAAAACGGTCAAGGACAGGTACGTGACCAAGATATTCGAATGGTTGTCAATGCTCTGTGGGGTGCCGGGGCTGAAGCAGTGAGTGTGAACGGCCAAAGAATCGGTCCCGGTTCTTTTATCCGAACTGCAGGTTCAGCGATTTTGGTTGACGTCAATCCGATTTCTTCACCGTATACGATCGAGGCAATTGGTGATGCGAATACCTTGTCATTGTCATTGGTTCGCGGCTCAACGGGGGATTATTTGTCCAGTGCAGAATCCCTCACAGGAATTAAACTGAGTGCGCAGTCTGTTAAAGAAATGACGCTCAACGCACGCGATAACCGGTCAACTCGTTGGAGTGAGACCATCGAAGAGGGGCACTAAGGTGTTAGCAGTTCTTGGTCTGATATTTGGAATTGTCGTTGGCGTCCTCATCGACCCAACTGTCCCCACGTGGCTTCAGCCCTTCCTGCCGGTCGCTGTTGTTGCTGGCCTCGATGCTCTTCTCGGTGCAGGCAGAGCTTGGCTTGAAGGGACATTTCAAGACCGCGTTTTTGTGATGTCCTTTTTCTGGAACGTCGTGGTCGCTTGCCTATTGGTGTTCTTGGGGACGCAGTTGGGCGTTGGCTCGGCCATGACAACTGCAGTCGTTGTAGTTCTTGGAATTCGTATTTTCTCGAACACTGCTTCAATCCGTCGTTTGATTTTTAAGGCCTGAGAATGGGACAGCACGCGAAGAAGACCCAAGCGACTGCTCAGGCTCAAATGGGTGAAGCGGGGGAGAAGGCAACCGTCGATTCCTCGGTAAAACCCTTGGGGGCGCGCCTCAAAGCAGCGATATTAGCGATGCCTCGAGGAACGCATCTTTTACTTTTTGTGATCTGCCTAATTCTTGGGATTGCCTTAGTCACTCAAGTTCGAGCGCAACGAACAGACCCGCTCACCTCGCTTAGTCAGGAAGAACTGGTTGAACTCCTCGACAATCTTTCTGTCCAGGAACAAAACCTTCGTGTTGAACGCGGGAAGCTCGAATCCCAAGTCAGTCAGCTTGAGGACGAGTCTCAAAAAGAAGAGGCCGCAGCGAATGCCGCGAAGAAAGCTGAAGAGCAGGCCAAAATTAACTCGGGGCAAGTCGCTGTCCACGGTCCTGGAATCGAGATGGTTATCAGCGATCCCTCACATTCTTTGAGTGCAACGCATTTTGTGATGGCGCTGGGTGAACTCCGAAATGCGGGTTCTGAGGCCTCTGAAATTAACGGCCATCGCGTCACTGTATCGTCAAGTTTCACCAGTGACGGGGGAGTGATCAGTGTGGACGGACAGGCCCTATCAAGCCCCTACGTATTGAAAGTCATTGGTGATTCACAGACCATTTCTACGGCTCTAGAAATTCAAGCAGGTAGTGCGGCTCAGATGCGCGCAAAGGGTGCTTCAGTAACAATCACGCAGATGAAAGATCTGAAGATCACCTCGATTTCGACACCCAAATCACCGGAATTTGCAAAGCAAATCGGTTAAAAGCCTTCGCGAATACAAGGCCGCCACACTATACTGTTGCTATTGTCCCTCAGAACTGGAGCGAGTAATGGAAAACCAGAGCCAAGAGTTTGACCCGACTGCAACTTCGGTCTTCAGCCTGAATACTGTTGAGGAAGTCGCTGACGCGCCTATGCCTTTGTCGGCGCGCGATCAGGACGCAGTCAATGCTCTTCCTGCCGGCTCTGCACTTCTCATTGTTCAACGCGGGCCTAATTCGGGTGCACGATTCCTCTTGGATGCGGAAGTAACAAACGCAGGTCGTTCGCCTCGTGCAGATATCTTCTTGGACGACGTCACTGTCTCGCGTAAGCACTGCCAGTTCCTGTCTCGCGATGGCGGACATACCGTCCGCGATTCTGGCTCGCTCAATGGTACTTATGTCAATCGTGAACGTGTTGAGCAGGTTGAGCTCCACGCTGGAGACGAGGTACAGATTGGCAAGTACCGCCTGACCTACCAGCCCTCACCTAACGCCCAATGAGTGCGCGCGCTCAGCGCAAGGCCTCGGAAGAAATTGTTGAACCCTGGCCGCGCGGAATTAGTCGTGAGCCAGAGCTTTCAATCGGTCAGCTGGTTGAACGCCTCAAGGCTGAGTTTCCTGCAATCACGCAGTCAAAGGTACGTTTCCTTGAAGACAAGGGGCTTGTAGTCCCTGCACGTACTTCTGCTGGGTATCGTAAGTATTCCCAAGCTGACCTTGAACGTCTCCGCTACGTTTTGGCTTCTCAGCGCGATTCCTATTCGCCTCTTGATGTAATCCGTGATCAGCTTCGAGCACTTGATGCGGGGCACGAAGTCTCCCGTCGACGCGCAGCCCAGGTCGTTGCTTCAGAAGGCAAAGTTGTTTCTTTGGGAAATCGTCGCTCGATTCCCGCTGCAGACCTTGCGGATCTGACGGGATGCGAACTTGCAGCGATTGAACGCTATGTGTCTCTTGGTTTGGTCACTCCCGACATTGCTGGTTATTTTCCCTCGCGAAGTGTTCAGGTAATTTTGCAGATTCGTGAGCTCGAGGCCCTGGGAGTTGACGCTCGTACCTTGCGCTCGGTACGTCACGGCGCTGAGCGAAGCGCTGATCTTATCGATCAGACAGTCCTATCCCAGACTCCTCGTGATCGAGCGATTGATCGCGAACGGCAGAACAGCCGACGCCTGGAGCTAGGGGAGAGGTTTGCGCAGCTTCATCACGAGATGTTGCGAGTAGCTTTGTCACAATTGACCGACGGAGGGGTGTAACCTTCAACTTGAACTTGAAGGCTCGCCGTGTCGTTTATTGACCGGCAAGCTTCAACTTCGTAATCTAATTTCAGTTCGGTCATTCCTCAAGCAAGGAGCATTCGTGAGCGCAGAACCGCTGGGTAGCATGCAGGGGCGTCAGCCTATGCTCTTTGGCGACCCTTTGGAGGGGCGCGATGGTGACGATGTTGGTTACCGAGGCCCTGTTGCCTGTGCGGCAGTTGGAATTACCTACCGTCAGCTTGATTACTGGGCGCGCACCGGCTTGCTTCAGCCTTCAGTCCGTGCGGCTAAAGGCTCGGGATCTCAGCGTTTGTATTCATTCAAGGACATTCTTGTCCTGAAGATCGTCAAGAAGCTGCTTGATGCAGGGGTATCTCTTCAGCAAGTCCGCACTGCAGTGACTCAACTTCACCGTCGCGGTGTTGATGATCTTGCCTCGATCACCTTGATGAGTGACGGTGCATCGGTCTACGAGTGCACCTCGACAGATGAAGTTATCGACCTTCTTCAAGGCGGTCAAGGCGTGTTTGGAATCGCTGTCGGTCGCGTCTGGCGTGAACTCGAAGGTTCTCTGGCTGAACTTCCTAGCGAGCGAGCTGAAGAAAACGTCCTTGTTGATGAACTTGCAGCCCGTCGTGCAATGAAGCGTTCGGTTTCTTAATCACTTCGCCCGGCTCACTCAAACACCAACATCTCATACACATATTCATGGGAGAGTGGCTTCATCAGCTATGCGTTTTGGAGCCGTTTCCAGATTCCCATTACTTGACATAATGTACATTATCGGATCGCGGCTAATGTGCTGAAAGCATAGTTAGAACACTGCTCAGCCCTTTATCAGCTAAACTTCTACTATTCGATTATTACTGCGGGAGGATCAAGGTGGCAGATCGCGCGTTACGCGGAATGCAAATCGGTGCTAAGTCGATGGAATCTGAAGATGGTGTTGTCTTCGCTGATCGATTCACAGCAAAGTACTTGTGCACAAACGGACACCAATTTGAAGTTCCCTTCGCAAGCGAAGCAACACCGCCTGCAACGTGGGAATGCAAATGCGGACAAATGGCTGAGCTTATCGGCGAGGCAACGGAAGACGAAGAACAAAAGCCCGCTAAGCCCGCTCGTACTCACTGGGACATGCTTCTTGAGCGTCGTTCGATTGAAGAGCTTAACGAGGTTCTTCAAGAACAGCTCGCTCTTCTACGCGAAGGCAAGCTGCGCCTAGAGGGCCACTACCGCAAAGGCTGATCGACTTCTGAATAACTTGACATAATGTGGGCCCGCCACCTTGGCGGGCCCACATTATCTTTCTGCCTTTTTCAGCGACGAGACGAGAATTTGCGCTTAATACCGTTCTTCGTCACCATGACCAGCTCTTCTACAAAGATCGCACCAGAGAGCTTCGATTCCCCAAGTTCTCGCTCGTCGAAGGTAATAGGAACTTCGACGATCGTCGCCCCCATAGACTCAGCGAGAGTCGTCATTTCAACTTGGAAACCGAAACCAACCGTTGAAACCTTCTGGAGAATGCCAGTCTCACGCAGCCAAGAGGCTCGGTGAACACGCAAGCCCGCCGTTGCATCTTTAATTCGAGTTCCCAACCAGAAATTGATATACGCGTTGCCTGCACGTGACAGTGCAACCCGCCAGGGTGCCCAGCCATTCGTTTTTCCACCCGGAACCCACCGCGAACCGATGACCATATCAGGTTGATCAGGTCCAGCCATTCGTACAAGTAGTTTGGGCAGGTCTTCTGGACGGTGCGATGCATCTGCATCCATTTGGATGAGGAAATCGAAACCCATTTCGAGGGCTTGTCCGAGTCCCTCAACATATGCAGTTGCAAGACCGGACTTTGCAGGCCGCGTGTAAAGATGAAGGCGCGAATCAGTTTTCATGCGCTCTTGGACCCATTCTCCCGTTCCATCGGGAGAAGAGTCATCAACAATAAGAATGTTGAGCTCCGGGAGCACCTGATGAATGCGCGTGAGAAGACCTGGCAAAGACTCAACCTCGCAATAGGTGGGAATAACCGCCACCACTCCCCTGCCGGTTTCATACATCATCGAGTCGGTCATCAGCGGCGCTTTCTATGTGAACGAGAAATGGTTTGAAATGCGAGTGCAACCAGAAGAATTCCAGTGAGCACCCAGCTAATTTTAGCGGAATACGGCGCAAAATGTGCTGCCCATGTCAATGAGCTTCGAAGAGGCAGGTCACCAGTGAGCGTTGCTGATTGCATCCGTCCGCTTTGAGAAAGAAGGCTTCCATTCGGCCTGACAAGGACGGAGTTTCCAGTCGTTGATGCTTGCACAGTCGAGCGAGCAAATTCGATCGCCCGAAATTGTGAAATCTGCGCCTGTTGTGCGCCCTCCGCACTGGTCCCAAAGTGATAGTTGTTGGAGGGGATCACAATGATTTGACCACCAGAATTCACGCCTTCGGCAAGGAGATCTTCATAAGCCACTTCGAAGCAGATTCCAAGTGCAAGAGGGACAGTGCGACCGTCTTCTAACTGAACATCGAAACGCGATGAATTATTGACCGCTTCAAGATCAATCCCTACTTGGGCCGCCTCGGTCGCAAGCCGCGAAACAAGTGATCGTGCCGGAATGTATTCCCCAAAAGGTACCGGAATCTGTTTGCCGTAATAGGATTCGCTCAGTCCAGTATCTGGGTACCAGACTCCCATGTAGTTGTATCGACGATCCTGATCTACACGTGTGATCCCGACAAGAATTGGCGCATCAATATCCTTTGCCGAGGTAGAAATAAGGTCCGCTATCAGCCGGTTATATTTGGGGTCGCGGTCAGTTGAAGACTCGCCCCAGACGACTAGGTCGACCTTCTCCCCCGTTTGTGCAAGCTCACTGGTCAATCGCGCATGGTTTCCAGTAACCTTCCCAATCTGAGAGTATGTCTCTAGGGCAGGAAGCTCAATATTTCCTTGGATTGCAGCAACCTTGATCGATCCTTCTTCTTGAGAGGCATGCAGAGGAAGTGCCATGGGAATAATGACTAAGGCACACGCAGACGCAAAGCACAAAGGTCGCGAATACCAATGTCGATCCTCACGCGAAAAATCAAAACTTCGTCGTAGAAGCACTGCGCAGAAGACAACCACAGCGCTCACAAGTACTTCCCCACCCCAAGGAGCAAGACGCCCCAAAGGCGTCGCAACTTGAGGGTACGCCAAATTTCCCCATGGGAAGCCCGACCACGGAAAATGAGAACGAAGTTGTTCTATACCGACCCAAGAAACAGCAGTAACAAACGCTTGCCCCGCAGCGGAGTTCGCCCACGAAAGCCGCATAAGACCACTCTCAAGTGCGCCCCACACAGCGAAGAAGAATGCTTCCACAAAACTCAACGCAATCCATGGCAGCTTGCTACCGCCCGTCGCCTGAATAGTCCACGGAATAAGCAAAAGCCAGAAAGCCATCCCGCAAATCAGCATGTAGACGAAGGCCCGCCAGGCACCGACGCGATCAACACGAGAAAGAAGCAATGCAAAGGACGGGATTATCACAAGAGGAAGTGAAATATCGGGAAAGGCTGCCCACAGACCAATACCGGCAATTAAGCAAAGCACAAGGTCAATAGCGCTACCTTTAAACCCACGCTTTAGCCTTTTCTGAGTCGCTGTCTTTACTCCCCTTCCCAAGAGACAACTCCTCTCAGAATCAGTCTGCGCGCCTGACGAGCGACCGCTGAAGTTTCTGCAGACGCAACATGGGCAATTTGGTCGAGCAGATCTACTACCTGCCGAATCCAACGGACAAAGTCACCTGCGAGAAGAGGCGTCCCCCAGATGGCGGTCGTCAAAGTTGCCCCATTGGCCCATGCCATTACAGCCTGTGCAAGCCCCGGATCGAGTTCTGGGGATTGAGGAACCCCAACACTCTTCTCCACCGACATCACCGCCTGTGACAACGAAAGAGTTTCTTCCCACGCCTGCGCCAACGCGCTTGACGCAGCAGTCCAGGGTTCAACCGCTGCTGATTCTTCGCCTCGAGATTGGTAGACACACGTCGAAACGATTGCAGCGAGTTCGGGAGCCGAAAGACGATCCCACACACCTCGTCTAAGGGCTTCAACAACGATCAGATCTCGATCGCCAAAAATACGACGCAGCAGCTGTCCGGAATCTGTTACGAGATCATTTTTCAAGAACCCCATTCGATCGAGGACTTCGCACACTCGATCAAATTGTTGTGCAACCGAGTTCGTGCGTCCATCGATTCGTTTGAGAAGCTTCTCGTACTCAGCATTTTTTCGCGCCCAGTTGTGACCGGCACGTGCATGTTCCTCGCGATGTGGACACGAGTGTACGGGATGCGACTTAATCGCCATGCGAAGCTGAGAAATCTCTGCATCTATCGGCAGCGAGTCAAGAGCTTTCTTGCCCCCTTTGTGCTCAGATCGAAGGGTCCGGATCCGCTGTGCCCATTCCTCACGTCCACGATGACGGCGTAAGGCCTCGGAAGGAGGAACACGAAGGTGCGCAACGAGCTCAAATGCACCCGAGAGGTCATCTACGCTCAGAGTATGCAACCTAGCATCGGCGCCCAAAGTACGAAGCAACGGGCGAAGGCCAGCGGAATGCTGAAGCTCCAAAACCAGGTAACGATGCGCTTTCCGCTTAGTACCAATATCGAAAACCTGCCCGGGTTTCAGTGAACGGAAAACCTCCTGATCCTGTTCCTTTCGCTGGAGGCTACGCTCTCGTGAGGCTTCTTTCTCCAAACGCGCGAGCCGATCACGCATGGAGAAATACTCTTGAGCGTTCCCGCGTGAACAATCGACTCCCTCTCCCAGGGAATCCAATTCACGCTCTAACGCGCGTGCGCTTTGGGCGAGATGGACAACCGAAGAATCGGCTTGGAATTGTGCAAACGAGGATTCCAGGACCTTGCGCGTCGCCTTACGTGTCGAATGCGCCAGAAGATTAACAACCATGTTGTAGGTCGGATGGAAAGCGCTAACCAGCGGGTATGTTCGTTTCGAGGCCAAAGCGGCAACTTCCTCGGGGGCGATATCCCGACGTCCGCTGACAACCACGTGCCCTTCAACATCGATACCGCGTCGTCCCGCACGGCCAGATAACTGCGTAAACTCACCCGCAGATAAGCGTACGTGTTCGACACCGTTCCATTTTTGGAGCGACTCAATCACCACCGAACGCGCAGGCATATTGATTCCCAGCGCAAGTGTTTCTGTCGCATAAACAAGACGAATAAGCCCCATTGAAAACAGCTTTTCAACGGTTTCTTTCATCAGGGGCAGCAAACCGGCATGGTGAGCCGCGATGCCTCGTTCCAGAGCTTTAATCCAAGAGTCAATACCTAAAACTGCGTAATCCTCTGGAGGGATCATCGCCGTAGCTTCCTCTGCGATACGCCGGATTTGCTCTGCCTGAGATCGGTTCGTCAAAGTGACACCCGAGGCGATCACTTCGCGAACAGCATCCTCACACCCAGCCCGCGAAAAGATAAAAACAATTGCGGGAAGCAGATTGGCACGATCAAGGGTAATGACAGTCGCTGGACGTGAACGGAAACGCCGTTGATGAGCGCGTCGACCTTGCGGAGAGCAGGCATAGAGCAGTTCTGGGTTCAAACGCTGAGATTGCCCAGAACCACGTCGTGATGGCGCGTAGACGTCGTAAAGTTCTCCATCGACAAGCATGTGTTGGAATAAAGGCACCGGTCGCGTCTCGGAGATAATGACATCGCAAGAACCCCGAACTTGGCCAATCCATTCTCCGAATTCTTCGGCATTCGACACTGTCGCAGAAAGAGCAATGACCTTTGTATGTTGAGGAAGATGGATCAGCACCTCTTCCCAGACAGGTCCACGAAAACGGTCGGCTAGATAATGAACTTCATCCAGCACAACATGACTTAAGTTACTGAGGTCTGCTCCCATATAAATCATGTTGCGCAGGACCTCTGTCGTCATGACGATGATGGGAGCATCTGGATTAATCGACGTATCCCCAGTCAATAGACCAACGCGCGCTTCGCCATAGCGCTTCTGAAAATCAGTAAACTTCTGGTTTGATAACGCCTTAATCGGTGTTGTGTAGAAGGCGCGCGAACCCGTCGAAAGCGAAAGCGCGACGGCAAATTCGCCAACAACTGTCTTCCCAGCGCCGGTAGGTGCTGCAACCAGCACACTGTGGCCAGCTTCTAAAGCATCCATTGCTTCGATTTGGAAGTGATCAAGGGTGAAGCTCAAGCCCTCTACGTAGCGGCTTCTGAAAGATCGATCAATCTTTTGCTGCTGTCGAAACTGTGCCATTCCCTCTGCTGGCGACCAGGAAGATTCTTGTGGCTCGGCGGCCTCCATACTCGCGCGGCGTCTCTTTCGCTTTGGACTCACGCCTCGCTCCTGATCATCTTGGCCTCTTCCCAAATTTCCATCGCGCTCCGAGCGTACTCACTGACGCGCTGCATCCACTCCGACGGACATTCAATGATATCGGCCGAAATATCACACAGCAGCGCAAGGATCCATTCCTCGTTCCAAATAGGCAAGGAACATGTGATCATCTCTGCATCTTCAGAAATCACAGTAGATTCGAAGTCCTCGCATATCCATCGCGCATTTGAGGAGATCGTCAGCGTCAGCGTTGAAGGAGCAGGCTCAGAAGGAATTGATACCCTCGGGTGCTTCTCACCGATGACAAGATTATTCATCCGATCTACGCGATAGCTCCTGTGAGTTTCCCGAGTTGGATCCCATGCATCAAGAATCCATCCGGTGCTTAAGTGTTTGAGTCTAAGCGGATAGACACAGCGAGTATAAGATCCTTCAACACCGAGGTACTCAAAAGACACCTCGCGCAACTCATCGATCGCATTACGCAGACCAATAACGTGTTGAGCGCTAATCTCTTGCTGTGTGTCGAGGGAATTTAAGCTTTCCTGCTCAAGGTGAATCACCTCAGAACTGTTTTGCGCTTCTCCCTCGTCTTGGCTTGCACGAGAAGCAAGTTTTGCAGCAGTACTCAGCAAAACCTCTTCCTCAGAGTCACTGAGGTAAGGCGCAAGAGCACGTAACGCAACTAGGAGAGCCGCGGCCTCGGCAGGGGTGAGCTTAGGAAGAGAGGGGGTCTGACTTCCGCGAAGAACCACCACTCCCTCTGTCTCATACAGATCCCAATCCAGCCCGTAGGAACGATCAATCATCGAGTCGCCGATTTGCCCCATGTACTCTAAATCGCGGCGAACTTGGCGTGAACTTCGGCCGAAATGCTGAGCGATCTGACGAACATTGTGGCCAGGATTATCCATAATCCACGAGGCCATGGCGAGGATCCGTGCGACCTGAACTGGAGCTTCTTCAGGCATTTTGGCCTCCGTTCAGAGACAACGCACTCTGGAGTTTGTTCTGTAAATCCGAGGCAAACTCAGTCGGCCCGAGAGGGACAACATCGTGAGCATGAGACAAGATGAAATGGGTCCAGAAACTGTAAGGAGCAACGTGGCCGCGGAAGCGTTGCCATTGGTCCGTGTCTGCCCCTGTAGCTTTATCGTCGCGCAGTGCGCTCTTCCACGCTTCACTGCCTACTCTGGCTAAGAAGCTCGGCTCAAGTGGACGTGAAATACCGATCGTTGGGCGGTCCGAGGGACGAGGGTAAGCATCGCCGGGCTCTCCAAGCACCTCGATCGGAGGCAGAATGCGCGAAAGCCTGAAGCTACGTTCATCGCCTCGGTCAAGGTCATAGCCTTGAAGATATATTGCTGAACCAGAAATGAGGAGATTCCATGGCTCCACAGCGCGATTATCGGTTCCCCTGGGACTTCTATATGCAAAGGAAACAACGCTCGCTGAAGTGATCGCTTGGAATAATGGAAGGACATGTTCAGCGCCCGAGAGATGAAAATCAATCGAAGACTTGCGATTTGCTATGGAAGATGCCCGCAACTTTGTCGAGGCAAGCTCAGTTGTTGACGGATCATTCCATGCTGTCGAGGCTAAGTCGAGCAGCGAAAGTTCTTCGAGGGAGAGCTTAAGCAGCTCAGAATTTGACCGGCGTAAGCGGTAAACGAGCTCATCGCCACGCGGTTGAACCTCAATGTCAACACCAATTTTTTTAAGCGTCTCTTTATCGCGAGTGAAAGCTGAATCGAACGCGGTGTCACTCAATTTTCGGTAATGCGTCAACCTGCGAATCTGGGAACGCGAACGCCCGCGTTCTGCATACGTCAGTTCAAAGAGCAGGTCGAGGATACGCACACTGGTATCGTTGCTCTCCACAATGCCCCCTCCTTGTGACAAAATCGATGCACGCTTTAGCCTAGTGCGCGAAAGACCTTGCAGCTACTAAACACACTGTTCACCAATACACGCGGAGAACAAGATGCGAATTCTTCTATCGGCAAGCGATTTTACGAATGCCACTAATTGGCTTGCTCGTTGCGCCCGCGATTTTTGTGGTGGTCGCCACTCTCACAACATCGATCTCTATCTTGCCGGTAGCGATCCGCTGGAGCGCGATCTACGCAAACTAGCCACTCCCCTAGCAGCTCAGATTCATATTGATTTCATCCCGCATAACGAGGTGATTGCATTGTTGGATCGCGCTGATATCTACATTCATTGCGCGTTGGTCGAAATTGAGGCCTTCTTCTGCAAACTCTTCGGAATTACCGAAGAAAGTGATTCCCTCAGCCCGAAAATCGGCAAGCTGAGGGAATCACTATCTTGAAGCCGCAAAACTACGACTGCGGGATGTAATCGTTTGTCATCACTTGATCAAGAGTGACTTCGTGCTCGAGAAGCCCCGAATTTGACGACATAAAGTTGATCATCTCTTGCCAGCGATTTTGATCTTGTTCCAATGAAACCTTCGAATTCGCTCCCAAAATCAGTAGATTCGTCGCATTGAGAATCTGGGTGGCTGTGGAGCGCGTTTTATCATCAGTCAGGGTAGTGTCACGCTTCTCAGTGGCAGCAAATGCTTGATCTGGATGCTCGACCGCAGCTGTCATCCCCTGTTGTGTTGCGTGAAGAATTTTCTTCAGCTTTTCAGGATTTTCCTTCGCCCACTTCGATGTCGTGACCAGAGATGCCGAAATCAAAGGAATGGTGCAATCACAGTCAACAACACGGGTATCGACGCCAGCAGCAGAAAGCTGAACAGCATCATTGTTTGCAAAGCCGACAACTGCATCAACGTCTTTATTATTCAATGCAGAAACTTGGGTATAACCAATGGATACAACACTGATGTCAGATGTCGTCATGTGGGCGCTGGCTAAGTAGGCTTGAAGGGCGAGCCATGAAGATCCGTATTCTCCTGGGATTCCTACTTTCTTCCCCTTCAAGTCACTAACGCTCTTGATTCCGGTATCGGCACGGGTCAAGATCACGTTGGGCTGCTCACGGTAGTATTGGCCCACCGAAATCACATCCATGCCCTGTGATCTGGCTTGAACTACTTCGTCGCCCGTCGCGAGGACAAGTTGTTCTTGTCCGCTCACAAGAGCGGTAAATACTCCTTCATCATTGCCATGATGGCGGATATCGACCTTTACTCCTTCCTTGGAGTAATCGCCATTATCCTCGGCAAGGTAGACACCGGAGAATTGAACATTTGGCACATAGGTCAAACCAATAACGGTCGTGTCAGATGATGACGAGGTGCTGGAACAACCACTCATCACAAATCCTGCCGTAAGTAAACCGGCAATTCCACGAACAATAGGACGCATAATGCTCTCCAATAGTATGTCGCACCTAATCTGTTTCAACCATCACGCGTGAGCGCTTTTCCCATGCGGACATGAGTGTGTAGATGACAACTGCCTGTATACACAGAAGAAGAATCACAACAAACATTCCTGCAGTATCGACATTCGTGCGCATCTGAGAAAGGAGCATTCCCAGCCCCTTTCCTCCCATCACCATTTCCCCGACGACAGCACCTGTAATGGACAAAGTAAAGCCATTGCGAATGCCGGCAAGAATCGCTGGTGATGCAAGTGGAATTTCAATCTTCACCGCCATCGTGATCCCTGCTGCCCCGTCAAGCTGTGCCGCCTCGCATACTTGGCGGTCCAAGGAGCGTAAGCCAACCAGGGAGGAGATGAGAATAGGGAAGAAAGCAATCAATGCGCAAAGCATCGAAATTGGAATCAACCCGTAGCCGAACCAGAGGACCAAAAATGGTGCCAAGGCAACGGCGGGTAAAGCCTGCGAGGTCCCTAAAAGGGGTTCAATAGCCTCGGCGATGGTACGGAAACGGAAGATCAGGTAGCTCAATGGAAGTGCAACGCACACACCAATGAATCCACCGACTAGGGCCTCGACTCCAGTTCGCGCGAAAGCGAGCCAAAGCGAAGGCTGTTGAACAAGGGAGTATCCTCGGGCGAGGACGGCGTACGGCGAAGGAAGACGCCACGCTTGAATCCCGCTAAATGCGGTGATCGCCCACCAAAAAAAGACTAAGCAGACGATGACAATAAGCGGGGCGATAACGGTGAAGCGGCGAGGTGCTCGACGGCTCACGGTAATCCTTCCCGCACTTCGAGCTATGCAGCCGCTCAGCAGACACTAGGCCCACTCAACTACTTCTCCCATCCAGGCTTTAACTGTCGGTACTGGAATTACACCAGTTCAACCGCATCGAATGATGCGGGTCGCGGACTTTCACCGCCGGCTCGGACTTACACCGACCCCGAAGTACATAGTTATTCTGGCACGCGCGGAAGCGAGTGTCATCTTCAGTGCATATGCGATTGCGCAAGAGAACGCAGTGTTGCAATTTCCTCAAAGGCATCGTCGGCTCGGAAGATTGCCGATCCTGCAACAAAATTTGTTGCGCCCGCGTCAGCAGCACGTTCAATAGTCTTACGCGAGACTCCCCCATCAACTTGAATCGAGATATCCAAAGATGCTGAGGCGATGGCATCCCGCGTTCGTTGGATCTTTGGAAGCATCGATTCAAGGAAACTTTGACCGCCGAAACCTGGTTCAACCGTCATAATCAAGATCATGTCGAATTCCGGCAAAATATCGACGTAGGGCGCGATGTCTGTCGAAGGCTTGAGCGCAAGAGCAGCACGGGCACCCAGACGTCGGATTTCCCGAGCCGTGCGGATCGGTGCGGAAGCGGCCTCGGCATGGAAGGTGACCGACGCACAACCGGCTTCTGCGTACGCAGGTGCCCACCGATCTGGATCTTCAATCATCAGGTGAGCATCAATGGGCAAGATGCCAGTGTTGACGCAGGCCTCCACGACGGGAAGACCCCACGTGAGGTTCGGGACAAAGTGATTGTCCATGACATCTACATGAGCGATATCAGCACTGGAAATCTTTTTCAGTTCGTCCTCAAGTCTGGCAATATCGCAATTAAGAATCGAAGGCGAAATGAGCGGCGTGGTCATGAGAGCTCCTGAGCTACTGGAAGTTTTCGGAGAGCAGCAATAAACATAAGATCAGTTTCGTTACGGTGTTCCCAAAGCTGAATTGTTCGAGCAGCAATTCCTTCTGCTTGCGGAAGGTTAAGGGGCCTGGGAGTAATTTGCGAGGCCACAGGATGCAGATCCACCAGCTCGACATGTCCCGTGGAGAGAACACGTGAAATCTGATCGAGAGTTTCCTGCACTACCGGCGAGCAGGTGATGTAAACAGTCACTCCCCCAGGCCTGGTCAATTCGATTCCTCGATCGAGTAGCTCCGCCTGAAGGGAAACCAACTGCGAGACATCATCTTGATTTCTGCGCCAACGTGATTCCGGTCGACGACGCATCGATCCAAGGCCAGAGCACGGCGCATCAATAATGACACGGTCGAAAGACTCTAAAGCCCAGCGTGTGCCCTCACCGCCAAAGCGTGTTCCATCGGAACACACGACTTCAGTGTTATCAAGGAGTTCGAGGGTCTTTTCGACGAGTCGCGCTCGATGAGAGTGCACCTCGTTGGCGACAAGCTGAGCGCCTCGTTCAACACCTAATGAAGCGACCAGCGCCGCTTTACCTCCGGGACCTGCGCAAAGGTCGAGCCAGCTCTGATCTTTCCCCGTCACGGGGACTTGAGCTGCCAAAATCCCGGCTAGTTGAGAACCCTCATCCTGAACCGCTGCTCGTCTCTGCCTGATTGCAGGAATACGGGCTGGATCCCCGGACTCGAGAAGAACAGCGTAGGGAGATACCTCGCCATCAGCGATACGAGTTCGCAAGTGATCAAGACACTGATCAGCAAGTTCATCAACCTCAATGAGGCTTGGGCGTGCGACGAGAGAAACGTAGGGTGCCTGGTTGTTAGCAGCCAGAAGCTCCGTAATCTCTTCACTGGAACAACCATTGGCAACGAGCGCACGACAATATTCCTCGACCATCCATTGCGGATGAGAGTATTCGATCGCCAGGCGTTCTGATTCCGGAAGTTCATTCAAAGCTTCCTGCCTTGCCTCGTCACCCTCACGGATCACAGAACGCAAAACAGCATTAATGAACTTTGCTGGACCGGCACTGAGATACTGCCGCGAAAGATCAACGGTTTGCGAAACCGCAGCATGGTCGGGAACCCGCATGCGCAGCAACTGATAAACGCCAAGACGCAGGATATCGACGATGCCGCCTTCGATATCGGAAAGCGGACGGGAAGAGTTTCGAGAGATCACCCAATCAAGGAATCCCTGTTCGCGTAGGGTGCCGTAGGTGAGTTCAACAGCGAAAGCTCGGTCACGTTGATCGAGATGCGCCTGTCCTTCAAAAGATTTCAGAACTTTTGGAAGAACCAGATTTGCGTAGGCATCCTCATTGCGCACCAGTGTTAGGACCTCGAAGGCAACCTGGCGGGCAGGATCCGCTTCGCGGAAGGAACGATATCCATCGGAATAACGGTGAGTTGCCATCAGAGCGCTATCCCTTCACCGAGTCGAGCATCACTGTCCAATCGGGCGCCGCGTGCCCATGCAGCTGCATCCATCCATTTTTTCCCGGCAGGAGCAACCTGACCAAGCTCGAGACAGAAGTCCGTGCAACCAACAAGGACGCTCTTCTTCGAAACGATGAGACGGCCAGGGCCGGGGGTGGGAACATCGGTCAAAGAAACCTTACCTAGCTTGAGTCGTTGCCCACGAAACTCCGTATATGCACCTGGGCTGGGAATCACTGCGCGGATTCTCAGCCACGTCTGGCGGGCACTCTCATCAAAGGAGACAGCACCATCACTGGGTTCCAAGCGCCGGGCATAGCTGAGTTCCACACCCTCTGGTACGACTTGTGGTTGTGCAAGAGCTTGTCCGGCCTCAATTGCATTCACCACATCGACAACTTGCTGAGCGCCTAAACGCGCCATCTCATCGAGGAGCTCACCGCTGGTCTGATCGGCGATCTCGACCTTTTTGCGAGAAAAAACGGGACCCGTATCCAACCCCTCTTCTAGCTGGAAAACGCTAGATGCAGTTTCATTCAACCCCGAAAGGATTGCCCACTGCACGGGAGCTGCACCACGGAAGAATGGCAGATCTGAGAAATGAAGATTGAGCCAACCATGCGGAAGAGCCTCAAGCACACGCAGAGGAATCAGAGCGCCATAGGCGACGACAACCGCGATATCAGCATTCCACGCACGAATGCGGTCCAAGGCCTCGTCTCCTTTAAGAGACGAGGTTTCGAAGAGATCAATTCCAGCTTCACTTGCACGCTGCGCAATGGGCGATGGGACTAGATGGCGCCCACGACCGCTCTTTGCTGGAGGACGAGTAATAACGCCAACGACCTCATGTGGCGAGGAAATCAGGGCTTCAAGGGTCGGTAACGCCGGCTCAGGGGTACCTGCAAAAACAATACGCACGCTCATAGTGTATCGGCTTGTCTAGAACAGCTCAGGAGGATTTAAGGTGAGGCGAAGCGGATAGCGTTTACGTGCCGAACGCACACCATTACGTTCGCGAAGTACTTGTGCGAGTTGAGGATAATCAGCTGTCGCACAGCGAATAAGAGCGCGCCGGTCATCCGGACGATGACCGATCTTTCCAACCGAAGGCGCATCAACAATACCGATTAGCTCTGCAGGGAGATCCTGACAAAAAGCATTCACTTGGTCAAGAGGTCCGTCGATTGCAACGATTGATGCAGTTGGTGGGAAACGAAGAACCTTGCGTTCATCAAGAAGCTGTTGAATATAGTCTTCGGGACTCCATCTAATGAGTGCCTGCGCAAGCGCGTGTTCGACCCCAGTAGAGACCCATATTCGAGCGTGAGGACGGGTCAGTGCGCCGGCATTCAGCCACCTGCGCAGCGCTTCTTCTGGGGCCCACATCTCGGGCCTCGAGGCAAGCGCCGCAGCTGAGGGGATAATTACTGCCGCGTAGCCGTCCTGAGCTTTGGGCTCCACGCCAGGAGTAGAGACAATTATCCGTGCTTCGGGACCAACACGCGGACGCGTTTCGTCATTCGCTTGAGTGATGGTTAAGGGAATTTGAGGGAAAGAACGACCGATTTCTTCGCCGATGCGCTCAGAGCCAAGGCGCCACCATTTAAGGGTTGTCCCCTGGCATTTAAGGCACGACCAATTCTCGGTCTTGCGTTCGCACCATGAACACACTATCGAATGGTCAGCCTCTAATTGAAGCGGTCCTGAGCAGTATTCGCAGCGGGCAGGCCTTCCGCAGCGAGAACAACCGACGACAGGGATATATCCCGAATGCGCAGAAAGAATGAGAACGGGTCCCTCTTTCAATCCCGCACGAATACAGGAGAATGCATCCGGTGGTAGATAAGTAAAAGCAGACTTTCCCTGCCGCTCCTGATCAAAAGAATCAGCGACGACAAAACGTCCCGTCGATGCTCGCAATACCTCACGTTGTGGAGTAAGAGAAATCGCCCAGGAGCGTTCGACAAGATACTGCGCTTTTACCGAGCGAGAGTAGTTTCCAACAGCAAGAGCGACATGTTCAAGATGTGAACGTGCAACCGCCACGTCCAATGCATCAGTGCGCGGAGCGCGCGGTTCACGAAGATGGTCATCCCCATCGCCCCAGATAACGATCAATCCGAGGTCCTTCATGGGAAGCCACACCGCTGAACGCGTTCCAACGATGACGCGATGCGTCCCCATCTTCGCTTGAAGGTACAAACGGTAGCGCTCGCTGGCCGTCTGCTCTGTGGTGTAAATGGGGATCGATGCGTCAAAAATCGTAGACAACGAAGAAGCTAGTTCACCGGCAACTCGAGAAGTCGGCACAACGATAAGAGCCGTCTTTCCGGCTTTCTGAACAGAAGCAATAAGATGGGCAATTTCAGATTCTGATCGTCCCGGAATTGATGTCCATACGGCGCGCGGGCACTCACCCTGACTCACATGTTCAAGAAATGCATGGCCAAGTTCAAAAGCTTCCCAGGGATCTCCCTGCCCGATCTTCAACTCAGCAGGCCTTGAGGACATTGATTCTTGCTCAACCCGTGCACGCCTTGTGGGAATGGCAATGCTCAAGACCGTAGAAGCGGTTGAGAGAAAACGCTTGCCTATGTAGGAAGCTAATTCAAAAGTCTTCGGTGAAACGACTGAAATAGTCGAAACAACATCGATAATTTCGCGGATGGCCGCGTCGATGTTACTGCGTTTTTCACACGAAACGACCCATCCAATTCGTTTTCGTCCCGCAAGGGGAACCTGCACGATAAATCCAGTGAGATCCATCGACTCCCATTGGGTGGGGACGAGATAATCCAGCGGGTAATCAAGGTGTGAAAGGTCAGAATCAACATAGACATGCGCAATCAACCGTGGTACATCACGGTCTGATTCAAAACCCGGAAGGGGCAACGCGTCCATCACCATACACCTAGTTCAACACATTGAACCGGCATTTGAAGACCGATTGAGCACCAACTGATCAATTACCGAAAAGTACTGAACCGTATCGCACAACGATCATCGCAAGAACAGCTGCAATAACGAGGACGACGACCAGCCAGTCTCCACCGGCCTTCATCACAGACTTCCACCACGCAGGTGCGGGGAGTACTCCCTGAGAAATGCATACTCGTGTAAGTCCAAACCACACAAGCGTCGTCGTTATTGTGATGAGCAAACACCAAGGACACAAAACGTGAATGACGAAATACGATTGCGTGAAGAGCCAATATGCGAAGAGCAGGCCGATGGTATAGAGAGCTTCAACCCCCAGGAAATACCATTTCGGAAAACGTACCCCTGCAATGAGAGCGAAGGAAACGGTCAAGACGACGGCCTCGAAAAAGATCCCCAAAAAGGCATTTGGGAATCCCAACACTCGAGCCTGCGGAGTGGCTGCGACCGCAGAACACGACAGAACCGAAGAAACGTCACAGCTAAATGTTCGTCCCTGATCCGCCGCCAACTGCCACGCCTCGATCGAGAGGACGAAGGACGCGCATAAACCGATGATCCCCGAAACCGCCATTTCGATGGCGGTTCCGCGGTTTATCGGGCGGGCGGCGCAAGGGGCGGCACTCATTGAAGAATTTCCTGGAGACGAGCCACGCGATCCGTCTGCTCCCAGGGGAAAATCGGACGACCAAAGTGACCGTAAGCAGCGGTTTTCGCGTAAATCGGACGTAGAAGATCAAGGTCTTCGATGATTCCCGCAGGGCGAAGATCAAAGCACTGAGTGATGGCATCGGTAAGAACGTCATCACTCACAGTTCCGGTACCAAAGGTCTCGACATAAAGTCCGACCGGATGCGCGCGACCAATTGCATAGGCCAATTGAATCTCACAGCGCCTTGCATAGCCTGCGGCAACGATATTCTTAGCGATCCAACGCGCCGCGTATGCAGCCGAACGGTCAACCTTTGACGGATCTTTGCCAGAGAAAGCACCGCCTCCGTGGCGAGCCATGCCTCCGTAGGTGTCAACAATAATCTTGCGTCCGGTCAGACCGGCATCGCCAGCAGGTCCACCGATAACAAAGCGCCCAGAAGGATTAACAAGAAGCTTCATTGTTTCAGTTGAAAGCCCCAAGCCCGTCTCTTCGAGCACAGGAGAAACAACCAGTTCACGCAGTTGCTCTTCGAGTTCACTCACGCCAAGCTCGGGGTCATGCTGAGTCGAAATGACAAGCGTATCGATCTCGCGAGGAATGCCCTGCTCATCATAAGCAAGAGTGACCTGTGTCTTTCCGTCAGGACGAAGACCATGAGCAAGTCCTTGATGGCGAACTGCAGCAAGACGCTCTGCTAGCTTGTGCGCAAGCCAAATTGGAGCAGGCATAAAATCAGGAGTTTCATCCGAGGCATAGCCGAACATCATGCCCTGGTCACCCGCGCCCTGAGCCTCACGACGATCCTCATTTGAACCGTAACGCGTCTCCAAGGAATGATCCACGCCATCTGCGATATCACTGCTTTGGGCACCAATGGACACGGAAACACCGCAGGAAGCGCCGTCGAATCCCTTACGGGATGAGTCGTAACCGATTTCGAGGATCTGTTCGCGGACAATCTGCGGAATTTCAACATAAGCGTTGGTTGAAACTTCGCCGGCCACATGAACCAAACCGGTTGTCACCATTGTTTCCACAGCAACACGCGACTGAGGATCGGCCTCAAGTAGGGCGTCCAAAATCGAGTCAGAAATTCGGTCACAGACCTTATCGGGGTGACCTTCGGTTACGGATTCAGAAGTAAAGTACTTACGCATATCGCTCACGCCTCCATCGTATCGAACCGCTGTGAAATGAGATCAATGAGGATTCGGGCAACATCTGCCTTCGTTCCCCCACCTTGGGTCACTACCGACCCCTCTTGGTTCAGGACATATACATAGTTGGGAACATCGCCAAATCCGATATCTGCACCCACTGCATTCACAGCAAGATAGTCCGCACCTTTACGCTTGGCTTTCGCCGCCCCATAGGACAGTACGGTGTTTTGATCGCCGGTCTCAGCAGCAAAGCCAAGGACCACGCGTGGGCGGTCGGGAGACGAACTCACGCTGCGTAGAACATCAGTCGTTTCCGTGAGTTCGATCCGAGGTGGCGCTGATTCGTTCTCTTCTTTTTTGATTTTCGAGGCCGAGGCCGCCCGTGGGCGGTAGTCAGCAACCGCAGCCGCCATGACCAATGCATTGCTGTGCCCAAGATGAGACATCACAGCGTCATAGACGTCTTGAGCGGAAGGAGCATCGATCACGCTGCACCCCTGAGGAATAAGAGCAGCCTCGATATTGGAAGTTATTAAAGTAACCTCGGCCCCGCGACTAAGGGCCTCGCGGGCGATTGCGATTCCCTGTCGGCCACTCGAGCGGTTACCAAGGAAGCGGACTGGATCAATCGCTTCACGAGTTCCACCGGCGGTGATCAGAATTTTCTTTCCCGCAAGGTCACCTGATACGCCATACGCTTTACGCACGTGCGCTGCGATAACCTCGGGCTCACTCATCCGACCAGCCCCGTGGTCACCGGAAGCAAGATCACCATCTTCCGGGCCGACAACGATATATCCGCGCTTCCGAAGCCGGGCAATATTCTCCTGCGTTGCGGCCGCGCGCCACATTTGCGTGTGCATAGCAGGTGCAATAACTACAGGGCAATCGCTGGCAAGAACAGTGGTTGTCAAAAGGTCATCGGCCTGACCATTCGCTATCCGAGCAATAACATCAGCTGTAGCGGGTGCAATAACAATAGCGGCACAACCCCGCGCTAACTCGACATGGTCTGCTCCCCCACCGTGAAAAACATCGGTGTTCACGCTCTCGAGGGTGAGCCCTTCCCAGGTTGCTCGCCCAACGAACTCAAGCGAAGAAGGTGTTGGAACAACGCGGACACGGAAGCCGTCTCTTTGAAGGATTCTCAAAAGGAAAACGGCTTTATATGCAGCAATGCCCGCTGACACACCGAGAACGATGTGAGCGGGCTGCTGATCAGGCTTGGGGTGCTGACTCAAGGGTCAACAGGCCTTCATCAATTTCACGAAGCGCGATCGCCAAGGGCTTCTCGTCGACTTCAGTTTCTACAACAGGTCCGACGAACTGGATCATGTTCTGCTCAAGCTGGATGTTGTAGGAGTTGATCTGACGAGCACGACGGGCAGCAAAAATCACCAAGGCATACTTTGAATCAACGTGCTCCAGCAGGTCGTCAATCGGCGGGTAGGTGATGCCTTCGGGCTGCGCAACAATTCCGGACATGCAAATCTCTCCTGTGTAACTGGCAAGAACCGGCTTCTATTCTAGCCCCATCACATGGGCTAGTTCATGGACAGCAAGCTCCAAATCATCATTAACGATGGTGACATCAAACTCATCTGCAGCTGCAAGCTCGACCTTTGCAGTACGCAAACGTCGCTCTTGTTCAGCGGGGTCTTCAGTACCGCGACCGACTAAGCGAGAGACAAGCTCTTCCCACGACGGCGGTGCGATAAAAACAAAGCGAGCGTCCGGAAGTGATTTACGAACTTGACGCACACCAGCAACATCGATTTCGAGCAGGAAAGGCACTCCGCGTCGAACTGCACCATCAACTGGACCACGCGGTGTTCCGTAATGATATTTCCCGTGAACGAGTGCCCACTCCAGCATTTGTTTGGAATCAATAAGCTGGGCGAACTGGTCCTCACTGACAAAGTGGTAGTGCACCCCGTCGATTTCTCCCGGTCGCGGAGGACGCGTTGTCATCGAAATCGAGAGTTCAACTTCAGGAAATAGCTCGCGTAAGCGCGCGATCACAGTTCCCTTACCAACAGCCGTGGGACCTGCAATGACAGTAACCGTAGATGAAGACATGCCTGTATGCTGCCACAGCTGGCTTAAAAGTTCAGCCGAAGCGACGAATTAATTCTTCTCGCTGCACCTGACCAAGACCTCGAACACGCCTTGAAGGCGCAATCTTGATCTCATTCATCAATGCTTCCGCAGTACTTACACCGACTCGAGGCAGGGCTTCCAGTAAAGAACGCACCTTCATCTTCGCGATTGCATCATCTGTTGCAGCCATGTCGATGACTTCAGACAGAGTAATCTTTCGCGATTTGAGCGCATCCTTCACCTCAGCGCGCCGACGACGAGCGCGCGTCGCCTTCTCAAGAGCCTGGGCTCGCTGTTGCGGAGTCAGATCTGGCAGTGCCATCTCACTACGCTCCTTTTTCTAGATTCCCCTGACAGGAATAAGCATCGCACTATTTTGATAGTTTTTGGTGCAACTGCAACCGACGATGCGCGCAACACGGGCAAAAAACGAGTGAGGACTCATTCAAAAAAACATCAATACTGATGTGCGTTTAAGAACGTGATTGCTCAGTATCCGTTTCACTGCGGGGAAACTCTTGCCATCAATTTTGAAGTAGAAACTGCCTGTGACCTGCAGGGCGGGAAACTCTTAGAGCATCGCAAAAACAAACTGAAATCCGAACAGGTGGCTATAGCAGGAATTAAAGAGAAGTGCGAGTGTGAAAAATTGGAACAACTTCCTTCACAGTCTTTTGTGTTAAACATCACACCCTGATTGATGTGTTCGGAGTGTCATAAACGGGGGTACCTGTAGGCACCCCCGTTTACCACTCACACTATTTCAGTATTCGTTGAGAAGATCATCTAGCTCTGTCAGTTCATCCGCACTGAGTTCTTCATCAGGCTCATTGCCATTGTCAACCTCGCTTGAGTGCCGAGACCATGAAGGAGACTCAATATCTTGACGAATCGCATCAAGAATCGCATTCACAAAGCCTGCGGATTCTTCCGTTGAAATCGACTTAACAATTGAAATTGCCTCGTCGATTGCAATAACGGGAGGAACCTCTTCAGAGTTAGACAGCATTTCCCAGACTGCGACTCGCAGGACTGCGCGATCGACTGCGGGAATTCGATCAAGGCCGGTACGAGCATGAGTATCAATCAAACGATCAATCCGGTACAGCTCGTCGGCGACACCTTCGATCATACGAATCGAATAATCCGGGAGAGGTGTCAGTGCTGCTGTAATGACCTTGCGCTCACGAAGGAGATCACGCAAGACAGTGGCATTACGCCCCATGCCACGCTGATCTGCCTCGTAGACGACATCAGCGGCACGCTTACGTGCTTTGGTACGAGAAGTGAACTGATGTTTGTGAGACATTATCAGTCAGTCACGCGGCCGGAGTAGGAACCATCGCGGGTATCAACCTTCACGCGGGTGCCCTCTTCCATGAAGAGTGGAACCTGAATCTCGTAACCGGTTTCGAGCGTTGCAGGCTTCGTACCAGCGGAAGAACGGTCACCCTGCAAACCGGGCTCGGTGTGCGCAATCGTCAAAACGACCGTCGCAGGAAGTTCAATGAAGAGAACCTGACCGTCATGCTGAGAAACAATCACATCCTGATTCTCGACCATGAAATGAGCAGCGTCGCCGACAACCTCTGCAGGGACATTGATTTGCTCGTAGGTAGAGGAATCCATGAAGACGTAGTCGGTACCATCCTGGTAGAGGTAGGTCATATCACGACGGTCAACCGTCGCAGTCTCGATCTTCATGCCCGCATTGAAAGTGCGATCAACGATCTTGCCAGAGAGGACATTCTTGATCTTGGTGCGAACGAATGCGGGGCCCTTACCCGGCTTGACATGCTGGAACTCGACAACCTGCCAGAGCTGGCCGTCGATCACCATGACGGTGCCGTTCTTCAGATCATTTGTCGTTGCCACTATAAAATCCTCCCAATCGGGTGAGCTTAAACCGTGGCTATCTTACACGCTGCAATGATGGTATCCGCTACCTCACGCGCCGTATTTTCGCCAGTATCACATGAGAAAGTGGCGAGATCTTGGTAAGTGCTATCCAATTGCCGACTCATCGCGGCAAATAGCGCTCTTGGGGTCCCCAATCCCACAGAACGCGGCGCATTGAGTCCCACGCGACGCGCAGCCTCATCGATGGAAGTCCTCAGAAGCACAACTGAAGTACCTTCATCGATCAGCTGCGAAAGCTTGGAAAGAATCCGAGAACTATTGACCTGCGAGGGCGACAACACGGCAATATCGCAGCCATCGGACAAAAGCTGGATTCCAGCGCTCTCCAGCGCTTCTTGCAACGGGAAGTGCTCGTCCAGCACTAATTCATCAAATGATCGCGAATATGCGGATTCAAGAAGTTCTTGATCTTCTTGCACTCTTAAGCCACAGGTCTTTGCAATTTCCTGTGCAACGCAGGTTTTTCCGCTTCCAGAGGTCCCAACAAGAACCAAGGTCGGATGCACACGCCCATTCACTGTCGCATCCCCATCGAGAGAGCGCAATCAATAACTTCCTTCGGATTTACCTTCACAGTAACAGGATGGTTCACTCCATCTAGAAGAACGAAGCGCAAAACTCCGGCCCGTACCTTCTTATCCGAAAGCATCACTTCAAGCAATGCGTCAATCGACGCACCCTCATAAAAGGTTGGAAGTCCAAGCACAGAGAAATCCTCAATATGACGTTGAACCTCGGCTTCACTCAGCATCCCCCGACGCTGCGCTAGATGAGCTGCAAACACACAACCGATAGCCACTGCCTCACCGTGGCGATAGTGGAAGTTCTCAATTTTTTCGATCGCATGTGCCAGCGTATGTCCGTAGTTTAAGAATTCACGGGGACCGCTCTCATGAAGATCAGCGCTCACTACTCGAGCTTTAACGGCAATGGATCGTTCAATGAGTTCAGCGATCTCCTCAGAACGGGGATCATAGACAGCCTCGGGATTAGCTTCGACGATCGAAAGGATCGCGGGATCTGAAATAAAACCGTATTTAACAACCTCACCAAGTCCCGCACGATAGTCGTCGTGGTTCAAAGTTTCGAGGCGATCAAGATCAACGACAACGCGCCGCGGAGAATGAAAGGCGCCAACAAGGTTCTTACCTACGGGAGTATTGATACCGGTCTTGCCTCCAACCGAGGCATCAACCATCCCGAGCAAGGTTGTGGGCACTGCAATGAAATCAATGCCACGCAACCATGAAGCAGCAAGGAATCCTCCAACATCTGTTGAGGCTCCCCCACCGACGGCAATCACTGCATCCGCGCGTCCGAGTCTGAATTTTCCGGCGCCGTCCCACAGGGAGGCCATGACCTCAATGGTCTTAGCCTCTTCCCCATCTGGAAGAATCTGTGTAGAAACCTCGTAGCCTAAGCCTTCAAGCTGAGATGCACATTCAAGAGCGTAATTACTCACGTGTGGTGCGCAAACGATGAGAAGCTTCGTCGTATTTTCGCGTAAGACCTGCTGAAGGACTTCCTTCGCCAGATTCCTTCCGATAACGACGTCGTAGGGGGTATCAACGTTGACTGGAATCGTCACGCTCATCGTCTTCACCAACTTCTCGAAGAATTTGCTCAACAACATGAATAACAGGTTCTGAACTGGTTTGAACCTCTAGCGAGGCAACCTCCGGAAAATATTCCTTACGTGCTTCCCATAGCTCTTCAAGACGCGCCTGTGCATCCCCCGCGAGCAGAGGGCGATCCGACCCCTGAGATCGGCGGAGTAATTCTGGGAGTTCCGCCTTGATATAGACCACGAAGCAGTTGCGCAAGCGTTCACGGGTCGCTTTTCGGGTGAGTGCTCCCCCGCCTAAGGAGATAACCCCCGGATAGCTCAGAGCCTGCTTAATAACCTCTTCTTCAAGCTGTCGGAAGTATTCCTCACCATCGGTTGAGAAAATCTCCGGAATTTTGCGGCCGGTAGTTTCCTCAATCAAGGCATCTGAATCACGATGTTCAAGCCCCAGAGCCAACGCAAGTTCCCGTCCTACTCTGCTCTTTCCACTGGCAGGCATGCCGACAAGAACGATCTGCTGTCTGGTCACAGCGCATTCCCCAGACGTTCATCAATACGAGAAAGATACGCGGAGAGATTACGCGCGCATTCTGAGAGGGAGTAGCCTCCGGCATGGTCAGCTATCGCGCGCGCAAGAACCAAGGCGACCTCGGCCTCGGCAATAACAGCGCCGGGAACTACCTGGCAGGTATCAGAGCGCTGGTGGAGTGCCCGAGCTTCCTCTCCATTGGCCAGATCAATTGTTTTCAAGGCGTGAGGAACCGTTGAGATTGGCTTGAAAGCAGCACGGACGACAATCGGCTGACCATTGGATGTCCCACCTTCGATACCACCGGCATGGTTCGAGCTACGCTGAACGCGTCCATCGACACGCTCAATCTCATCATGAGCCTGTGAACCGCGAAGACGCGACTGTGCAAAGCCATCACCGATTTCGACGCCCTTGACAGACTGGATCGACATCAATGCCGCGGCTAATTGAGTATCAAGCCGGCGATCCGCCTGGACATGCGTACCAACACCGATCGGAACGCCCCATGCAACAACCTCAACAACACCGCCAACGGTATCTCCCAAGGAGCGTGTCTCCTCAACGCATTCAAGGAAACGCGCCTCATCGCGAGCATCTAGGCAGCGCATGGGCGAAGCGTTCAGTGCAGCCTCGTCCTCAGGTGATGGAAGGGCACCTGACTGCCCCTGAACAGGGCCAACAGCAACCACGTGGGAAACTAACTGAATTCCAGCAAGCTGGCGAAGGTAGGCCTCGGCGCAGGCGCCAAGGGCAACCCGAGCTGCAGTTTCTCGCGCACTTGCGCGCTCAAGTACGGGACGAATTTCCGCGAGGTCGTAGGAAAGAACCCCGGGCAGGTCCGCATGACCCGGGCGAGGCTTCGTCAAGGGCTTATTACGCGCAACCTCACGTTCGTCCCCCTTGCCAGCGTCGATCAGTAGATCTTCACGCGTGACGGGATCGGCGGACATGACCTTCTCCCACTTAGGCCACTCGCTATTTGCAATCTCAATGGCGATCGGCGCACCGGTGGTTCGACCATGACGTACTCCACCAAGGATACGGACCTCATCGGCCTCAAACTTTTGGCGAGCGCCACGACCGGCTCCTAAGCGCCGACGCGCAAGGGCATCGCGAATAATCTGGGTCGTAAGCTCGATACCTGAAGGAAGGCCCTCAAGGGTAGCAACCAACGCAGGACCGTGTGATTCACCAGCAGTAAGCCATCTGAGCATGTTTGTAGTCTCTCATAACCAGCGCGAACGCTTCGAGAGCAACCACATTATGAGGTTGGGGTGGTTGCCAAAATATCAATCACGATGCACAAGGTATCGTCACCGGTCGCCTGATCAGGAGGCAAAGTAATCGCTAGCCGAGAGCCGACTTTCTGATCAATAAGAAGCGGACGAAGTCCAGGCATGAGTTCACTGAGCCGAACCCTCTCTGGCACGCCGGTACGCCACGTAGATTGCCGCTCAATTCCATCAGTCCACCCGCTAACAAAGTACTGAACGACAATGTCGTCATCAGAACGCACCTGAGCACCGGCACCCGTGAGGAGCGGCTGCGTTGTCGGGCCGGTGGGAAGTTGATCCCCATGTTTAATGACGGGGCCTTCATCTCGCATCGTCACTTCAAGCGGGCCCGAACCGCTGGCTTGGGCAGATGCCTGCCCCGAGGCCAAAGTCGGGAGAATATCTATGACGACAATTTCACCCTTGGTTGAGCGGGCAGTTGGTGTGGGAGAAGCCGTGCTGTCAGAAACTGAGGGAAGTGGACGCGCGACGAGCAGGCGACTTCCTTCGGCCCGTCCATTGACTTCGTGTGCCATATCAGCACCAAGGGAGTCATCATCGGCGCGTCCGACAATAAGACGCGGGCGCCCGTTCGGAGACAGAATCTCACCCGTTGTTGAGTCAAATACTGTCACTGAGAGTAGGACCGGTGTTCCCGCTGTAATGGCGCGACCGTCGCCCTGCGACAAGATCTGGTGTTTTGTGCTGACAATTTGAAGGGGCTGGCTCAGTTTAAGTGTCGGTGTTGCACCAACACGACCAGACACCTCAACTGCACTCAATACCGAGCGAGGCGGCTGCCATTCCAAGGCCTCCTCAGAAGAAGGACGAAGGAACCAGATCAATCCAAGAATGAGCGCGCAGATCAGGAACAATACGGAAAAGGCAACAAAAATCTGACGGCCGCTGCGGCGCGAAGGTTTTCCTGCCTGCCCCGTTTCTTCTCCGTGTTCCTGAGCGACCGGATGGAGTCGCGAAGAAAGGTGTTTTCCGCTCATGCAGGAAATACCTCGTGTGGTGAAACAAAGCCGGAGATAAATTCATCGACCGCCAATGACGATGTCGCAAAAGGATCGTTCATCAGAACGTAGCGATTCGGATCGTCAATCCGTGACGCACGAACCCAATCGAGAGCAAGTTCAACGCCAGCCTCTTCAGCGGCATTGATGACCTTCGAGCGAAGGTGGGCACGCGTTGTCTGGGGAGCGCTCACGCATGCATTGCTCACCTGTTCATCCGTGGTCATGCGGCGCATTGCTCCAGTACGTTCCAAAGCTTGCCGCAAACCATGAGGACCGATGTCATGATACGAGAGCAAAAGCCGTGCAACGCGGGGATCATCAAGCGTAGTTTGCTTACGTTTGAGGTACTCGCGGATCAAACGGTACTTGATTGCGAAATCGAGTTCGTGATCAATCCCCGACCAGTCTTGGCTACGGAGTGCATGAATCCCTCGTTGCCACAGATCAATAATCGAGTGGGTGGTAGGTTCTAGCGAGTCCGAGGTGCGATCAATCTTCAACACGTCGATAACGCGCTGCAAAATGCGCTCTTGGATCTCAACAGCGCTTAAATCTGGTCCGTTGACCATAGCGATCTTGGTCTGTGCCGAAAGATCATGATTGATCTGACGGATTGCCATCATTGGATCAGCAAGTTCCAAATCTTTAAGGTCCATACCTTCCTCGACGGCATCAAGAACCAAGGCGGTCATGCCAACCTTGAGGAAAGTGGTTGCCTCACAAACGTTCGTGTCTCCACTGATTACGTGAAGACGCCGGTACTGACCTGCATCAGCCAGTGGCTCATCGCGGGTGTTAATAATTGGCCGTGTACGCGTTGTCGCAGAGGAAACAGCTTCCCACATCTGTTCGGCTCGTTGGGAGAAGCAGTAACTAAGTTGGGCCCCCTGCCTACGAAGATGTCCCGCACCGACAAGGATTAGGCGCGTGACAAAAAAGGCGACCAGTCCATCCGCAACTTGTCGGAAATCTCGACGACGGTGCAGAAGGTAGTTTTCGTGGCACCCAAAACTATTGCCCTCTGAATCAACGTTATTTCGAAAAACGTAAATTTCTTCGGGATCCGGCAGCTGACTAAGCGAGCTACGCGCAGCGTCATTAAGCTGATTCAGTAGCTCATCACCGCAACGATGCTGTGCGAGAAGGTCAAGAAGAGTGTCGCACTCTGCAGTTGCATATTCGGGATGTGCTCCAACATCAAGATAGAGTCGCCCACCGTTGCGCAGATACAGGTTAGGAGCCCGACCGCCCTGTGCGAAGGGGTCAAAAAGCAGGTGCGCAGCAGCATCGGCATCGTGAGTAGCACGAGCCCCAGAGCGCGTTGCGCAGGTTAGCCCGTACTCTGTTTCGATTCCGATGACCCGTCGCTTCACCTCACTGGCCTCCCTTTTGAACAAAGCCCTGGACGAAAGACTCAGCATTCGTTTCAAGGACGGTATCAATCTGATCAAGAAGCTCGTCTAGAGAATCACTTTGGGCCGAAGCCTGAGCTTGTACCTGACCCGCAGCCTCGTCATCCTCATGGCCAGCGCCACCTGCAAACAATTGCGAAAGACTCATATCTACTCCTGTTCTACACGGCTTAATGTACCGTGCTCAAGATCGGAAAGGACCGACGGATCAACACCGGCAGCCTCAACAATAGGACGGCGAATCATCTGATCACCCTGCGCTTCACACAAAGATGTCCACGATGCAGCGATCAGTCCTGGAAGGTTCCGCACTGCATATCCACGCAGGTAAGCACGAGTATTTTCTGGCGCCCAATCTGCAGCATGTTCAACTTCCTCAGGAGTGAACATCCGCTTAACACGACCGGCCCGATCAAGCGCAGCCACCAGAGAACGATCCTCACGCAAATCCGCCCACTGCAGATCCATCGCAGCAAGCTTAGGGTCGTCCCACGTGGTTGACAGACGCTGGCGCTGACGATCGAGAAGCTGATACTTCCCAACCCATTCAACCTCGGTGGCAACGCTAAATAGCTCCTCAGACATACGCGTAAGAACGTCATCCCAGTACTTCAGGACGAGTTCTTCATCTGCGCTCAGTTCAATACCTGCCCGGTTGAATGTCTCAGAGACCAAATCGACATAGATCTTTTGAATGTCGAGGGCGCTTCGCGCACCTCCGGCAAGCCCAGCCTTGTAAGTCAGCGTCGGGTCATGGCTGATGTTCCAGGTTTCTTGGACCGGATCATCCATCGCAAGAGCATCCCATTCCATCCCGAGGCCGGCCTCAATTGCTTTGAGCACTAAGCCGGTTGTTCCCAGGCGAAGATAGAGGGAAGAATCAAATTGGTTCGCATCTCCGCCGATCACGTGAAGGCGACGGAAGTAGGCTGGGTTCGCATGAGCCTCGTCGCGAGTATTGATAATCGGACGGTTAAAGGTAGTCTCTAGGCCAACTTCATTTTCGACAAAGTCAGCTCGCTGCGAGATCTGAAAACCGGCAAATTCACTGCGCTGACCGATTCCAACGCGTCCCGCACCACAAATAACTGGGCGGGTTACGAAAAACGGGGTGAGGCCTCGGATAAGGTCGTCTAGATCAATACGACGGCTAATCTGGTAGTTCTCGTGGGTGCCGTAAGCCGCACCCTTACCATCCGTGTTGTTCTTCACCAACACGATCTCGTCTCCGCGCTCACGAGCTGCTGACATCATTCGTCGAGCAATGACCTCGCCGGCGCGATCCCACAGGACAGCATCGCGTGCGCTGAGGGTTTCAGGCGCAGAATATTCTGGGTGAGCATGATCAACGTAGAGACGGGCTCCGTTTGTCAGCACAGATGACACCGATGCGGGCAAATAGCCACTTGACTGTCGAGGCAAGGGAAGTCTTTCACTTCCACCCGAAGGAGCAAGGTGATAGGGGTCATCGGTCAGCATCGAAGGATCTGCAGCTGCACGCGAGAGCCTCATACCGCGCAAGTCATTCAAAGGATCTTCAGCCGTATAGTCCCAGCGAACCGGCTGGCTCCCCTCCGTAGGTGTACCGCGGCGCGAGAGAGCCGAGTAGGCATCAACTATCCGGCAGGATAGGTCAACCGGATCGGCTCCAGGATTGTCCGGGGTATAAATACCGAATTCAGTCTCGGTACTCATCACCATATGAGAGCTCATTGCTGGTTCTCCTTCAAGGGATGGATATCAGCGATATCTTGATCCAGACCGATCGTGCGTGCCCAGTCCGCTGGAGCCTGTCGGGTCGCCAGTTCCATTGATTCGCGAATTTCATCGCCGAGGCCGCGCATTACGTGGTCGAGCGTCATCCCCTGCGTACCGTTTTCGATTGCATCAAGGATCGCGTATTTCTTCGCACGCTCCACAATTCCTGCAATCATCGCGCCCGAAACAATATCGGCAAGATAGATGATGCGTTCCTGACCGGAATGACTGCGCGCAGACAGCAAAGCCGAATTGTCATCGCGTCGATAAAGGCTAGCAACTGCCCTGTCGATCATCTCGTCATGGCTGAGCTGCTGAACGTTTTGTGCAAGCGGCACAGAGTGGTCGAGATGCTTTCTGAAAATATCCTTC
The DNA here is from genome assembly GCF_000308055.1 of Actinomyces sp. ph3. GTDB lineage: Bacteria > Actinomycetota > Actinomycetes > Actinomycetales > Actinomycetaceae > Pauljensenia. The sequence continues at coordinate 160,244 of NZ_CAGY01000001.1, forward strand.
GCTGCACGTTCATCTGGGCGATCAATGCGGATGCGTACATCAAGCCTTCCAGGGCGAAGGACCGCGGGATCGATCATGTCAGCCCGGTTTGAGGCACCAACAATGACTACGTTGTCAAGACTTTCGACACCGTCCATTTCAGCGAGCAGCTGTGGAACCACCATCGTCTCGACATCGGAAGAAATTCCAGTACCGCGTGTTCTGAAAAGAGCTTCCATCTCATCGAAGAAGATCACGACTGGGACCTTCGACGAAGCCAAGGCACGAGCCCGCGCGAAAATTGCACGGATCTGCCGTTCTGTCTCGCCAACGAACTTCGTGAGAAGTTCAGGACCCTTAATTGAGAGGAAATAGCCTTCACCTGAAGAGCTAAACTCGCGTAATGATCGTGCTAGCGCCTGGGCGATCAGCGTCTTTCCTGAACCCGGGGGCCCATAGAGCAAAATTCCCTTTGTCGGCCGCAAACCGTATTGCCGATATAGCTCGGGATGGCGCAGGGGAAGTTCAATTGCCTGCCGAATTGTCTCAATCTGAGCATCAAGTCCGCCGATGTCATCAAAAGTAACATCGGGAATTTCAGGAGTGAGAAGCTGCTCGACGTCTTGGCGAATAACACGTTCATAGGCAAAGGAAGTACGAGGGTCAACCAAGACGCTCTCTCCGGGCCGAAGAGTGCCGTGGCGTAGCGGACCAGCAAGTTCAACAATGCGATGGCTTCCGGCCTCGGCAGTCACTACAGCGCGATCCACCCCAATAAGTTCCGCAACCTGCGCGAGCTCACCGGTTCGCGAATACTCGCCGATCCCGACAACAATCATCTTGTCGTCAACAAGAACCTGTTGCCCCGGTGAGATTGATGTGATGTCAAGAGAAGTATCCGCCGCAAGGCGCATAAGGCGGCCCGAAACATAGACTTCAAGAACACGCGAAGACGGCTGCGCGCGATGCAAAACTCCCAGGGTCAGCGGTGGTTGATTTAAATGCTTGAGTTGTTCCCTCAGGCGGAGAAGTTCTTGACGCGCCTGAGTAAGAGCCGCACTCAGATGGGCATTCTTCTGCTCAAGAATTGAGAGTGCAGCGTCACTGTTGCTCATCACTACGCCCTTCTACCCATGCCCGCGCCTTAGCGTCGAGGTCCCTTTTGACCTTACGAATTTTCTTATCCGAGCTGACGCGAAGACCCACTTTCTGCTCGCTCCAGTCATCTTCGCTATTCCACGCCCCTTCGAGGCCTTCAGCAGCTTTCGCTGGACGCGTTGAGCGTTCCTGAGGGGTAGTCTGCGGAGCAAGACGCCTGGCAATCATCAAGAATCCTGTATGGGCAACCATTCGATGCTCGGGTCGTACAGCCAAGCCATCGACGTGCCATTCACGCGAGAGTGTCTCCCACGCGACGGGATCGGTAAAGTTCTCAGAGGAACGAAGATCTTCGATCAACCGGGACATCTGAGTCACGGTCGCGATGTAGCAGCACAGAACACCGCCGGGAACAAGCGCGTGTGCAACCGCATCCAAGTTCTCCCAGGGAGCGAGCATGTCAAGGACTACACGATCAACACTCGATTCAGGCATAGCATTGAGCTCATCTGCCAGATCATTGACCCGAAGATCCCACGCCGGATGCGGAGCGCCAAACCACAGTTCAACGTTATCGCGTGCAATCTGTGCGAATTCTTCGCGCCTTTCGACAGAAATCAGCCTGCCGCGCTCCCCTACTGCGTTCAAAAGAGCCATCGATAGAGCACCCGACCCAGCGCCGGCCTCGACAACTACTGCACCGGGGAAAATATCTGCGTAGTGAACGATCGTCCCAGCATCTTTCGGGTAGACGACTGCAGCACCCCTGGGCATTGACATGACATAGTCAACTTGAAGCGGGCGCAGAATTTGGAACTGACGGCCCTCTTCGGTGGTGACGACCTGACCATCAGGGCGTCCAATTAAATCATCGTGATCGATAAAGCCACGATTGGACTGAAAACGACCACCAGAAACCAAAATAACGGTGTGCAAACGCCCCTTCGGGTCGCGGATTTGGACACGCTCCCCTTCTCGGAGAGGACCACGGTGTCGTTCTTGGCCAAGGCCCTGGGCTTCATGTTCATGTGTGCTCATCGCCTCTACACTACCGCGGCACATGGATGAACTGCCTGTTTAAACCCCGCGCGAAAAGGTGGAACTGGTTACGGTAGATGTATGAGGAATTCACTCCCAAGCCGACCTGCACTTTCTGCAAGCCGCACCAAAGAGTACCAGCGCTGCCCACTGCAGTTTCGCCTGCATGTCGTCGACCGCGTTAAAGAACCTCCAACGCAAGCAACACTTCTTGGGACAACAGTTCACGCCACCTTGGAAAACCTCTATGCCATGCCAAGGGAAGAACGCAATGAGACACTCGCTATCGAGCTTTTACGTACCGAATGGGAAAAGACTCTTGCTGGCGACCCAAGTGTCATGAATCTTTTTTCAGACCATACGGACTTCGAACGCTGGCGCGAACGAATGCATTCGATGATCACTAACTATTTTGCGATCGAAGATCCTCAAGCGCTTGAACCGCTGTCTACCGAAGCCCTTGTCGAGGCAACAACTTCGCAAGGAGTGAATCTCCTTGGTTACATTGACCGAGTCGACCAAGCACCCAACGGAGATCTGAGGGTCATCGACTACAAGACCGGGAAGGCTCCTTCCCCGCGTTTTCAAGAGGAAGCATTATTTCAGATGCGTTTTTACGCCCTCTTGCTTTCTCTCACAAAGCGACTGCCGAGGCGTACACAGTTGGTTTATCTCGCTTCTCAGAAGGTACTGACCTTTGATCCTGATTCCGCTGATATTTCTCGCTTTAGTGAAGAACTTTCCCGGACCTGGGAATCAATGAGAAGGGACGCTTTGCAGGGCTATTTTGCCCCACGACGAAACCCGCTGTGCAATTGGTGTGGGGTGCGTTCGATGTGTCCGCTGTTTGATGGGACTACACCTGAGATCCCAACCAGCGGTCTGGAACGTTTACTGGCAATGGGTCCGCGGCAATCTGATCAGTAAGCGCGAACGAAGTTCGGCCGTTGCCCTTCCATAATCGACTCAATGACACTTTCACTGAGGTCACTAAGCTCGCGAATATAGGGAAAATCAGCGGCGAACTCTTCGGGCGCCGCCCCCTTGATCGCGACGGCCACTCCGCCACTGGCAGAAGCAGCTTCAAGACCAACCGGCGAATCCTCGACAATCATGCAGCGACGGATATCAACTCCAAGAAGCTCAGCAGCCTTGAGGTACCCCTCTGGTGAGGGTTTTCCTTCCGAGACGTCATCACCGTAAATTGCATTCGTAAAACCGGGTTTTGCGGGTACATGCTCCAGGACCCTGGATGCCACTCGCCGTCGTGTCGCTGTAACGACCGCTGTCGGAATTGAGTGCTCATGGCACCAAGCAAGGAGTTCAACCAGACCGACTTTCCAGGGCAATCCCGCGTCGAGGCGATCGATGACTCCCTGCTCAACACGATCGGCAACCACGGCCTCGTCAAGAGGATTGCGGGCAAATGAACGCAAAATTGCCACCATCCGCGGCAAAGTAGACCCCAACATCTTTTGGCGCATCTGCGGGGTCATCTGTGTCCCCATCTCGGCGAGCACCTGTCCTTCCGCGCCTTCCCACAGGGGCTCGGTATCGACGATGGTGCCATCCATATCGAAGAGAATTGCCTCAGGCAGAGTCATACTTTCGTAAGTCCTTCACACAAGATTCACGCAGCGGGCATTGTTCCCAAGGGGGAAAGCAGACCGCTTAACAGACCAAGAGCTACAAGAATACCAATTGCGATTCGATACCAAACGAAAGGTGCATAGGACTGAGTGGAAATAATCTTCAGGAACCACAAGATCACAACGACGCCGACCACGAAGGCAATGATTGTTGCAGCGATTGTCGGGCCAACAGCAATGGTCTCACTGCCGGTCAAGACCTTTGCCACCTTGTAGAGCCCTGAAGCCCACACAGCCGGCATTGCCAGAAGGAAGGAATAGCGGGCAGCGGCTTCACGGGTATAGCCCAAGAAACGCCCCATGGTAATCGTTCCACCTGAACGAGAGACACCTGGGATCAGGGCCATTGCCTGCGCGAGGCCGTAGAGAAGGGCATCCTTCCACGTCATCGATTTCAGATCGCGCTCTTGAGGTGCATAGCGATCGACAAATCCCAAAAGCAGGCCGAAAATGATCAGCATCGCCGAAGTGATCCACAGGTTACGCAAGCCCGTATCAATCGCATCTTGGAAAAGAAGACCCAAAATACAAATCGGAAGGGAACCGACGATAATCATCCAACCCATTCGCGCATCTGGATCACTTGAGGGTACTCGATTTTCCTTTGCACCAAGTGGCAAAGATCGGAACCAAGCGCTGAGGATGCGGACAATGTCCTTCCAGAAGACGATGACAACCGCGAGCTCCGTACCGATTTGTGTGATTGCGGTGAAAGCAGCACCCGGATCGGTTGAGCCCGTAAGCTCACCGACAATGCGAATATGCGCGGAGGACGAAACGGGAAGGAACTCCGTCAGGCCCTGAACAAGTCCAAGGATGATTGCATCAAGCCAGTTCATATCCCCAACTCTACGGCGCTTGGCCTGAGGCTAGCCAAAGATGGGCATGTGTATGCCGTCATAGCCTGCGCGTTCTAGGCTTATCTCTATGGAGATTCGTCAATGTGGAACACATGGACTTTCTGTGTCCAGTCTGGGTTTGGGAACACTGACTTGGGGACGCGACACAGATGAAGATCAGGCATGCGCAATGCTCAAATCCTTTGTTGACGCTGGAGGGACTCTCGTAGAAGTGAGCCCTCTCCACGGTTCCGGACGCGCTCTCAGCGTTCTTGCCGAGGCCTTACGCGCCGTTGGCCGTCACCGAGTCAGGATTGCATTGCGTGGTGCAATGCGTTTCTCTCAAGGAGCCAATGAGCTCTCTGCTTCTCGGGGAGATATGCTCCGCTGCCTAGATACAACACTTGCGATTCTCGAAACAGATTTCGTTGACCTCTGGTTAGCAACTCCGTCCCCTACAGGAATTCCGCTCGAGGAAACTCTATCGGCGCTCGAATGGGCCTATTCCAGCGGACGCGCGCACTACCTTGGGCTAAGTCACCGCGACACCTGGGATTGCGCACTCATGTGGGCACAGTCAGATCGACTTCCTCTAGCCGCCGTCGAAGAAGAACACTCGCTTTTATGCTCCTCTCCCCTGCTCGAGCGAGCACGAGACAACGGCTTTGGATTCCTCGCACATTCACCGCTTGCCGGAGGCGTCCTTACAGGAAAATATCGCCATACAACACCACCTGATTCACGAGCCGCATCCGCACATCTGCGTTCAAGTGTTGAGCCATACCTGGAGAGCAGTCTTCCGATTGTCGAAGCGTTATCTCAGGCGGCACATGGGCTGGAATGTTCGATCGCTGACGTTGCTTTGGCATGGGTAGAGGGCACACCGGGAGTGACAAGCGCAATCATCGGGCCTCAAAACCTGGTACAACTCGAGCAGATACTCAATGGACGCATTGACCTTCCACTTCCGATTCGCCAGGTATTAAGTGAAGTGAGTGCTAGATAGAAGCGGGCATTAAATAAAGGTGTGCGGGCAGTTGCGACTGCCCGCACACCTTAAAGACAACTTGACCGACTAGTCTTCGTCTTCATCCTCATCAACGTCGACAAATTCATCGTCATCGTCGACTTCTTCATCGTCTTCGTCGTCGTCAAAATCTTCATCCTCGTCTTCCTCATCAGAAACAATGAGGTCGAAAGGAAGCTCGACTTCGAACTGCGTGAAAAGCACGTCATCGTAGGTGAAGAAGGCATCACGGAGAGCTTCTTCGGCATCGATAAGTGCCTGTTCATCGACTTGATCAGAGGAAGCCACCTCGTAGTGATTCTCGAAAGCGGCAATCAGCTGATCTAGGACAAGACGAGGTTTCGTGGTCATAGTCACACATCCTACACGATGTCTACGGCAAGTTCAGCTGGGACCTAATAACCGAAACCATCAGATCAGCGCCCTTAATCTCCGCTGTTTGATCGGGGCCTAAAATACGCGAATTACCCTGTGAATCGAGAAGTTGGGATACGCCGTGCTCAGGTCCCAGCGGCAAGATCACCCATTCGTCACTGGGGTTGTAGGTTGCCTGCGGTTCTTTACCGGACAGCTGTGAAGAGATATTCGAGATCACGATGCGCGCCTGTGCTCGAGCGGCATCAGCACGCTTTGATTCGCGAACATCCGTAACGTCGCCGATCGCGTAAATATTGGTTTGGCCTACGACTTGAAGCGTTGGTTCTACCTTAAGAGCGCCGTCTGGGCGAACTGCAGACTGCAGCTCGGTACCTGCAACATAACCGGTATTCGGACGGGCACCATAGCACTGGAACCACATATCAGCTTCGATACGATGACCGTCCTTCGTTTCAACGACGAAACGGCCAAGCTCACCAACATTGAATGGCGGAAGGTATGCAAGCTCCGAGCCTTCAATGAGGCGGATATTGAGCTCCTTCAGTTGCTCGCGAACCTGATCGCGCAACTCATCAGCAAAACCCTGAGTCGGGAGAAGCTCAGATTGCTTTTCAACCAAGGTAATTTCCAGGTCCGGGAAGGCATTGCGCAGTTCCCCTGCAAATTCAATACCGACAGTTCCGGCACCTACCAAGAGCACGGAGCGAGCACCATGAAGGTAGGAATGCAACTGCTTCAGGCGCGCCTTGGCAACATCAGAACGCGAAGCCGAGTACTTTGCTGGGAATGGATAGGTTGAACCTGTTGCCAGAACAACGTAGTCGGCATCGATCGGGTCCTGACCGAAGATATGAACCCGAGTCCCTTCAACCTGAGAAACCGTTCCGTGAATGACCCGCCCATTGCTCAGAAGATTCGAATAGGGCATGAAAATTGAATGCTGCCATGCCTCATCGACTGCGGCACGCAGAGCCGCAGCATGGTGAACAAACTGATCTTTTTGCTCGACCAGAATGACTTCGGCAAGAGGATCAAGTCCCTTGGCGACGGTGACACCACCGTACCCGCCACCGACAACGACGACTCGGGCCACAGTGCTCTCCTTCTCTCGTTGGTTACCACCCATTGTCCCTGAAAACACAGGAAGCAACGAGTGCAAAAAGTGTGTTATTCCTGACCAAGGGCTCGAGCAATATTCGGTGTGAAGAAGTTTGGCCCCTTCAATACCTTGCCATCCTCACGGAGTTTCACGCTGCCGTCGGGCATAAGCTTCGACAGATTAGACGCCTGAATTTCCGCAAGGACACGATTCAAATCGATTCCAGATTCCAGGGCCATGCCATAGATGACGTAGACCAGATCGCCTAAAGCATCAGCTGTTTCGATGATGTCTCGCGTTCCGTCATCTGCTTCCATCGCACGTTGTGTCGCTTCTTCAACGATTGCACGCGCTTCCTTTCCATACAAGGCCCCGAGCAGTTCAGCGAACTCTTCACGGATCAAGCTCACGCGCATGTGGAGACGCTCATAGTCAAGAGTTGGCTCTTGATGATCACGAACACGGTCGGGCATGAAGTAAGTTGCGTGAAACTGCTGGACAAGAGCTTGTGGGCGAGATGAATCCAAGACTTCTGGCGCGCCGGCGTTAGGTCCATCCCACGGACTTGCAGGCGTGCGCGGGTCAGTGGCAAGGATGCCTCCTACCCAGGCCTCGTAGCCGGGAAGGCGCGCAATGCCTTCCTTGCGGAAACCGTTCTTCCACGCGGCCTTCCAGGATCCCCAATTTCCTACGTACGCCGCCCACTCAACTCGAGAAGCGCCAAATTTCTCAAATGCCGTATCTAGAGCAAGGGACACAGCCTCTGTTGCAACGCCCTCTCCCCACTCGTCATGGCGAACAAAGTACGAGACTTCATAACGGTCAGAAAAATGAGTATTACGAATGAGCTCGATGCGCCCAAGGAAACGTCCATCATGGGCGCTGCGAATCGCCCAATCAGCACTTCCCTGCTCCCACTTCGAAGGCACCTTTGCAAGATTCTCTTCAGCCATCGACAGAGTGTAGGGATAGGGAATCGACGTTGTTTCGTGAAAAACTGGATCCTGCAATGCGTCAGTAAGGTCCGCCGCATCGTTTGCAGACAGCGGGACTAAGACAATATTTTGACCGTGAACGTCAAAGGGTTCCATCAGTGTGTTTCCTCCTGTGTTGATGCATTCGGGTGGCCCTGTTCCCACGCAGTTTCCAGAATTCGCCTCATCGCTTCGGTATCGTGCAATCCCTGGACAACAAGACTCCGGTCGAAGAGATAGGTCGGAATAGTGTCAATTCCCATCTGTACAGCGATCTGGTAGTCCGAGAAAACTTCAGACGAGGCGACAGGGTCGCTCAGAGCGTCAACAACCAGCATTTCGGGAATCCGTACATCCTGTGCACAGCCAATCAGTACATCCGGGTCCGCTAGATTCAAACCGATCTCAAAACGAGCACGGAACAAGGCTTCGGCATATGCAAATTGATACGTCCCTGCCCCGCTCGTCACTCCGGATTTTTCGTCCATTTCTCGCGCAGCCGCCATCGCTTTATGCGCGAACGAGGTCGGCGCAACGATCAAGGAATCAAAATCTAGAGAAATTCCATCGGCACGAGCGAGCTCACCGACGTGAATGAGAGCATCAGCAGCTTCCTCTTGACTCATGCCTGGATGCGTGTGGACCAGGAAATCTGCCTGGGACATTTCAAGGACAGCAGACTGCTCAGGATCAAGCAAATAGGAGTGGAAACGAACCTCGACCTGATCGCGATGTTCGAAACGCGTGAGAGCATCACGCAGATGATGGATACCGAGGTAACACCAAGGGCATGCAAAGTCTGCCCATACGTCAACATGCATGAAGTCTCTCCTCGGGGATAAGAGCACGTTCGCCTATGCACAGGTTACGTTGCGTATTGAGGACTTACCAGTGCAAAGAAAAATCCCGGGGATCCGAAGATCCCCGGGAGCTGTGCGCGGAGGGGGACTTGAACCCCCACCCTCTAATACGAGGACTAGCACCTCAAGCTAGCGCGTCTGCCTATTCCGCCACCCGCGCAGGTGACTCACAAAGCCAAAGCTTTGCGGCTTGGAAACTTTAACACGCATGGACACCAGTCACAAATCGACATTCGCCAGAGCGTTATAAAATTTCCGTGGGCGATACTGGGATCGAACCAGTGACCTCTTCCGTGTGAAGGAAGCGCGCTACCCCTGCGCCAATCGCCCGAGGTGGGTACCGGATTCGAACCGGTGTATACGGCTTTGCAGGCCGCTGCCTCGCCTCTCGGCCAACCCACCCTATCCAACCTCAACCTCAAGGATTTTCGGAAGGTTAGAGCGGATGACGGGACTCGAACCCGCGACCCTCACCTTGGCAAGGTGATGCTCTACCAACTGAGCCACATCCGCACTCAGTCCCTATCGGACTGGGGCCTTGTCCGTCGTTAGATAACGACAGTGGGCGATACTGGGTTCGAACCAGTGACCTCTTCCGTGTCAGGGAAGCGCGCTACCACTGCGCCAATCGCCCGAGCGGATGACGGGACTCGAACCCGCGACCCTCACCTTGGCAAGGTGATGCTCTACCAACTGAGCCACATCCGCGTTATCAAACCGCCGGAACGGTTTCGCAACGGATGAAAGGCTAACAGGGTTTGCACCTGGAACACAAATCAAGACGGCGTGTCCCCGCTCACACCTGATTTTTTCAGCGCACGGCGGCGCGCCTTACACTGCCTGATCAGACGGACTCATAAAGTCGAGAACGTGATCGAAGTGGCACCACCCGAGGATTTCCGAACAGCACTCATGTCATTACGTAGTGCTGTTCATCCTCACGTCGAAATTGAGGAAGTTCCCGCACCGCGCGCACTTGCTCCTTTCACCGCTGCACTCGCACTTCGCACGACACAAACCGCCCACGACGAAGCCCTTGCTTTCGGCCGTTTTGTGATCCTCCACGATCCCAACGGACAAATGGGCTGGAACGGGCCTTTCCGACTTGTCGCACAGCTCCGCGCACAAATTGATGCCGACATGAGCTCCGATCCCCTGCTTTCTGAAGCACTGTGGAACTGGACTCACGACTGTCTCGAAGAGCGCGGCGCTGGTTTCCATGATCTTACGGGCACTGTGAGCAAAGAAGTGAGCGAATCTTTTGGAGGTCTGATCCTCATGGGGTCGACACTCGCTGTTGAGATTCGCGTTTCGCTCACGCCAAATACCCCCTGGATTGGCGAGCACCTTCTGGCGTGGCAAGACCTCATGTGTCGTATCGCCGGTGTTGAAAATCAACGATTCCTCGAGAGGGCATAGAACGTGCTCATTGAAAATCCCTACGGCATCGCCGTGGGAGACAGCGAGGACCCCGAGCTCATCGCTTTCCCTCGCGATGGAATCCCAGAAATTATCGACACTCAAAGCGCCTTGGATCAGGCCGCTGAGGACCTCTCCGCATCTTCCTTTCCTGTTGCAGTGGACGTTGAACGGGCTCAAGGTTTTCGCTACGGTTCTTCCCCCTATCTCCTCCAGCTGCGACGCGAGGACGTCGGCTCATTCTTGATTGACACTGCCGCTCTCCCCCACCTTGAGTGCCTTCAAGCAAGCATGAACTCGACATGGATTCTGCACGACGCTTCTCAGGACCTCCCAAACCTGCGTGAGCTTGGCCTGGAAATTCCAGCACTATTCGATACACAAGTCGCATCACGCTTGCTGGGAATGACTCACTTCGGACTCTCCGCAGTTTGTGAGCAAGTCTTGGGACTGACACTCGTGAAAGATCATCAGGCCTCAAATTGGTCGGTGCGCCCTCTTCCGAAGGATTGGCTGCGATACGCGGTTCTTGATGTTGAGCTCCTGACTGCTCTTAAAGACTCCCTTGAAGAGCGCTTGGATGACCTTGGCCGCACCTCGTGGGCGCAGCAGGAGTTTTCACACATTGCCGAGGCCGCACCTCCTTTACCGAAAAAAGATCGTTGGCGTTCGATTTCCGGCATTGGGAAGTTAACGTCCAAACGAGCTCTCGCAATTGCGCGCGAGCTTTGGATCGAGCGCGATGCGATTGCGCGCGAAATTGACCTGGCTCCCGGGCGCTTGGTGCGAAACAGCGGAATCATCCATGCCGCTCAACGTCCGCCAAGGACACGTCACAATCTTCTTTCGATTGCCGAATTCCGTTCACCTCAGGCGCGACGTTACGCGCAGCATTTCCTTGATGCAGTCACTCGCGCACTAGCCCTTCCAGAAAACCAACTTCCACCCCGACATCGAACGGAAGACGACGGACATACTCCTAGCGTCAGGCATTGGCAACGTATTCATGCCGAAGCACACGAGCTTCTTCTTGAGGTTCGCGAGGCCGTTGCTAAGCAAGCCGAAACCCTAGAAATTAGTCCAGAAATTGTCCTTGAACCACGGGTTCAGCGCGCTTTGGCTTGGGAACACACCCAACAGGGATTGGGTATGCCTGTCGATGAATTCCTCACCGCACAGGGTGCACGCCCCTGGCAGATCTCGTTGATGGCGAGCGCCCTGACCGATCTACTCTCCCGCTAAAGCGTGACGGATTCTTTCACTGAGACCCTGTGCATCAAGACCAAGGGCCGTCACAATACTCGCTCGGCTAGCCTGTTGAAGAAATTCCTTTGGAATACCTGCGGTGACGACTGGTATCGAACGCGTTGATACATTCGAAGAAAGCAGATCACGCAGCGACCACCCAAATCCGCCATCAACTAAGCCATCCTCGACGCTGAGCACAAGCTCAGCGCCTTCGACCAGACCAACCAAGGCCTCGGGAACTGGAAGAGCCCAGCGGGGATCAACCACGCGTACGCTCGCCAAGCCATCATTCTCAAGAAGAGCAGCTGCTTCCATGGCAGCTGGGACCATCGAGCCCAAGGCAACGATGCAAACCCTTGAGACTTCAGCGCCCTCATCCCAGTCTTTGAGGACATCGCAGCCACCTACACGCCGAAGCTGAACAATAGGATCAGTTAAGGCACCCTTCGGATAACGAAGGACTGTCGGCCCATCATCTACCGCTACGGCTTCGCGCAATTCTTCGCGTAGCGTCGCCTCGTCACGCGGGGCAGCAAGACGCAAGCCGGGAACGGAATTTAGCATCGAAATATCCCACATTCCGTTGTGGGATGCCCCGTCATCACCAGTAATTCCAGCTCGATCAAGAACAAAGGTCACGCCGCAGTGGTGAAGCCCAACATCCATAAGGATTTGGTCAAATGCTCGATTCAGGAAGGTCGCGTACACCGCAAAAACCGGGTGTGCCCCGGCGAAAGCCATTCCAGCGGCGGCGGCAACCGCATGCTGTTCTGCAATCCCCACATCAACTACGCGTGAAGGAAAGTCGTCCTTGAAAGGGCCGAGGCCGACAGGCAGCATCATTGCAGCTGTTAGGCCCACAATATCTTCGCGTTCATGCGCGATCTGACGAATTTCGTCGGCGAACACACTGGTCCACGCAAAACGTGCAGGCGCGATAGGAAGTCCAGTTTCAGGATGGATCTTCCCCACTGCATGGAATCGATCTGCAATGTCTTCTTCCGCAGGGGTGTAGCCACGTCCCTTCTGCGTCATGACATGGATCAGGACGGGCTCGTGCAAGGCTCGTGCGCGATTGAAGATCTCTTCCATCGCTGCAATGTCGTGACCGTTCACAGGTCCGAGGTACTTCAGTCCGAGGTCCTCAAACATCGCCTGCGGAATGAGCGCGTCTTTAATACCGCTTTTGAGGCCGTGAAGAGCTCCGTAGGTTGCGCGTCCAGGTTCCCCAAAATTCATCAGAGTCCGCTTACCCCACGACAGCGCCTTTTCGTAATTTCGAGAAGAACGTAGAAGATCAAGATGACGAGCTACGGCACCAATAGTTGGCGCATAGGAGCGCCCATTGTCGTTGACGATGATGATTGCACGTCGCTTGTGATCGGAAGCAATATTGTTTAACGCTTCCCAAGCCATTCCACCTGTCAGTGCGCCATCGCCAATAATGCCGATCGTCCATGTCGGATCACCGCGTCGAGATTTTTCGCGGGAAATACCATCAACCCACGACAGAGATGAAGATGCGTGCGAGCTTTCAAGAACATCGTGGACGGATTCTTCGCGACTGGGATATCCCGAGAGGCCACCTTCTTGTCGAAGCTTCGAAAAGTCTTGGCGTCCCGTAAGCAATTTGTGAACGTAAGTCTGATGACCAGTATCGAAGACGATCGTGTCTGCAGGTGAACGAAAAACGCGGTGAAGAGCGATAGTCAATTCAACAACGCCCAAATTTGGCCCAAGGTGCCCGCCTGTCTTTGAGACATCTTCGATGAGCTTCGCACGGATCTGTGCCGCTAAATCGTCCAATTCTGCCGCTGGGACACGCCTCAGGTCACTGGGCGAAGAAATCGTACTCAATAAAGAGGTCTGATTTTGGGCATGGGTCATGGACAAGATTCTAGTGTCATGGTGACTGATGAGCCGAATGATGCGCGCTAAGTAGTGCAATCGGACTTCAAAGCACGTTATCAATGCAGGAATTAGAATGAAGGAGCGACGACTTGACGTATAGAGAAGGAGACACGATGAGCGTGCAACGTCCGTATGGACAGTGGGACTCTCCGGTCGAAGCCGATTCCTACACTCAGACATCAGTGCAGCTGTCACAGGTTCGCGTCGACGAAACCGATACCTACTGGGTTGAAGGTAACCCCCGCGATAACGGTCGAAATACTCTTCTGCGCGCGGATTCTATGGGGCAAATCTCTGAAGTTCTTCCGCTCATTGATGGTATCCGTCTGCCTGACGTCCGCACCCGTGTCCATGAATATGGCGGACGAGCATACGCAGTTTCTGACGGCTTCATCGTCTTTTCTGATGGCTTCGACGGTCGTGTCTACGCCTTTAACACCCGCGATCCGAGGCGCCAGTTGGTCCCGCTCACTCCTTTGGGTAAAGTTCGCTACGGCGACTTCGAAATCGCCGACGTTCGCGGTTTGGTTTATGCGGTCGCAGAAGATCATTCGAATCCCGGTGAACCAGTTAATTCGCTTGTCGCAATTCCCCTGGATGGACGCGCAGCGCGCAATGCTTTCGAAATCATCCCGATTTTTGGTGGATCTGACTTCGTCTCATCGCCGACCTTGAGTCCCGATGGAACCAAACTCGCATGGCTCTCATGGAACCACCCCAACATGGCATGGACACGCTCCGCCCTCCACGTTGGCTCACTGGATTTTGAGGGCAAGATCGCAGCCTCGTTGATTTTGGTTGATAAGCCAGAAGTCTGCGTTTATGAACCACGTTGGACCCTAAATGGGGATCTAATCCACGTCGATGACTCCTCCGGTTGGGCGAATCTCTATCGCACAGAGGGGTTCCAGTGGAATGATGACGAAGATCAATTCGCCTGGATGACGCGTCTTCGCACACGCCCCTTGCATCCCAGTGCACGTGCATTCTCGCATCCTCACTGGCAGCTTGGCCTTCATTCCTACGATAACTTCGACTACGAAAACCTCATTTGCTCATGGGCAGAAAACGGGACGTGGCATCTGGGCACTGTTCGCTTGGATAACGGTATGTGCGAAGAGTGGCGTACCCCGTGGTGGCCAACCGGAAATGTTGCCTGCTACGAAGGCCGTGTAGTGACCCTTGCGGATTGCGCAACCCACGAACCCGCAATCGTTGAGGTCTCTGGTGGGGCATCTCGAGTACTCCGATCTTCTTCTCAAGAGCACCTGAGCGAAGATCTGATTTCTGTCGCTCAAGCAGTTTCATGGACCAGTAGCGACGGAGAGACTGTCCACGGTTTCTACTACGCACCGAAGAACCCCGAGTTCACTGCTCCTGAGGGTTCCCTTCCTCCGCTCCTCGTCAATGTTCACGGAGGTCCGACATCCTCTGCTCGTCCGGGGCTATCAATCGCTGTGCAATACTGGACCTCCCGTGGATTTGCCTTTCTTGATGTCAATTACCGCGGCTCCACTGGCTACGGACGGAAGTACCGTCAACGTCTGAATGGGCACTGGGGTGTCCTTGACGTGCAAGATTGTGCCGAAGGTGCACAATACTTGGTTTCCCAAGGACTAGCTGATCCTCAGCGCATCGCGATCAGAGGTCGCTCCTCAGGTGGTTATACGGTTTTGTTAGCTCTTGCTGACAGCGATGTTTTCACCGCTGGTACTTCGCTCTTCGGTATTGGTGACCTCAAGTTGCTCGAAGCAACCACTCACAAGTTCGAGTCGCACTACGATAAATTCCTTATTGGATCGGATGATCTTTCTGATCCCGTGTGGGCCGAGCGGTCTCCGATCAACAAGGTCGATCAGATCCACGCACCACTTCTATTGCTGCAGGGTACAGAAGATAAGGTCGTTCCTCCCTCGCAAGCAGAGTCCATGTTCAAGGCCCTCCGTGACAGCGGCCGTCCCGTGGCTATGCGTCTCTACTCCGGTGAAGGCCACGGATTCCGTTCAGCAGCGCATATTAAGGATTCGTGGGAAAGCGAACTCAGCTTCTACTCGCAAGTTTGGAAGCTCAACGCAAAGGTACCCGTGAACCTCGAGATCGAAAACCTCTAAAACTCATCCTAGTAGACGAGTTGGATGCAGTTGGGGGGGCAGGCTCTGGGCCTGCCCCCAACTGCATCCAACTAATGGGCTTATTTCCTCAACCTAAGTCCAGCGACGAACTCTAGATCCTCTCCAGTAACGTCATCACTTCAAAGTGGTGCGTGTAGGGGAAGAGATCCCAGGCACGCATATCGGCGATCCTGTAGTCCTCCTCAAGAAGATCATGCAGGTCACGTGAAGCTGCGGCAGGATCACAGGACACAAGCAGAATGTGCTCTGCCCCGGTACTGGCCATCGCATGACAGACTTCTTTGCCAGCTCCGGATCTTGGAGGATCAGCGATGATAATCTCCGCACCCCCCAATTCGCTATTGAGTTCGCGCACTGCAGGTGCATCGCAGTCGCCAACGAAAGCGTCAAGCACGTCACTACCAACGTTTGCCACGGCGTCGGCAACGGCGGCCTCGTCAACTTCAAGGGTAACCAAGCGCCCAGCGCTGCCCACAAGGCGCGACAACGGCAGCGAAAAGAGTCCTGCCCCCGAGTAAAGCTCCATCATCCGGGAAGCACCGAGCCAGGCGACGATATCCTCAACGTTTCGGGCTAAAACTTCGGCTCCACGACGATGCGTTTGCCAAAAACCTTGAGGCCGAACGCGATACTGATCCGCTCCATTTTCGCGGGAAACTGTCCACGTTACGGGTCCCTTCCACGCATCTCCTTGGGCATCCCAGCAGCCCTCATCCGTGCAAATCAGTGCCGGCTGACCGGGAGCAGCAATCAAACGGACGCGCGAGCCCTCGGGAAGGTGAGAAAAAACCTTATTCCCCTCCCAGACATCGAGTTTATTGATCTCCTCGGCAGCTAAAGGCATAGACTCCAGTACCTGGATCTCATGCGAGCGATAGCGGCGCATACCAAGTCGGCCAGCTTTATTCACGACGCATTCGATACGCGTGCGTCGTCCCAGAAGTTCTTCACGGTTCTCATCACCGGGTGCCGGCTGAACGCTCACTCCCCCAATGGCCTCGACCTGCTCGGCTACACGCTCACGGCCAATACGCCGCAATTGGTCTTCTAGAACATCGGTTTTCCAGTGACGTCCGCCTTCGGGAGTGACGAAGGAGAGTTCTCCCCCACCTACGCCACCGGGGCCAGCTGCTGGCCACACGCTGGGAATTCGATCAGGGCTGGGCTCAAGAATCTCAACGGCCTCGGCCCACAACATACGCTTATGTGAATCGATGACACGTGCACGCACCTTCTCACCTGGAAGGGCAAATCGAACAAAAACCACACGTCCGGAATCATCGCGTGCGACGCAGGCACCACCATGCGCAGGCGCACCAATCGTGAGCTCGATGAGTTCACCAGAATCGCTCATATGTAGACCTCTCCTCACTGGCGCTTGAATGGATCATTGACACTCTGGGTTCCATCGACCTGGATGTCTTCGCCAAGCTTCCAGGGGACGATGGTAAGAACAACGCCGGGGATTCGTAGAAGAGATCGAGATAACCGCAACGCCATCTGGTTATGGAGAATGTTCTCCCACCAGTGTCGAACCAAGAACTCTGGAATATACACAACCAGCATTTCTTCTGGCGACCGCTGACGCCTTGAACGTACATAAGAAATGACGATTTGTGTGATGTCCCTAAATGGTGAGGCGACGAGCGTCAAAGGAACAGGAAGACCTGATTCCTTCCATTCGCGACGAATATGCTTTTCTTCCTCGAGGTCCGAGACGACTGAAACAATTTCCAAATTGATGGGAGCCTGCGCGCGTGCCGTCGCAATGGCACGCATTGAAGGCTTCGATAAATTCGAGACCAAAACCAAAGCGCGAACACGTGAAGGCAGCGCACGCCGCGTATGCCAATCCTCTACCCGCAGCTGGCCACGAATGGTGTCATAGTGGCGGCGAATTAAACGCTGGATGGTGAAGACCAGAGCGATAAGCAAAACGGTGATCCAAGCACCGTGAGTAAATTTCGTGACCAGAACGACAGCAAGAACGAATCCGGTCATCATAAAGCCGATGATGTTCACAGAACGCGAGCGAAGCACCTTGCTGCGTTCACTGCCATTTTGTGGAAGGCGCAGGCGTTTATTCCAGTGGCGGATCATTCCCAGTTGGGAAAGCGTAAACGAAACGAAAACACCGACTACATAGAGCTGGATCAATCGGGTGACGCTTGCATCGAAAAGAATCACCAATGCCGAGGCGCCCACAGCGAGGGCCATGATGCCATTGGAGTACGACAGGCGATCACCACGCTTGTAAAGCTGACGAGGCAGGAAGGAGTCACGCGAGAGAACCGAGGCCAGGGTTGGGAAGCCGTTGAAAGCGGTGTTTGCCGCAAGGATCAAAATAAAGCCCGTCACTGCGGTCACGAAAATGAAGAGAAGCGAGCCGTCGCCAAAAATCGTCGAGGCCAATTGGCTGATCACCGGAGCGAAGTGCACATCAGGTTGGGCGCTACCGTGGAGATAAACCATCGAGGTATCGTCAACCATCTGCAGCCCCGTATAACGCGCTAATACGAGGATGGAGATCATCATCGAAGCGGCGATACCTCCGAGCATCAGCAGGGTAATTCCTGCGTTGCGCGACTTAGGACGCTTAAAGTTCGGGACGCCGTTTGAAATGGCTTCAACCCCCGTTAAGGCCGCGCAGCCAGAAGAGAAAGCACGCATGAGCAAGAAAACCCCACCCAAACCGGTCAGCCCATCAAGGTGAGAACTTGCTGCATGGATGTCATAAGCAGCGCTATCCGCCATGGGAAGATTCCCCATGAACAGACGGACGAAGCCAACAATGATCATCACTGCAATAGCTATCATGTAGGCATAGGTTGGGATCGCAAATGCTGTCCCCGCTTCTCGCGTTCCTCGCAGGTTGACCAAAGTAAGGAAAATAATTAGTCCAACCGCAATGGGAACTTCTGAACCACGCAGACCCGGGAAGATCGTGGTCAGGTAGTTTGCGCCGGAAGAGATTGACACCGCTACAGTCAATACATAGTCGACAAGAAGTGCCGAGGCCACGAGTAGTCCCCAGCTGGGACCAAGATTCGTCGTGACGACCTCGTAGTCCCCGCCGCCTGAAGGGTAGGCATGAACGGTTTGCCGATAAGACAGAACAACGACAGCCAAAACGCAGGCGACAACTACACCGACCCACACCGACTTAATGAGAGCAAGAGAGCCTGCCAATGCAAGTGTGAGGAGAATTTCATCCGGTGCGTAGGCAACAGACGAAAGCGCATCAGAAGCATAGATCGGAAGAGCAAGCCTCTTTGGGAGAAGTTGACGGGCCGCCGCCTTGGAACGAATAGGACGTCCGATTAAAACGCGTTTTGCGGACTCAACGAATGATGACACCTCTTAAGCGTATCCTCTGGATGACAGAGCGTCACTTTTGGACGCGTACAGAGCAACTTTTGAGTCAAACAGATGCCATGACCGCTTTGTGCGAGTAGCGTTGGAGTGTGCACTTTGTGATTATGGGATGCGGCCGAGTCGGCGCCAGTCTTGCCACTATTTTGGATGCGCAAGGCCACTCCGTCGCAGTCATTGACTCTGATTCCAAGGCTTTTCAACGCCTTCCTCAGGATTTTTCGGGCCGCCGAGTCACTGGACTTGGCATGGATCGCGATGCCTTAAAACAAGCGGGAATTAAAGATGCCTACGCCTTTGCTGCGGTATCAAATGGCGATAATTCGAACATTATTGCCGCCCGTGTCGCACGCGAGACTTTCCATGTCGAGCGTGTTGTTGCTCGAATCTATGACCCCGAACGAGCCTTTGTATACGAACGTCTGGGAATTCCCACAGTTGCTACAGTCAAACGAACGACGGAATCGGTGCTTCGCCGCCTGATGCCGCCTGATGCCGCAGTGACATGGACGCATCCCTCCGGACTGGTTTCTTTGGTCACCGCCACTCCAATCGCTGATTGGTACGGACTTTCTTTCCCGACAGTCGAGAACTTGACGGGTGAGCGGATTGCCTTCGTCTCCCGCCTAGGAACAATTCTTCCCGCCCGTCCAGAGTTGGTTATTCAGGAACATGACCAGTTGTATTTCGCAATCTCTGGTGAAGACCCACTCCCCCTGCGTGACATCTTGACACGCGCACCACGCCTTGAGGACTAAGAGATGAAGATTGTTATCGCCGGCGCCGGTTCCGTGGGACGTTCGGTTGCTCTTGAACTACTCGATCACGGTCACGACGTGACCTTAATCGATAAGAAACCCGACCAGCTGCGTGTCGCTTCAGTAGCTGACGCCGAATGGATTCTTGCCGATGCGTGCTCGCCCGAAGCGCTTTCGGAAGCGGGCGTGCGTGATGCCGATGTCGTCTTGGCAGCAACCGGTGACGACAAAGCAAATTTGGTCATTTCGCTTCTTGCAAAGACCGAGTTCGCTGTCCCACGTGTTGTTGCACGCCAAAACAATCCAAAGAACGAATGGCTGTTTGACGCCTCCTGGGGCGTGGACGTTCCAGTTTCGACTCCGCGAATCATGACTGCTTTGGTCGAGGAAGCGATCTCTGTCGGAACCCCGGTGAAGCTCTTCGCCTTCCATTCTGCACAGGCAGCGATGTACGCCTTCGTCTTGCCGGACAACTCCCCAATCATTGGCAGGAGCATTGGCGATGTCGCATTCCCACCTCGTGTTGTCTTGAGTGCGCTCTTACGCGATGGTGCACCTTTTGCACCTCAGGCGGATGATTCCTATCAGGCTGGGGATGAACTCGTCCTGTTGATTTCAGATCGCGGAGGTCAGGTTCTCACCGCATTGAACCGCATGCTGACACAGGAAGTGGAAACCGAGGCCTAGATAGAGGGCTAGTCTTTTTCAGAATCCTGCGCAGAATCGGAACGCGCATGATGCAGGCGGAAATCATCCTTCAAGAGCCACCAGGTCAGCCAGGCAACAGGAATAAAAAGCGGGATTCCCAGCGCGATCTTCATTGCTGAAAGCCATGCGACTTGTTCACTCAGCCACAGGGGTACCTGAACAGCCAGGCGGATGATGAAGACTGCAGACCATGCCAAGGTCAGCCACACGCATTTAGCTGCGAGATCGCGCGACTCCGGCTCTTTCACCCAACGAATGGAACGCCCGGTTAAGAGTCCAAAAAGTACCGAAACTAGCGGCCACCCAATAACCAAGCTGACCAGTAAGACCAATGCCCATGCTGCGTTTGTCACAAGGCCCCAGGTGAAGAAGTTAATTCCCTTCCCCGAAACCAGTGCCCATACCAAAGCAATCCCAACCCCAAGCAGTCCTGATAGAGATTGGACAATCGACTGGCGCTGAATGAGACGGATGATTGCAAATAGCACTGAGCACAATGCCGATGCGATCGCGGAGGACAGCAGCGCACCACTGACTAGGTAACAGCCTAAGAATACGAGGCCGGGAACCACGGCCTCGGCAATACCTCGCGCTCCCCCAAGAACGTCGGAGGCCGAAAACTCATCTTGGGAAAGCCACGCGTATCGGTTATTCGACATTGTCCTCTGCAATCAGACGGTAGAGCGGGTTCGTCATCACTTTTACCCCATTACTGACACCAATTGTTCCCTCGACTTCGAGGTGAACTCCCGCATGCATACCGGGGATATCACTGCGTCCCGGCCAGCGAAGCACAATTGTCCCCGTTCCGTCAAAGAGAGTGGCATCAATCAGCGGACGAATAATTTCCGGATAGTAGGTGACCGATTGAATCGTCCCAAAGAGAACCGCTTTTTGACGATCCTGAACGTCGGCAACGGCTAAACGCCCGCGTTCTTCCCGGCTCTGTTTCTCATCGTTGGCGTCGATGTCTTCACGACTCAGTGAAAGCCTTTTCACTGCGCGATCGATGAGTTTCTTAAACATTGGGAACTCGTGTTGCGCTTTGATCGGGAAGATGAAGTGGCAATAGATCCAGTCGCGGTCGAGGTTCGTCGCCGCGGACGACAACAACGCGGTCGATGAGTTCCTCGAAGTCATCAGCTTCTTGACCGCCCAATGCTGCAGGACCGACCATGTCGATTCGCGCGAACCAACGGTCACCCTCACGTCCGATAATTCGGGTCCGCGTGGTGCCCTTCTTCCCATCGGGAAGCGTCACTGCCTCATCAACTTCAAGCTCATCACCATAGCGAGTGTGCTTTTCACGAACAGTACTACCGCCCTCTTCATAGGCGGCGCGAATCTGCGGACGAAGTTCATCCCAGGTTCCACCCGAACGCGGCGCAGCGGCAATAGAGAACTGGAGCCCCGAAGAAGCGAGCACCAACATAATTCGAATGATGCTTTGACCATCTTCGCCAGCTTGTGCACGAATCTGCATTCCAGGTACGGCAGGAATGCGCAGTGAACCTAGGTCAACATAATCGACCGAGGTATCAACTTCGTATTCTTCGCGGGGGCCGGGGATCTGCCACAGTTCTGACTCGTCGTAGAGCTGGGGGCGTACTTCCTCTTCTACCTCTTCTTGAACAGTGTCTTCCTTGCGTGAACGTCCGAACATAACTGAATTATCTCACGCTCAGCCAGCACACTCAGTGCAGACGGGCTGTCCATTGTCATCGACGTAGGCAAGCTGAGAAGCGTGATGGACCAAGAAGCACATCGAGCAGGTGAATTCGTCATCCTGCTTGGGGACAACGTGAACCGTCAGTTCTTCCTTCGAAAGATCTGCACCGGGGAGCTCAAAATTCTCTGCGGCCTCATTTTCATCCTCGTCGACATTCGCCGAACCAGAATCATTGCGACGCGACTTCAGCTCCTCAATGGAGTCTTCAGCAACATCGTCGTCATTCTTACGAGGTGCATCGTAATCGGTGGCCATCTTGTCCTCCCTTTTTCTCATCATGTATCGCGCTCCCGCGTAACACATTCGCTGCGCTGCAGGGTAACACGTTGAAAGTTTACGCGCTACTGAAAAGGACACGCGCCCCGGCAATCAAGGATTTTAACGCCATCTTTGAGAAAATTTGACCACGAAGCAAGGAGGAAAAGCGATGATCGATCTTGATCTTCTCGGAGTAGGTGCTGACGAAGAAACACTGGTATTCACAGATAGTGAAGGCCGTCGTTACACCACCCCGATCACAGACGAACTGCGAGGTGCCGTCCGTCGCGATCGTCCGCGGATCGAGGCGATTACCGAAGATAAGCCCTTGCGTCCTCGTGAAATCCAAGCCTTGCTTCGCTCTGGTGCACGAGCTGTCGATATCGCACGCGAACACAATGTTGAGGTCTCGCAAATCACTCGCTTCGAAGCTCCCGTTCAGGCAGAGAAGGATTATGCACTTCAGCGCGCCCTTTCCAGCCCTATTGGAAATCTTCCTGATTCGCCTGTTATGGGAGACTTGGTTGTTGACCGTCTGGCAGCCCGAGGAGTTTCCCCAGATTCTTTGCATTGGTCAGCATCGCGCCAGGCCGATTCCCCTTGGGTCATTCACTTGACTTTCATTCAGGGTGCCGTCGAGCACGGTGCGCAGTGGCGTTTACAGGCTTCCGGCCATCTCGAGGCCATTGACGAGGAAGCCCGTTGGCTGACCGAGACCGCCTCCCCGACCGGAGTCCAGAGTTTTACTTCACTTCCTGTTCCGGCCCCCGTTTTCTCTGTGGATCGCTCTGATATCGAAGAACGTGAAGCACTGGTCGAGCAGCTCAATGCTCAACGCGGAAAGCCCCAAGAAATTGAGTATGAGCTCGATGATGAGGAAGACGAAGAGGAGATCTCAGAGGAGCGTCCCCATCTGCCCGCCGGGGTTGAATCTTTGGCAGCGCGTATCCATTCTTTAACCGAGGCACGAAAGAGTTCCTCAGAGGTAAAAGAATCTGCGGAAACAACAGAGGCCGTTGAAGATCAACCCCTGCCGCTTGAACAGCTTGAAGATATTCCTCAAGCTCCCGCTGCTGCGAAAAAGTCAAAGAGGCGTTCCGTTCCAAGCTGGGACGAGATCGTTTTTGGCTCGCGTCCCTAAGCAAGCACCGCTAGCGGAATCAGCATTTCATCGGGTGTTAGAGAGCCGTGGACGCCGATCAGTGTCATAGCTCCCGAGCTTTGAGTGCGGCTATCGACTATCCCACCACGGCCTCGTGAGAAGACAACGAAATCACCAGTTTCGGCAAGACCTGGTCCCGTACCGATCAGTTCTGGTAGTTCATCAGCTCCCACTACCCATGCATCTTCGCCAAGGAATTCTTCCCAACGGTTACGTACCTGCAGTTCGTTCGTACCCGGAAGACAGTGAACATGAACTGCTCGTGTTTCCCCAGCGACTGCGCGCACGCCCTGACTTAAGGGAGATAGCTCGGCGATGTTATAGAGCCGGTCAAAATCAATATTCACCATGCCGTGGTCGGCGGTGAGAACAACGCGAACATCGTCTGGAAGCGAGCTCAGGAAACGTCCAAGTCCCGCATCGAAGTCTTCTAAGGCATCACTCCACTGAGTTGATCCAACCCCGTGAGCATGACCGGCGGCATCGATATCAGACCAATAGAGATATACCAACTTCGTGCCAGAGCGAATCTGGTCAATTGCCGCCTGGCACCGTTCTTCCCATGACGTAGCCGGCACGAAACGAGCACCTCGAAGAGCGGCTGAAGTGAGTCCAGAACCAGCAAACTTGGCTGGAAGGATGGTCGCGCACGGGACCGAAGCAGCAGAAAGCTCTTCGAAGAAGGTCGGGCATTCTTGCCACTGCATTGGATCGATCCCATCCGTGAAGGCAAGCAGGTTAAAGAGGCGCTCGCCATGAAGGACGCTGTAACCAACCATGCGGGTGCGACCAGGAAGCTGACCCGTTCCGCAGGCGGTAATACCTGCAGCAGTCGTCGATGGGACAACCGAGTAAGCAGTGTGGATCTGATCCCGGAATCCACGAAGGTTTCGCGCGTGTCCTAAGTGATCCATTAGAGGAATGAAGCCCAGGCCGTCAACCAGAATGACTACTGCGGCTTTGGCTCGTTCCAGTCCCAAACTTGAGGAAAGATCGGGCCGAGCGAGCGATAATTCGGGTTCAACTGCTCCCATCACTGCGGGAATCACCTGCGTCAGACGAAAATCATCCGCGCTCGGTAAGGAGGCTCCTGTAGCCCGGAGATGGTCATTGAGCATTACGGACCACCTCAAGAAGAGCATCAACCAAAACTTGAGCGTCCGTATATGTACGCGAGCCATCTGCCAGCTGCGAGACTCGAAGAGAAATATCATCGGGATAGCTACGGGCCATGAAACCATGATCGGCTTGGCATGTCGGATCATCGCAGCGGAGCTGTTCAATATCGCTGCGCTTTTGAGAGCCCATATCGATGCTGATCGTCATCTCAGACACCTCGTGTCCCTGAGTGGGATCAGCAATGACTTCTTGAACTGAAACTCCCGATATCGCACGAATAGGACGGGCAGCCGAAACTACAACAGCACTGTGGTTATCTCCCTCATCTACGTGTACCTGAATGAAGCAACGCTGAGTCAGAACAAGAACTGTTAAGTGGCGGAACATTGACCCGCGATCGAATGCCGCTTCAACCTGCACAAGCGACGCACGGACCTCTTCATTGCCGAGTAAGCGATGAACGGCTCGAATTGCAAGGTCAGGGAAGAAGCCAGCACGCTCGATATCGCGATCTAATTTCACCGTCTAATTCTATCAAGAGCGGCGTGTACCTGGCGGTTTTACGCCAATTTCGTAGAGAATCGACCCATGCGAACGAAGGACGAAAAGCTCAATCTCCCCGATGCTGATCAGAACATCACAGAAATCGATGTCTCGACAGAAATGAGGGGATCCTTCCTCGAATACGCTGTTTCTGTCATCCACGCACGCGCTCTCCCTGACGCACGCGACGGTTTGAAGCCCGTTCAACGCCGCATCCTTTTCCAGATGGACCAAATGGGCCTCCGTCCCGATCGCGGTCACGTTAAGTCTCAGCGAGTTGTCGGCGAGGTTATGGGTAAGCTGCACCCTCACGGGGACTCGGCAATCTATGACGCGCTGGTTCGATTGGCCCAGCCCTTCAACCTTCGTCTGCCCTTGGTTGATGGACACGGAAACTTCGGCTCCCTTGACGACGGTCCCGCTGCCGCGCGTTATACCGAGGCGCGGATGGCTCCAGCAGCCTTGGACTTGGTCGCATCCCTTGATGAAGACACCGTCAACTTTGTTCCCAACTACGACAATCAATTCATGCAGCCGGAGGTCCTCCCTGCCGGTTTCCCTCAGCTTCTCGTCAATGGCGCTTCAGGTATCGCTGTGGGTATGGCAACGAATATCGCACCCCACAATCTTTCAGAGACAATTGCAGCAGCGCAGTATCTTCTCAAGCATCCCGATGCTTCCGTTGCTGACCTCATGCGTTATGTACCCGGCCCAGACTTACCAGAAGGCGGCGTAATCGTTGGCCTTGAGGGGATCAAGGATGCCTACGAAACTGGCCGCGGCGCGTTCAAGACTCGCGCAAAGGTTCAGGTTGAACGTGTCACCGCACGAAAGATGGGCCTTGTCGTCACTGAGCTGCCCTATATGGTCGGACCCGAGAAGGTCATTGAGAAGATCAAAGAAAATGTTTCTGCAGGTCGTTTGAAGGGAATTTCGGCAGTACAGAACCTCACCGACCGCATTCACGGCCTGCGCTTGGTCATCGAGATCAAAAACGGCTTCAACCCCGAAGCAGTACTCCAACAGCTCTATGCTCGCACCCCTTTAGAAGATTCCTTCTCGATCAACGCAGTTGCATTGGTTGATGGCCAACCAAGGACGCTGGGGCTCAAAGATATGCTCCGAGTTTTCCTTGACCATCGAATCGATGTCACGACTCGTCGGTGCAACTTCCGCCTTGGAAAGTGTCGTGATCGCATGCATCTGGTTGAGGGCTTGCTCATTGCGGTTCTCGATATCGATGACGTTATTGCCATCATCCGTTCTTCCGATGACGTCGAAACCGCCCGCGAACGCCTCCAGACTGCTTTCGATCTCTCTGAAGTCCAGGCAAACCACATTCTTGAATTGCGCCTGCGTCGACTCACAAAGTTCTCTCGTATCGAACTCGAAACTGAACGCGATGAGCTCAATGCAAAGATCGCAGAGTTGGAAGAGATCTTGGCCTCTCAAGATCGTCTCTACGCGCTCATCAGCCAGGAACTTTCAGAAGTTGCAGCACGCTTGGGAACGCCTCGTCGGACCCTTCTTCTTTCAGCAACCGGCACCCAGGTTGACCAAGCGCAGCCCGGCGCAGCACTCGCTGCGATCCCAGCTGCAACTGGAAAAGCGACGACAATGTCGCTCGAAGTTCCCGATGATCCGTGTGTTGTTGTCCTCTCAGCGGCAGGATCGCTCGCCAGAGTAGAAGGTGCAGATCCAATCGAAGCTGGCCCTCGCGCATCGCACGATGGAATCCGCGCACAGCTTTCGACCTCCGCTCGTTCGCAGATCGCAGTCGTCACCTCCGATGGCCTTGCACACCGCATTGACGTCGTTGATCTTCCTGCGCTTCCGCGCTTTGAAACTGGATTGTCCTTCGCGGCTGCAACTCCCAGTGCTCTGCTCATCCATACCGATGCGCCTGCAGTCGGTCTGCTTGATCCCGAAGCAGATACCGTCATGGCAATGGGTACACGTATGGGCGTCGTCAAGCGATTGAAGCCCGATGTACTTCAGCGCGATGAATGGGAAGTTATTTCACTTGAAAAGGGAGATGAACTGGTTGGATTCGGCCCCAGCAGCGACACCTCCGACCTTGTTTTCATCACCTCCGACGCTCAGCTTCTTCGCACTCCGGCCGAGAAGGTCCGCCCACAGGGACGCACGGCCTCGGGAATGGCAGGGATGAAGCTTTCAGATGAGGCGAACGTGCTGGGCTTCTGGTCGGTGAGTAGCCCCGACGAGGCCGTGGTCGTTACCGTGGCCGGTGCCGCTGGAGCGCTCCCGGGGACGGGACAAACAACCGCGAAGGTCACTCCCCTAGCCGCGTACCCCTACAAGGGACGAGGCACCCAAGGTGTACGCGTCCAGCGTTTCCTTCGTGGAGAGGACCGCTTGGATATCGCCTGGGTTGGGGATAACCCACGCGCAGCCTCGGCCGATGGAACTCCGGTGGAGCTTCCCGCGCTCGACGAGCGCCGCGACGCCTCGGGAACCCCGATTACGCACGCAATCGCCACTATCGGTTGAGATAGCGGCCTCGTGTTTGTTCTATCTGGGCTTAGGTGAGTGTCACCAAGTCCAGATAGGAATCATCCCAAAGATCTTCATCGGCATCGGGAAGAACCAGTACGCGCTCGGGGGCAAGGGCTGTCACTGCACCCGGATCGTGGGTAACCAGAACTACGGCACCCTCGTAGGAATGGAGCGCGTGCAAAATTTCTTCACGCGAGGCGGGGTCCAAGTTGTTCGTCGGTTCATCCAAAAGAAGAACGTTTGCACCCGAGACAACCAAGGTTGCCAGCGCTAGGCGAGTCTTTTCTCCACCCGAAAGTACGTGTGTCGGCTTATCGACGTCATCTCCACTGAATAGGAACTGACCCAAGACGTTGCGAACATGCGTATCGTCAAACCCCGGGGCGCTATGAGCCATGTTTTCCTTAACAGTGGCATTCATATCCAAGGTGTCGTGTTCCTGAGCGTAGTAGCCAAGCTTGAGGCCATGGCCGTCTTCAACAATTCCGCTATCAGGTTCTTCAACGCGGGCAAGTAGGCGAAGAAGAGTTGTTTTACCAGCACCATTAAGCCCCAGGACGACAACTTTCGAACCGCGGTCGATGGCAAGATCAACACCGGTAAAAACTTCCAAAGAGCCGTAGCTCTTCGACAGCCCCTGTGCACTCAGCGGCACTTTTCCGCAGGGAAGAGGTTCGGGGAAACGCAGCCGCGCAACCTTTTCTTGGACCTCTTCGCTTCCAACAGAGGCGACCAGCTCTTCAGCACGGCGAAGCATCTGTTGAGCAGCGACGGCTTTGGTGGCCTTTGCGCGCATTTTTTCACCCTGTGCGCGCAATTGTTCGGCTTTCTTTAGCGCGACAGCGCGTTCTTTTCGGCGTCGCCTCTCATCTTCCTCACGCTGTTTGAGGTATGCAGCCCATCCCAAATGATAAATATCGACATGCGCGCGATTAGCGTCCAGGTAGAACACCTGATTCACAGTGTCACCCAGAAGTTTGACGTCGTGGGAGATCACTAAGACACCGCCGGGGAAAGTCTTGATCCAATCGCGAAGCCACAGAATCGAGTCGTGATCAAGGTGGTTTGTCGGTTCGTCAAGCAAAAGGGTATCCGCACCCGAGAAAAGCACGCGAGCAAGTTCAACTCGTCGACGCTGACCACCCGACAGTGTTGAGAGAGTCTGTCCCAATACGCGATCATCTAAGCCTAAGGAGTGGGCAATTTGCGCGGCTTCCGCATTCGCCGCCCAACCTCCAGCCTGAGTAAATTCATGGTCCAGACGAACGTAACGCTCCATGGCTTTTTGCTGGCGTGTACCTTCGGTCGTCGACATTTCGTGTTCGGCACGCTTGATTTTCTTAATGATCGCGTCAATACCGCGAATCGAAATAATTCGGTCGCGTGCAAGCTGATCGGGATCACCTTCGCGCGGATCTTGGGGAAGATATCCGACCGTTCCGTTACGTGTAATCGTGCCTTCATATTGGGCAGCGCCGTGGTCTTCTTCTCCGGCCAGAAGCCGCATTGTCGTTGTTTTACCCGCACCATTGCGACCAACTAATCCAATGCACATGCCCTTATCAATCCTGAAAGAGACATCTGAAATGAGCTCGCGCGGACCGATCCGCAAGGAAAAGTGAGAAACGTTGATCACTCTGTCATTCTAACGGGGTGCCCAGCGCGCGTGCTCACGCACCAAGCAGGCACAATAGAAGGGTTAACTTACGCGCATAGAAAGTTGAGATTGATGACCGAGCACGCCGAACGCAGCGCACAGCCTCGTGTGTACGACATTGTTGCTGTTAGCTTCGTTGCTTTCCTTTTGATTTCGAATATCGCAGCAACGAAAGTCACGGCGCTTGATGCGGGTCCAATCCATCTGGTTTTCGATGGCGGTGCCGTCCTCTTCCCGCTCACCTACATTCTTGGTGACGTCCTCTCTGAGGTTTATGGCTTTGCACGGGCGCGTAGGGTCATCATCATGGGCTTCGCCGCGTCTCTCTTGGCTTCGCTGACCTTCTGGGTCGTCCAGTCAATTCCAGCTGGTCCTGGATACGAGAATCAGGAAGCATTCGTCGCAGTCCTCGGCTTTGTCCCGCGCATCGTTGCCGCATCAATCGGTGGATATTTGGTCGGCCAGCTCATGAACTCGCTCGTTTTGGTGAAAATCAGGCAGCGTTGGGGTGCCAAGCACCTGTGGGCGCGTCTAATCGGCTCAACCTTGGTTGGTGAAGCTTTCGATACCGTAATTTTCTGCACGATCGCTTTTGCGGGCATCATCCCCGGAATGGAATTCGTGAACTACATCGTTACCGGCTATGTCTACAAGGTCGGTATTGAAGTTGTCTTCCTACCCATTACCTACCGCGTGATTGCATTGGTGCGCCGCGTCGAGCACCTGAAGAGTGATGAGGTCTTGGCATGAGCGCTTCCTCAAATTGGCTCAGTAAACCAGCCGAGTTCACTGGTCCGTTCCCGACATCAGATCGCGACCGCGGTTTCGATTGCCGAACGCATCTTGACTACGCTTCAGGCTTGGGTCGAACGGGCAGGATTCACACCGCGCACGGCACTATTTCAACTCCTGCCTTCATCCCTGTCGGGACAAAAGCGAATGTCAAGGCCCTGACCCCTGAGATGGTGCGTGATCTTGGTGCACAGGCTGTACTTGCCAATGCTTACCACCTTTATTTGCAGCCGGGTTCAGACATTGTTGACGAGGCCGGTGGCGTCGGTTCCTTCATGAACTGGGATGGCCCGACCTACACGGATTCCGGCGGCTTCCAGGTTCTTTCTTTGGGCGCAGGGTTTAAGAAAGTGCTTTCAGCCGAGTTCAGCGGTCAAGCAAGTTTCGATGATCCCAAGCTCAATAAGCAGGCTGTCAAAGCTTCACGTGCTGTTGTCGATGAAGAGGGAGTAATTTTCTCTAGCCACATCGATGGTTCGAAGCACCGTTTCTCCCCCGAAGTCTCGATGAGTATTCAGCACGAATTGGGCTCAGACATCATGTTCGCCTTCGATGAGCTGACCTCACTGCTTCACCCTCGTTTCTATCAAGAAGAGTCCCTTGAACGTACCCATGAATGGGCCCGTCAGTGTTTGGCGATTCATCAGCGTCTCACCAACGAGCGCGTCGGAAAGCCCTACCAACAGCTCTGGGGCGTTGTGCAGGGAGCGCAATACGAGGATCTTCGCCGACATGCCGCGCGCACCTTGGCTGAGATGGACGTTAACGGTCAGATCTTCGATGGTTTCGGTATTGGCGGCGCACTGCAGAAGGAAAATCTGGGAACAATCGTTTCTTGGGTGAGTTCTGAGCTCCCCGAGGATCGCCCTCGCCACCTTCTGGGGATTTCCGAACCCGACGATCTTTTCCGTGGCGTCGAGGCCGGCGCAGACACCTTTGATTGCGTGAACCCTTCTCGCGTTGCGCGAAATGCAGCAATCTACTCCCCCGACGGTCGTTTCAATATTACAAACGCCCGCTTCAAGCGTGACTTCACTCCCCTGGTCGATGGCTGCGGTTGCTATACCTGCACTCATTACACCCGCGCATACGTCCACCACCTGTTTAAGGCGAAGGAAATCTTGGCCTCGACGCTGACAACGATTCATAACGAGTGGTTTACCGTCCGCTTGGTTGATGCCATTCGAGAGTCCATTGACAACGGCGAATACTCAGCATTTAAAGAGGAAATGCTTGGGCGTTTTTCAGGCGCCACGCGCGCTAACCTACGCTAACGTAAGTAGTAGTTTTCTACTAGGAGTGGACATGGTTTCAGACCTCACATTGCAATCCCGCAGGCAGTACGACCCGGGAACGCCACTAGAGGTACCCGTGCCGGATACATCGTTGATCACTCTTCTGGAGACCTCCGCGCGGCTCTACCCCGAGCGCATTGCAGTCGACTACTTTGGCGCTACGCTGACTTACGCTCAGCTCTATGCTCAGGTGCTTCGGGCCGCACAAGTACTCATTGAGACAGGCCTGCGCCGTGGCGATGTCTGTGCCATCTGTCTTCCCAACTGCCCACAGGCATTAGTTGCTTTCTATGCCTGCATGCGTATTGGTGTCGTCGCTGCCGAGCACAATCCACTGGCACCCGCTGAAGAAATCCACCAGCAACTCGATCGCCACCGCGGGAAAGTTGCAATCGTTTGGGAAAAATCGGTTGACGCATTTATTCGCGAGGGTGATAAATCGCTGGATACGATTTTCACTGTCGATATCTCAGCCGGGATGCCGCGCTCACAGCGAATGCTCTTAAGCCTTCCAATTGAACGAGCACGACAGACCCGCGAACAAATGCGTGCCGCGCGCCCTAAAGATGCCCGTTCATGGGATCAGGCAGTCGCTCACGCACGACTGGTTCATCCTGATACTCCCCAAGCAACCGGTGATGATTTAGCGGTCATCCTTCATACCGGTGGCACGAATGGCGTTCCCAAGTCAGTTCCTCTCACCCACCGCAATATTGGAACAAATGTCAATCAATGCCGCATGTGGGTATGGAAGCTTCACGAAGGTGCTGAAACCTTCTACTCACTATTGCCCTACTTCCACGCCTACGGATTGACCTTCTTCATGTGCGCGGCAGTTCATCTTGCTGCCACGCAATTGCTCCTTCCAAAGTTCGACGTCGATTTGGCATTGGAAGCGCATAAGCGCCGACCTGTAACGTTCTTTGTCGGAGTTCCCCCGATGTTCGAACGCGTAATGACTCGCGCTGCTGAAAAGAACGTCTCTCTGAAGACGATCAAGTGGTCGATTTGCGGCGCGATGCCCCTCTCGAAGACCTTGGCTCAGCAATGGGAAGAGGCAACCGATGGGATGATTATCGAGGGATACGGGATGTCCGAAACCTCTCCCGTTATCGCCGGCTCACCCCTTGCCGATAACCGGTACCACGGCGCTTTAGGAGTCGTATTTCCCTCGACCGATGTCCGCTTGGTCGACCTTGAAGACCCCAGCATCGATGTTGAAGACGGCACTCCCGGTGAGATCATCGTTAAAGGCCCTCAGGTCTTCAGCGGCTACCTTGATGCCCCCGAAGAGACTGCTCGTGTTTTCACTGAAGACGGATGGCTACGTACCGGCGACGTTGCGATCAATAGGGATGGTTTCCTTGTGATGTCCGATCGCAAGAAAGAGCTGATCCTTTCGGGTGGCTTCAACGTCTACCCCTCACAGGTCGAAGCAGCAATTCGCTCGATGCCCGGCGTCAAGGATGTTGCAGTGGTTGGACTTCCCGCAGGTGAAGCACGCGAAGAGGTCACCGCAGCGTTGATCTTAGAAGATGACGCGCCGATGATCACTCTTGCACAAGTCCGTGCATGGGCCGAGAAATATGTCTCTCACTACGCCCTTCCGCGTCAGATTGCGATCATCACTGACCTCCCCCGAAATCCACTGGGTAAAGTCATGCGCCGCAAGGTCAAGGAACAGCTGCTTGACCCAGCAAACCGAATGATTGAAAGCGCTCAAAGAGCAATCGGCGAGGCCGCGGCAGCAGTAAGTGAGCGCCTTTCCCCTGGCGATACTGCAACAGAGCAGAAGAGCGACGAGAATGACTGAGAAGCCTCAGCGCCAGAGCACGCGCCTGATTCGTCATTCACGGGCGCTTGTCACTTCTCTCTCCCAAGGAGCCCAACGACTGGGATCGCATACTGCTGCACGTCTCAAGGCGCGCAGCGGAACTCAGGCGACGCCTCGACACCACCAGGCTCCGCCGAGAGTCCAGTGGACCCCGCCTACGCGCACCCCCTCAAGTAGCCGCCGAGTTCTCAACGGCACGACCCGTAAGCCTCTTGTACCCCGCTGGCTTGCCCAAGCGGGAGTAGGCTCGTGGGCAATTATCGGCGTCATCATCGTCATTTCTGCAGTGGTTTTCGCAATTGCTCAGGCCACCCCTGTCTTCGTGGCGATCTTTATTGCACTTCTTCTAACCGCAATATTGAATCCCCTGACAAATTTCCTCAGCCGCTGGTTGAATCGATGGCTAGCTGTCTTTGCCTCTCTTCTGGCTTTTATCGGCACTTTTGTCGCACTCATGACACTGGTGATTACCTCGATCGCTGGCCAATGGCCAAACCTTCTTGTCGAGGTCGAAAACGGGCTTGTTAAGGTCTCTGATCTGGTTTCCCATCTCAAACTCCCTTTCCAAATCCCCATCAACGATCTCACTCATCTGAATGAAACCCTGATGAACCAAGGCAAGCAATTCCTTGCCTCTAATTGGTCGGGATTGCTCAGCGAGACTGTGGCGAATGTATCGAGTGCGGCTGTCGTTGCTTCGGTCCTCGTCCTTGCCTTCTTCATCACAATCTTCTTCTTGCACTCCGGCAACCAGATGTGGTCATGGTTTGTCGCGCTTCTTCCCTATCACCGGCGAGCGGTGACAAACCGTGCAGCGCAAGCAGGATGGGCAACCTTCTCCGGCTATGCACGTGGAACCATGCTGGTAGCTGGAACAGATGGTCTATTTGCAGCCATCTTCTTGCAGATACTGGGAGTCCCCGTAGCTCCTGCGCTGGGAATTTTGGTTTTCATCGGTGCCTTCATTCCGCTTATTGGTGCTCCAACAGCGATGATCCTTGCCATGATCGTTGCTCTCGCAGCCAAGGGCATTGTTACCGCTGCAATTGTTGGTTTGGGTATCGCGTTGATTGGCCAGATCGAAGGCCATATTCTTCAACCACTCATCATGGGGCACCAGGTATCCTTGCACCCCGTTGTCGTGGGTATTGGTGTCATGGTGGGAACCTTCACCGCTGGACTGCTGGGAGCAATCATTGCAATCCCGATCATTTCGGTGATTTGGTCAATCTTCTCTGAACTCTACGTGCCTCGTGAGCGCGCATAACCCCGCCTAGCGAAAATCGCGTGAGCGCACGCATAGCTCCGTATTCATCGGATAGATACGGAAGGCGCGTACGCTTCGTGTCCCATACAGGTTTTCACAGTAGCCGTCGACAATAACCGCCGGAGCCATCACCTCTTGGCGAAATTGTCGCCACGTGTTTTCAGTGACCGTAACGTTCACGCTTCCGGTTTCATCTTCTACGCTCAGGAAAAGGACTCCTCCGCCACTACTGGGACGCTGACGATGGGTAATAATTCCTCCTACTCTGATGCGAGCACGGTTCTCACACGCGGTAACCCGACAGGCAGGCGTCACCCCCTGAGTATTCATCTCGGGGCGAAGAAGCTCAAGAGGATGCTGTTTTGGCGACATCCCCATGGACTCATAGTCCAGATTGATACGGGCAAAATCATCCAAAGACGGAAGCTCGGGAAGATGGTATTCCAAGCCAAAACCATCGAGCATTGGTTGATATTCCTCAGAATCTCCTCCGTCTTGTCCCAAGCTACCGCTTGCCCAGATTCCTTCGCGTCGCTCATATCCCAAAGAATCTAGGGCTCCCGCTTGGGCGATCTTTTCCAGATCAACGCTGCGGAGCCTAGCTCTAGATGCCAGCTGTTCGAAACTTGCATACAAGCCATCCTGGCGTTCGCGTACAATCCTCTGGATACGAGACCGATCAAGCCCTTTAATAGCATCAAGCCCTATCACGATCCCCCACTGCGCATGAGAATCAACCAATCCCTCTTTTCCGGGGACTACCTCTCCACGCGCCTCGGCAAGCGCCTGCGCACCAATGACACGCTCAATTTCATTGACGGGGAGAACCCGGGTTTTCTCAGCCGAAAGGTTAACGTCAGGCGGGCACACAAGCAGGCCATGGCCTCGTGCATCATGAATGAGTGAGGAAGGCGAATAAAAGCCCATCGGTTGATGAGACAAAATCCCCGCATAGAAATGCTCGGGGTAGTGAACCTTCAGCCAGGCCGATGCGTACACGATGTAGGCAAAAGAAAAGGCATGCGATTCGGGAAAACCAAAATCGGCAAATCCTTGAACCTGAGTAAAAATTTCCTCGCAGACATTTTGAGGAATACCGCGCTGCTGCAGACCCTTCATGAAAGGCTCACGAAGCTTCTGCATTTTTTGGATACTGCGCGAAGAACCCATGGCACGCCTGAGCTCATCCGCCTGCGTAGCGCTAAAGCCTGCAACATCCATAGCAATATGCATCATCTGTTCTTGGAACAGGGGAACTCCCAAGGTCTTTTCCAAAGCAGGACGAAGAAGTGGATGCAGATAGCTCACTTTCTCTTCCCCCCGGCGACGACGCAGGTAGGGATGGACGGCCTCTCCTTGAATCGGCCCCGGACGCACCAAAGCAACCTCAATGACAATGTCATAAAAACACCGAGGGCGAAGCCGGGGAAGCACATTCATCTGTGCCCGTGATTCCACTTGGAAAACCCCTACTGTATCGGCGGCACACAGGAGGTCATACACTCGAGGATCTTCATCTTCGAGCTCGTATAAAGAAAGAACTTTCCCCCGAGAATTTCTCACGCCCGATTCTTGAAGAGAATCAAAGATTCCTCCGAGAGCCCCCAACATCCCCAGACCTAAAAGATCAAACTTCACCAGTCCGGCATCAGCGCAATCTTCTTTATCCCACTGAATAACGCTGCGCCCGCTTGTTCGAGCCCAACGGATTGGACACACCTCGCTCACAGGTTGCTTCGTCAAAATCATGCCCCCCGAATGAATGCCCATATGACGCGGAAGACCGCTCAGAAGCTGCGCACAGGTTCCAAGCATCTCTTGTGAAGCAGGCGAGTCACTGCTTTGGGAGCGCTCACGACGCTGAGCGCGAGTAGGCACGCTATCAGACGCAATCCCCAAAGCTCGAGCGGCATCCTTGTAGGCCAGTTGCGAACGATAGGTAATCACGGTCGCGACCTGCGCGGCACGTCTTCGCCCATAGCGGCGATACACATATTGAATGACTTCTTCACGACGTGCGCTATCAATGTCAATATCGATATCGGGAGCCCCCGATCGCCCCGGAGAAAGGAATCGTTCGAAAAGCATATGATGCATGATCGCATCAACAGCGGTGATACCCAAGCAGTAGCAGACAGCAGAATTTGCAGCTGATCCCCTACCCTGACACATGATCCCAGAGCAACGACAAAAATCGACGATGTCATGAACAATCAGGAAATAGCCCGCAAAATCTAGTTTTTCGATAATTGCCAGCTCATGATCGATAACCTGCCACGCCTGCGGATGAGCGCTGCGCTCACCGTAAATTTCCACTGCCCGAGAATAGGTGAGCTCCCTAAGCCAAGAAATCGTTGTATGCCCCGGAGGAACTTCCGTATCAGGAAGATCCAAAGAATCGAAAGATAAGGGGTAATAACACTCATTTGCGCATTCGAAGGCATTGTTCACTGCCTGAGGTGCACTACGATGCAGAGCCAGCATTTCTTCGGCACTTCGCAGGAAGGCGTACTGTGCGGGAATTCGATACTGAAGATCATCAAGACTGCGCCCCTGCCTCAATGAGCACAAAAGATCTGCTCGATATTTCGATTGCGGATAGGCCATGACAGGAGCAGCACTTGCGACAAGAGTCAGGCAATTAGCTTGCGCAAGTTCAGCAAGCTCGCGGCCAAGATCGTCTTGTCCAGGCATCAACACACTCTCAAGAAGAATACGTTCACGCCCAAATAGAGCGATGAGATCCTTAAGGAAACGATCGGCCTGCGTATGCCCCTGCGCATGCAAAATCCGTCGCAGAGGCCCCCTGCTTCCTCCCGTCAAAATACGTATATCCCCCATCTGAGCAATATTGCCGAGGCCGTGGGCCGGGCTTTCCTGGGCATCGTGCGTCAGCGTGTACTCGCTCATAAGATGACACAGATCCCGATATCCCTGCGCCGAGGTCGTAAGGATAGGAAGGCGAATTCCACGATCTTCCCACCCCTTGGGTAAACCCCATCCCTGAGCGACTTCTTTTGATGAGCTATATCGGGAGAATTGCCCCGCATCTAGAGTCAATTCACTGCCAATAAGAAGGGGAAAAGAAGATTCTTTTGCTGCCTGTAAAGCCCGAATAAGGGAATACATTCCATCTACTTCCAGCAGAGCAAGAGCACTAAGATCCAGATTTTGCGCCGAAGAAACATAGTCCTCTGGCGCATCTGCCCCTTCAAGAAAAGTGAAGTACGAATGCGCGTGTAGCTCAGCGAAGTGATGGGATCCCACCCAATCAGCATATCGAACATATGTTCGATATGCAGTGAATTTACCTCAAGAAAAGATCGAGCTAAACGCGCCCATCCCGCTCTTCTTGGATGAGCTTAAGTAGCTGCTGAATATCAGTGGAACTACGCCCTTCTCCTAAGTTTTGCCCCACAACACTGTCAACAAGCAGCTGTTTGTGGGCCTGAAGCTGACACACCTTTTCTTCAATAGTGTCTTGAGCAACCAAGCGATAGACATTTACCCTACGATCCTGACCAATACGGTGCGCACGATTCACCGCCTGCGCCTCAACTGAAGGATTCCACCACGGGTCCATCATGTAGACATAATCCGCCTGAGTCAGGGTAAGCCCCACTCCCCCAGCCTTGAGGGAAATTAAGAACACCTGCACGTCTCCATGCTGGAATTCATCGATCACTGCATGACGGTTACGCGTTTTCCCTTCAAGAAGAAGGGAGACAATCCCACGTTGATCCAAGGAACGACGAATCCGCTCCAAGAAAGCAACAAATTGACTGAAAACCAAGACTTTATGCCCCAGCGGGAGAATCTGCTCCAAGTGCTCGCATAGCAGATCAATCTTTGCCGAGCCGACAGAGTCATACCGCTGATCAACCAGGGCAGGATCCAAAGATAATTGACGAAGGCGCGTAAGTGCAGCCAAAACCTCAAATCGTTCACGAGTGTCATTTTCGAGCTCAAGATGAAGAAGGCGTGCGCGCTCGCGGGTCAAATAGCGGTCATAAATTTGTCGCTGTTTGCGCCCCAGCGGCACAGGAAGAAGAGTTTCAACACGCTCAGGCAGTTCGGGCGCGACCTCTTCCTTCGTTCGCCGGAGAACAAACGGAGCAATCAGTGAGTGTAGAAGATTGAGAAGATCAGGCGAACGTCCTGCTTCAATCGGACGCCGGAATTTCTCATTGAAAGAAGAATGACTTGAGAGGAGTCCCGGGACTGCTAAAGACATGAGTGACCAGAGATCTTCAAGAGAGTTTTCAATTGGAGTTCCACTGATGCACACACGCCAGGCAACAGGTAGATCTTTCAGGTATCGATACAGTTGCGTGCGAGGGTTTTTGGCGGCTTGAGCTTCGTCGATGACGACGCCCGCTAATTCTCTATTTTTCCAATGCTCACAGTCGATACGAAAGAGCGTATGCGAGGTGACAACAACATCCGCACGATCCAAGCCATTCCATCCCTGTGGGTCACGCGCATAGGTTGATTGAATGAGACAGAGCGCCATTTCCGGGAAGCAACTTTCAGCTTCATCCCGCCAGCTCGACATGACACTGGTGGGGACGACAACCAGAACGGGATGGCTGGTATGACGTCGAAACTTTTCAATTGCCCCCAGGATCTGCCTGGTCTTTCCAAGTCCCATATCATCGGCAAGGACACAACCGAAACCTGCCCGAATTCTATTGAGAACCCAATGCATGCCCATCGCCTGATAAGGACGCATTCCTGGCTCATCCTCGATGGGCGCTTTTATTTCTTCCTTGGCCAAGTCTCTGAGACCGTCAATGCGTGTTCGCCATTGCCGATCCGCTTCACGCGTATCGACGAACTCACTCAGGTTTTCCCAGAGTCCAAATTGGGAGGTTGTCAGCGAAATATTATCGAGAGAACGCGATCGGTGAAGTTGCGCCGCCTGCCGGAGAAGTAGGCGTAAGCGATCGATATCGACGCCCTCAAGATGGAGCCAACGACCATTATCGAGGCGAATATAGTCCCGGTCCTCAGAGAGCGCACTGAGGACGCGAGAGATCGGTAGTTCTTCATCTCCGACGCGAACAGTAACGCGCAAATTCCACCAGTCCGGAGAATCCGTTGCCTGAATCTGTGCGTTAATCTGCAGCTTCTCGTCAACGATGCGAGTCTCTTCAAGATGCTGATCAATATCCCAGGTCACCGAATCCAGCGGCCAGCTATTTTTTAATGCACGAAGCAGCTCGGGGACTTGCGGAAGCGGGATGAGCAGTTCGTGAAGGGTTGGCGCCAGCGAGGCCGCAGGAAAGTAAGCGCGTAATGCTGCGTGGGCAGCATCAAAGTCACGAGCAAGAGAATCGCTCAGATGACTAATTTTTGTCTGCGGAGGCAAATAAGAGCGGAACCGCTTCTTTTCTAAGCTGTAATCCACCGCCCAGCATACATAGGCAAACTGCGAATTCCGCTCTCGCAGGCACAGTCGCAACTGTGGCAGGAGTTCATCAAAGGGGAAAGTCCTCATCGAGGATATACATCGGTAGTGTGCACGAAGTGCGGCAAGTTCATTCCTGATGAAATCTCCAATTGCAGACATTGGAATGCGAACACAAACCTCATTGAGGGGGGCCAGCTCTTGTTGATCGATGGGATCTGCAACTGCACCTTCTCCTCCATTAATGAAGGTCAGTCCCATCTCATCAGCACGTCGCGGAAAAGGCAGCGTTGTACCAGTCCGGTCAATTTGTTCGTCTTTATAGCAGACTTCAAGTCCTTTTCTGCTTAGGTTCATATCAATCGCAGCAGCAAAAGAATTCATCTGAAAGTCGAATCGATGGAGTTGTGGTGTCAGAAGCACAACCCCCGATTTTTGAAGCTCATAGAGCCAGATGGGTGCGCTGCGACCCAGTGATTCCAGCGAGACGTCATAGCTGCCAGGAGAATATTCACTCGATTTTCTACTGCTTTGGTAGAGACGTCGCAAGCTTGTGAGGTGATGCGGCGAAAGCGTATCTAAGAGACCACTCCAGTGAGACTGTGCAAGTTCAGACCAACTGAGACGACGAGCTTCTTGATTGCGCACAAGGACCAACGGAGTCAGCCATACCGGTTGAGCAGGATCGTGAGCGTCAACAATAAGCCCCATAGCTTGAGCGCCATCTGTGGATAACAAGCTTTCAAACTCGCCCATCCACACCACGCCTGCCGGATTTTGAGTTGCAGGATCTTCGCCGCATTCACGCCGAGCACGTCGAAGCAAGGCCGCTGCATGGACACAAGCACCTGAAAGATAACAAGAGCACGTCAAATGAAGATGCGTCTTTGAGGAATCTACGTAACGAATGACGCTTCGGTACATGACGCCCGGTGCGCGGACGCGGGCCGAAGCCTCGGTATCGCTCCAAGCTATTTCCTGAACATCACCGCGCCCATCTGCAAGAGCCGCCTGCGCCCATAAGGCGTGCCCAAGAAGTGCAACTGCATCTTCTTCACTGCAGGCGCGAAGAGCTTGACGAATCGGTGACGTACCCATCCCTTCAGGATAATCCATCTGAATGATTAGCCTTGACGATCTTCATACATTCCAGCAACGCTCCAAGAGCCTTGTTCCCACATCAGCAGAAGATCCGAGGAATTTTCACAACTCACTCTGAGGTAGTGCGTACAGGGGGCATGGGCAATAGCCTCGGCCGTCTCTTGCCACCACGAGTGCGGCATACTCCATGGACCTTTCCAGGAAAGCACCCCGTATCGGTGTTGCCGCCCCGAAATTACTGCAACAATTTCTTTGGGATTATGCGTGAGCGTAGAACGATCACTAACTGCCACTTGCACATGCTCTTGCAAAGAAGACTGAGCGTAAAGAAAAGCCGGAAGAGGCGTGGGGTACACCTTCGAGGGAGCCTCTTCCACTGCGCCTTCAGGATAAAGGAGATCACCGGAGCTCGTCACCCTTTGATCAATACAGGTAAATCCTGCTCTTTGCATGGGGGTATACCCCGGAATTAGACATGGAACACGAACAGCATCTTCGCCTTTATAAGCGCAAATTTTACGAAGGGCCGAATCGCGTTTTGGTGAGCGATGTGTTCTCCATAGAGTGCTCACTCCTGCTGAAGGGATGCAATGCAAGGCTTGAACGCTGATGCGAATCAGCCCCTCCTCGGTAGTGGAAGTAGAAAGCCAAGCTACAAGCTGCCAGCGAATACGATCTGCAATTTCTTCTTCATCCCCATCGATTCCCCACCATTGTCTTTCGTAAGTTTCATAGCTCTGATCGTGCGCAGTGATCACGATACTCGAGCAACGCAGCTGCTCTCTTTCAAGCTTTTCGCAGATTTGACGCGCTAAACGGCGCGAACAGAAAGCAGCCTGTTCTTCATTCTCAATACTTTCCTCACACTCCTCATCCACTTGCACTTCACGTACAGGAATTTCATGTTTCGGAATCCAAAGATCTTTCCCGCTAAATAATTCGTAGAGCTGCTGACCGATATCCCCAAAACGTGTATACAGAGCACGTTCTCCCATGCGCATCAAATCACGCCCATGCATCACTCCCACTGAGCGGCACGTATCAATGACCTGTTGGAGCTGTTCGTGCTGTTTTTGGGGAAATAATGGAAGACACTGAGCAAGATCAATATGGTCAAGAAACTCTTGAGTCCGCTCTGGGGGCACAATAATTCCGCGCCTTGCCGCCGCATAACTTGCAAGGGGGCCGGACGCTATCCCCACATTGCTTTCTGATCCACTCCATCGAGAAATCGAATCAACAATATTTTCAGCCAGCTGTTCTTCACTGCCGCTCCACCGAGCCGCTCCAGCGGCAGGGGCCCATCCCAGCCCCGGACGCACACAGGCGATACCTGCAACCCATTGCTCGCAAGCTTGGACAATTACTTCGAAAGAGTTCAATTCTCTACGCGGATCACTTGGAACAATAAGGAGATCTGGACATAGGTAACGCGCCATCGACACGCGCATCCCCTGTCGCACACCGCATTTCCATGCAGAGGGAGTCACTGTCTTAAGAAATCCACGCTCTTCAATTGCTCCATGAGTCCCCGGAGGAATATCGACTACCAAAGCATTAATTTCCCAGTTGGGAATCCACACCATGAGACAGCGCATATCATCCCGCCTTTTGATAAATATCAAAGTCTTCTCCCCACGGGCGACTGAAGCCAACCCATGGGTACTTAGTCAGCAAAATTGTTTCTTCTTTTCGCACCTGGGCACCCAAACGCCGCATATCACGAAGGGCTAATGAGCAACGGTCCACATAGACCAATCGACAATGCGGAAGAAGAAGTGAGATTACCTGCGCATCCGCACAGGAGGAGGGAACGTAGAGGCAACGCGCCAGATTCAATCCCTGTTTAAAGGCATATTCCCAGCCAAAATCATCACTTCCAATGAAAGCGCAGCAAGCCTCTTCGATGCCAAGAGAAAGAATGACACGAATCAATTGCGGGTAAGTCCCGCCGTATTCCCAGACCCCCACACAGCGCGATGAAAGATCTGAAAAAGCCTGACTTTTCTCAAGTCCCAGGCGATTTTCGGTATCACGTAGAACTTGACGAGCAAGGTCTAAACGCTTCATAAAATCACCTCAATCGAACAAGTGTTCTATTAGTGTATGCACCCCTCCATCATCTGCGTCCACTTTGGTTCCTTCTGAAGAAGTGAAAGAATATGAGCATGCGCCTCTTTGATCGTCCTCTTGCCCCCAACCCGTACGAAGGGCTTCCCCCCAGCGCAACATTTACCGTGGTGTCGCAAGATCTAAGCAATGGCCTCCCCATGCCAAAGCTGCACACAGCAGAAGGTGGCAGCATCTCACCACACTTAGAGTGGAGCGGCTTCCCCGATCAGACGGAAAGCTTCTTTGTTTCCTGTTTTGATCCAGATGCCCCCACACCATCAGGCTTTTGGCACTGGATGGTGATCGACATCCCCGTCTCATGCACATCTCTTGCGCGCGGAGCTGGCAGTTCCGATCTTGAACTTGATGGAAGCGCTTTCCACCTTCGAGGGGATCACGGCGATCATTCATACTTCGGCGCCGCACCGCCAGCAGGTGACCGTCCCCACCGCTATATCTTTTCCGTTCACGCCCTAGATATTCCAACCTTAGGCTGCGATGACGACACCTCATTGGCGATGTATTCATTCGAGGCCCTAGAACACACCATCGCCCGCGCAACCTTGACCGCAACGTACCAAACACCATCGAACTGACATGCTTCACATTATTTTTCTTGAACCTGAAATCCCAGGAAATAGCGGCGCCGCAATTCGCCTCGCTGCGTGCACCGGAGCTTTTCTTCACTTAGTTGAACCACTGGGATTCGACATGTCCGACACCAAGCTCAAGCGCGCAGGATTGGACTACCACGATCTGGCACACGTCAAGGTCCACTCCAATTTT
Organism: Actinomyces sp. ph3; assembly: GCF_000308055.1. Classification (GTDB taxonomy): domain Bacteria; phylum Actinomycetota; class Actinomycetes; order Actinomycetales; family Actinomycetaceae; genus Pauljensenia. The sequence goes on from NZ_CAGY01000001.1 coordinate 204,315, forward strand.
GAAGACGCGCTAGCCGAAATTCCCGGGCACATCTGGGCATTTACCGGACATGCTTCAGATCATTACAGCGAGGTTCACTACGCCGATGGAGATGGCTTACTGTTCGGCCGCGAATCGGTCGGTCTTCCTGAATGGGCAATGACTCATCCACGCGTCACTCAATGGGTGCGCATTCAGATGCTCCCGGGAGTGCGTTCACTCAATCTTGCAAATTCCGCATCGATTGCTCTTTACGAGGCTTGGCGCCAGTTGGGGTTCCCGAAGGGAATCTAGCCGCGGGCTGCTTCCGCCTCATCCACCTCTTCTGGGGCCTCTGATTTTTTCGAGGAAAGAATGCCCTTACCGGGTCGCTCTACCTGCTCGGCAATTTCGACAATCCTGCGCGGATTCGATAGCCACATCCATATGGCACCGATAGCGGCAACGACCAGTGGGAGATAGGCGAAGTCGGCGCCGAAAGCATTCCAAGCATTCGGCATCAGCCTCATTGAGGGCAAGGAAGCTCCAGCTACGCCGCATGCAAAAGGTCCGATAAGGCACAGAGCGATCATGCACCACCCAAGGATGCGCATACGCCTTCCATTGTGCGTCAAGCTAATAGCAGCAACTACATAAATCGCACCGATAAGCACTGCAACGATGCGCGCCCACAACGGTATCTCCCGCAGATAATAGGAATCAGCAAGAGCTCGAAGAGTGACAGTGACGCTAAAAATCCAGTACAGGGCAATAATCAGTCGTCCCGATCCGCGTGCGGGTGGGCGATTATCCTGAGATTGCTCGTGAACCGCTTCGCTCACCTTTCCTCCTTAATCCACTGCCATACTAGTTGCTCCGCGCCGCTCCCCACGACTTTTTGCATGAAAACATGTGTGCTGTCTAACCGCCAAGTAGACGATTTTGTGACGGACAAAAGCAGTGAGTAGTGGAAGAATGGGACCTAAGTCGGACATTGAAGGTCCGTTCTCTTCATTATCAAGGAGTGGAACACGTGAGCGAGTCTGTATACGACCTCGTGATTCTGGGTGCGGGTTCAGGTGGCTATGCCGCGGCTTTACGCGCCTCCCAGCTGGGATTGAAAGTAGCCCTTATCGAAGGTGACAAGGTTGGTGGAACCTGCCTCCACCGTGGCTGCATCCCGACCAAGGCTTACCTGCACGCAGCAGAGACTGCTGACACCGTCCGTGAATCCGACGCTTTCGGAATCCAGGCGAGCTTCCAGGGAATCGATATGGCAAAGGTCGGCCAGTATCGCGATTCCATTGTTAATAAGTTGTACCGAGGCGTACAGGGCCTGCTTTCGTCTCGCGGCGTAGACGTCATCCAGGGATGGGGTCGCTTGGCCTCTCCTGACACCATCGAGGTAGGCGGACAGCGCATCGTTGGCCGCAACATCATTCTTGCGACAGGTTCTTATTCTCGCTCAATCCCGGGTTTGGATATTTCAGGTCGCATCATCACTTCTGATCAGGCAGTCCAAATGGAATGGGTCCCTCAGAAGGCTGTCGTATTGGGCGGCGGTGTCATTGGCCTAGAGTTAGCCTCCGTCTGGCGTTCCTTCGGTGCGGAAGTCACAATCATCGAAGCGCTCCCCCACCTTGCAAATAACGAAGACGAGGCCGTTTCCAAGCACCTCGAGCGTTCGTTCCGTAAGCGCGGCATTGCTTTCCACACCAATACCCGCTTCGCCAGCGCGACACAGGATGACTCCGGCGTTCACGTCGCAACAGAAGATGGCAAGACCTTCGATGCCGATGTTCTCCTGGTTGCAGTTGGACGCGGTCCCGTCACCGAAGGCTTGGGCTACGAAGAAGCCGGTATCAAGATGGAGCGCGGCTTCGTTCTCACCAACGAGCGACTGCACACCGGTGTGGGCAACATCTACGCAGTCGGAGACATCGTTCCCGGACTTCAACTTGCACACCGCGGCTTCCTGCAGGGCATCTTCGTAGCGGAAGAAATCGCCGGTCTCTCCCCCACGATGATGGACGAGTCTGGAATTCCTCGAGTAACCTTCTGCGAACCCGAAATCGCCTCTGTTGGTCTGACCGAGAAGCAGGCACGCGAAAAATACGGCGACAAGGTACGCACGGTCGAATACAACCTTGCGGGCAACGGAAAGTCGAATATCCTTGGAGCAACGGGCTTTATTAAGCTCGTTTCCGTAGAAGATGGACCCATCGTCGGATTCCACGGAATTGGCACGCGCATTGGCGAGCAGGTTGGCGAAGGAGAGCTCATGGTCAACTGGGAAGCCTACCCAGAGGATCTTGCAGCACTCATCCACGCTCACCCGACGCAAAATGAAGCTATCGGCGAGGCAGCCATGGCTCTGGCCGGCAAGCCTCTCCACGCACACAACTAACCTGTCACCGACAAGGAGATTGAACATGGCAACCGCAGTGATCATGCCCGCTCTGGGCGAGTCGGTGACCGAAGGCACCGTGACCACCTGGCTCAAATCAGTGGGCGACACCGTCGCACTCGATGAGCCCTTGGTCGAAGTTTCCACCGACAAGGTCGACTCTGAAGTTCCCTCCCCCGTGGCAGGCGTCCTTCTTCAGATTCTTGTTCCCGAAGACGAAACCGTCGAGGTCGGTACTCAGCTGGCTCTCATCGGTGATGCTTCCGAGGCCCCGCAAGACGCTCCTGCCCCCGCACAGGAAAGCGCACCCACCCCGGCGCCCGCTCCCGAGGCACAATCCGCACCCGCTGCTTCCGCTCCTGCGCCGGCCTCGGCACCGGTAAGTGGAACCGAGGTCGTCATGCCTGCGCTCGGCGAATCGGTAACAGAAGGCACCGTCACCACTTGGCTGAAGTCTGTTGGCGACGCAGTTGAAACCGATGAACCGCTGGTTGAGGTTTCGACCGATAAGGTGGACTCCGAAGTTCCCGCTCCCGCTTCAGGCTTCCTCGCAGAAATTCGCGTACCGGAAGACGAAACGGTTGAGGTTGGCACTGTCCTTGCAGTGATTACTGCTCAGGCTCCCTCGGCTGCCCCCAGTGAACCTGCGGCACCCGCTGCTCCGGCAGCAGCACCTGCGGCTCCGGCTCAGCAAGCACCTGTTCCTGCTTCCCCGGCACCTCAGGCTCCTGCACCGGCTCCCGCAGCACCGGTAAATCCCTTCCCGACTCCCGCCTCCTTGGCTCAGACTGCAGAAACTGGCCAGCTGGCCCAGTCTTCTGCATCTACTCCCGCACAGGTTTCCCAAACCGGCTATGTGACGCCTATTGTCCGCAAGCTTGCGCGCGAGGCAGGAATTGAGCTTGCAGAGGTGACCGGCACCGGGATCGGTGGCCGAATTCGTCGCGAAGACGTCGAGGCCGCAATCAAGGCACGTCAGGCAGTACAAACTCCTGCAGCTCCTGCAGCGAGCGCAGCACCTCAGACCACCGCCGCCGCAGCCTCTGGCGACAATGTCTTCTCCGGCCGTGAGGCATCACCGCTTCGCGGAACCACTGAGAAGATGTCGCGTTTGCGCCAGACCATCGCCCGCCGCATGGTTGAGTCACTAGCGACCGCTGCCCAGCTCACCACCGTCATTGAAGTCGACGTTACGAAGATTGCCGCCCTGCGCGCGCGCGCAAAGGACGCATTTGTTCAGCGTGAGAACACCAAGCTGACTTTCCTGCCCTTCTTCGTTAAGGCTGCGACCGAAGCACTGCGCTTCCACCCCAAGGTCAACGCAACGATTAATGACAAGGAAGTAACGTACTTCGATCACGAGAATATCGGCATCGCGGTAGATACGGAACGCGGCCTGCTCGTCCCGGTCATCAAGAACGCCCAGGGAATGTCGATCGCCGACGTTTCGCGTTCAATCAACGATCTTGCTGCACGTACACGTTCGGCAACGATCGGTGCTGATGAGCTTTCGGGCTCAACCTTCACCATCACGAACACAGGTTCGGGTGGCGCGCTCTTCGATACTCCAGTGCTCAACATGCCGGAAACCGCAATCATGGGCGTGGGCACAATCGTGAAGCGCCCCGTGGTTGTTAAGGACGAACTCGGCAACGATTCGATCGCAATCCGTTCGATGGTTTACCTCTCACTGTCCTACGATCACCGTCTAGTTGATGGTGCAGACGCCTCCCGTTTCCTCATGGATGTGAAGCGTCGACTTGAGGAAGCTGCATTCGAGTCAGAACTCGGACTGTAGACTTCACTGATCTAACTACTGTGGTGGGCAAGCCTTGGCTTGCCCACCACTTTAATTTCACCTTGCCATCAACAAGCCCACTACCTAGCGATCTACGTTCAAAGGTGGGAGACTGTCAACCGGTACGCGAGGTTGCGTCGCCTCGCGACGTCCTCGGTATCCATACTCTGCAGTATCGACAGAAATGCCTGAAGATGTTCAAAAACCTTTTCAAAAAGACTGATCCCAAGCGCCGTCGTATTGGTACAGCGGCAGTCGCCGGCCTCATCGGCGGTCTTTTTTCCGCAATCGTTAAGTTCGGATGGGAAGTTCCATTCCCGCCTCGCACCCCCGAGCGCAACGCAACAAACCCGCCACAGATGCTCCTCGAGCAGCTCGGGATGACCCCCGATCAGGTTCATACGACAGTTTCTTTCAACGGAAACGATAACCTGCCGATTTATTCTTTCATCATCCACTTCTCTTTCGCGATTGTCTTTGCGCTCTTCTACTGCATTGTCGCGGAATATTTCCCTGGAATTAAGCTCTGGCAAGGTGCCGCATTCGGTCTGCTTGTCTGGATTGGATTCCACCTTGTCCTGATGCCTCTGATGGGCACAGTCCCATCCCCCTTCCCCTGGGTTGAAGGTGGACAGAGTTGGGCTGAGCATTTCTCAGAAGCACTGGGACACATTGTGTGGATGTGGTCGATCGAAATCGTTCGCCGCGACCTACGTAACCGCATCACTCACGAACCCGATGCAGAAGTCCCCTTGGCCGCAGCAACTCGTTGAGATAGCTAAGCGAATCGGGGTGTGGAGATCAAAAGATCCCCACACCCCCTTTCACATTCTGTGACAGACGAAAAAACCGCTAAGATGGACCCGTTATGAGCGAAAACAGCACACCCCAGAAAAAACGGCGCTTCTATCACAATCTGATGGATGCTTACCGAATTGCCGCACGCACCTACCCTTGGATCGGCTGGCTGATGATCGGCGTTACGGTCGTCGCAACCGCACTTGGAGTTCTAGCTGCGGCGCTTATCCACGGTAGCTGGTTCTCACTCATCCTCTTGGGCCTGCTCATCGGTGTTTTGATCTCGACCATCATCTTGTCGACTCTTACCGAACGCGCAACATATGCCCAGGTCGAGGGGACTGTTGGCCAGGTGTACATGGTGATTAGCCGCATCCGCAGTGGCTGGATTGCCAATCAACAGCCAATCGCCGCAAACCCCGAACAGGATCTTGTTTGGCGTCTTATCGGCCGTCCTGGCATTGTGCTCATTTCCGAAGGCCCCAGTTCCCGTGTTCGTTCTCTACTTGAACAGGAACGCAAGAAGGCGCAGCGAATCATGCGCAACGTCACCGTAACCACCATTCAGGTTGGTACCGAAGAGGGACAGGTTCGTTTAGCAAAGCTTCAACGCGAACTTCGCTCACTCAAAAAGACGCTTACTCGCGATGAAGTACCTCTGGTCAACCAGCGCCTGAGCGCTTTGGACCGCACGTCTGCACCAATCCCCAAGGGAATTGATCCGACCCGGATGCGTCCTAACCGACGCGCACTGCGCGGACGCTGATCTTTCATTTGAGGCCTGTGAACCAAGTTGTTCACAGGCCTCAATTTTTGTGTGAGGGCTCACCCAGTTCCAATTTATGCATAATATGCATTCTAATGTATGCTTATTTCATCAGAACTCAAGGAGAGACATCATGAACACAAAACTTATTGCAATTCCATCCATTCTGGTGCTGAGCGCAGCAGGTATCGCAGCTTGCTCAAACCCCGACGAAAAGCCTTCAGCAGATGGTTCAGCATCCACCTCTCAGACAGCGAATCTCAGTTTCGATACCTCATCGATCCAAGCTGTCCCTGAAATTGAGGCATTGGTTCCCGATTCCATCAAGAAAGCTGGGGTGCTGAAGAACGGCGCATCAATCGACTATGCACCGGCAGAGTTCTTCAAGTCAGATGGCACCACCCCCACCGGTTATGACGTCAATATGGCCGATGCGATCGCGCATGTCATGGGCCTGAAGGGCGCGACCACAGAGCACGCTGAATTTGCGACAATCATTCCTTCGCTTGGCTCGAAGTTCGATATCGGTATTTCCGGCTTCACGATCACTGCTGACCGCGAGAAGGAAGTCAACATGGTCAGCTTCATCGAAACTGGTACTGCTTTCGCAGTTGCAAAGGGCAATCCCAAGAACTTTGATCCAAAGCACGTATGTGGAACAACTGTTGGTGTCCAGAATGGAACCTTCCAATTCGACTACATCACTCAGCTGTCTAATGACTGCACCGCTAAGGGTGAAAAGGCTGTGAAGATCATGCCTCACGACCTTCAAACTGACATTGCAGTGCGTGTCGCCAGCGGTCAGTACGATGCAACCCTTGCTGACTCCCCCGTTATTGGCTACACCATTGAGCAATCTAATGGTTCGCTCGAGCAGGTCGGAGATGTCGTCGAATCTGCACCTCAGGGAATCATCGTCCCTAAGGACAACGAGCAACTCACGAAGGCCATCCAGGCAGCTGTCCAGTACCTGATGGACAACGGATACGTCGAGAAGATCCTCGCAACCTACGGATCGAACCAAGGCGCACTCAAGACCGCAGAAATTAACCCTCAGGTCTGATATTCCCTCGCTAGTATCTCTAAGGAATTCACGTTATGCCCGAAAAGACCAAAGACGGGGTGGAGTTGATCCAATCCCGACCTGTCTTTCACCTAGGTCGTTGGATCAGCGCAATTATCGTTGGACTCTTGGCATTGGGATTGGCCTACATCCTTGTCACAAACCCGCAATTTAGGTGGGATGTGGTGTGGAAATGGCTCTTTTCAAAAATGATCATCACCGGCCTGATGATGACGATCGTCTTGACGGTTTTATCCATGGCACTTGGTACGGTACTTGCCATCACCATGGCGATCATGCGTCAGTCGATAAACCCTGTTTTGCGCGGTGTAGCTTCTGCTTACATTTGGTTCTTCCGTGGAACGCCTATTTATACACAGCTAATTTTCTGGTCACTACTACCTACTCTCTACCGGACAATTAGCTTGGGAATTCCCGGAACCGAATTCGGTTTCTCTTTCGAGACTCGCGAGTGGTTCACACCATTTTGGATGGCATTTATCGGGCTCGGCCTCAACGAAGGTGCCTACCTTGCCGAAATTATCCGTGCGGGGCTGCTCTCGGTGGATAAAGGGCAATGGGAAGCCGCAACGGCACTGGGAATGTCACGTGGGAAGATTTTCCGTCGGATTATCTTGCCTCAAGCTATGAGAGTGATTGTCCCACCCATTGGTAACGAGACGATCTCGATGCTCAAGACCACTTCTCTGGTCAGCGCAATCCCCTACACCCTTGAGCTAACCTTCGTTGCGAACCAAAAGGGACAAGAACTATTCCAGCCAATTCCTTTGCTTATTGCAGCTGCAATTTGGTACTTGGTTGTCACCAGTATCCTCATGTGGATCCAAAGCCACATCGAAGCTTACTTCGGCAAAGGATTTGATCCTGACACTCAGTCTGTAGATACGACTTTCATTGAGGTAACACCATGACAGATCAGTCTGCGCTTATTCGAATCCGCGGAGTCCATAAGTTTTTCGGCGACCTCCACGTCCTGCGCGGGATAGACCTCGATATTGCCAACGGCGAGGTCTGCGTGATCATGGGTCCGTCAGGCTCAGGTAAGTCAACGCTGCTACGTTGTCTCAACCAGCTAGAGACAATCTCTGCGGGGGAAATCTTCATTGATGGCGAGCTCTTGGGATACCGAAAAGACCCCTCAACGGGGGTACTGCACGACCTAACAGACAAGCAAATCGCTAGTCAGCGCTCACAAATCGGTATGGTTTTCCAACGTTTCAATCTCTTCCCGCACATGACTGCTCTAGAGAATGTTATGGAAGGCCCGATTCAGGTCCTGGGGCGCTCTAAGGAGGAAGTTGCACGGGAAGCCCGGGAGTACTTGGAATTAGTTGGTTTGGGAGATCGCCTCAACCACTATCCCTCGCAGCTTTCTGGTGGCCAGCAGCAGCGCGTGGCAATTGCTCGCGCCTTGGCGATGAAACCCGAACTCATGCTCTTTGACGAACCCACTTCTGCCCTAGACCCCGAACTCGTTGGCGAAGTCCTGAGCGTCATGCAGGATCTCGCGAAGGCAGGAATGACCATGGTTGTCGTCACCCATGAGGTCGGTTTTGCGCGTGAGGTAGCTGACCACGTCGTCTTCATGGATGGCGGAACAATCGTTGAAGAAGGAAGCCCCGAGGACGTAATCGTCAATCCACAAAATCCCCGTACTCAGGAGTTCTTCTCAAAGGTCCTCTAACAATAGAGTTCCGAGCGATCCCGGATATCTCAAAGGTTCAGGCTTAGGAGATATCCGGGATATCTATTGCGTAAAGTCGCTGCTGACCAACGACTCGAAAACCCAGATATTCAAAAACCGATAGCGTTGCAGAACCTTCAGTTTGAGCAATTCCCGTTGCGATAAGGTCCATACCGTCTTGCGCCTGTGCGTGCATCGAGGCAACCACTAAGGCATCAAGAACCGGGGTATTCCTCCACTCGTCTCCAACACCGATGTGGTCGATATACCCTTCTTTCCACCCCAGTGCAGACCAATCTTGCTCGTACTTTGAAACAAGCGTAAAACCAGCAATCCGAGGGCGATCAGAGCGGCGATCCACCGCGATATAGGACCAATCGGGAGCAAAAGAACTACGTCCCATCGTCCATTGCTCTTCGGTAAGAGCGGCTCGGCCTTGCTGTTGCGCAATAAGGTTTGCTGCGCGTCGCAGCTCATCATCCCATGAAGGGCTCCACTGCTCGATCGTCATATACGAACCGAGCGAAGGCGCTTGCGGCAGTGGGTCGAGTTTCGCCCGTAGGTCGTAATAGGTGCGTTCCCAATGGAAGCCTCGAGCCTTGAGCGCGTTCTCAAGTTCATCCTGCCAATTTTCGACGAAGCTCACGATCGCGCGCTGGCCATTATCTTCATTTCGCTCAAGCATTGAACGAGCAGCTGCAATTTGCCATTCAAGCAAAGAACTGCCTAAACCGATCCTACGAAAATCGGGGTCAACTCCGCCTTGACAGACACATTCAATACGCTCTGAAAAGCGCAATCGCGTCTGAGCGAAAGCGACCATTCTCCCCTGCGCGATTCCTTTCGTCGCAAAAGCCGCGATCCCCCACCATAACGAGGCCGGGGAAAGCATTTCCTCTACTTCCGCTAAGGCTGTGCGATAGGGAGGATTATCCCTTGCCTCCATTCGTGCAAAAAGAGCGCTCAGTGCATGCAGGTCACGAGCGTCCAGCTGACACCAGACGATTCCGTGGTGTTCCTGGGGGAAAGGAGGATATGCCTCGACTCCCCTATCTACGTGATATGAAGCCATTGACGAGTACGCGCCCTACTGATCAATACTGTAAAAGACACGTGTACGGTCATTGAGGAAGCCCAGATGTTCATATACGGCTTGCGCATGTGTTGGGCTCTTAATATCTGCATCAATCCCAATACGGCTCATCCCGTCTTGAGCAGCAGCGTGCGTCGCGGCAGAGACCATTGCCGAGGCCACGCCTTTTCCGCGATATGCCGGCGCAACACCAATGGTGTTGATATAAGCCTCAAGACGACCGTGGGCAATCCAGCTCTCTGCTGGGCGACCAGACATGCAGTAGCCAGCTATTTCACCATCATCACTCAGGGCAACAAAAGACCAGCGATCCTCGTAATCTTCGAGTGCACGCTCCCACCAAAAATCTCGAGCCTCGGTGAGAGGATGATCCGCAAAAACTTCGGAATGTACGTGATGAAGCTTAGAGAAAGAAACCTCACTCATAGGCACAACATGCAGTCCCTCAGGTACCGGTCCGCGGCTCTCTGAGCCCTCTAGATCGCGATACATCACTTGGAACATATGCTTAGCGTAAAAACCTGCAGCAATATACAGACGACGACGATCTGTCATATGACCGTCAACCCAGTTAGCAATAGAGGCTGGGAGTTCACAGTCGGCACCGAAATACTCAACGAGCATTTGGCGTGCACGCCCGTCCTGCCAGTGGAGCAGAGAACGGCCAACACCACGGCCTCGCCATGATGGGTGAATCACCGCGTTAACAATCGCTACCGCGGCCTCGGTTAGGCTGGCCAGAATCTTCACAGAACCAAGAGCGACAATACCTTGGTCCTGGGCAATCCCCACGATTACTTCGAGGGGTGCAGCACCGCACTGTCCTAATGCCAGGTCAGCGATTTCTTTCGACGAGGTCCTGAAAATCGCGTCATCTTCTTTCTCAACCTGACGAATCAGCTCAGCGACAGCCCCAAGATCCGAAGGAATCAGAGACCGCCAACGCAGACCAAGATGAGAACCTGGAAAAGAGACGAGCGCGGGCGGTTTTAAACGCTCCGCAAGTCCAGTCATGCACATATTCTACGGGATTACGGGCCTTCAGTCCCACTTGAGTGGGACCTCGCCCCTATGCGTCAATGCGCTCGCGATCAATTCCTGCTGCTTCCTCAACAATAAAGTCGCGTCGAGGACCAACAACTTGTCCCATGAGGAGCTCAAAAACATCTTCAGCCTGACGCAAAGCAGCCTCATCAGCCAAAGTGATTCGACGAAGCGCACGATGGGCCCGATCCATAGTCGTTTCAGCTAGCTGATCGGCATCCATTTCACCGAGGCCCTTGTAACGCTGGATAGGTTCTTTCCAGGTTCGACCTGCCTTCCGAAGAGCGGCAAGCTGACGGTGAAGTTCCTCTTCTGAATACGTATAAATAAACTCGCGAGATTTGCGTCCTTTACCCGCTACCTCAATGCGGTGCAAGGGAGGCACAGCAGCATAGACCCGACCAGCTTCAACCATCGGTCGCATATAGCGGAAGAACAAGGTGAGGAGCAGCGTGCGAATGTGCGCCCCATCGACGTCAGCATCAGTCATCAAAATAACCTTGCCGTACCGCGCCTGTTCGATATCGAAGGTCCGCCCAGAGCCCGCTCCAATCACCTGGATAATATTCGCGCATTCAGCGTTCGCCAACATATCCGCAGTTGAAGCCTTCTGGACATTCAAAATCTTTCCTCGAATGGGGAAAAGAGCCTGATATTGCGAGTTTCTGGCAGCTTTCGCGGTGCCAAGGGCAGAATCGCCCTCCACGATAAAGAGCTCGGTCTGTTCAACGTCCTCAGAACGGCAATCCGCGAGTTTTGCAGGAAGAGAAGACGTCTCAAGTGCATTCTTCCGCCGGGAAATTTCTTTGTGCATGCGCGCAGAGACGCGCGCCTTCATCTCACCGACAACCTTCTCGAGGAGTGCGCTGGTCTGCTGCTTATCGTCACGCTTGGACGAAGCAAACTTACTCTCGAGCCAATCCCCCACAACGCGTGCAACAACCGTACGAATCTGCGGTGTTCCCAAGATTTCCTTGGTTTGTCCTTCGAACTGTGGTTCTGGGAAACGAACTGTCACAACCGCTGTCATCCCAGCAAGAACATCGTCCTTTTCTGGGCGTCCATCTTTTGCGCTAACCTTGAGCTTCCGCGCGTTCTTATCAACTTGGCTTCTCAGAACCTTCAAAACGGCCTGTTCAAAGCCCGCGACATGCGTTCCGCCCTTCGGGGTAGCGATGATATTAACGAAGGATTCCAGCTGCGCATCGTAGCCAATCCCCCAGCGAAGGGCACAATCAACTTCGCAGATACGCTCGGTTTCAACAGCACGAAGATGCCCGCTTTCAGGATCCAACGCTTGAACAGTCTCAGTGAATGTTCCTTCACCCTGAATATGCCAGGTGTCAGTAACAGCGCCGTCGTTAGAGAGCCAATCAACGAAGTCAACCACGCCGCCATCAAAGCGGAATGATTCGTGGACAACTTCTTCCCCGCGCTCATCGAAGCAATTAATCGTTAGGCCGGGTACCAAGAAGGCCGTCTGGCGCGCACGCGCGAGCAAGGTTTCCCAGGTAAATCCCTCATCGGATGGGAAAATTTGGAAATCTGCCCAGAAACGGACGCGGGTACCAGTCTTCTTTTTCGCAACTTTCCCGACGGTCTTCAAACGAGATTCATCGGTAAAGGGTGTGAATGGGGAATTTGGAGTGCGCTGGCGAGAATCGTCAAATTCACCAGGTTCACCACGCCTGAAACACATCTGCCAGGTCTTCCCACCACGATCAACCTCGACATCCATTCGGGCAGAAAGAGCGTTGACAACAGACGCGCCAACACCATGAAGGCCACCTGAAGCAGCATACGAGCCGCTACCGAATTTTCCGCCAGCATGCAGCTTCGTGAAGACAACCTCTACGCCCGACAGTCCGACCCCCGGCACCTCATCGACGGGAATACCTCGACCGTTATCAGCAACCGAAGCCGAATGATCCGGGTGCAGTCGAACATCAATTGTGTCGCAGAAACCCTCAAGGGCCTCATCAACGGCATTATCAATAATTTCCCACAGGCAGTGCATAAGGCCACGGTGGTCCGTCGAACCGATGTACATACCGGGGCGCTTGCGGACAGCTTCCAGACCTTCAAGAACTGAAAGGTGGCGCGCAGAATAGTCTGAGGCTTGGGTTTCACTCACCCCGATAGTGTACGAAGGACAATCAATTTATCGCGTATTTACGCACCGAAAGCGCAAAATTGTGACCCTTTCCAGAGAAATTTTCGGCCATTGGCGGAAAAGACGGAAAAGCTCGGCAAAATACAGCACCGGCATGGTCTTATAGATTCTATGAATACCGTAACTACTGAGAATTCACGCCAGACCCTTCCCCCTATCCTTACCGCTCAAGACCGTTGTGATCAATGCGGTGCTCGTGCGTGGGTTCGCGTGACCTTAGCTACGGGGACGCTCAACTTCTGCGCTCATCATGCGAACCAGCACCTCGAGGCAATTACCCCAAAGGCTCTGGACATCATTGATGAGCGCGAGTTTGCCACCCAGCAGAGCTGACTTTTAGATCACATTCGTTTACCATTGTGGTGAAATTTCCCTTCCAAGGAGGACATACACATGGGTCTGTTTTCACGGCCAAAACCGGAAGAGAGCGCTCCGCTGACTCCGGCGATCTCTCAGGAAAGGCTCATCGCTCTTTTCAAAGAACGCGGATGGCACTACTTCGTCGATTCGGATAATGATCTCGGCGGCACCTGGGATGATGACACCTACTACTTCATGCTTCGTGGCAAGGACCAGGAGATTCTCCACATTCAGTCCATGTGGCACCTCTCGATTCCGATCGAGCGTCTTGAGGAGGTCCGCGCGTTCATCCGCGAGTGGCACCGCCAAAAGCTCTGGCCAAAGGCCTACCATCGCATCAATGACGAAGGCGAGATTCGCATTTTCTGCGAGAACTCGGTCGATTGGGAACACGGCGCAACTGACGCACAGCTGAACCAACAGATCGCATGCGCACTGGGAACTGGCCAAGAGTTCTATAACGAACTTGCCAAGGCACTGGGACTCTGAGAGGAAGGACGTCACTATGGGTTGGTTTGATTCCGCTGAAACGGGCGACTCAGTACGCCCCATCTCCAAGGAACGCATCGAAAAGATCTTCGACGGCCAGGGTTGGTACTACGGCCGCGATGATGATGACGACGTTTGCGGCCGCTGGGACGGCGCGCCGTTCTTCTTCCTCTTCATGGGGCAGGATCAGGAAATCTTGCAGGTCACCGCACGTATGGCCGAAGAGGTTCCCGCTGAACGCGAAGATGAACTCGCAAGCGTCATCGAAGATTGGCACCGTGACCGCATCTGGCCGAAGGCATTCTATGCCCCCAGCGAGGCAGGACCTCTTCGCATCATGACCGAGGTCAATGTTGATTACGAGCACGGCGCAACCGATGCGCAGCTTCTCCAGCATGTCAATTGCGCAATCGCAACATCGCTGTCGCTCTTCGATCACATTCGCGAGACCCTCGGTATTCCAAAGGAAAGCGACGAAGACTGATACTTGACATCAGTTGAAACACATGTGAGTGTGGGCCGGAAACCTGAAGGTTTCCGGCCCACACTCACATGTATCTAGTTCTCAGTCGAGATAGTCACGCAAGACTTGCGAACGAGAGGGATGGCGAAGCTTCGACATCGTCTTAGATTCAATCTGACGGATACGCTCTCGCGTCACTCCGTAGACCTTGCCAATTTCATCAAGAGTCTTAGGCTGTCCATCTCCAAGACCGAAACGCATCGAAACGACGCCTGCTTCGCGTTCGGAGAGTGTGTCGAGAACTCGGTGCAACTGCTCTTGAAGCAGAGTGAAAGACACAGCATCTGCAGGAACAATAGCTTCAGAATCCTCGATCAGATCTCCGAACTCGCTATCGCCATCCTCACCAAGAGGGGTGTGCAGAGAAATCGGCTCACGTCCGTACTTTTGAACCTCGACAACCTTTTCAGGAGTCATATCCAGTTCTTTAGCGAGCTCTTCAGGAGTGGGTTCGCGACCGAGATCTTGAAGCATTTGACGCTGAACACGCGCAAGCTTATTAATCACTTCGACCATGTGGACGGGGATGCGGATAGTACGCGCTTGGTCTGCCATCGCACGCGTAATCGCCTGACGAATCCACCAAGTCGCGTAGGTTGAGAACTTATAGCCCTTCGTGTAGTCGAACTTTTCAACCGCACGAATAAGGCCAAGGTTGCCTTCCTGAATCAAATCCAGGAATTGCATTCCGCGTCCGGTGTAGCGCTTTGCCAGCGAGACAACAAGACGGAGGTTCGCCTCGAGAAGGTGGTTCTTTGCCTGCTGACCATCCTGGGCAAGGATATGAAGCTCGCGGCGCTGGCGAGAAGTCAAATCGTTGGAAGTAGTCTTCAGCAATTCTTCGGCATACAGACCAGCTTCGATTCGACGGGCAAGGTCAACTTCTTGCTCTGCGTTAAGAAGCGAGACCTTACCGATCTGCTTGAGATAGTCCTTAACAGGGTCAGCTGTTGCACCCGCGACAGTAACCTGTTGAACAGGTTCATCGGTTTCATCAGAATCAGAAACGACGAAACCACCCTTTGAACGGACAGCTGCTACCGCCTGAGGCTTTGAATCCTGGTCCTGCGACGAAGCCTCATCTTCGGAGTCCTTGTCCTCTGAGTCATCTTCATCCTCGTCATCGGCATCTACTTCAATGTCGTTGACATCGGCATCAATATCTTCAACATCTTCAAGTTGTGCTTCTTCGACGATGTCCTCTTCGAGATCCTCGACCTCTTCAGACTGAGAATCTTGAGGAACCTCTTCGACCTTTTCAGCCTTCTTCTTCCGCGTCCGCTTCGCAGGCTTTGCGGTAGCTTCCTGAGCGGAAGTGCTTTCTTCAGCCTTCTTTGCCGTCTTACGTGTCCGCGGCTTCTTTTCAGGTTTTACCTCTGCAGCGCCCTCATCCTTTGCGCTCTTTGAAGCAGTGGCCTTCTTGGCCGCGCGCTTTTTAGCAGGAACCTTCTCTTCCGTTGCGGCGGCAGAATCGGTGGCGGTAGATGCGGTCTTCTTAGTCTTCTTCGCCTTCGCAGCCTTCTTTGGCGCTTCAGCCTCTTCCGCTTGGGCTTCTACCGATGTAGTCTTTGACGAGCGACGCGTACGCGTCGCCTTCTTGACCTCAGGGGCTTCATCTTCAGTATCGCGGGCGCTGGTAGCGCGAGATGGAGACACTCGAATCCCTTTCATGGGTTGACAAATGAGCCGCCAATCCACTGGACGGCGACAGACTGCCTACAATTATAACTATCCCTTTGTCACTCGCGCAGCTTGAAGCTGCGAAAATAAGGGTGAAACTAGGCGTTCACATCCTCAAAACGCCACGAAGATGTCATCACCGGACAGGGCGCATCAAGCAGAATCTGAGTCGCTGTATTTCCGATTGTTGCGTTCTTCGAACCACCAGGTCGCAAACCGATGACGATCATATCCGCGTCGATCCTACGCGCCCAATCAAGCACGGTTTCCGCCATTGACATGTCACGTCGGCACCGCATGACCTCAAAAGAGACTTCGCTTCCATCTAGGCGCTCCCATAAATGCGCTTCAGCTGAATTCTCGTCAGCAAAGGTGCCCCCACACTCGTGAGATGCGACAACAATCATCAATGATGTCCGCATCCAGGAAGCCAAACGTACTGCCTGATCCAGCGCAGCATCAGACTCGCGATTCCCGTAGTAGCTCAAAACAATTGCCACGAAACCTCCTTGATTGCATTTTCATCATAAGAGCAGGGACTTAAAGACGTCTAATTGTTCTATAGACTGGTCACATGACTTCATTGAGCGAGCAGCTTCAGGCCTTAGCACCACGGATCGAGGAGCGTGCCCACACCGTTCTCCAAGACCTTGCTGACACAATCGCGCCAGCCGCTCAGATCTCCTCACTTCTTCAGGTAGCCCATTCAAGTCTTGAGGAAGGCAAACGTTTCCGGGCATTCCTTGCTTTTGTCGGCGGCAGTATTGCGAATCATTCACCTCTGCAGACGCTCAATCTAGACGATCTTGGCGCAGCATTGGAGCTCTACCAAGCCAGCGCTCTGGTCCATGACGACATCATTGATCACGCACCCACGCGTCGTGGTCGCCCCTCCGCGCATGCGGCGTTCACGGCGCATCACCGCTGCGCTTTGTCCCGAGGCGATAGCGAAGATTTCGGGGTTAGTTCCGCAATCCTCGCTGGCGATTTCCTATTCTCCGCAGCTGAACTGGCAATGATTCGCCAATGCGAGGCAATCCCCCACTACCGCGATGGTGTTATGGAGCTCTATGCGCAGATGCATGCCGAAGTCGCAATTGGGCAATTCCTTGATATCGCCGCTGAACAACGACCACTGGATGTTAATGACCCGCAGGCAATTAACGCACAGACTGCACTGACAATCGTCTCTCACAAAGCCGCTAACTACTCGGTCGTCATCCCGGCAACCCTTGGGGCCCTCGCATTGGGCGCATCCCGATCAGATACCGATTCACTGCGAATGATCCTTAGCCCCTGGGGTCATGCCTTCCAGCTGCGTGATGATGACCTTGGAATTTTTGGAGATCCACGAGTTACGGGTAAGAGCGCAGGAGATGACTTACGCGAAGGAAAACGTACCTATCTCCTTGCCCTCACCTGGCAAGAAGCAAATGCGAGCGAGCGGGCAAAGCTTGCCCACGGCCTCGGCAATCCTGAGCTCGGCGAGGAGGAACTCGAAGAACTTCGCGCGATTGTGAAGCGTCGGGGTCGTCGTCGCCACGAAGAAGTCATTTCGACTTTCGAGGCAGAGGGCTTCCTTGCGTTGGAATCCAGTAATTTCAATGCCGATCAGCGCCAGCTGTTGAGCGAGGTTGCGGCAATGCTCATCAAGCGCTCGAAATAAGCGCAAGTTCCAAGAGCACTCAGAACTTCAAATCGGGATTACCCGTAAAGGTCAGAATCCCAGAACAGAGGCAATGCGATTCACGCGGTGGTGGCGCCCACCTAGAAGAGCAGACATTGGTGTCTCCCCTAGTTCTTCATGCTCGGTGTAGAGCCAGCGAGCAGCCTCTTCGGGGCTAAAACCACCGTCTGCAAGCAAAGTGAGCGTTCCGGGAAGATTGAAAAGGGGTTCGTATCCGTTATCAGTCTTGACCAGAATTTCTTCGGGAATCCCAGAGTTTCCTGCTCCATCGGTATAGGTAAAGAGGATATGGTCGCGGACCAACTGCTTAACTCGGCGAGGCTCGATACCAAGCCTGCGTGCAACCTCTTGAACGGACAGAAGGGAAACAGCTTCACTCATGGGACAATGATATAGCGCGGGAAGGGATTCGCGCCCCAGCACGGCTCGCGGGCTTTCCTGCGCGCATCACCTGAAATCTCCAGTAAAATCCTAACGATGACTTCTGAGACAGAATTTGACCCCGAGGACCGCAGCGATGCCGAAAATGGCACTGCCGGCCAGGGTTCATCTGCGCCTTCTGACCCATTGATCGGCCTGCTCGTCGATGAGCGATATCGGATCCAAGCCCGCCTTGCGCGCGGTGGTATGGCTACCGTCTACGTTGCGCACGATGAGCGTTTGGACCGTCCAGTTGCGCTCAAGGTCATGCACCCACACTTGGCAGAATCTGCTGATTTCGTTGCGCGTTTTAGGCGCGAGGCCCGGGCAGCCGCGCGAATCGTTTCGCCGGGAGTCGTTTCGGTTTTTGATCAGGGAGTAATTCACGGCCAGGGCTTCCTGGTGATGGAGCTTATCGACGGAACCAACCTCCGTGCGCTCTTGCAGGCACAGGGCGCCTTTACCCTCGCTCAGGCCCTTCAGTACACGCAAGATGTTCTTGAGGCACTTCGTTCTGCGCATCGAGTTGGCGTGATCCATCGCGATATCAAGCCCGAAAATGTTTTGGTGCCCAGTGAAGGCCCTGTTCGCGTTACCGATTTCGGTCTTGCACGTGCGGCCTCAGAAGTATCAATGTCTACGACCGGTTCGATGCTTGGAACGGTCGCATACATGGCGCCAGAGATCGCGACTACTGGAACCTGCGATGCGCGAAGTGACATCTATGCCGTTGGGATCATGCTCTACGAAATGCTCACGGGCTCAGTTCCGTGGCAGGGCGAAAATCCCATGCAGATGGCTTATCACCATGTGAACGACTCTGTCCCGCTTCCTTCTGAAGTTGAGCCGTGGATCCCACGCGAAATTGATGACCTTGTTGCATCGCTTGCCGCTAAGGACCCCGAGGACCGCCCAGTTGATGCTCAAGAGGCCCTTGATTTGGTGATGCGGGCACGCACCTCACTGCCAGCAGAGCTAATGAATCGGCGTGCAGCTATTGATGCCACTGAGGACAACGAACAGCGCACGACCGCGCTGGGGCTTGTCGAGTTGACTTCTCCCCTTCCGGCACAAAAGCTCCCAGCGACCTCGCAAGCTATCGTTCATGTCTCTGGCGGCATTGCCCACGCTGCGCCACAGGCACGCACCCGGAAGCGCTTTGGCAAAGTTCTCGCCCTGATTGTTTCCCTGCTCATTGTTGGTGTCATCGGAGGCTTTTGGTGGTGGCATGAATACGGGCCGGGTTCGTACTTAACTATGCCCGTCACCGATGGACGCGCTGTTTCTGATGTCGAGAATGATCTGCGTTCACTGCATCTCAATTTCCAAGAACGTGAAGATTTCTCGGATATCGTTTCTCAAGGAAATGTCATCTCATCGACACCGGGAAGCGGCGAAGCTGTCCACAAACGTGCTGAGGTCCTTTTGGTCGTCTCAAAGGGCGTTGACATGCGTAACGCACCAAACCTCAGTGGCATGGAAACAGACGCAGCGAAGAATGCGCTGACGACCGCGGGACTGGCAGTCGGCGATGTTCGCGAAGACTGGTCCGAAGATGTTGAGAAGGGCAAGGTCATCTCGCAATCTGTCCCAGCGGGAGCATCGGTTCGTCACGATACAAAGGTTGATATTGTCGTCTCCAAGGGCCGCGAGCCCTTGACGGTTCCCGATATTAAAGGCAAGAGTGCCGGTGAAGTCCGCCAAACACTTGAATCGATGGGACTGAGCGCAGAGGAAACTGAGGCATTCTCATCGACAGTTGCTCAGGGAACCGTCATTTCCCAAGAAACTGCTGCGGGCACAACTCTTCATCGCGGAGATAAAGTCCAATACACGGTCTCCAAGGGTCCTGAAACGGTAGAGATCCCCACTGTTCAAGGACTTCAAGAAAGTCAGGCTCGTGCGGCCCTCGAGCGCGTCGGCCTTCAGGTCCGTGTTGAACGTTTTATGGGTGGACTATTCGGAACTGTGCGTTCTTCCGATCCCGCCGCTGGAACGGTCGTTCCTCGAGGAACCACAGTGACACTGACGATTGTCTAGTCTGTTCACGGCCGGGAAGTATTAAAGCCTAGTTTTACCTATGGGTGAGGGGTGAAGAACATTCGTTCTTCACCCCTCACCCATAATCTCTTTGCAGAAATTCAAGCGGAATAGCGATCAGATTCAGCTACTCTTTCTTTAAGTACTCCGCGACTTGGAATGCCATCTCCAAAGACTGCTGGTGGTTCAAACGCGGATCCACTAGCGTCTCATAGCGATCACGCAAAGCTTCTTCATCAAGCTGCTCAGAGCCACCAAGAACCTCTGTAACGTCATCCCCTGTGAGCTCGACATGGATCCCGCCGGGGACCGTTCCAGCTTCGCGATGGGCCTCAAAGAAACCAGTGACCTCATCCATGATCGTCTCAAAGCGTCGTGTCTTGTAACCCGTCGATGAGGTGATCGTATTTCCATGCATCGGATCGGTCACCCAGGTAACAGGGCGTCCATCACGCGCTTGTGCCTCCAAGAGAGGAGGTAATGCATCGCGAATTTTATCCGCCCCCATACGCGTGATGAAGGTCAAGCGCCCTTCTTCGCCCTCCGGATTCAGACGGTCAACCAGACGGCGCATATCATCAATCGATGTCGTCGGTCCAAGTTTGACGCCGATCGGATTACGCACATGCGCAAGCAATTCAACATGCGCATCGTCAACGCCACGAGTACGTTCACCAATCCACAAGAAGTGACCGGAAGTATTGTAAGGATCCCCGGTGCGTGAATCGATTCGGGTCATCGCGGACTCATAATCCAGAAGCAAAGCTTCATGCGAGGAGAAGAGATCAACGCTACGCATCTGGGCAGCACTGGACACACCTGCTGCCTCAAGGAACTTCACTGCACGGTGAATCTCCTCAGCAAGAGACTCATAACGCGCATAAGCCGGATTAGCAGTAAAACCACGATTCCAGTGATGCACCAGCCGCAAGTCAGCATAGCCACCGCGAGTGAAGGCACGAATCAAATTCAGCGTCGATGCGGCATGATGATACAAATCCAACAAGCGCGTGGGATCTGGAATGCGCGACTCGGGAGTGAATTCGAAGGAATTGACAGCATCTCCGCGGTATGAGGGAAGCGTGACGTCTCCACGGGTCTCCATATCTGAAGAGCGCGGCTTCGCATACTGGCCCGCAATGCGCCCAATCTTGATCACAGGCAAAGACGCGCCATAGGTCAAGACGACGGCCATCTGAAGAAGAGTTTGGATCTTCAAACGCAGATGGTCAGCTGTTGCCTCGGAAAAAGTCTCAGCGCAATCGCCACCCGTGAGGACGAAGGCCTCACCGCGAGAGGCGGCAGCGAGATTCGTTCGCAGGTCGTCTACCTCGCCGGCGAAAACCAAGGGGGGTTGACGACGCAACTCAGCCAATACGGAGTCGAGGGCCTCGGGATCTGGGTAGCTCGGCTGTTGAAGCGCGCGCTTGGAACGCCAAGATTCCCAGGGAGCAGATTCTTCACTAGCGGCAGGGGCGAAGAGTTCAGGTGCGCCGGGGCGCAGCGAAAAATCGCCACGCCCCGGGAAAGAAGATGAAGCCATCGTCACTGCGCTGCAGACACAGGCTGGCCAATCTGCGAGAGCAGATCGGTGAACCACGGCTGTGTAATGTCGAAAGGCTTGCCACCGGCGATGCGCGGGAAGGCAATCGCAGAAAGCTGGTCGCCATTCTCTTCATCCTGACCGATAACACCGCTTTCACCGCGAAGTGCACACTCGACGGCAAGATCACACATTTGCTTGATCAGTGCAAGATCTTCCTCGTGTGCTGCTGCCGCGCGTGAGTAGTAACCGGACTTCTGAACCATCACCTTTTCGGCGCCAATAAGCGCTGCAAACTTGCGCGCAAACCACTGGCCGGGGTTGATGGTGTCAAGCTTGACGTGGCCGAAGGGATCACGCTGAACCTCTTCGCCATTGGCTTCCATCTCGGCGATAATTTCGGGAAGGCCTGCACCTTCTGACAGGAAGATGTTGACGTTACCCTGCTCGTCCATGATCGCCTTGAGGCGCTCAGCTTCACCGGCAATGTCAAGAGCGGCCTCGGGAACGTAAACGCCGTGGACATCCCAACGCTCACGGGTCAAGCCCAAGGAAGGCGCCCAGTTCTTGGTGCCGAGCAGCTCGTGGTAGCGGCGAGCGGTCTCTGCCGTCAGGTAGCCACAGTTACGTCCCATGCACTCATGAACAATGAGCATGCGGGGGTTCGAGCGGTGTTCGCCGATCACATTAAATGCGAAACGTGCGCCTTCGTCCGCCGCGGTCCAAGCGCCCAGAGACTGACGGATCGGAACAACGTCATTATCGATGGTCTTAGGAAGGCCAACCACGGTGAGTTCGTAGTTGTGCTCGTGCAGGTAAGCTGCAAGATCTGCTGCGGT
Source organism: Actinomyces sp. ph3 (assembly GCF_000308055.1). Lineage (GTDB taxonomy): Bacteria > Actinomycetota > Actinomycetes > Actinomycetales > Actinomycetaceae > Pauljensenia. The sequence continues at coordinate 226,701 of NZ_CAGY01000001.1, forward strand.
CGTGTTTGTGTCGTCACCGCCGATGGTGTGCAGAACATCAACGCCATCCTTGCGCAGCTGCTCGGCAGCAAATGCAAGCGGGTCAACGCCTTCTTCAACCAAGCCTCGGTCGACAAGGTTCTTTGCATTGGTCAGCTTGACGCGAGAGTTACCGATGGGCGAACCACCAAACTCGCGAAGAATACCTGCGTTACGGCGTCCTTCTTCGTCGACGACAACATAGTTGCCGGTCAGAAGGCCGTGGTAGCCGTACTGGTAAAGGATGATTTCTACCTCGGGAGCAACCTGGGTGTAGCGCTCGATGAGATCACCAACAGCAGCCGAAAGACAGGGGGCAAAGCCACCAGCGGTCAAGAGAGCAACACGACGAACCGTCATGAGTCAACCTTTCAGTTTTCTTCACGCGCAGCAAGAGAAGCGCGCCAGATACTTATCTTATCGAGAGTGTAGGTCCTTCGCCGCACCTGGCCTTTTTCTGGGACACGGCGATATCGCTATTAGTCTTGATCCCCAGACTCATCTGTTTCTTCGGGGATCTGTTCAAGGTCTTCTTCGGGCGCGGTTGGAACCTGAACCTCAGGGGCCTCACGCCCACCGGGCGCGCTCTTCCCGTTCGAGGGTACCGGGCCGTCAAAAGCGCCTTCCTGGGCAAGCTGCGCTTTCACATCAGCAGCATAGAGATCGACGTACTCCTGACCAGAGAGGAGCATCAGGTTATACATAATTTCATCGGTGATCGCACGAAGAACGTAGCGGTCTTTATCCAGTCCCTTGTAGCGACTGAAATCCAAGGGCTCCCCGATGACCATTCCGATATTGGTTCTCGAAGGAATTTTCTGCCCGATTGGCTGGGCCGCATGTGTGCCGATCATCGCCACAGGAATAACGGGAGCGCCGGATAAGAGTGCTAAACGCGCAACACCAGTCTTCCCGCGATACAGACGTCCATCGGGGCTACGAGTTCCCTCGGGGTAAATTCCAAAAAGTTCACCTTCACCCAGGCGCTTAAGTCCGGCTTTCAATGCGGCCTCGGATGCACGACCACCACTGCGATCGACGGGAATTGTGCCAACAGCACGCATGAATTCCTTGGTTGCCCAACCCTTAAGACCGGTACCCGTGAAGTAATCGGCTTTACCCATGAACACAACCTCACGGTCAATCATCATGGGTAGAAAAACGGAGTCCCAGACAGCGTTGTGGTTAGAAGCGAGGATCGCCGGACCGCTTTCTGGGATGTTTTCTTTCCCGCGGATCCACGGACGATACGCAGCCTTGAGAATCGGAGTGCCCGTAAGCTTCAGTGCTTGATACAGACCCATGTTTCCTCCACCCGGATCAACCGCTAGCATCGTGGTTATGACCAATGGTTCTACTGTACAGCCCGAGCGGCCAAAAACCGCAATGATCCCAGCTTGGAATCAAGCTAAATGGCTGGTAGTAGACCTAGAAACAACTGGACTTAGTTCTCGCGACACCATCATTGAAATCGGGGCAGCAGTCTACGAAAACCGTGAGCTTGTCGATAGTTTTTCAGCACTTATCAACCCCGGAAGCCCCTTGCCTTCGTTCATCACTGCGTTGACGGGACTCGACGATGAAACGCTCGCCCACGCTCCGGACCTTCACACGGTGTTTTCGCATTTTTGCCAGTGGGCAGAGCATCTATGCGATCAGGAACAGATCGCAGGCCTCATCGCACACAATGTCGCCTTCGATTGGGGGTTCCTTGAGCGAGCTCAACGGACCTGCGGTATGCCACTGCCCCATTTTCAGCCTATCGACACACTGTCAATGGCTCGTGCCTTGCTTCCAACTGAGGTACCCAATCACAAGCTCACGACACTACGCGAGCACTTTGAGTTAGGTGGCGGTCAGCATCGTGCATTGGACGACGCATTGGCCACGGGCATGTTGTTCTTCAAATTGTGTGAATACGCAGAAAGTCTTGAGAAAGACCCACTCGCCTACTGCTCCCCTGCGTATCCTCTATCCTCATAATTCCCGAGGCCGCGTGTGCTTTGCGTTGAAAAGGGACGAGTTTCGCGCTTATTTGTTTTCAGTATGTTCAGCGCCAGAAGCGGGTGTAGTCAGCTTTCTGAGCAATGTTGAGCTGAATCATCTCGCGCAGAAGATCGTAAGGAATCTCTTGCTGAAAACCGATTCTCCAGAGTTTCTTTGCACGCGTGTATCCACGAGCTTGAATCCGCTCAGAGCAGGTCATTTCCTTCACTTCTTCGTCCGAGCGCACTGCCACCAGCTTCAGCGACGCTGACGCAGAAGTTCCGCGAGGGCTTCTTGAAGCTCCTGTGAATCAAATGGTGCGCTGACAATACGGCTGGCACCTGCCCATGTGGCCAGCCAGTCGTCTTGAGGACGAGCCGTGAGCATCAGGATAGGAGGAACATCCTGGCGGGTACCAGCGAGCTCCTTCGCGACAGACATGCCGCCTTCCTTTTGAGTTTCTCCATCGAGAACAAGGACTGCAATATCCGAGTTATTGTCCACCAACTCAAGAACACCGAACTTCGTGGCAGCTTGAAGCCATTCAATGGGAGCCGTATCCTTCGATGCTTTGAAACCGACACCTGTGATCACTGCCTGGCGAGTGGACGAGTTATCACTGAAGACCAGAACTTTCACGGGTGTTTCACTCACGATGCGCTCCTCAACGTTAAGAGATCGTTACTCTGGGTATTCTAACCGCTTTTGGATACACGTGTGGGGAGCTGAAACCTCAGCTCCCCACACGTGTTGTTTGCTCTATCGCCAGTAGTTCAGATCTTCAAACTACTTCTCGGGGATGACAGCAAGAATGTCAACGAGAATCGCCTGCGGCGGCTGCCCTTGTGCCTCATTGCCAGCAGCTACGAGGAGGACCCGCGAGCCCGCGGTAAAGCCGATTAGCTGATTACCGTCCTTCACGCTGACAACCTGGGCACCTTGTTGTCCCCACGTCGACTGTGTTTGAGCTTCGTTACCAAAAACGGTTCCGACACCCTGATAAAGAATTGTCGAACCAACAGCGACCTTGTCGCCATGTCCCTCAGCAATGACGACCTTCGAGGTCTCTGTGGGCGCACTCTGTCCCCAGGTAATCGTGGGCTGGCTACCTAGATCACCACTGACAGTAATGCCTGCTGGAAGTTCATTTCCGGTCAGCGTTGCGCTTGTGAGCTGAGAGGTATCCTTCGGGTTAACAGTTCCCAAAATATCGACAACGAAGACGAGGTCGGCATTTGCAGGGATTGAAGAACCTGAACCTTGAGCGCCGTAACCCCACTTTGATGGGATGACGAGTTCAACACGATCGCCGACATGTGCGTCCGCAAGACCGTACTTCCATCCCTTAATCACCTGGTTGAGGCTGAACGCGATGGGAGTGCGACCCTCTTGGAAAGAAGAATCAAAAACCTTGGCATCGCTGAAGAGCGCACCTGCATAGTTGACCTGAACGATGTCATCGAGGCCGACGCTTGCCCCATCGCCCTTGTGGAGGGTTTTCACCAAAATCGCATCGCCCACGCTGCCAGATCCGGCTTTAATTTCGGGCTTCTGACCGAAATCACCACTTACCTCGGGGAAATTACCCTGGCCGCTTCGATCAACCTGAGGTGTCTCCTCGGAGCTTGAAGGCGACTGGGTTGCACTTGCCGAGGCCGAAGGTGATGCCGATTGAGAGTCCTTTGACTGGCCCGAGCAGGCACCAAGAGCAAGAGTGCAGGTCAGCAGGATGGCACCAATAGCAGGTAGCTTCTTCACAATTCTCCGATCAGGCGAAAGACTCACCGCATGCACAGGTGTTCTGCGCATTGGGGTTATCGATCGTGAATCCCTGGCGCTCAATGGTGTCAGAGAAGTCAATGGTTGCGCCTGCGAGGTAGGGAACGCTCATGCGATCGACAACAACCTCAACGCCATCGAAATCACGGACAGCGTCACCATCGAGCAAACGATCGTCGAAGTACAGCTGGTAGATCAGGCCAGAGCAGCCTCCGGGCTGAACGGCGACACGCAGACGCAGATCGTCGCGGCCTTCCTGCTCAAGAAGGCTCTTGACCTTCTGTGCTGCGACATCAGTCAGGATGACGTCGTGGGTTGCAGTCTCAGTCGTGTTCTCAGACATGCTGCTCCTTTAATACTTTTCTTATAGGAATAATCTCTAGCCTAAGGCTACTCACGCACGAGCGCCATCTTCAAAGCTGAGAGCGAATTGTCACTGCCTAGCCCATGTACGAGCAGCACGACGTCCCAGAGCATCAAGGTTTCCGGTTTCGTCAACGAGAATCCCATGAATCCCCCACTGGGCCCGTTCATGTGCCGATAGTGTGGAATGCAGGCCAATAGCAAGAACGGGAATGGCCGATTCTGATGCTATTTCAGTTAATAGATCAAGGCTCGATTCGGCCAAGGCCGGTGAATGCAGCTCAGGTTCACAAATGATCAGTAGGTCAGATGCCTCGATCTTGGTTTTGCAGTCGGTGTGGTGGAGCAAAAAATCACCATCAGACACTAGACGACCACCAAGAATGCCGATAATCGTCGCAGCGCCCCCACTGGCCCCTGAACCCGGAAGCCTTCCGGGTTCCACTACCGAGGCCGATTGTCCATTGATTGCAAGTTGCGGGCGCATTGTCTTGTGAAGCAGCTCGGCCCACAGCCGATGAAAATCTGTATTGCTAGTGCCTCGAAGACTCAAATCTGGCTCGAGAGCCAATGTCGAAGAAGGACCAAAGAGCGGACGTGACGTCGAGTAGGCGGCGTAAAACTCCTGACCTAATACGACGTTTTGTGCACGCTCAATTGCACGCGTAAACCACGTCTCTACTGGTTCATTCGCTCCTCGCATGGCTCCAGAAACGCCTTCAAGAAAGCTCATCCCACCGTCAGTTGCTTGAAGGTGGCCACCTTCAAGGACCGGGACTTTGCCCTCTTCTAGTAGCTCGCGAAAGCGCTGCCCGGCCTCGTGAAGGGAATCCCCATCCCCCACACTTAGGACACAAAAACGCGGATTACTTGCCATGGCCTCGGCAAAGGCTTGACCGGGCCCAAAGGGTGCAAAGGAAACTTCCCACGAAGGTGCACCAGCAGAAAAGCTCTGAGCGAGCGTACGAAGCGCGGGGGCAGGATCATTCTCCTGCCCCCAGTGCCCCGTGATGAACGCGCGTCCCACTTACTTTTCGGCCAGGCGAGACAGCACCAGTGCCTCGGCCAAGACAGCGTTCTTCAGATCGGGAAGTGACTGAGATTCATCCTCAGAGTGAGCATTCGTCAGCGGATCTTCAACGCCGGTGACGACGACCTGAGCGTGAGGGAAGGTCTCTTGGAACTCGGAAATGAAGGGAATAGAACCGCCAACACCGATATTGACCGCTTGAACGCCCCAAGCATCAGTGAGGGCCTGCTTGACCAGATGCGAAACCGGGGAATCGACATCGGCAAGGTATCCGGGGCCAAGATCTCGATCAGAAATTTCGATACGTGCACCGAAGGGGGCGTGCTCACGAAGGTGCTTCTCAATCGCATCCATCGCCTGACGCGGGTCGACACCGGGAACCGTGCGCATCGACAGACGGAAGCGAACGTGAGGAATGATCGTATTCGATGAATTCGCAACGCTGGTCGTATCAAAGCCAATCAGCGACACGGAAGGCTTCGTCCAGGTACGCGCTGCGAGATCTCCGCTACCAGCAAGTCGAACCTGATCGAGCATTCCGCTTGCCGCGCGGAATTCGTCTTCGGGCCAATCAACCTCTGCGTGGTCATCTCCACCCAAACCTTCAACGACGATGTTGCCGTCTTGGTCATAGAGCGAAGCAATCAGCAGAGCCGCACAGGTGGGAGCATCGATCATCGGGCCGCCAAACATACCTGAGTGAACAGCATGATCAGCCACAGTCAGATCAACAGTGAAAGCGCAGTTACCACGCAAGCTTGTCGTGACAGCAGGCTCGCCAGGCTTCCAGTTATCCGAGTCGGTCACGATAATGACGTCGGCCTCGAGCTGGTCGCGGTAGGTCTCAAGGAAGTGAGTAAAAGAGGGTGAGCCGATTTCTTCTTCGCCTTCGATGTAGACAACAACATTCGCGCCCAGATCCTTACCAAGAAGGCTCAAAGACCCGAGGTGAACAATGATGCCCGCGCCATCGTCAGAAGTTCCGCGTCCATAGATGCGATCACCCTTAACAACGGTTGTCCAAGGGTCTGAGTGCCAACGTGCGAGATCTCCAGTTGGCTGGACATCGTGGTGAGCGTAAAGAAGGACCGTCGGCGCGCCCTCAATATGAGGGGAACGAGCAAGGATTGCCGGCTTGCCTTGAACTCCTTCAGGAGTCGTCACTGAGTGAATCTGAGCGTCCAGGCCAAGGGCTTCAAAGCGAGAACGAATATGCTCAGCGGAACGGTCAACATCCACAGCGTGAGACGGATCCGAAGAGACGGAAGGAATGGCCACGAGCTGAGACAGCTCATCAACCAATTGCGGGAAGAGAGCGTCAAGGCGCTCGCGAAGTTCATCGATATTCATAAGACAAGAGTATCTCTTCTACAGGTATCTGCTCGCATGAATCCATTCTTAGCGGGCAAGAATGTGCCGATCGCGCTATCGATCTATTACCCTTAGAGACGTGTTGAGCTCAAAGAAGTCAGAATCCGAAGAAACTCCTCAGCCTCAGACGGCGAACGATCGTTCGAAGAGCGGTCCGACGCCTTCGCGTAAGCAGGCGCAGGCGCGTAATGATCATTCCTTGATTGTTGCGGATCGTAAGGCTGCCAAGAAGGCTGCGCGTGAGCGCGCTCGCGCAATGCGTCTTGAACAAGACCGCCTCCAGCAAGAAGCACTGATCACCGGCGACGAGCGCTATATGCCGCTGCGTGACAAGGGCAAGATCAGGCGCTTTACTCGCGACTGGCTCGATGCTCGCTGGTCCTTCTCAGAGTTCGTCTTCCCAGTGATGATTCTGTTCTTCGTCGTTTTCTTCGGCGTCTCTTTCTTCGCCTCCACATCGGCTGCCGGACAGCGCGCGCTCTTCATTGTCATGGTGATTATGTACGGCCTGTTCTTCGTCGCGATCGTCGAGACCAGCATCGTGTGGCAGCGCATCAAGCGTCAGCTTCGTAAGGTTTACCCGCGCGAGCCCATGCCTCGCCGCATGTGGTTCTACGCATTCTCGCGCGCAATCATGCTGCGTCCATGGCGTTCGCCTCGTCCTCAGGTCGAGCGCGGGCAGTTCCCAAAGAGATAACTTCATAATCTCGTTTTAGAGGGGTGCAGGTTATTTGCCTGTACCCCTCTTTTTATCCACAAGGCAGCCATCTACTCGGCGTTTTCCACAGATTTCTTAAGGGCCACACTCCGGCATCAATGCAGCGGGAGACTCGTGATGCAAAAAGCTTATGAAAGGAACAATGATGGCGCATCACTCGTCGGCCCTTGAAAGTATTCCTCCGCTCTACGGAGAACCCGGATGGGTTGAAAACAGTGGACTGGTTAAAATTCTCTGGCCGCTCACCGATACCCAGGTCACCTCTGATTTCTTCAGATTCTCGGGGTTAGATCGCCCGCGAATCGAAAAGATCCGTCCGCTTCTTCCTCCGGATAACCTGCAGGATCGGCAGAATAACGCTCCCCCACTGGAGCTCTTTTTTACGGCGGCACTTCACAATCCTCGTATCTCTTTGGGAGGCTACCTCGTTCTTGCACCACGATGGGATGAGAGGATGAGCATCGATTCTCTCTTCATTGAAGACGAATCAGCGCTGAGCTACCGTGAAAGCCCGTGGGCGCTGATTTATGAAGACGGAATCTGGGAAAAACTCCAGGAACAACTGGGGTTCGACGGTTACTGCCGCCCCGATGAGTGCGAGCCCATCACATGTCTCGATGAGACCAGAGGCCCTGGCTGGTGGCTCTGGTGGGACTGAGCGCCCAACGAGAGAGTGGCACAATAAAGGAATGCTCATTCATCTGACATCCGCCTCGCTAGAAGAGGATCCGCGCCTGGCCGACTACACGTCAATGACCGATGTCCACCTTCGTAAGAGTTTGGAAGTCGAACGCGGCCTATACATGGCGGAGTCAACGAATGTCATTATCCGTGCTCTCGAGGCCGGACATCGCCCACGCTCACTCATCATGGCTCCGCGCTGGCTTCCTGACCTAGAACCACTCCTGGAGCGTTTCCTAGGAGCCAAGGAAGGCGGCGAGGTACCCGTCTTCATCGCTCCTGAACCGATTCTGGAGAGCATCACAGGATTCCATCTTCATCGTGGTGCGCTCGCTTCAATGCAACGACCTGTTTTGCCTTCGGTGGCTGATCTTCTATCCTCTTTGGGAGATGGCCCCAAGCGTATTCTGATCCTTGAAAATCTGGTCGACCATACGAATGTGGGTGCTGCATTCAGAAGCGCCGCCGCGCTTGGGGCGGATGCAGTTCTTGTCACTCCAGAATGTGCAGACCCTCTGTATCGGCGCTCCGTTCGAGTCTCAATGGGAACGGTCTTCCAGGTCCCATGGACCAGATTGGAAGACTGGCCAGCAAACGATGATCTGCACGCAGCAGGATTTTCTCTGGCAGCTCTAGCCCTGAGTGATAACTCCGTCAGCCTTGATGAGTTCGTGACGATGCCCGTGATGACAGCCAAAGATTCACGTATTGCCTTGGTCATGGGAACAGAAGGGGATGGTCTTAGGAAGAGCACCCTGTCACGCACCGATTACGTTGTTCGTATCCCCATGATGGGTGGCGTCGATTCGCTCAATGTTGCTGCAGCAAGTGCGGTTGCCCTGTGGGCAACGCGACTACCTCGTGCGTAGTTCCTTCACGATATCCGCAATCACATCAACGCATTCTTCCCAACCACTCACGGCGAGGGTCGGGTATCCGGCAGCTTTCACTGGATAATCATTACCAGCCTCGTCTAGGCGATCCCCAATGAAGAGCATATCTTCTGGTGCGATTCCAGTGATCTCAACTAGCTTGCCCATCCCGTATGCCTTATCGATTCCGTGACGAGTGATATCAACCGAAGTTGATCCTCCCCCACGCACCTCAAGGTCTGGAAGATCCTCTGCGACCGCGTCACGAAGAGCCCGCTTCTTGTCGCCTGTCGGGTCCCACGCGCGCTTCGCCTCTAGTGGAGCTTGCTGCCCCAACGCTGAGAAGGTAATCTGCGAGCCTCGGTCCTCAATGATTTCACCCCAAGGATGGGCTTCCCAGACTCCTTGCTCACGCGCATGGCGTTCGAGCGAGGCAATCGCGCGCTCACGCTGCTCTGTAGTCAGGTCATTGGCATAGACCTGCTCCCACTGAGCATCCTGCTCATTCCAACGGTAGTAGCGTGTCCCGCAGGTGGGCATGAGATGCAAGTTCTTCAATTCAGAAGAAGAAGCGCCGAGGTTGTCCAATAACTGGGTGCGAAACTGCCCAAACTCTCCGCCAGAGATCACACACACTGGGACACACTCGAGCAGTGCGCGAAGTTGATTGGCCATCGGCTCCGGAAGCGCAGACTTCGACGGTGCCAGGGTGTCATCAAGGTCGAAAGCTACGAGGCGCATGCTATCTCCTTATCGCGAGTGGGGCTCCGCAACAGGAGCAGTCGTTTCAGCCTCGTCCTCGCCAGGAGTCGGCAGGAGTCGAAGCATCACGAGTGAAGCAACAAGCCCTCCCCATACCAGAAGGATCGTCACAATCATCATGATGATAGCAGCGGGGGTCATGCGATCTCCTTAGATGTTGACGACGTGCTTGAACGATGAGGATGCGACCAGGGCATCAGGGTAAGGATTGCGGATGCGAGGAGCGCGAAACCAACAGATCCCCACCCGAAGATGTTCACAAGATATCCGGCGTAGCCACCGTAGCCCTCACTGATGCTTGAAATCACAGAGGTCACCAGCATGAACGCCAGCACCAAGGGAATGACGATACCAACGAGGTAGTCCCATACGGGAGGAATCGAAGGTGCTGAAACAGAGTTAAGGTGCCTACGCAGCCCCCGAAGCCTGGGGCGCACAAGTGCGGTGTAGAGCGCCATGGCAATCGCACAACCAACAACTCCCACATTGTTGATGAAGTTATCAATGATATCCAAGGTATTCAGACCCGAACGTGTCGCGAAGAACGCCAAAGAAATAATCGTTGTTGGGATTCCCATGACGAGCGAAGCTTTCGCAGGAGTCAAGGCAAACTTATCTTGAATTGCACCAGAAACCACCTGCAAGAGCGAGAGCAGAGAGGTGATGCCTGCAAGGACAAGCGAAGAGAAGAACAGGACTCCAAAAAGCGGACCGCCCGGCATCATCGAAATAATCTTCGGGAAGGTAACAAAGGAAAGAATCGGACCGGTCAGTCCCTTCAACTCAGAAACCGTAACTCCCTGCGAATGAGCCATGAATCCCAGGGCCGAGAACACTCCGATACCAGCAAGAATTTCGAAGGATGAATTAGCAAAACCAGCGACCAAAGCAGTTCCGGTAACGTTCGACTTCTTCTGGAGATACGAGGCGTAGGTCAGCATGATTCCAAAGCCAACCGAGAGCGAGAAGAAAATCTGAGCAAATGCGGCGAGCCACACCTTGGGTTGAGTCAGAGAACTCCAATTGGGTGTGAAGAAAGCACTCAGGCCTTCCAGTGCACCCGGCAGGAAGAGGGCACGCACAACAAGAGCAAGGAAGAGGACAACCAAAAGAGGAAGGAAAATCTTATTGGCTTTCTCAAGCCCTCGTGCGACACCAAAAGAAGCGATGAGCAAGATGCATGCCCATACCAAGACAAGCGGGATTGCAACTGCCGCTACTGGAGTCCATGAGAATTCATCAGAACCGACGGTTCCCAGGAAAGAAGAAAGGAAGAACGTCTGCGAATCCTCACCCCAGGCCTCGGTAATCGAATAGAAGACGTAGCTTCCAGACCACGCAACAACCGCGGCGTAGTAGGTAATAATCACGAAGCAGATGAACACGCACAACCAGCCGAGGAACTCTCCTTTAGCGTTCATGCGGCGGAAAGCCCACGGAGGGGTTCCACGGAACTTATGGCCAACGGCGTACTCGAGCCAAAGGATCGGAATACCAGCGAAAAGCAAAGCGACGAGGTAGGGAACAAGGAACGCTCCCCCGCCATTGGTGTACGCAACACCTGGGAATCGCCAGATATTACCCAAGCCGATCGCGGAACCGATAGCCGCCATTAAAAAGCCAGTTTGGCTGGTCCATGTGTCGCGCGTGCGACGTTTCGCAGGAGATGCTGCCGTGCTCATGTAGACGTTTCCTTCCTTAATACAGGCCCAAACCTAGTGACGTCTCAGGAGCCGAGCAATACTTTTCCACTATGCGAAACGAGACCGGCAGGATCGATAAACCCACGCAGCAATAAAAACGAGCGTAACAACGCAGACAATTGATGCTCCCGCCGGAAGATCCAAGGACCAGGAGAGGTAAATACCACACAGAGAACTGAGCACACCGATGACAAGAGCAGTTCTGATCATCGCACCCAGTGAATTTGTTAGAAGCCGAGCACTTGCCGCCGGGGTAATGAGTAGGGCAAGAACCAAGATATTGCCAATGATCTGGACGGAGATCACGACTGCACCGGCAACACTGATATAGACCAAAAGATCCAGAGCCATTACCGGCAATCCGGCGACTCGAGCGCTCTCTCGATCAAGACTGACGGCAACAACCTCTTTGTGAAAGAAAGCAAAAACTCCCACTATCAATGCAGATGCAACCAGTACGAAAGGTACTTCAGAAGCCGGAATGCCTGTCAGCGAGCCAAAAAGGAAATCTTGGAGAGACCCCGCATATCCCGGAGCCCAAGAAATGATGACCAATCCCAAACCAAAGGCGCCAACGAAAAGAACACCAATGATTGAATCTTCCTTCAAACGCCTATTTTGGGAAAGAAGTGCAACGAGCACAGCGGTACCCACACCAGCAAGCGTTCCTCCCAAGACCAGGGATCCTGAGCAGACAAAAGCGATTGCAAGACCGGGGAAAACCGAGTGAGCGACGGCGTCTCCAATGAAAGACATCCCGCGCAAAACAACATGACACCCGACTACTGCGCATACACAGGCTGCAACGCAGGTGACAAGAATGGCACGGGGTAAGAAAGCCAATGCTGGATTCGTCAGATCGTGAAGAAAGTCAATGATACTCAGCACTCAGATCACCCCCAGGACCTTGAGCAGAGGATTTGATGGGCGAATGTCAAAGGTGCGCATCCACACCTGAGGATCGCGAATTTCTTCTGGTTTCCCCGAGGCAACAACGGTCGAGTTCAACAAGAAAAGCCGATCACAGGCATCAATAGCCCCAAGAATGTCGTGGGTTGTCATGAGGATGGCACAACCGCTGAGTGCGAGCCTGCGGAATACGTCCATCAGGCTTTCTTGAGTCGGCATATCCAGTCCAGTAAAGGGTTCATCCAATAGAAGCAATTGCGGGCGTAATGCAAGAGCCCTAGCAACCAGCACTCGCTGACGTTGGCCACCCGAAAGTTCCCCAATCACTCGATCTCCGAGCTGCGCCAGTCCAACCTGATGCAGTGCCTCTTCGACGGCGCGATGGTCGTCGATCTTTGCCCGGCCTCCCCATCCAATCCGGCGAGCTCGCGCACTGAGAACCGCCTGACGAATGCTGATAGGAAAATCCCAGGCAAACTCATGACGCTGCGGAACATAGCCCACTGAACGGGGCTGAAGCGGGACGCCCATTGAGGTGATGTGAGTCGAGCGGGAAGGAATCACGCCGAGTATTGCGCGCAAAAGAGTCGTCTTTCCGGCACCGTTGGGACCAATGAGCGCACAAAACTCCCCGGGAGCAACGGTGAGTGAGACCGATTTGAGTACCTCACGTCCGGGATAGGACACGTCCAAGTTGCAGATATCGAGTGCTGAAACCGAATTCTCAGTACCCATCAGACGTCACTTTCCGCCCCGAAGTCACGAGAAACATCCTCGCGAGCTTTCTCAATCTGTTTTTGAGACTTCTTCGTCCGATGCGCAACGACGATAAAAGCAATCACGCCCAAGGCCAGACAGATCGCTCCATAGATCAGATACTCGCTATTTCCGCCTTGTTCACGCGGTGCCTGCGGCTTGGCAGTGTGCGTCCCCTCTTTCGTCGAGGCCGCGAGCGCACTTGGCGCGAGTGCACGGGCTTCTTCAACCTTTGCCTCATCGCCAACGACAAACCGAAGAGTATCTGCCACGCATTGCGGTGTCTCTTTGTCCCCAAAGCACCAGCGCACGCTGAGTGCGTAAGCCCCCGGAGCAGAAAACGCCCAGTTCGCGTGAACGTGTGTATTTGCCTCGACCCAGATATCTGATTGGGAGGAAGTAGAAGAGTCATATAAGACTGTCGGTGCCCCGAAAGCCCCATCTTGCAGGAAAAGCCAGGCTTGACCGGGGCCCTGAAGGTTGCCCAGTGTCATTGTTGCGCCACTGCCCATAACCTTAATGAGTTCTGGGTCTTGAGTGTTCCATCCCAGCCAAACGACCTTGGGGTTTTGAGTCTGGGGAATGACCCAGTACGACTCTCCCTCATGCGCGTGCAGGAATGCATAGCTGGGGTCTGAGGGGACCTGAAGCCGGCCCGAATCGCTCACGCGAAATACAAGAGTGTCCAAAGGACGCCAGATCGGTGTTTCTCCTGAGTCATCACGTGCCAGAATCTCAGGTTTCGAATCAACAATCTTTGGGCCCAAGTCAACGTGACCGCGTTCAATCGTCGCTTCTTCGCGCACCACTTGTTCTGAGGAATCTACGTGCTGAGTGAGAGGATCATCCGCTGCCGCTGGCAGTACGACACTGGCGCTCACAGCAATACTGACAAAGAGCGCCGATATCACCCGCGCTAAATTTTTCGCGCCATTCCTTTTCATGATGTGTGATCCTTTCCTAAACACCGCGACAGTGAGCGTGCATTCGCTTTCATCATGTCGATATACGTCGGGGCGTCTTCATCCAAAGTGTCGCCATACAGCCCGCAGACTCGAACACCGTTTTCTTCCGCAACTTGCGCAATCACAGGGTGACGCTTACGCTTTTGCGGTTCCAAGAAAACCGCGGATATTTTCATATTCTTCAAGGTCTCAGCGATGCGTTTGCGATCGGCAATTGAGGCCTCGGTCCCGTCCTGAGCACTCAGATAACCTGCGATTTCAAAGTCATAAGCACGTGCAAGATAGGCATATGCATCGTGCGTAGTGACTAGCTTGCGATCAAGTGGATTGATGCCTGCAATCGTCTGTGAAACCTCGCGATCAGTCTCATCGAGTTTCGCAATATAGGCCGAGGCATTGGCTGCGTATTGCGCACTGTGCTCAGGATCGCGCGTTGATAGTGCATTCTCAATGACTCGTACATAAGCCTGCGCATTATGAATGTCATGCCATGCATGTGGATCAATGTCACCGTGGACGTGTTTGCCCAGCACTGCTTGAGGCAGAACATAGGCCTGACCATCACCCGACCCGATGAACTCCCATCCCCGACCTTTGGGAATCTCGCGCAAAGTACGTGATGGAACATCAATCAGCACGCGCTCGATATCCAAAGAGGCCAGAGTTGAAGGTAAGCCGTTGCTTTCCTCAACGGCTTCGCGTAGTGGCGCCCCCTCAGGTACTCCACCGTCTTTTTCTCGGTCAACCATCAGGGTTAATGCGCGAGACTTCAGGTCCACGGTGATGTCGCTGTGGCCTCGTCGGAGAAGAAAGAGACCACGTTCCTGGGCAACTTTCTCTGAATCAATTCCCACCGCAAAAGTCACCTGCGAGGCAGGAAGCTCAATGGGCTCCGCGTCAGCAGTTACCCGCAAGCGCGCTCGTAAATGCAGCGTGTAGACACCGGGCTGAGTAAAAACCCAGCTCATGTGTTGGTGTGCCCCAACGGGCAGAATCGAAGTATCGGTTGCCCAATGATTACCGGCATCAAAACCATCTCGAGAGGCAAAGGCAATCTCGGGACTTCCAAAACTTGTCGTGATGTAAGCACATGCGTACCCCGGCCCCTCAACATCAGTGACAGAGAGTTCAACTTGGGACGATCGCGTTGCCCCACTCTGGCTTCCGTCACCGTAGACTCGCATCCCAAGCCAGGGAGTGTCCAGGGAGCGATCTTCAACAAGAGGAATCAAGCTACCGCCAAACTTTGCGCTTTCTTCCGCCAAGGACAGTGAAAGAGCGTCCTTGGGAAGATTCGCATCGAGCGCGCGAATCACCGAGTGGTCTTCGAGCATCAGGTAATTCGTGACGGCAATATCCGCGTAGGCGATATCGCGGATTCCTCTCAGGCTCAGTTCCCAGGAATGTGGATCTGCACCGTTGGGAATCAGCTGATGAACATCGACATAGTCGCCACCGACATTTCGTGCTAAATCAGCCAAGATCCCAGTTGTGGCTACGATACTCAGTCGCTGTGATGAGGCATCGACATGCGGCGCGCATCCTCCAGTTACTGCAGCAAGTACGCATGTAAGAGCTACTACTGCAATTCGCGCAATCTTCACTGCCTCACCCGCATGCGAGTTGAGACCATGACGCACCCGCATCCCATGAGGAGGGCCGCGAGGATTATGGGAGCAAGCTCTGCCGCGCCCACACCCGTTGATGCTAGGCTGCACGGTTGTCCCGAGGCCGTGCGGCCGACGATTGCGTAAACCAGAGGACGTCCGTGCTCCCCTGTTCCACCGGCTGCGATCAAGGACCCAGCCGCTCCACTCCCGCTTCCACGCAAGTCCTCGCCACGAGGGGTGACATTCATAGCGATCGTGAGTTGGTAGGAGCCTGGCTCGGTAAAGACCCAGTTTTGGTGAGCATGAGTGTTGGCAGGCAGGGTGTAGCTCGTTCCTGCACCGTCGAAAACGTGAGTGCCAATTCCTGCCCCCAGGCTTCCCGATTCAAAGACTGCAACATTTCCGGGGCCTTGAACATCAAGAAGAGAGAAACGGACCTGCCCACTGGTCTCAGTCACGATTTCTTCACGCTGTGAATTCATCCCGAGCCACGGGACCCCTCGAATCTGGGTAGCGGGAATCATCCACACGTCCTGCCCGGGATCCGCGGCATAGCTCAGAGCTTCAGGAGCCTTGATCTTTGCCTTCTCTCCCAGCGCGAAGGTCATTGATGCGGGGTCTTTCCACACCGCAGGGACAGATCGGTCATCTTTAATTCGCGCGACTAATTGACCGTTTTCAATGGCCGGTCCCAGATCAAAGTGCCCATCAGTAATTCCGCCTTCACTACCAACCTGAACATTCAGGGTCGTAATTGCCTGATTGGGAGTTTCGCTATCGCTGCGGATACGTGAGACTTCATCTTCATCTGCTTCACGGGTAATACGAGTTGCAATACAGCGCTCAGACCCAACGCGCTGTGGTGCATCACGCGTGAGTGATTCTTCCTCGCCGCCTGCAGCGCTTTCTTCAACCGCTGGGGGAAGTACCCCGCCGCTTTGAACAGCTGAGTTCTGCGGCGTCGACACCCCTTGGGTGCCTCCTACCTCAATGAGGTACGCAGCGCTACGTGTCGTTTCAAAAGAACCGTCATTTCGATATGCACGCGCTTGAACGCTCAGTTCATAGATTCCTGCTTGAGAAAAGACCCAATTGGCATGCGTGTGCGAAAGATAATCTTGAGCAATTGTTGAGCCATGTGGATCTAGCTCAAATCCTCCCGAACGCAGTCGCGAACTACGACCCGAAAGGAAGTCTTCGGTCCACAGTGAAATACGTCCACCGTTGGGATGGGTGTAGCTGACATCAAATTCAACGCGTTCAAATCCTGCTGGTGCAAGAGAGAGAACATCCCATCCGGGCCACGGCAAAGTTGGATCTTGAGTTTGCGGAAGGAAATATCCAGTGCCACCGGCGACAATGTCTTGAGGAAGCGAGTGCGTCAGAGCAGAGGAAGGAACGATCAAGCGGAGTTCTTCAGCTTCGTGTTGAACCCCCGATCCGGTGACGTCTTCCACCACCTTCAATACGGGCAGTCCCGAATCATCAAGTGTCATGTAGAAGAGGTCAATATGCCCGTGGTCAAGAACAAGACGACGCTCGCTAGAGTTCACGCGAGGAGCCGCTTGGGTGTGCGCACTCATTGACGAGGCCAGTGAAGCGTCGCGAGCTTCTCTTGCCTCAGGGAGCGGGGCTCCCCCACTTTGTACAGATTCTTGCTCTTCACTGCTCTTCGAGGACGAGACGTCAGTGCTCTGTTCGGGCTCTTGCGTCTGGGCCTGGAGAGCTTCAATGCTCGCGCTGAACTCGGCCTCGGCGATAAGACGAGGCTCCTGCCCCGGGATTACTTCCTGAATGCGAAGACGCAGCGAGCGAATACCAAGCTCAGCAAAACGTGCATGCAGGGGGCCAGCTGCGAAGTCCTCTCCCCTGGCCTCGAGAACAAATCCTCGAAAGAGTTCCTCGGTGCCGTCGATCTCTTCTTCAAACGCGCTTCCACGACCGAGATGCTCCGGGGAATCAAAACTCAGTGAGTGCGGAGCAATTTTATCCAGATCTGCAGCACCTGCTCGTGCGCTTAATTCAACGGAATACTGCGAATCCGCTGTAAACACAGAAGGGTTGAAATGAACAGCGAGTTCATAACCCCCATCAATTTCGCGATCAGTGTCGCGAGGAACTTGGGTGGTTCGAAGTCGAAGTGCGCCATCATGAAGGGGAGACTCTTCGCCCTTTTCTCCAGTAGTACACAGAGACTTCGGTGCCTCGTTGTTATCTTCAAGGCACGTCGAGACTTGAAGACTATCGCTTAAAAGGTGCTCGTCTTGGGAGGAGGATAGAGCCTCCGCTTGAGTCGGGGCTGGAAGAAGAATCCACGCACTCATCACTGCAATAGTGATCAATAGCGAAAACAGGGCACGTGTTGTCCTGCGGCATAATGATGACATGACCATCTCTCTAGAATGATAATCGTTCTCATTCCCATTAAAGAGGGTAGTCACGCCTCAAGTCAAATGGAGTGCGTAGCTCTAGTTAAATCCCAACACCCATTGAGAAATGTGATAACCAGCCATAATCACGGCGCGTCCCGGCTTTGAGCGCATCGCAATCAGGCGCCCAAGCAGATCCTTGCGTACCGCGTCGTAAGCTTCCGGCTTTTTCATCTGAAGCTGCGCCCAAAGCTCGTCCTTACGAGCGAGATTCTCCTCAGTTCCCGAGCGCAAAAGCATCACCGTGCAGATGACACAGTTGATACGCAGATAGTGCACAAGATAGCGGTACAGATGAGGTGGAACCTCATCAGGAGCTGGAATAGCATCGACCATCGCCGAATTCACTCGCAGCAATTGATCAACACGCGAAATCATGACCTGCTCGTTGACCGATTGATCGTCACGCCCAATGAAATAGCGGTAGAGATCGACATCGAGATACTCAAAAGTACGAACATCAATGACCGGAACAAAAGAGTAAATGAAATCAACATAGAAGGTGTGCTCAGGGAGGACCAGACCAGAGCGACGAACCAAATCTGTCCGCAAGATTAAGGCGTGCATCATCAGATACTGGTCGTACCGACAACGACGAATCTGATCCCATGAGATTACGCGATCCCTAGGCATCACATTTCCGTAGCGGATGACTGCTTTATGGCTCTTTCCTTGCTTCTCATACACGTAATTGGCAAGCAAAAGATCTAATGGTTCACCCTGCGCTTCGCGAAGCTCCAAGCGTTCAAGGGCGCGCTTAAGCGCCAAGCGATCCAACCAGTCATCTGCATCGAGGATTTTAAGGTAGCGCCCACGAGCACCTGCAATACCAGCATTAACAGCGCCGCCGTGGCCAGCATTCTTCTGATGGATAACTCGGATATGATCTGGATCCGATTGGACCAATCCATCAGCAATCGCAGCAGTGGCGTCGGTTGATCCATCATCAACGATGAGCACCTCAACCTGGTCAAATCCACGCACTGAGGAGACTGCACGATCAAGGTAATCCTGAGCGTTATACGAAGGAATGACAACGGTGAGCACAAAACTTGGTTCCACCTGTTGAATGATAGTGCATGAAGCGCTCTTTCTTAGCGAAATATTATGAAAACATGGTGCTTTTCGGGCTATCCTTGATGGAAGGGCTAATTCGCAATGGGGAGGCAATTATGAGCCAAGCACAAGAAATCCTGAATGCACTGGGTGGCTGGGATAACCTGACCGACCTTCAGCATTGCATCACCCGAATCCGCGTTGATTTTAAAGATGATTCGAAGATCGACGAGGCCGCATTGCGCAAGGCAGGCGCCTTCGGTGTCGTCGTCGTTGGCTCGCACGCACAGATCGTCATGGGTCCACAGGCAGAGGAAATCGCAGAGGAAATTAACACACTGAAGTGAGTCTTCAGCTCCTCTCCCCCATCCCTGGAACCCTGCGAAACCTCGCCGAGCTCTCAGATCCAGTTTTCGCCCAAGAAATCATGGGGCCGGGTTTCGCAATTATCCCCGACGAGGTTGACACCCTCGAGATACTCGCGCCCACAGCTGGGAAACTCAGTCACCAGCTTCCTCATGCATGCGCTCTGACAACGCCCGACGGCCTCAACATTTTGATTCATGCGGGGATTGACACTGTACAGCTCAAAGGCGAAGGCTTTTCAGCACTCCATCAATTAGGACAGCAGGTCGCTGCTGGAGAGCCACTCATTACGTGGGATCTTCGTCCAGCGCAGCAAGCAGGATACGCGCTTGACGTCGTTATCATCGCTATGCAACCGCCACAGACACTGTGCGAACTCTTAACCGCGTCTGGTTCACGCCTAGATGCTTTGGTGCCCTGCGCAGATGTACGCAGGGCACCAAAGAGCAGCTAAATCCTAGCGAATATAGCGGTCCACGCTGGTCAAGAATCGCTTGACACGGTCACAATGCGCCATGTCATCAATCAAGACTTCTTTGCCATTAAAGGCATGAAGTGGAACGCACCAATTCGGATACTCAGCATTCGTACCAGGAAGGTTCTGCGGTAATTTCTCACCAACAACATCCACCAAAGAGACAGCCAAAAGAAGTGCAGGAGAGGCAGCAAGGTAAGCGTGCATCGCAAGAACAAGTTCTTCCTCACTGGGGTCATCTTCGTGAATGAAGCCGCCTTCTTTCAGGCGCGAGACCATTCGTTCGCGCTCGATGCGATCCGCATCGCGAACCTGGTCAAGGTCTTCGACCAAGAGTCCCAACTCATTGCGCAGTTCGGTGTGAGCACCTTCTAGGTAGCCCAATGTCGGAGGCAAATCATGCGTTGTTACTGCCGCAAGGCAAGAGCGGCGGTAGTGATCCGGCCATAGTGGCCATCCACTGCCGTCCTTCTCAAACCACAGAACGGAAGTACCCAAGATTCCACGATCATTGAGATAACCGCGAACCCAGGGCTCAACGGTTCCCAAATCTTCGCCAATGACAACCGCACCGGCCCGCTGGGCCTCGAGCAGTACAATGCCCACCATGGCCTCGTGATCATAGGACACGTAGGCACCAGCCTGAGCACCCATCCCTTCAGGGATCCACCACAAGCGGAAGAGACCGAGGATATGGTCAATACGCACTGCTCCCGCGTACGAGAGCACAGAGCGCAACATATCCCGAAGCGGTGCATATCCCATTTGTGCAAGGGAGCGAGGTGACCACGGAGGCTGCGCCCAATTTTGCCCCTGCTGAGAGTACATATCCGGAGGCGCACCAACGCTCATACCAGGGGCGAAGGCATCCGGCATCGACCAAATTTCCGAGCCCTTCGAATGCACCCCCACCGCTAGGTCAGACATGATCCCCATGTCCATTCCCAAACGGCGAGCACCTTCTTGAGCGCGGATCAACTGGTCGAAAACAATCCACTGGCACCACTGCCAAAACTCGATCTCAGAGGCGAGACGCTGACGCGCTTGCTCGACACCCGGAGCATCAATGGAGGCATAGCGCTCGGGAAGGTTAATATCGCCATTTTCAAAGACCAAAGCAGACCACAGAGCAAAATTCTCTAAGGATTCTCCGCCTTGAGCACAGAAACGTTCAAACTGCGCCTGACGGCTAATCGAACGAGGGAGTTCAAAAATTTTACGCAGCGCTTTGAGCTTTGATTTCCATGAGAGGTCGCGGTCGACAATATCCTCATGGCTACGGGAGGCATGCAAATAGCGCGTAACAACCCCGCGTTCCTTACTGTCCATGTGCACATACTCATCGATGGCTTCAGGACGAATGTAGAGGGGGCTTGCCCAACGACGCGACACGGGAAGGTAAGGCGAATTCTCCTGCGGGAATCCGGGCTGCGGAGCATGAAGGGGGTTGATTTGCAGGAAGTTTGCACCATTACGCGCAACGATCGCGGCTAGATCCGCCAGATCCTGCGTATCTCCCATTCCCCAGGAGCCGCTAGAGCGGGTCGAATACAGTTGAGCCGCAACTCCCCAGCGCTTATGACCATCATCGAGACGGCTAGAAAGTCGCTGAGGAACAACCACCAAGGTTGACGAGCATTCGCTTCCATCTTCATGGCGTGCAACAATTCGATGCCACCCAAGAGGCAACCAATTCGGAATTTTAAAGGTGGCACGCCCAATCAGATTTCCATCGACCATACGCGGCGGAATCCAACGATCAAGCTGCTGAAGCTCGTGATGCTGCCCATCTTCGGTCTCAACGTGGCACCAAACGCCCATCCCGTGAGGAACGTGAACAGGGATCTCCGCCTCGTTCCCCTGGCGACACACCGTAGTGGGAGGGAGGGGTGCCAACCAGACAAGATCCTCATTGTGGCGGAAAGCTTCATCAATCTCACCATGCGAAGGCTCTGAAGAAAGCGAGAAACCCAACGAATTCAACACTGCGACGAGGGAGGCATCTTCAACGTGCTTCCAGTTTCCATACCAATCCCAGAAACCGGTAGAGACCCCAACAGTCTCAGCGAGTTCACGCAGGCGCTCTGTTACCGTCTGACTTGCCATAAGGTCCCCTCTGAAATACAGCAATGCCCCTCTATTTTATGGGCTAGAGAAGAGCAGGTGAGACCGATCTTTGTGTGCCAGCAGACACACCTTGCGGTAGACACAGGTGAAGCATCTGCAAGGCGATCTTTCCAGCCCCTGCTCCGAGAACAATTTGGATCACATGCCCCGAACGCACAACTGCTAGGACCTCTGGTAGACGAAGGCCCATGTCATCAACCTTTTCAGGAGACTTCACTTCAATCCGAATACGCAGCATGCACGGTTCAATATCTTGGATATTTGATGCTCCCCCCAGAGACTGGAGAAGAAGCGATGCCGTTTCCACGCCTAATCCCCTTTCAGAAACAAGTGACCTACCCCTCATAATATATATGAGCGACACAATTTGGTGCAATACGTCACTTTCTGCAACTTGTGATACAGAAATGCACTGCTTTTTAGACGAAAAGTTAGAGACAATATAGCCATGACTACGCCGCTGCCTATTCCCACAATTTCGACTGAACCGGTCGCTTCAGTCTTAAGAATTCTTAGCCTGAAGGAAAACGGCGATGATTCGTTTATTGCGCGTTCACTCCCTCAGGTGCGCAGGGTTTACGGCGGTCAGGTTTTAGCCCAAGGACTGCTGGCAGCAAGTGCGACTGTCCCCATTGAGAGGCTTCCCCATTCTCTCCATGCTTATTTTGTCCGCGGTGGAGATCCTGAAAAGACCTTCAGCCTCGACGTCACACGCGTTCTTGATGGTCGTTCGTTTTCCAACCGTTCCGTATCTTGCTTCCAAGACACTCGAGAGATTCTCACAATGAGTGTCTCTTTCCAAGGTCCCGAGGCAGCGCCCTCCTATTCCCCCGAGGCGCCCGATGTACCCGCAGCAAGTGAGTGTCGATCAGCCTTGGAGATCTTCCGTCTCATGGATCATCCCGTTGGGAAGTTCCTTGGGAAAACTGCCGCCTTCGACGTGCGTCATATCGGCCAAAGTCTCTACACAAAAGCGGACCCGCAGAAACTGCCGGCGCAAAGACTGTGGATGAAGCCCCGAGCCGAGATTCCCTCTGAAACGACTCAGCACGTTCATCGCGCTCTTCTGACCTATGTCGTCGACCAAGTAATGCTCGAACCTGCACTACGCGTTCTGGGAATGTCATGGATGACCCCCGGATTGGTTGCAGCATCTTTAGATCATGCGATGTGGTTCCATCACGATGTTGACATCAATGACTGGCTTCTCTTTGACCAGCGCTGCACTCAAGTCGTAAACGGCCGAGTGCTGGTCGAATGCTCAATCTTCACCGAGGCGGGGGTCCTTGTCGCTCACGCCACTCAAGAGGCAATGCTACGAGTTCCTACTGAAGGACACACATCAAGCCACTGGGGATTTGGAGTCGATCCCAAGACTGGTAAACCGATGAGTGGCATGGCATAGAGCTAATCCGTACGCAGTTACAGGCGCCGCGGCACAAGCACAGCGATCCGGCACAAGCACAGCCAACGGCAGAAATTACACGGATTCATTTTATAGACGGACGTCAAAAGCATGGGAGGGGACGGCTTAGCCGTCCCCTCCCATTGAGTTTTAACCCTTGGATCAGTCGCGAGTGAGCTTGCGGTGCGTCACGCGGTGAGGCGCTGCTGCATCCAAGCCCAAACGTTCGATCTTGTTCTTCTCGTAGGACTCGAAGTTACCTTCAAACCAGTACCACGAGGCAGGATTCTCTTCCGTTCCCTCCCACGCAAGAATGTGGGTTGCCACGCGGTCAAGGAACCAACGATCGTGGGTAATGACCACTGCACAACCGGGGAATTCCAAAAGCGCATTTTCCAAAGAGGACAGAGTTTCAACATCGAGGTCGTTGGTCGGTTCGTCCAGCAGCAAGAGGTTTCCCCCCTGCTTCAAGGTGAGCGCGAGATTCAGTCGGTTACGTTCACCACCGGAAAGAACGCCCGCGGGCTTTTGCTGATCCGCGCCCTTGAAACCAAAGGCAGAAACATAAGCACGCGAGGGCATTTCGACATTGCCCACCTGAATGTAGTCCAAGCCGTCGGAGACAACTTCCCACAGAGTCTTGTTGGGATCGATACCCGCGCGGTTCTGGTCGACATAGCTGAGCTTGACGGTTTCACCGATGGTGAGCTCTCCCCCATCAAGAGGTTCAAGTCCAACAATGGTCTTAAACAGAGTGGTCTTACCGACGCCGTTGGGACCGATCACACCGACAATACCGTTTCGCGGCAGCGAGAAAGACAGGCCATCGATCAAAACGCGATCGCCAAAGCCCTTCTTAAGGTTCGTTGCTTCGATGACGATGTTACCCAAGCGAGGCCCCGGCGGAATCTGGATCTCTTCGAAGTCAAGCTTTCGACTACGTTCGGCCTCGGCAGCCATTTCTTCGTAGCGCTCCAGACGCGCCTTCGACTTTGCTTGGCGTCCCTTGGGACTGGTTCGAACCCACTCGAGTTCTTCCTTCAGGCGCTTAGCGAGCTTGGCATCCTTCTGGCCCTGAATCTGAAGACGCTTTTCCTTCGTCTCCAAGTAAGTCGAGTAGTTACCTTCGTAGGGGTACAGGTGACCGCGGTCGACCTCAGCGATCCACTGCGCGACGTGGTCGAGGAAGTAGCGATCGTGGGTCACAGCGATCACTGCACCCGGGTAGGTCGACAGATGCTTTTCCAGCCAAAGAACTGACTCAGCATCAAGGTGGTTTGTCGGTTCGTCAAGAAGCAGAAGATCGGGTGCCTCGATAAGCAAACGACACAAAGCTACTCGGCGTCGTTCACCACCGGAAAGGACACTGACAAGCTGATCTGGCGGCGGGCAGCGCAACGCATCCATCGCTTGCTCGAGCTGCGAATCGATATCCCACGCATTGAGAGCATCAATCTCTGTTTGAAGCTTGCCCATCTCTTCCATGAGAGCATCGAAATCGGCGTCAGGATTGGCCATCTCTTCAGAGATCTCATTGAAACGGGCGAGCTTGGCAAATGTATCAGCCGCACCCATACGCACGTTCTCAAGAACGGTCTTGGAATCATCCAATTCGGGCTCCTGCATGAGGATTCCGACGGTGTAACCGGGGCTCAGGCGCGCCTCGCCATTACTGGGCTCATCCAAGCCAGCCATAATTTTGAGGATCGAGGACTTGCCGGCACCGTTAGGTCCGACCATACCGATCTTCGCACCCGGGTAGAAAGCCATGGTGACATCATCAAGGATGACTTTGTCACCAATGGCTTTACGAGCCTTAATCATTTGGTAGATGAACTCCGCCATGGATTCTCCGTTCAGGATCACGTGACATAACGCCGACTATGCGGCAGACCCCTTAATGCTAAGGCACGGCGCATGTTTTTGACATCTACGAGGACTATGCCGCATCACTTTCATCAGCTGATTGCGCACTGTTCTCCCAACGATCATGAGTCAGATCAGCGTCTTGCGTCAGAACATGTTGGCTTTCAGAAGAACCCTGTTCTGATTCTCCCGCGTCCACCGCAAACTCTTCTGCTGGAGCAGTTGAAGACTCTGCGACATTGTTACTTGGATGTTGAGGTTTGAGCGCGACAGCCGGACCAAACACCAAATCGATTCCCATAAAACTGGCGTTAATGACCAATTCGCTTCGTACCTGCTGGTCTGGACCTAACCATCCGCGAGCACTGGGGCGCCCACAGACAATCACGGGAGTCCCCTTCTGGACACTTCGCGCAATATTTTGCGCTAAACGATCCCATACACACACTGTGTACCACTTCGGCTCACGCTCTTCGTATTGGCCCGCATCCGTGATGCGCCACTGCGGAGCAGCCATTCTAAAGCGCAAACCTTTAGTTCCGTTTTGCGCACTCATACTGCTCAGATCCGAGCCGATCCGACCGCGAAGAACAACGCTTCCTTGGTTATCCATTATTTGTCCTTTCCTTGAAACCCCCAAAATGGGGATGTCCCCACTGTGCAGGGGAAAAGGACCTAAAGAAAGACCGGTAGCAGCGTCTGTGGAAAACGCCGACACCGGTACATTCTGTGGATAACTATGGTGATTAGTTCTCTTCTTCGCCAATCTTTGGAATACCAAGTTCAACAACTTCGCGCGCAACCTCACGGGCTTGTTCGCGAGTAATTGGCTCATGTGGGAAAAGAACTCGGCGATAGTATTCGAGTTCTTGAATTGACTCAAGAATGTCTGCCAAGGCGCGGTGCCCGCCGTGCTTAACGGGAGCTTCCTCAAAAGCCTTGCGGTACCAGCGCTTAGCCAATTCCTTGATCGAGGAAACATCAACCAGACGGTAGTGAAGGTAATCAATCACCAAGGGCATATTGGCTTCAAGGAACATCTTGTCTGTCCCCACTGAGTTTCCTGCGAGCAGCGCCTTTTTCGGGGTGGGGATAAAACGTCGGATATAGTCAAGAACCTGCTGCTGAGCATCTTCCATAGTGGTTCCGGAAGGCAGCTCATCCAAGAGGCCGGATGACGTGTGCATCTGGCGAACAAAATCATTCATTCCCTCCAAGGCTTCAGCCGGAGGAGTAATCAAGACGTCAATACCGGGATCGACAATATTGAGATCCGCATCGGTAATCACAACCGCTACTTCGATCAAAGCATCACGAGTGACGTCCAATCCGGTCATCTCGCAATCGATCCATACCAATGGTTCTTTCAAATCACTCACAGCTTTAAGTGTAAGCGCATGAATAGGATTTCACTGTCTGGCTTCTCAAAGTCCACGCTGGTTCACTGAGCTACGATAAACCTGACTACGACACGAGGAGTACGCATGACAACGGACCAGTTCCCACTTTCTCCAGATCTCATCGCCCAGGCTTCAGACATTCTGAGTGATGTCGTAGAGAAGACCCCCGTCATGCTTTCAGAGCGACTCAGCGACCTTATTGGCGTACCGGTCTACCTCAAGCGCGAGGATATGCAAAAGTGCCGTTCTTTTAAGGTACGCGGTGCCTATTTCCGAATGAGCACCCTGAGCGAAGAAGAACGTCGCAGAGGTGTTGTCTGCGCATCCGCAGGTAACCACGCGCAAGGCTTGGCCTACGCGTGCGCACAGCTCAAGGTGCGAGGCACCATCTACCTTCCCTCGAACACGCCCAAGCAGAAGCGCCAGCGCATTGAAACCATTGGCGGCGACTGGGTGGAGCAGGTCATTGTCGATGGAACATTCGACCGCGCCAATGCACAGGCCCAAGAGGCCGCGCGTCATTCGGGACGCACCTACGTGCATCCCTACGATGATCCCTGCACCATCGCCGGTCAGGGCACAATCGCTGTTGAATTGGAAGAGCAGGTGCTTTCCGAGGCCGCGGCAGTTTTGGTGCCAGTTGGCGGCGGCGGCTTACTCTCGGGAATCGCAACGTGGATCCGTTCTCGTTTCCCCGATATCAAGATCTACGGTGTAGAACCCAGGGGAGCCGCATCCATGGCCGCAGCAATGGAAGCGGATCAGATTGTTTCCTTGCCCTCTGTTGATCCCTTCGTTGACGGAACCGCCGTCGGGCGTGCTGGCGAACTTCCCTACTCGATTGTTAAGGAGCTGGTCGACGACATCTTGGTCGTTCCCGAAGGCGCTGTCTGTACAGAGATGCTTGATTTGTACCATTCAGACGGTGTGATCGCGGAACCGGCAGGCGCTTTGGCCTCTGCTGCGGCACGCATGTATTTCTCCGATCCAGAGCAGCGCAATGAACTGCTTGGAGGAAAAGAAGGAGCGATTGTCGCCATTGTTTCCGGTGGAAACAACGATATGACGCGCTACGCGGAAATCATGGAACGCTCACTGCGACACGAAGGTCTGCGCCACTACTTCCTGGTCACCTTCCCTCAACAGCCCGGTGCGCTTCGCAGCTTCCTCGAAGATGTTTTGGGGCCTGGAGACGATATTGTTCACTTCGAGTACACGAAGAAGAACAACCGTGATTCTGGACCGGCATTGGTCGGCATCGACTTGGCCGATCGAGAGGATATTACGGGGCTGCGTGCACGCATGGAGGCTTCTCCCCTCCATGTTGAAGAACTGCGTCCCGACTCTGAAATCTATCGTTTGGTGATCTAAGCACATCACCCTGAACACCCGGCAGGAACTTAGGGGAATTCCCTCCTGGCCGGGTGTTTTTATGCTGCAAGGGTATGGACTCGAGTATTGCTGACGCGGACGTTGGGAGTCGAGTTGAAACGGTAGCCCTGGCCGCGCAAAGTCGAGATGAGATCGGCCTCGGGGAGCTTAGCGCGAAGGCGACGGATGTGCGCATCGATGGTGCGAGTTTGGGATTCGAGGCCTTCCCCGTACCACACCGATTCCAGCAGTTCTTCTCGGGAAACGATCTCATCGGCATGTCCAGCAAGGTAGGCCAAGAGTTCGTATTCCCTGTTGGAGAGCTTGACCGAACTCCCGTACACCTCTAGGCGGCGGTGATCAAGGTCGATATGAGTCGATGCCGGTGAGAGCTTCAGACCTGCCAAAATATCGAGGAATTCTTCGAAAGAAGTGGAAGCAGAAGAAGTGACAGTTTCAGGGGTGTAAACAAGAGCCATGATGTATCCAAACTATTTTGGTACCGCACACACCACAGTCAGCGTGGTTCCTTAAGCGGTAGCGATTGACGGGTTGAAAGGTCAATCACATACACATTCGCGAGCACATGGAGCCGCACATGGGGCGGCAGGTCATGGTCGCGTGAAAAGTCATGGCTTCAGTCTATCGAATGATACAGATGTGTCAAAACGAAAGAATGTGAGGGTGGAAACACGGGAATCAAACCCGCATTTCCACCCTCACACAAAGAGCGGACTACTCAGTTCGCAAGCTGCTGACGAACAATCCGAGTCGCCTCAACAAGGTTCTTCAAGGACTCCTCGGTCTCCGCATAGCCTCGGGTCTTCAAGCCACAGTCTGGGTTCGACCACAAGTTACGCAGCTCAATCGAATCAGCAGCCAAGGTCAAAAGCTCCGTGAGCTCTTCAACCGAAGGCACGCGCGGCGAGTGGATATCCCAGACACCGGGGCCAACGCCATGGCTAAACCCTTGTTCTGCAAGCTCAGGAAGAACTTCCATGCGTGAGCGGGCAGCCTCAATTGAGGTCACATCCGCATCCAGTCCCAAGATCGCATCAAGAATCTGGCCGAACTCCGAGTAGCACAGGTGAGTGTGAATCTGAGTATCGGGACGCACTCCAGCAGTCGCTAGACGGAAGGAGTCCACAGCCCACTTGAGGTAATCAGCGTGACGAGCCTGATCCAAAGGAAGCAGCTCGCGCAGTGCTGGCTCATCAACCTGAACAACAGCAATTCCGGCGTCCTGAAGATCAGTAACCTCGTCGCGCAGAGCCAGACCGATCTGATCGGCAACCTCAGCCAAAGGCAGATCATTGCGCGGGAAGGACCAAGCGATGATGGTGACAGGGCCAGTCAGCATGCCCTTAACCGGGTGATCAGTCAGCGACTGCGCGTAACGTGCCCATTCAACAGTCATCGCGTGAGGACGGACAACATCGCCCCACAGAATCGACGGACGGGTGCAACGCGAACCATAAGACTGGACCCAACCATTCTTCGTCGCAGCGAAACCTTCAAGCTGTTCAGCAAAGTACTGAACCATATCGTTACGCTCTGCTTCACCGTGGACCAGAACATCCAGACCAAGGTTCTCCTGGAGGCGAATCACTGATTCAATCTCTTCACGCATACGCTGCGCGTAGTCTTCGTCAGAGAGCTCGCCCTTGGCCCAAGCGGCGCGGGCTCGACGAATTTCCTTCGTCTGAGGGAAGGAACCAATGGTGGTGGTCGGAATGAGGGGCAGACCAAGACGCTCGCGCTGAAGCTCATCGCGGACTGCGAAGTCTTCACGCTCACGATCTGCCTCGGTCAAGCGCGCAACGCGCTCACGCAACTCGGGGCGAACCACGCCGGGTGCGGCAGCGCGCTGAGCCAGAACCTCACGGGTCGCTTCAACGGCCTCGGAAATGGAATCCCAACCATTGCTCACACCACGAGCGAGGGTGACAACCTCCCCAACCTTCTGGTCGGCAAAGGCAAGCCAGGCGTGAAGGTTCGCATCGAGCACAGGGTCGTCCCACTTCTCCAGTGCGGTGTCATGAGGAACGTGCTGCAAGGAGGTCGAGGTCGAAACGGCGAGCGATGCGGGGTTCAAGGCCTTGGCTGCATCAAGACGAGCGATCGCGCTATCGAAATCGGTTCGCCAGATGTTACGACCATCAACCACACCAGCAACCAGAGCGACCTTGGACAGGTCAACTGAGCCAGCCTCGGGAAGAGAACCGCGGCACAGATCCAGTCCCAGGGCCTCGACGCCAGTGGAGGCAAGAGAGGCCGCAGCCTGTGCGCCATCGCCATAACCGATTGCAGCAAAGATCGCGGGACGCTTCTCCAGCTTGGCAAGAGCAGCGAAAACGCGAGTCGAGTACTCAATGAGAGTTGCGCGCTCAACGTGGAGGTTATCGGAGGCAAGTGCGTGCTCGTCAATCTGAACCCAGGGCGCTCCTGCCTCGGCAAGCTTGGCAAGAACCTCGGCGTAGGCTGCAACAACGTCGTCAAGGCGTTCGAAGGGGTTGTAATCCGGAGTCGCCTCGTCAGCCTTCGCGACGGCAAGGAAGGTCACGGGACCAACGAGTACCGGGCGAACAATGGTGCCCTCTTCCTTTGCAGAAAGGAAGCGATCGACAATGGTGTGATCAGCAAAAGAAATCGGAGTATCTGGGCCAATTTCGGGAACTAAGTGGTGGTAGTTCGTATCGAACCACTTGGTCATCTCCAGCGGTGCAACCTGCGCGTTGCCACGAGCCAGGGCGAAGTGCAGATCCAGGCCTTCGAAGGAACGGTAGCGCTCGGGAACCGCACCCAGAAGAGTGATCGCATCCAAAACCTGGTCGTAGAGTGCGAAAGTTTCGGGGATCGACGCATCATCTTTGCCGAGGCCAAGCTCGACGAGGCGGTCATGAGTCGTCTTACGGAGCTGGGCTTCCGTCGCACGGAGCTCATCGGCGGAGATACGGCCCGCCCAGTAGGCTTCGAGCGCCTTCTTCAGCTCGCGGCCACGACCGATGCGCGGGTAACCCAGGATGGTCGCCGTAGGGAATTGAGTCATTTACTTATCCTTTTTCATCGTGAAATGGACGGGTCAACACTGGCTTGCAGAAACAAGGCCTGCAGCATCGAGCACATCGAGTGCAGGAGCCGCTTTATTGAAGGTATACATGTGGATTCCGGGAGCACCCGAGTCGTGGAGATCACGAGCAAGGCGACCTCCGATTTCGACTCCCATGGAATACATTTCTTGTGGCGAGGACGCAGATTCAAGCTTGCGACGGAGATATTCGGGGAATACAACTCCGGTCAGTTCGGTCATGCGATTGACTCGCCGAATATCGGTTGGTGGCAAAATTCCCGGGACGATGGGAATCGTCACGCCGTTGGAACGCGCCTTCTCAAGGAAGTTCACATAGGTGTCAGCTTCCCAGAAAAGCTGAGTGATCGCGAAGGATGCACCCGCAGATTGCTTCACCAAAAGGCGCTCAACCTCCTGAGTCGGCGAAGTTCCGGCTGCGGGATTACCCGCGGGGAATGTGGCAACTGCAATCGTCAAAGGCTTAAAGGCAGCGCGTAGGGCAGCACCGGGGTACTGCGCACAACGAGCAGCCTCAATCGAACGAATCAAGGTCACAAGCTCAGTTGCCGAGGACACTCCCCCGGGCGAAGGCTGCCAATCGGGCCGCCCAACCGGCGGATCACCGCGAAGAGCAAGGAAGGTTCGAACGCCAGCGTTGAGATAATCGGTCACAACTTCGCTGACTTCACTGGGAGTCGTTCCGACGCAGGTGAGGTGAGCAATTGGTTGAACCGGGCTGTCCTTCACAAGCTTACGAACAACCCCTCGAGCACTGTGGCAATCCTGACCTGCGGCACCATAGGTCACCGAAAGAAAATCGGGAGAGACAGACAGCAAGCGTTCAACGGTTTGCCAAAACGGCTTAACGAGGCTCTCTTTGCGAGGCGGCATGACCTCGAATGACAGTGTGGTCAGATCAGAAGAACAGTCAGAAGGCTGAGACATACATTTCCTTGAAAGATTGGCGCGATATGCGCCCCGGCAGCTGATTACAGTTCAGCTGCACATTCGTGAGCGAATCGATCCCACCAGGCCTCCAAGGCCAGACATTCTTTCAAGCATGAAGTCATTATCTAGTGTTTCCCGCGTTTGCGCACACGCGGCCCACAACTTGGGAAAGTGTGACGGTCGACGACATGTACACTATGAAGGTCTGATCGCACTGCGACAGG
Source organism: Actinomyces sp. ph3 (assembly GCF_000308055.1). GTDB lineage: Bacteria > Actinomycetota > Actinomycetes > Actinomycetales > Actinomycetaceae > Pauljensenia. Next base: position 258,961 of record NZ_CAGY01000001.1, read on the forward strand.
CGTGCCTCCGTAGCTCAATGGATAGAGCAAGGGCCTTCTAATCCCGAGGTTGCAGGTTCGAGTCCTGTCGGGGGCGCAATTCGATTGCATGTGCACCGCCTGAGTTATCAGTTACGAGGTGTGCGACAGTAACACCAAGGATCTCTGCGACCGTTTGCAGATCTTCAAGTGGCCATGCACGCCCACCCCGCCACCTCTTAGAGACGGTCGCCTGTTGTAGTCCAAGCGCATTTGCTATGTCACGCTGATAAAGACCGCGGCGTGCCGATTCGGCGCGAATATTCGACGCAACGATATCAACCAAGCCTCTTGCATTCATATGGAAACTATATACCAATACGGAATAATTACCGCGATCTCAATAATCTATGTCTTGCTCTTTAATTTACCGATCTAGAATTTCAAGGACGTTGAACAGCTCACGAAAACCGATATCTCCACCGGATTCCGCACGTTCACCGCTGCCCTCACCCAAGAACGTAAAGACGAATCACTCGTAATCATTTCCTGTTCTGCGAACGGTCAGACCACACCCACTTTCACACTCCTACCCGTGGAATTAAGGTAACCCGTGGTGTAGATCGTCCCACTATCACCAAGGGCGATCATTTCGAGGGCATCCATGGTGCGAGTTCCTGCGATGCATCCAATGAAGTGCGTGCCGTCAACGCTGACGAGGACGCGGTTAACAATCGGGGCGTAATGCAAGAAGACCTCACCAAACCAGACGTCCTTTTTACAGTCGACGAACGCAAGTTTTGCAGCCTCAACATCGACGACACCGTCTCTAGTGAAGGGCATGACCTGGAAGGGTTTTCCTTCCCATTTCACACCCTGAACGGTCCTACCCCTCAATTGAGCGTTGAAGTCTTGCATGACTTGCAAAACATGACGGGGGTAGTTGAGGACCTCATCTTCTCCTGCATTGATGGAGTCCTTGACTACGTCGCCGAAAGCGTCGAGAAATGAGGCGTTTGTATTCTCAAGAACGGTGATTACGTTTAACGTTCCTTCGACGAGCTCAGTCACCTGATCCCAATCGTTATCGCCGTTCCGAATTTGCTTTAGGACAAAACTCCATGCGGCTTTCATGTCTTCGGCGACTGCGCCCATAAGACTACCACCCCTCCAGTCGATACTTCCCTTAATTCTACGGAGAGACAGTGACGAAATTTAATAAACACGTTCGATATTTCTTCATCAAAGAGCAACTTTCAATTAGCTGCTTCTCGCGCAATATACGCAATATAGGAGCTCCCAGTCCTTTTATTTCCTCGCGTCCCCATGCACGAATCCGACGCTTCGCCCTAGCATGCTTTTCCCCCGAAAAACAGCCTAGAGTTTGCCTTTATTCTGTAGTTTCACCGGAATCTTTCCTAAAAATCTCACCGAGATAGGAATTTCGGCCTAGAATCTGGCTAGGATCACCCACTCGCACTGTTGCAGGAGTAGCCATGTTCTCTTTGGTGAGCACAAGCTTTACGCCGTCAACGACGGCTATCGGTGCAAATGTATTTTTAACGGCACTTGCGGGAATTCTCCCGCTCCTGCTGTTCTTCGTTCTTCTAGGCGCTTTTAAAGTCAAGACGCACTGGTGCGCATTGATTTCGCTCGTTGCTGCACTACTCATTGCCGTCTTTGGCTACAAGATGCCACTGGGCATGAGTCTCTTGGCAGCAGGCCAAGGCATCGTCTTCGCTCTGATCCCAATTATCTACATCATCATCGCCGCCGTGTGGCTTTATAACCTCACCGAGGTTTCCGGCCGCAGTAAAGACATGCGAGCTGTCTTCAACACAATTGGCAAGGGCGACATTCGAGTCCAAGCACTGATCATTGCTTTCTCTTTCTGTGGTCTACTTGAGGGCCTCGCAGGTTTCGGTGCGCCCGTGGCAATCGTTGCCGCGATGCTTGTCTCACTTGGCCTTCCCCCGGTAAAGGCTGCTGTTGTGACCATCGTTGGCAACGCAATCAACGTTGGTTTCGGAGCAATGGCAATCCCGACAACGACCGCCGGCCGTTTGGGTGGCCAAAATCCCCTTGTGGTTGCAGCCAATATGGGTCACCTTTCTTGGATTTTCGCCTGTTTCATTCCTCTCCTCCTCTTGTGGATCCTTGATGGGGGCCGAGGCGTTGCCCAGCTGTGGCCGATCGCTCTGATTTCCGGCGTTGCGACCGCTGCCGGACATTTCTTCACCTCAGAGTTCTCCTATGAGCTGACCGCTGTCCTTGCTTCACTTCTGGGATTGGCCGCTTCTTACATCTTCCTCTTGGTGTGGACCCCGAAGACGCCCGATGACTACCGTTCTGAGAGCACTCAAGAGGATCGCCCCAATGCCTCGCGAATCACCTTGGCACTTCTCCCCTATGTTTTGGTTGTTGTCGTCATTGCTATCACCAAGTTGTGGAAGATCGGCGTCGATATTGATGCCATCTTCAAGTCGACAGACATCAAGATCCCAGTCCCTGGATTACACGGAGAATTGGTAGATTCTGCAGGCAAGGCAGTTTCTTCGACGATCTACACCTTCCAGTTCCTTTCCAACCCTGGAACGTGGATCTTCGTCACTGCTCTCATTGTTGCTTTCGTTTACGGTCGTACTAGTTCGGGCGGTCGCTACCCCATGACCTTCACAAAGGGAATTGCAACTCTCTTCAAAACAATTTCTACCTTGAAGATTTCTATCCTGACGATCTGCTTGGTCATGGGCTTGGCCTACGTCATGAACCTCTCCGGACAAACAGGGGCGATCGGTACCGCTCTTGCAACAACCGGCGTGTTCTTCGCCTTCCTCTCCCCCATCCTCGGTTGGTTGGGAACAGCTGTCGCAGGATCGGCAACCAGTGCCGGCGCGCTTTTCGCCAATCTTCAGTCCACTGCCGCACAGATCGCGGGACTCGATCCATCGACTTTGCTTGCAGGCAACACGATTGGTGGAGGTATCGGCAAGATTGTGTCGCCACAAAATCTCACCATCGCAGCGACCGCAATCAACGAGCCCGGAAGCGAAGCAGAAATTCTCAAGAAGGCGGCCCCCTATTCCATCGGATTGCTGCTCATCTTGTGCGTCTTGATCTTCCTCGCCTCGCAAGGATATTTGGGTTCCTATATGCCCGTTGCTTAAGATCGTTGGGCTCGCAGTCGTCTGGCTGCGAGCCCAAGGTCTACTTGAAGAGAGAGGTGCTAGGCCGAAGCCATTGCGATCCTTGGCAGTTCTCAGCGCCATCATCACGCTTCTGACGGGATGCATTCCCTTCGGTTCAAACGCCACGCAATCGCGTTTACCCCAGGACCCACGTTTTGCCGAGTTCACCTACGAAACTGATGGCGAGCTCAAGATCCAAGAGCGCACCGATTCCTTCAACGAACGGATGCCCGGGCTTCGTGCAACGCAAGGACACGTCGTGGCAGCCAATTTCCCAGAGGGGTGGCTCTTACCCTCACCCGACCATCACTTATGGGTAACAGGCGTCGCAAGTGTTCCTCCTGAGACAATCCAGATGCTTGCCAATGGAAGCGGCGGAAATAACGCACTTCTTCCCGGTATCTATCCAGGCCTCTACGAGTACGTTCCCCAAAACTGCCACTTTTTCACTGTTCCCTCCGATCATGCGAATACTGTGCTCCAAACTGATAAGAACAACACTCAATCGAACTGGGGGTCATTCGAAATCACAAGCTTTGCGGCTTCCTCGGACTGTAACCTCATCATCGTCACTGGTGAAGGAATCAGGGGCTAAGAGAACACCTTTCCCCAGCTGAGCGCTCTCTCGGAGTAAAGAGAAGCCCAACAGACTTCCTTTCGCAGATACGGGAACTACTACCCGGCCTCGTGAACCCACGACGCCGGGTCTTTGTTTTTCACGCGCCGCAGCGTCGTAAAACTGAAAAAGGAAAGGATACTCTGTCTTAAGTCGCATTTTCGGCGCGACAAATAGCTCAAGAGAAGCCGTCATCTCAGCGTTCAAATTCTGCGACTTTTCCGCACGAAATCAACAATTCTGGCCACCACTAAGCAAAGGTCTCACACGTTATCCACCATTGGGACCTCAGACCCAGCCATACTTTGAGAAATAGCACCTACGAGAAAGGATCTCCCAGTGCGTATCGCTCTCTTCTCAACTTGCCTGGCAGACGTCATGTTCCCCCAGGCAGCCCAGGCGACAGTGTCACTGCTTGAACGCCTCGGCCATGAAGTTGTCTTCCCGGAAGGCCAGGTCTGCTGCGGCCAGATGCATGCCAACACCGGCTACTTCGAAGATGCCGCCAAGATCACTCGCAACCACGTTCGAACCTTCGAACCCGTCCTTGAAGGCGAATGGGACGCAATTGTGGTTCCTTCTGGCTCTTGCACGGGTGCTGCCCGACACGAGCAAAAACTCGTTGCTGAGCACGTTGGCGACGATCAGCTCGCAAAGCGCTCTCAGCAGATTGCCGCACACACCTACGATCTCACCGAGCTCATTACCGATGTCTTGGGCCTGGAAGATGTCGGCGCATACTTCCCCCACACCGTGACATATCACCCGACCTGTCACTCACTGCGTATCGCACGCGTGGGTGATCGTCCTTACCGCCTGCTTCGCGCAGTGGAAGGTCTGACCCTTGTTGACCTGCCGGATGCTGAGGTTTGCTGCGGTTTTGGTGGCACCTTCTCCATGAAGAACTCCGAGACCTCGACTGCAATGCTTGCCGATAAGGTCTCGAATGTCATGTCAACGCACGCCGAGGTTCTGGTCATGGGTGATTACTCCTGCTTGATGCACGTCGGAGGTGGCCTGTCCCGACTGAACTCGGGAATCCGCCCCATGCACCTCGCAGAGATTCTTGCATCCACTAAGGACAAGCCTTTCCTTGGCAACATTTCATTCGCTCCAGAAAGCGCACAGGTGATCTGAAATGTCTGAAACCTTCATCGGTATGCCCGGGGTCGCCTCGGGCGATGACTCCAATGCTGCGGTTCACACCGGAGGATGGCGAACGACAGTTGAGATCCCCGAAGACACTCTTCGCTGGGGTCCTACCTTCCCCGAGGCCGCGCATAAGACCCTCGCAAACACCCAGATGCGCCGCAATCTGGGCCACGCTACCCGCACCATTCGCGCTAAGCGCGGTCAGCGTGTTGCAGAGATGCCAGACTGGGAAGACCTGCGTGACGCTGCAGAAGCGATCAAGTTTGAGGTCGAATCTCGACTCCCTGAACTGCTGGAAGAATTCGAGCGTAATGTGACCGCCCGCGGAGGTATCGTCCATTGGGCACGCGATAAGCATGAAGCAAATCGCATCATCGCGGACATCATTAAGTCCAAGGGCGTCGACGAAGTCGTCAAGATCAAGTCGATGGCAACCCAGGAAACGAACCTCAACGAGTTCCTGAAAGACGAAGGTATTTCCGCACGCGAGACCGACCTGGCAGAAATGATCGTTCAGCTTGCTGACGATATGCCCAGCCACATTGTCGTTCCCGCAATTCACCGTAACCGTTCCGAGGTTCGTGGCATCTTCCTCGATCGAATGGAAGATGCCCCGCGTGATCTTTCTGATGATCCTCAGGAATTGACGGCCGCCGCACGCGCACACCTTCGTAAGAAGTTCCTGCACGCCAAGGTCGCGGTTTCAGGTACCAACATGGGCGTCGCTGAAACCGGAACCGTGTCGGTCTTTGAATCGGAAGGTAATGGACGTATGTGCCTGACCCTTCCCGATACGCTCATCACATTGATGGGTATCGAAAAGCTGGTTCCTCGTTACCAGGACATCGAGGTCTTCTCCCAGCTTCTCCCCCGCTCTGCCACTGGTGAGCGCATGAACCCCTACACCTCGATGTGGACGGGAGTGACTCCGGGTGATGGCCCGCAGGAATTCCACCTGATCCTGATGGATAACGGACGCACCAAGACTCTTGCTGATCCCATTGGCCGTGAAGCCCTTGCATGCATTCGTTGTGGTTCCTGCATGAATATCTGCCCGGTCTACCAGCACACTTCAGGCCACGCCTACGGTTCGGTTTACCCCGGCCCCATCGGCGCCATCCTCACGCCGCAGCTGACTCAGGGATTGGATGAGAAGGATCCCGTCCACACCCTTCCCTTCGCATCCTCTCTGTGCGGTGCGTGTGGCGAGGTCTGCCCGGTCAAGATCAAGATTCCGAACATCCTGCTCCATATGCGTGCCCGTACCGTGGACGTCAAGCACAGCATCGTGCCCGATATCTGGGATTTGGCGATGGGTGCTTCCACTCCTGTCATGTCCAATTCAAAGGCGTGGGAGCTGGCAACGACCGGTATCAAGGCCACCCGTATTGCCAAGAAGAAGGGAAAGATCGGTGCTCTTCCCTTCCCTGCCTCGCTGTGGACTACTGCCCGCGATATTCCGGTCGCTCCGAAGGAAACATTCCGCCAGTGGTGGCGGCGTACTCACCCCGACTCAGATGCCTCGGCTCCGCGCTCAGATGCGCCGGCAAAGGATCTCCCCTTGGCAAGTGAGCACGGAATGACTACTCACACGAATACTGAGGAGGCCTGAGATGGTTATGGATGCGAAGACCGCTATCCTCGCCCGTGCGCGCGAGGCCATTGAGCGCTCGCAAGAGGGACGTCCCGTCCGCGAGATTCCCCGTAACTACATCCGCGAAGGCCAGCATGCACCCGGTTCGGATGAAGTCGTTGCTGAGATGATTGAGAAGCTCGAGGATTACTCAGCGCAGGTTGTCGAAGCACGCGATGATCAGGCGATCGAAGACGCGATCGCAAAGTTCCTTTCCGAGGCCAAGGCTTCCTCGGTTGTCGTTCCCACCGGCCTCGATGATCAGTTCAAGAAGGCGGCTGGACGCGATAAGCGAAAGGTACGTGAAGATTCGCGCGAGAACGCTATTCCGACATTGGAATTGGACGATATCGATGCCGTTGTGACCCGCACTCGCGTCGGGATTTCCATTTCGGGAACGATTATTTTGGACGGCGAACCTGATCAAGGACGCCGCGCCATCACTCTTGTTCCCGATACTCATGTGGCCATTCTCGAGCGCTCCGCGATCGTTCCGACCGTCCCACAGGCCGTCGATATCTTGGGTGAGCACCCCGAGCGTCCGACGACCTGGATCGCTGGTGGTTCGGCTACTTCAGATATCGAATTGGTTCGAGTCAATGGCGTTCACGGTCCTCGTCACCTGCGAGTGATCATCGCACACTAAGCAGTCCACGACTGACACTGTGTAGTTAAGTGGTGGTGCGGCCCCAAAAGGACCGCCCCACCACTTACTCTCTTATTCACAGGAAATCGAAGAAGTACCTCAGCATGGACGTCTCTACTCCGTTATTTCCTTCCCATCCTCCTGTGAGCTCTCAAGAGTGAATGCGAAAGAATGAGTCGTCATATCATTCATCACGATATAAATCTTTTCGCGCCCCTCGAGCTCTGCGAAGAAGATATCTTCAAGCTTGATGTCGTTTTTATCAAGTTCCTTCGTGAGCCATTCCTTGCTCTGGCCAGAGGCTTCAAGTTGATCCTGAACAACCTGTCCCTTCGAGACTAAGACGTAGCTCAAGCTTCCATCGCCCTTCTTGACAACGGTCAAAGAGCCATTGGATCCATACTGTGCAAACTCAACATCTTCAACTGAAAAGATCCCGCGCGAGCGAAGCTCTTCGGTGAAGCTAATCATGTCAAAAGTATTGTTTGCATCATCGAGGGAATCAATGACGAAATGGCCGTGATTGATGATAGTCACCGCTTTGCCCTTGACGATTTGCCGCGCGGGCATGAAGCGGGAGGCAATGAAGTTGAAGAGAGAAATCATCCCTACGGTTGCAAGCAGCAGCACAACGTAGGAGAAAGTTGAAACCGAATGGTTGTAGATGATGCCGCCGATGATCCCACCCAGGATGAAGTTTCCGATGAAGTCAATGGAAGTGAATTGGGTGAGGCTTTGTTTCTTGGTCAGAGTCAGGTGAGCAGAGATAATTACGATACCGATGAAGAGCCGGTAAATCGAGTGTGCGTCAAGGATGAGTTCGTTCCACATGCGTCAATCGTAGAACGCTGAACCTGAAACAACAGTGTGGGGCCCGGCACCAATCGGTACCGGGCCCCACAAAAACTTGCGAACGGAGGAATCAGTCCTCGACGTCCAGCAGGCCGTTCTTGTACGCCTTCGCCAGACGACGGGGAACACGCACCTCACGGCCGCCCACCTTGATGGTGTTCAGCTCAGTGAGATCGGCCTTCCATGCGGACCGGCGAGTGCGGGTGTTTGCTCGGGACATCTTGCGCTTGGGAACTGCCATGACCCTACCGCTCCTCTTCTAGTTCTGACGTTTTTACCGCGTCGACGCGCATCTTTCAGATACGCAGTCATACAGATATGACTTTCGACAACCTGACCACTGTAGCACGACGGGCCAAAAGTACGCATATTCCAAAGGAATTATTCGTGCGAAGCTCGTCTCATTCCCGGAGCTCGCAATCACTCATGCAACAATGAAGACACTATGTCCTCTCTTCGAGTACTTGCTTCAGGCACACGCCTGTCCCACGAAATTGAAATTAAGCGGTCGCGCTTTATTGCATCGATCGCTCGGACAGATACACCCGAAGAAGCCCGAGAGTTCATTAATTCGGTGAAAGACGCCCATCCGCAGGCGCGCCACAACTGCTCGGCATGGATGATCGCAGAAGAAGGCCATTCACCTTCTCAACATTCCTCAGATGATGGAGAGCCCTCAGGAACCGCTGGAACGCCCATGTTGGATGTTCTTAAGCGCAATGAACTATGGAACGTGACGGTCGTCGTGACGCGCTACTTCGGAGGAATTCTCCTGGGCGCCGGCGGCCTCGTGCGGGCTTATTCAAGCGCAACCAGTGAGGCGCTCGCTCAGGCCTCTTTCGCGCGCTTGGAGGCGCTGACAGTCGTTGAGACTGAACTCGCTCCCGTCGATGCTGGACGAATCGAAGGCGAGTTACGCCGACTAGGCGGGCACGTACTCGATACTCAGTGGGGATCCTCTGTATTACTCACCGTGGCGATGACCCCTGAGCAACTAGAAATCGCCGAGAACCTGCTTGCCACGCTCAGTTCGGGCCAGTACGTTTTTCGCCCCCTGGGACAACGTTACATAGAAATCGCGGAATAATGTGACTCCCCATAGAGTTGCAGTTACGTGCACAGCACGAAGCGACATCTAGGAGACATCATGACCAACATCGCAACAGATGTCACCGACCTCATCGGTGGCACTCCCCTGGTTCGAATTAACCGCCTGAATGTGGGTGGCGCGGAAATCGTCGCAAAAGTCGAGGCTTTCAACCCAGCTTCTTCCGTCAAGGATCGTATTGCTCGTTCCATCGTTGATGCTGCAGAGGCATCCGGGGAACTTAAGCCGGGCGGAACCATTATCGAAGCCACTTCAGGAAATACCGGTGTTGCACTCTCGATGGTCGGTGCGGCACGTGGTTACAAGGTTGTCATTGTTATGCCTTCTTCGATGAGCCTTGAGCGCCGCATTCTTATTCGCGCCTTCGGTGCAGAACTGGTCCTTACCGACCCTAAGGGCGGAGTGACCGCCGCTGTCGCAGAAGCTGAGCGTATCCGCGATTCGCGCCCCGGATCAATCATCGCCTCACAGTTCACCAATCCGGCAAATCCCGCCGTGCACCGTCGTACGACTGCAGAAGAAATTCTTCACGATACTGACGAGAACGTTGATATCTTCATTGCAGGCGTTGGTACAGGAGGAACAGTGTCCGGTGTGGGTGCCGTCCTCAAGGAACTCAAGCCCAATGTCAAGGTCATTGCGGTTCAACCCGCAGAGTCCCCCCTTCTTACCGGTGGCGAGGCAGGCCCTCACGGGATCCAGGGACTCGGTCCAAACTTCGTCGCTCAGACCTATGACCCCAGCGTTGTTGACGAAGTGATCGATATTGAAACGCCCCTTGCACTGGAGACTTCGCGACGAGCAGCCGCAGAAGAAGGCTTGCTTGTTGGCATTTCTTCAGGAGCAGCACTTGCCGCTGCGATCCAAGTGGCACAGCGCCCTGAAAACGAAGGTAAGCGAATCGTCGTGGTCCTCCCCGATACCGGTGAGCGTTACCTTTCGACAGCGCTTTTCGAAAACCTGCGCGACTGACAGGTCTGGGGTGGATGAGCTCGCGGCTCATCCACCCCATTTCTGCGTTCTCACCCAAGAACGCACAGGACAATCCAAACCCCCAAGCACTTCATCCCTCACGAAAGTGCAACACTGACCACGAGCAACTGACGGAGAACTACCCATGGCCTCGTCTCCACGCAAGATTATTCAGCTTCTTGCAGAGGATCTTCGAACGGCAAAACGGCGTGATCCCGCGGCCCGTTCGACTCTTGAAGTCGCACTCGCCTACCCCGGCGTCCATGCACTGTGGACTCACCGAGTAACACACGCGATGTGGTCACACCCCGCGCTACGCACGCCCGCTCGTGTCCTTTCCTCAATTGCACGGATGGCGACCGGGGTTGATATTCATCCCGAGGCAACCATCGGGCGCCGCGTATTCATTGACCACGCCACTGGGGTCGTGATTGGGCAAACAGCCGAGGTCGGTGAGGACGTTGTGATCTTCCACGGGGTGACCTTGGGTGGCGTCGCCATGAACCCCGGGAAACGCCATCCAACCATTGGCAATCACGTCATGATCGGTGCTGGCGCAAAGGTTCTTGGCCCAATCACTGTAGGCGATGGCGCCAAAGTTGGAGCCAACGCCGTCGTCACCAAGGATGTCCCCGAAGACGCTGTTGCAATCGGCGTCCCGGCGAAGTTACGTCAGAAACCGGAAGAACGAATGGTGGAGGACGATCGCGACCTCATCATCGACCCAAATTGCTGGGAAGATGATCCCACCTGGTACATCTAAGTTCCTCGTATTTGTCAAGCTTTCGAACAAACTCCCAGATGCAATTCTGTGAGTCCGCACACCTTCTCACGCGCCGTCACCCGTGTAACAGATCACATATTCTGTCCTTATGGATAAACATTCTCTACAAGCACAGATTGACGCACTGACGCGCCTTCGCGGTGCAACAGAGTGCGAGATCGGCGTACTGACACGTTTCGATATCCCGGAACTTGCTGAGCTTTCTTTAGCCGCATACGGTATCCGCCCAAGTATCGAGGCGAATATTGAAGCAACAGACGAGATGCGCCTGTGCTTTGACGGGGTTTTCGGCACTCCATTGGAGGGATCTTTCCTAGGCGGTTGGATCGAAGGAGAGTTAATCGCCGCGATCATCGTCGTCGTCGATCCCCCCGTCGAGGAACCCAGCGGACTTCCACAGGTCATTGACCTGATGGTTCACCCAAAGTTCCGAGGCCGCGGAATCGCTACTGCATTAGTCGCAGAGTGCGCGCGTCGCTGTAAGGACTGGGGAGCATCCTCACTCATCGTCAGAATCGACGAGGCGAATGTTCACCTTCCTCAGATCTACGACATCTTCCAAGAAGGCGAAAACTCCCCCACAAGCTAGACAGAAATGCTTCAAGCACAGGGAAACACTTTGCAATTAGTTGAGCTGTCCCCTACCGCGAAGTCTTCCTACCGCTTTAGTTCTGGCAATTCGAGCACCAGAAAAGACGGCGATTTTGCATGAGTTTTTCACTGATCATCGTCCCGCATTTAATGCATGGCCGTCCGCTGCGATGGTAGATGTACCAGCGCGCCAATTCTTCATCGCCTTCTGGAATTGGATCAGGCTGATCCTCGGGGCGAATCGTATCGATACGTCCAATTTCTAGGCCTCGCGTCATCAGCTCGCAGACGATATCCCACAGATGCCCAACACGCTGAACCGAGAGGCGATTACCTGCCCTCATCGGTGAAATACCGGCCAGGAACAATGCTTCCGCACGATAGATATTCCCAACTCCAGCAGCGATCGACTGGTCCATTAAGAGCTCACCGATCGGACGTTTACGTCCGCGGATCATCTCAATGAAACGCTTACGCGTTGCAGGATCTTGCGTGGCACCCGGCTGAAGTGGGTCACACCCTAGCTTGGATTCGACAACACGTCGATCTTCATCGGAAATTAGCTCGCACCGATTCGGACCGGTAACATCTGCGACTGCGTGCTCAGACAACACGCGCAGGCGAACCTGTCCAACAGGATCGGGGGCATTCCATTCTTCACCGTGCTTCTGGATATTTCCAGACGCCAAATTATCTTCGACGTACAGAGTATCGTCTGCGTAGCTTGCCCACTTCAGAGCCGCATGTCGGTGACCTTTTGTTGCCACCCAGTTCGTGCGTGGCGCTCCAATGGAGGATGGGACATCAAATGCACGCTCATCAGCATCAAAACGCCAAGACCCATAGAGACCCAAGTGAATATGGAGCCATTGGAGCTCCTCGTCACAGGGGAAAGCGTGCTCTCCCCACAACGGCGATGATCCCGTGAAGGGCAATGCGGCCTCGGCCTCGGGACTGCCCAAGTGAGCGGCAAACTCAGCCTCCGCAGACCTCGCTTCCTCAGCACAAGAGGCGGCAGCCTCGGCCGGCATAAAACCAACAAACATGTGCTTACCCACCGCCCGCACAGCGACAACCTTGTGGTGGTTAATCAACTGTGCGGATGAGGCAAAACGCCCCTGCGGTGACGAAGTCTCGACCTGGCTGCCCTGGAAGAGGACAGAAAACGTGTTGGCGATCCGATGGATCGCATCTCCTTCAGGCATGGTTACTTTGGGAGAACGATGTTTACCAGCTGCGGCGCACGAACGATAACCTTTAAGGGGTCGCGCCCATCAAGAAGCTTGACAATCGGCGCCTGCTCAAGAGCAAGAGCGCGCAAATCATCTTCGCTAATCGACACGGGAACCTCAAGCTTCGCACGGAGCTTGCCATTGGCCTGAACAATAGCCGTCACGGTGTCGTCTTCAAGCAAGGACTCGTCTTCCACGACCGGGAAAGGTACGCGAGCAAGCGATTCCTCGTGTCCCAGCTTCTGCCACAGTTCCTCACAAATGTGCGGAGCAACAGGAGAGAGCATAAGAATCAATGCCTCGACGGCAACGCGAGGGGCACGATCAAAAGATGTCAGGTGGTTGTTCAGAACAATCAGCTTGGCGATCGCCGTGTTGATACGCAGGTTCTCGTATTCAACGGTGACTTCAGAGATGGTACGTGCCAGCAGACGAGCCGTCTTCTTGTCCATCGGCTCATCGCTAACGGTGACCTCGCCCGTCTCTTCATCAAGGACGTTTCGCCACAAGCGCTGAAGGAAGCGCTGCGAGCCGACGACTGCACGTGTATCCCACGGACGCGAAACATCCAGGGGTCCCATGCTCATTTCGTAGACACGGAAGACATCCGCACCGTAGGCGTCGTACATCTCGTCAGGCGTGACGATATTCTTGAGCGACTTGCCCATCTTGCCGTATTCGCGATTGACGGGCTGTCCCTTCCAGGTGAAGCCGCTTGTCTCATCGCCTTCGACCTCGTCAGCCGGGACGTACTGTCCGCGCGTATCGGTGTACGCGTAAGCCTGCACGTAGCCCTGGTTAAAGAGCTTGTGGTAGGGCTCGCTATCGGGAACGAATCCAAGATCGAAGAGAACCTTTTGCCAGAAGCGTGCATAGAGCAGGTGAAGCACAGCGTGCTCGACACCGCCAATGTACAGATCAGTTCCACCACTGATCTTGTCCTCACGCGGCCCCATCCAATAGCTCAGATTTTCTGCACCGGCGAAGGTCGTGGGGTTATTCGGATCGGTATAGCGCATTTCGTACCAGCACGAACCTGCCCACTGAGGCATGGTGTTCGTCTCGCGGCGGTACTTCTTGGGGCCATCCCCCAAATCAAGGGTGACATTGACCCATTCCTGAGCGCGTCCCAGAGGCGCCTCGGGTTCGGTATCGGCATCGTCGGGGTCGAAGGTACGCGGTGAATAATCACTGATTTCAGGAAGCTCGATGGGGAGCATATCTTCAGGAAGCGCGTGCGCAACGCCATCCTCATCCCACACGATCGGGAAGGGCTCGCCCCAGTAACGCTGACGACTAAAGAGCCAGTCGCGTAGGCGATAGGTTGTTGCGGCGCGCCCCAGTCCCTTGGATTCCAGCCATTGCGTCATCGCTGCTTTAGCAGCATCCTTATCGAGGCCATTGAGGCTGATTTCCTCATTGGCTGAGTCGACAGCAACACCGTCACCGGTGTAGGCGCTCTGAGTCAGATCGTGGGCCGTGGGATCCTCAGCATCACCGATCGTGCGAATGATATCCAGATGGAAACGACGCGCAAACTCCCAGTCACGATCATCATGCGCAGGAACCGCCATGATGGCGCCAGTTCCGTAATCCATCAACACGTAGTCAGCAATAAAGACGGGGATACGCTTCTGGTTCACGGGGTTAATTGCCCACAACCCAGTGAAAACACCGGTCTTCTCCCCCGCATCTTCTGCGCGCTGCTCCGGGGTCTTTGCGGCAGCCTGTGCACGGTAAGCGGCCACTGCTTCTGCAGGAGTTTCATAGCCCGCGCTCCATTCAGGGCGAGTTCCTTGCGGCCAAGATGCAGGAAGTTTGAGCGCAGCCTGGTCCGAGGAAGAACCGGGAGTGGTTCCACCAAGCAGGGGATGCTCGGGAGACCAGACCACGAAGGTCGCTCCAAAGAGCGTATCGGGACGTGTCGTGTAAACGGTGAACTCGCTATCTGACACGCCATCACCAACGGCGCGGAAATCGACCTCTGCACCATGAGAGCGGCCGATCCAATTGCGCTGCATCGTGCGCACCTTTTCGGGCCAATCAATGGTGTCCAAGTCTTCGATCAGGCGATCGCCGTAAGCAGTGATTCGCATCATCCACTGGCGCAATGAGCGCTTAAAGACCGGGTAGTTACCACGCTCTGAACGTCCTTCAGCGGTCACTTCTTCATTCGCCAAAACTGTACCCAGACCGGGGCACCAGTTGACCGGAGCCTCAGAAATATAGGCGAGTCGGTAGGAGTCAATAACGCGCGCACGCTCACGCGGGCTCAGCTCATTCCATGATCGAGCGGAGAATTCTTCTGGGAGCTCACGCTCTCCTGACTCAAACTGCGCAACAAGCTCAGAAATCGGGCGCGCGGCCCCCAGGCCTCGGCCATCACGACGGGGCGTCTGGGGATCAAACCACGAATTAAAGATCTGCAGGAAGATCCACTGAGTCCAGTGAACGTAGTCGACATCAGTGGTTGCAAACGAACGACGACGGTCATGAGAAAGGCCCAGGCGACGCAGCTGGCGTCGCATGTTGGCAATATTTTCTTCGGTCGTTACACGCGGGTGTTGACCGGTTTGAACAGCGAATTGCTCCGCAGGAAGACCGAAAGCGTCATATCCCATTGTGTAGAGAACATTTTCACCACGCATGCGGTGGAAACGAGCAACCGTATCGGTCGCGATATAGCCCAGTGGGTGCCCAACGTGAAGACCCTTACCTGAGGGGTAGGGGAACATGTCAAGGAGGAAGAAGGGATCACGCGAGGCAAGGTCTCCAGCAAGATCTCCTTCAGGGTTATCCGCAAAGAATGTCCCTCGCTCGTCCCATAGGTCCTGCCACTTGTTTTCGATCTCACCGGCCAACTGTGCCGTATAACGGAAATTGGGCTCGCCTGCCGAGATCTCGCTCATCCTTGCCTCCATTTACCCTGAAAATTCGCAATCTTCAGGCTCGTTCTATGCCCTATATAGGTTAGTGCATTGGCGCGAATTTGCCTGTTTATTCCCACTAGGCAAAACCGGCCCGGGGCTTGACAATAGAGCTATGAGTACCGTTTTCGAAAAAATCATCTCCGGAGAATTCTCCGGACGCTTTGTGTGGGCCGACGACATCTGCGTCGCATTCGCGACAATCGAGCCGACAAGTCCCGGGCACGTTTTGGTTGTTCCGCGCTCCCCCGTCCCTTCATGGACAGCCTTGGATTCATCAACGTGCCAACATCTCATGAAGGTCGCGCAGCTTATTGGACGCGTCCAAGAAGTCGCTTTTGGAGTACAGCGCTCCGGTCTGGTGATCGCTGGATTCGAGGTGCCACACACCCACCTCCATGTCATTCCCCTCCGTCAAGAAAGTGACGTCCTGCTCAGTAATGCTGCTCCGGCCAGTGATACCGAGCTTGACGAGGCCATGGATAAGCTTCGCCGGGAGCTGATCAGTGCGGGTTACAGCGCGCAAGTTCCAGCGTCGATGAACGCGCTGAACTAGCCTCAGGCAATTTGGCAAGCGCTACTTAGGCAGCAATCACACTACAGAAATAAGGGCGGCTTCTTGGGCACTCAGCTCAAGGCGTCGCTCTTTTTTCTGAGTCCCACTGCGAGTTCTAGACGGATAAACGCTGAGCACAAGCTCGCCATTCTCGCCACGCTGACGAACCTCAACCTGATCGTCAAGACCAAGCCCTTTGTTTTCAATCGAACGCAATCTCGCCGCGTCACTGTCGCTAAAACGCGCGATACACACTCTGGTTCCCGGGATGACCTCGACAAGAGGAACCGCCGCTAAAAGCTCGACGATTCCATCTGCAGAAGGAATCGGGTCTCCATGTGGATCACGCGCCGGGTGACCCAGGCGCTCATCGATTCGATTGAGCAGTCGGTCTGAGATTGCATGTTCGAGGATTTCCGCTTCCTCGTGAACTTCGTCCCACTCAAAACCAAGCGCATCATGCAGATAGGTTTCGAGCAAGCGATGGCGCCTGACCACTTCCAGTGCGCGTCGACGCCCTTGCTCAGTCAAGGTGACTTTTCCATAGGGCTCGTGAAAAGCAAGCCCTTCAGCAACCAAACGCTTGACCTTCTCCGAGGCCGTGGAGACAGCAACGCCGACACGCGAAGCAAGGAGACGGACCGCAATACCGGCTTGCCCGTTCTCTTCAGCGCTCCAGATCGTCTTGAGATAGTCCTGAGTAACGGCGTTCTCGCGTACTAAGCGACTATCGCTCATAAAAATGTCAGCTGCTTGCACTCCCCTAGCCTACCGCCTTGCGGCTTGAGAAAGGCAGAGTTGATTTGCGAAGTGCTCAAAACGTATGTATTGTTTTCTCCTGTCCCAAGGACACGCGTCATTAGCTCAATTGGCAGAGCAGCTGACTCTTAATCAGCGGGTTGGGGGTTCAATTCCCTCATGACGCACGCAGTATGTCGATAGATGTGCTACTGTTAACACATAAACCCAAGCGTCATTAGCTCAATTGGCAGAGCAGCTGACTCTTAATCAGCGGGTTGAGGGTTCAAGTCCCCCATGACGCACCCATTGCCGAGGCGGCGCCAATGGTCGGATACGACTATGAGTATTCGTGCCCTACTATCCTCGGAGCTTCTTATGCGTCGTCTTACTTCTTCTGAGAAAGATCTGCTCGCATCTATTGAACAACAGCTCAGCGCCCGTCGCCGCACGGTGATTACCCCAGATATCGTCGAACAAGCGACTCACCTGATCCGTTCTATGACAGACCCGCGTCCGGGTCTTCACGAGCTCGTTGGCCCCGTATGTACCACATCGGACATCGTTGCCTGGCTGGGTATCTCGCGTCAAGGCATCAACAAAGCCGTGCGAACAAACCGTATTCTTGCAGTTCAATCGCCCACGACTATGTGGTACTACCCCACATGGCAACTCATGGCTAACCACTCGGTTATTGATGACATGTCCGAAGTGCTCGGGCGTCTACGTGGACGCGTGCATCAATTGACTGCGGCAACATGGTTCCAGCGTCCGCTCGAGGTCTTAGAGCAAACAACTCCGGCACAGTGGATGCTTGATGGGCACGATCTACACACTGTGGTTGGCGCAGCAGAGGCCTTTGCTACAGCAGAAGAACGTCGCCCTTCACCGGTGCCGCTTTTCGATCCGGAGATTCAGGCAACCTCTCTATAGGGGGAACCTTCAGCTTCACAACACGCATCTTCTACGTGATTGGCAAGCTAGTCCGGGGATTTTCAAAGTTGCCTCGAGGTTATCCCGACGCCACAGAGTAATCGGGCCAAATCGCAATGGAGCGGTTTGGCCCGATTTCCTGTTGAGCAGCTTTATTGATCTAATCCCAGTAGCTTCCGCACACGTGCGACATGCCCCGTTGCCTTCACGTTATACAGCGCGTGGGTGACGGTTCCCGAGGGATCAAGAACAACTGTGGAACGGATAATTCCTTGAAAAACCCTTCCATAGTTCTTCTTTTCACCAAAGGCACCCCACTGGGTAAGAACTTCCTTTTCGGGATCCGAAGCCAAGGGGAAATTCAGACCTTGACGCGAAGCAAAGTTCTCAAGAGCAGTCATCGAATCGGCACTAATGCCAATTACCGAATACCCCGCGCCTTTAAGGGAATTGAGGCTGTCACGAAAATCGCATGCTTCTTTCGTGCAGCCGGGGGTCGATGCCTTGGGGTAGAAATAAACAACCACACCTGACTTCGCCTGTCCCAGCAGATCGTGCAAGGAAAGCGTGCCGTGAGTTGTTTCAAGAGTGAAATCGGGAGCCTTCTCCCCCACCTGAAGTTGAGTCATAAGCTGAGCTTAGCTGGGGTTCCATTCCTGCGCCCATCCAAGATAGATCCTCAGCGCTTACCCCTTCCGATAAGGTAAACTCTGTGCTGTTGCGCGAGTGGCGGAATTGGTAGACGCGCTGGATTTAGGTTCCAGTGTCTTTGACGTGTGGGTTCG
Source organism: Actinomyces sp. ph3 (assembly GCF_000308055.1). GTDB lineage: Bacteria > Actinomycetota > Actinomycetes > Actinomycetales > Actinomycetaceae > Pauljensenia. Next base: position 277,632 of record NZ_CAGY01000001.1, read on the forward strand.
AGTCCCATCTTGCGCACTGATAAATTCCTTTGCCCCTACGAGGCCGCGCTCGCCTACCCGCGGTACGCGCGCTCGATTGTCGCCTCGGCAATCACTCGAGTACCCCGGTACAAAACCAAAGACTGCCCAGCAGCGACACCGCGGATTGGCTGCGCCAAAGCTACAGATAGCCGTGAGCTTCCGTCTTCATCATTCTCGCGAACAAGCTCGGTCACCACGCTGGGCACCCCATGTGCACGAATCTGGGCTGTCACGACGTGCTCATCGACTTCATTCAGGCAGCGCTGGCCAAGACTTGGGCCAAACTCGCGTGTGGCGACCTCATCGATCTCTCCCAGATCATCGGGCGCAAGCCACACGAGTTCAGAACAATCAATATGGTCGATAGAGAGCAATTCAGAGGCACCAACGACGACCTGGTTGAGCTGAGGCTTCGTCTCGACGACATAACGAGGCCGCCCGTTGGCAGCGGGGTTACCCAAGTTCAATCCTCGTCGCTGACCAACGGTGAAATTCCAGTAGCCATCGTGACGGCCCACAACGCGGCCCTCAGTATCAACAATGTCGCCCGGATTGCTCCCGAGGTGTGAACGCAGAAAGCCCTGCGTATCTCCATCAGGAATGAAACAAATATCGTAAGAATCCGGCTTATTTGATACTCCCAGCCCCATTCTTTCCGCTTCGCAGCGCACCCATGATTTCGATGGAGCATCTCCCAGAGGGAAAATCACACGTGGAAGCTCTTCGGGTCCCATAATTGCAAGCACATAGGACTGATCCTTTGCCTCGTCACGTCCGCGATGGAGCTGAGGACCCGAATCTGTCTGAACAATACGCGCGTAGTGGCCGGTACAAACCGCGTCAAATCCCAGTGCTCGAGCACGCTGGGCAAGCTCCCTAAACTTGACGAATTCGTTGCAACGAACACAGGGATTTGGGGTGTGTCCGGCCTTGTACTGCTCAACGAAGTCAGTGATGACCGTTTGCTCAAACTCTTCAGCAAGATCCCATACATAAAATGGAATACCCATGATTTCGGCAGCACGAGCAGCATCAGCAGCATCTTCAACCGAACAGCAGCCGCGCGAACCCAAACGGCATTCTTGGGGTTGAGACGACAGGGCCATATGCACTCCAACGACCTCGTGTCCGGCCTCTACAGCCTTTGCCGCCGCGACTGCAGAGTCCACTCCACCCGATAGAGCCGCAAGAACCCTCATGCATCCATCCTGTCTCGTTCATCCAATGCCTGTCCCGCTCGGATTGCGGCGGGAAGTGCGCGAAGAAAAGCATCAATATCTTCTACGGTAGTTTCCATTCCCGTCGAAACCCGCAGCACACCAAGTGCTTGATTTTCACTGTAGCCAAGGGCCATCACCACACGCGAGGGCCGAGTCACTCCAGCATGACAGGCCGAGCCGGCCGACACGTCTACGCCTGCCATATCCATAGCCAAGAGGACTGCCTCGGGATGGTGGGTGGGGATCAATAAGTGAATAATCGCTGCCGAGGCCGTGGCTGGGTCAACACTTAAACGCACCCCCTGAGGGAGGCCGGAAATAAGACGCTCACGGAGTTTCTGCGCGCGTTGGACACGCTCGAGGCGATGCTCCACTGCAAATTCGAGGGCAGCTGCGAGCGCGCAGGCCCCAGCAACATCGGGGGTTCCAGAACGGATTCCACGTTCGTGTCCCCCACCGGGCCGGTCAGTGACCATCTTGATCCCTCGACGAACGATCAGTGCACCCGTGCCAACAGGAGCACCGACTTTATGACCACCGATCGACAATAGGTCTAAGCCTGACTGAGCAAAATTAACGTCGCAGTAGCCGATTGCTTGAGCTGCATCCGAATGTAGAAGAGGCGCTTGATCTGCCCGCACGTCGTGAACAAAGCTGGCAAATTCGCCCACAGGTTCAATGGTTCCAAGCTCAGAACACACCCACGTCATTGACATTAATGCCGCACGTTCAAATTCTGCTGGTCCTAAATCCGAATACTCCACACGCCCCGAAGAATTCACCGCGAAGATCCGCGGCGTAAATCCCTCTCGACGCAGGACTTCACGCTGCTCGTACACCGCGTCATGCTCGACCGGAGACATCCAAACATCAACGCGCGCTGCGTCGGCCTCACGCATCCCTCGAGACGCGGCGACAAGCGCCAGCGCATCTGATTCTGTCGCACCCGAGGTGAAAACAACCTCCGCGCGTGAAACACCCACGGCAGCGCCTACACGTTCACGCGCGTCCTCCAGCAAACGCTTAGCGGAACGTCCGCCAGCATGAAGAGCCGCGGGGTTTCCAGGACGCCGACTGAGAGCGTCTTGGGCGTCAAGCCAGGCCTGACGAACTCCGGGTGCCAAGGGTGTGGAACCGGCGTGATCAAGATAGTGCGACACGGGTGCCTTTCAGTTGTCCTGGGGCTCATTCGCACGCCACGCGCGAATATGCTCCAGCGCTTGGGGAACAATTTCGTACAGATCTCCGACAACTCCGAAATCAGCAATTTCGAAGATCGGAGCATCTGGGTCATCACAGACTGCAACGATCGTTCCCGAGGACATCATTCCAATCGTGTGATGGATTGCACCTGAAACACCAAGAGAGATATAGAGCTTGGGAGCAATCGTCACGCCGGTTTGGCCGATTTGCGCGCTGCGCTTCGCCCAGCCTTCATCAACAGCATCACGCGTTGCACCGATGCCAGCACCCAAAGCATCGGCAAGATCTTCGACCAAACTCCAGTCCTGCCCTGCGCCGCGGCCTCCAACTACGACGACCTGAGCTTCAGTCACCTTCGGGCGACCATCTCCACTTTGGTACGCACGCTCGTGAACCCTGGTGGTCTTATCACTCAAGGACAGTACAATAGGCTCAGCCACCTTGCACTGGCCTTCAACCTCTTCAGGGACGAGGCCGCGCGAACGCAGACACACGCAGGCAGGTGCAGCCGTGGCAAGGACTTCTCCCCTCCACGAGCCACCAAGAGCATCCGTCGTCGCGCGCAAACGATCCTCTTCAACGTGAATCTCGACGGCCTCGGCAATGGCGCACCCACCCAAAATTACGGCAAGGGAAGCGGCACACTCACGGTCAAGGAAACGCGTGGCGAAGAAGATTGGCGCCCCAAGGAGATTCAGGCTTCGATACGCGGATTCCAGCGAAGAAAGCAAAGCCGATGTCGTGAGCGCGGCCTCGGGACAGATAATCGGGATCACAGAGGAGACGCCAATTCGTCCCAATTCCCCTCCAAGGGAATCAAGGAGCTCGGGGCACAAGACAATCGCATGCAGCTCTTCGCAGCACTCGTGAGCCTGAGCAATGATGTCCTTGTGACGGGCGTCAATTGTTCCTTCAGAGGACACCAGGTCAAGAACGACGACCGCAGAGTTCAACAAAGCCTTCACTTCAACTTCTCCTCAATGAATTCCGCAAGACGCTTGCCACCATCACCGGTATCGGGGAATACCTCACCTGATCCGCCACGTTGATGTTCCTCGATCGATTCCAGACGAAGAGGCATTGCGTCGAGTCCAGAAGCCAGGACAGATGAGAGCACTCCGCTGGGATCACACTCGGCGATGTCATCAAGTTCGGCACGAACTAAGGGCTTCATCCGAGCAGCCTTGAGGTCCTTAAAACCGGGGAAACGCGGTTCGTTGAGCTGATCTGAAACAGAAATAACAGCGGGGAAAGGTGCTTCGAGAGATTCATCAACACCATCAACACTTCGCGAGGCACTAAGCCGTGAGTGCTCGACATCAACAGTTAACTCTCGAGCCTGCGAAACCAAGGGAAGGCCAAGAGCCGCCGCAAGCGCCGCGGGAAGCATCGACGTCATCGAATCCGCCGCTGCCATCCCAGCGATGATCAGATCGAAAGGTTCCTCATCCGCCAAGACCGTCAGCAAAGCCGCGAGCGCACGCGCTGAAACGGTGACATCCGCACCTTCAAGCTTGGGATCGGAGAGCAGATAAGCACTATCAGCACCAAGTGCCAGCGCACGAATCAGTGCATCACTGGCATCTTCTGGCCCCATGCTCACCGCAATGACTTCACCTCCGTGAGTGCGAACAAGATCAGCCGCAGCTTCCACTGCGTGTTCGTCGCCTTCGTTGAGAACATCGTCTTCGCCCCGCACTAAACGTAAGTCTTCAAAACGCCGGTCCGAGCTTGTATCAGGAACCTGTTTGACCAGAACTGCAATCCTCATGTATCCAGAGTGCCATATCGGTGCTGATACGCGCAGCTCTATGTGTGCCACCGGACGGATACGACTATGATGTTCTCAGTTCTGACATGAGAAAAAGGGGCGGCAATGTCACAACAGGCGAATTACGTCTACCACGCCGTTACACAACCTCATCCTCACTATCGTCAATTGGGCGTTACCGTTTCTGGATCAGGTCTCAACGTTGCAGTGGTATCGACACGTGCTACCCAGGTTGACTTCTGCGTCATCGACCCGGATACCGGGTTTGAACAGCGTTATCGTCTTCTTGGCCCCGATCACGGCATCTGGCATGGGTATATCGAAGGTTTCGGCCTTGGAACCCACTACGGTTTTCGTGCCCAAGGCCCTTGGGATCCCGATGCCGGTCTGTTCTTTAACGAAAACAAGCTTCTGGTCGATCCCTATGGCCGTGGCCTCGCAGGTACTGTCGACATTCGTCCCGAGGTCTACGCGCACCAAGTCGATGAGGATTCCTACCCGGTCTCTTACCCCCTCGAGCCCTCGACAACTGATTCCGCGCCCTTTAACGCTCATAGCGTGGTTATTGACACCTCATTCCGCATTACCCCACAGCCAAAGGTTCCTTTGGATGAGACCGTCATCTATGAGTTACACGTCAAAGGCTTCACGCAGAACATGTCGGAGGTTCCTCCCAATCTGCGAGGGACCTATGCGGGTCTTGCGCATCCCGCTTCCGTTCGTTATCTCAAAGAGTTGGGAGTGACCTCTGTCGAGCTTCTCCCGATCCACGCAAAGTCTGATGAACCTTTCTTAGTCGAGCGCGGCTTGACGAATTATTGGGGATACTCCACCCTGTCCTTCTTTAGCCCTGAGCCTTCCTATGCCAGCGCCGCCGCTCGTGCACGAGGCCCACAGGCCGTGATTGACGAATTCCGCGGGATGGTCTCAATCCTCCACGAGGCCGGGATTGAAGTGATCCTTGACGTGGTCTATAACCACACCTGTGAGAGCGGAGATACTGGTCCGACGCTCTCACTGCGAGGGCTTGATTCCCCTCTGTACTACAGGCGAACCGACGCCTACCCCTCACAGATCATCGATACAACGGGGTGTGGCAACACACTTAATACCGATAATCCTCAGGTGATTTCCCTTATTTTGGATTCGCTGCGCTACTGGGTAGCCAGCATGGGAATTGATGGATTCCGCTTTGATCTCGCTGCGACTATCGGGCGTTTTTCAACCGGTTTCACTCCCCTTCATCCCCTACTCATTGCGATGGGGGCAGATCCCCTACTCCGCGAGACCAAGCTCATCGCAGAGCCCTGGGATGTTGGTTTAGGCGGGTGGCAGACGGGTAATTTCCCCGATCCTTTCTGCGAGTGGAATGACCGTTTCCGTGATGCCATTCGAAGCTTCTGGCTTTCTGATTTGCGAGAGCTTAGTGCGGGACGACAGGCTGGTGGAGCCAATGAGCTCGCAACTCGTCTTTCGGGTTCTCAAGATCTCTTTGGCCACGGCGTCGGATACCTTCGCGGGCCGGGAGCATCTGTCAATTTTGTGACGGCACATGACGGCTTTACTTTGGCCGACCTTACGGCATTTGACCATAAGCACAACTTGGCAAACCTGGAAGAAAACCGCGACGGTTCGGATAACAACCGCTCGTGGAACCACGGCCTTGAGGGAGCTTTGGCCGCACCGATTCTGGGTGTTGACCCCGATGTCCGTGATATCACCGGCTTTGTTGAAGACATTGTCCCCGCGCGCCAGCGCTCACAACGCAATCTTCTTGCCACGCTCCTTGTTTCCTCTGGCACGCCCATGTTGGTTGCGGGTGATGAGTTTTCCCGCACGCAATTTGGTAATAACAACGCCTACTGCCAAGATTCTCCCATCTCATGGATCGACTGGGATCTCTCCGACCTCCAAAAGGAACAGCTCGAGATCGTCCGTTGGCTTCTTGCATTACGCCGTGCGCATCCCGCACTGCGGCCAATGAAGTATTTCTCCGGATCCGAGCCCCATGGTGATACGCTTCCTGACCTCTCGTGGTATGACGCGAGTGGGGTTCCCATGCGTGACGACGTTTGGACATCGCCCGATTCACGTGTATTCCAAATGCTGCGTTCAGGCACCCCCTATCGTTCTCGCGATGCTCTTGTCCTCTTCAACGGAACCACAGCGGACCGTAATGTACTTCTTCCCCGCGGCCGAGGGGTCCAGTGGGTGCAGGTCTTCGATAGCGCATGGAGCCAGATCGACGATGGTGGTGTGACCTCGATGAACGATGCGGTGGCCTTGCCACGTACTCTGGATTACAAGGCTTCAGATGCGACGGTGTCCATGGATCCGTTCAGCATGCATATCTACCTCTCGTCCGTGGACTCTTCGCCCGCGCAGTGATCACGCTAAACTGAGCTGGTGACTACAAGCGAAGAAACTCTCGAGCAATCCACCTCTGATGCTTCCCTCGCGCGCTCTCTTGCACGTTCGAAGGAAATTGACGAGGCAATCGACCAAGATCCCACGCGTTTTCGCGTGCTTACCGGTGATCGCCCAACTGGACGCCTACACCTCGGTCACTACTTCGGTACTCTGCGAAACCGCGTTCTTCTTCAAGAACGCGGAGTCGATACGTGGGTGCTTGTAGCTGACTATCAGGTCATCACAGACCGCGACGCAGTCGGCCCCATTCAAGAACGCGTCCTCGGCTTGGTCACTGACTACCTCGCAGTTGGCTTGGATCCGGAAAAGACGACGATCTTTAATCATTCGTCAATTCCTGCACTGAACCAGCTCATGCTTCCTTTCCTTTCCCTGGTCACCGAGGCCGAGTTGCACCGCAACCCCACGGTTAAGGCAGAGTTGGAAGCAACCGACGGTCGTGCAATGACCGGTTTGATGTTGACCTACCCGGTACACCAGGCCTGTGACATCCTCTTCTGCAAGGCGAATATCGTTCCTGTTGGGCAAGACCAGCTCCCTCACATTGAGCAGACCCGTCTGATTGCTCAGCGCTTCGATAAGCGTTACGGTCGCGTCGACCCCAAGCGAGCCGTATTCCCCCGTCCTGATGCACTTCTTTCGGAGACTCCCCTGCTCTTGGGAACGGATGGAACGAAGATGTCAAAGTCTCGCGGCAACACGATCGAATTGGCAATGACCGCAGATGAGACTGCAAAAATCTTAAAGCGCGCAAAGACCGATTCAGATCGCCACATCACCTTCGATCCCGAGAATCGTCCCGAGGTAGCCAATTTGCTGACTCTCGCTTCTTTGGCCACCGGCGAGGATCCGGTAGCCATCGCCGAGCGTATCGGTGATGGTGGCGGCGGTGCGCTCAAGGCAACCGTTACAGAGGCCCTCAACGACATGCTTGCACCAATCCGTGCACGTCGTGCCGAGCTAGCGGCTGATCCGGGATACCTGCTCTCGATCCTCCGCCAAGGCAATGAGAAGGCAAACGAACGTGCAGAGAAGACCTTGAACGAGGTCCGTGAAGCGATGCATATGGTCTACTGAGCTTCTTAGAACGCTCAAGGTGGTGGTTACTTCTGCGGAAGTAACCACCACCTTTTTGGACCTTCATAGCTTTTTTCCTCCTGGGTATGTCGATCGTCACAGTATCCATTAGGCTTGAGTATGTGAACGAGACACTACTTCCACGCATCCCGGCCACTGAAGTTTTTCCCGTCGTTGAGGACGGGAATTTGCCGGCTAAAGCAACGGTTTTTGAGGCATTTCCTATCCGAGCAACCGTCTTTAGAGAGGGCCATGATGCCTATGCTGCCGAGGCAGTTCTCATTCGCCCCGGTGGCTCCATCCATTCACGCGCCCTCATGTATGACATTGCTCCCGGCCTCGACCGCTACGAAGCGTGGCTGATGCCAGACGCGGTTGGCAAGTGGAGTTTCCGCATTGATACCTGGTCAGACCCCTATGCCACGTGGCGTCACGACGCCTCGGTGAAGATTGGAGCTGAGGTCGACGTCGAACTCATGCTCGAAGAAGGCGCGCTCTTGATGGAACGCGCCGCGCGCGGAGAGGCCCTGAATAATCCTTCTCAAAAGCAGCCAAGTCGAGCAGGTATTCAAACCCTACTTGCTGCCGCACAGGCCCTACGCGATACCACTCAAACTCCTCAGCGCCGTCTCTCCGCTGGCCTGGCTGCTCCGGTGCGCGCAGTCTTCCGTAATTTCCCACTCCGCGACCTCTACGGGTCAACCCGTAGTTTCCCTCTCTACGTTGCGCGAAACCGTGCCCTCGCAGGTGCGTGGTATGAGATCTTCCCACGTTCGCACGGTGCTTTCCAGGATAAGAAAGGACGCTGGGTATCGGGAACCTTGCGTACCGCGACCGAGGCTCTGCCCCGTATTGCATCTATGGGCTTCAACGTCGTCTATTTGACGCCAATTCACCCGATCGGTTTAACCAATCGAAAGGGAAAGAATAACTCTCTGGTTGCTCACAGAGGTGAACCCGGCAGCCCCTACGGCATTGGTTCAGCTCAGGGCGGCCACGATGCTATTCACCCTGAGCTGGGCGATTTCGATGATTTTGATTATTTCATTGCGCAGTCAAAAGAGCTGGGCTTAGAGGTTGCGCTGGATATCGCACTTCAGTGTTCCCCCGACCATCCGTGGGTGAGCGAGCATCCAGAATGGTTCACCCAACGCGCAGATGGCTCGATCGCCTACGCAGAGAACCCCCCGAAGAAATATCAGGATATCTATCCCCTGAACTTCGATCGAGATCCAGAGGGAATCTACGCAGCGATTCGTAACATGCTCGAATTGTGGATTTCCCACGGGGTGACGATCTTCCGTGTCGATAATCCGCACACAAAACCCATTCCTTTCTGGGAACGGCTCCTAGAAGAAATCCATACTCGTCATCCGGAAGTTATTTTCCTTGCCGAGGCTTTCACCCGCCCCGCAATGATGCGTACCTTGGGCGCGGTTGGCTTTGACCAGTCCTACACCTACTTCGCGTGGAGAACCGAAAAGCAAGAAATCGAAGATTATCTTCAGGAACTCGCACACGATACTGCGCACCTTATTCGTCCAACCTTCTGGCCGACGACGCACGATATTCTCACTCCGCAAATGACCTCTGGGGGAAGTGCAATCTTCGCAATTCGCGCGATGCTGGCCGCACTCGGAGCACCTTCATGGGGAATCTACTCGGGATACGAGTGGGTTGAGAATATTCAACGCGAGGGTGCCGAGGAACCCAACGATAACGAGAAGTACGAATTCCGGCCTCGTGATCCAAAGCTTGCCCAGGAGACGGGAATCCCGACTCTACTCACACTTCTCAATAGCGCTCGTGAACGCCACCCAGCACTGCGCCAGCTTCACGATCTTCGCATCCACCCCACGACCTCGGAGAAGATCCTGTGCTTCTCCAAGCATGTCCCCGCTCGATTCTCACCGACCGGATTGCCCGATACAGTCATCGTCGTGATCTCCTTGGACCCGGAAAACACGGTTGAAGGAGAAATCGATATTGATTTGAGCGGACTCTCCTTGGGGACATCATCGGCAAACTTTACCGTGGTCGATGAGCTCGACGGACAGCGTTACTCCTGGTCACGCACCAATTGGGTACGCCTGTCCCCCTGGGATCGATTGGGTCATGTCATGGCCATCGAAACCGAGTAATTATTAGAAATTATTTAAACGTGAGATGATGAACACATGGAACCTCAAGCGACAGCAGTGGCCACAGACGTCCTCGATGCGGTAGCCGAAGGGCGCTATCCTCTCCCCCACGATGTGCTGGGAGCACACCTCAATGACGGTGTTGTCACGATCCGCAGCGTTCACCATCTGGCCGATTCGGTCGAGGTGCTCACTCAGGACCATACCTACCCGGCAACCCACGAACACGGAGGTGTTTGGGTATGCGTCTTCGCTGCAGAAGACATTCCCGACTACCGACTGCGCGTGACCTACGGCGATCATTCGCAGATCGTTGATGACCCCTACAGGTTCCTCCCAACCGTTGGTGAAATGGATACCTATCTGATCTCCGAAGGACGTCATGAGCGCCTCTGGGAGGTCTTGGGTGCCCACCTCATGCATTTTGATGGTGTCATGGGACCTGTCGATGGTGTTGCCTTCGCTGTGTGGGCTCCCAATGCGCAGGCCGTGCGCGTTGTCGGTGACTTCAATTTCTGGGATGGCACCGGACACGCCATGCGCACAATGGGTGCTTCCGGAGTCTGGGAACTCTTCATTCCCGGCGTTGGTGTCGGCGCCCGCTACAAGTTCGAAATCCAAGGACCTTCGGGGAACTGGTTCCAAAAAGCAGACCCCATGGCTCGGGCAACGGAAATTCCCCCAGCCACGGCCTCGGTCGTCACCGACGTCTTCCACACATGGAACGACGAAGACTGGCTTCGCGCACGCGAGGATGCCAACCCCCACAGCGGCCCCATGTCGATTTACGAGGTTCACGCAGGCTCCTGGAAGCAGGATCTGGGTTACCGCGGTTTGGCTGATGAGCTCATCCCCTACGTCAAGAAGATGGGTTTCACCCACGTCGAATTCATGCCTCTTGCTGAGCACCCCTTCGGTGGGTCTTGGGGCTACCAAGTCACTTCCTATTACGCACCGACCTCACGCTATGGCACTCCCGATGATTTCCGATACCTTGTGGACCGTCTCCACCAAGAAGGTATCGGAGTGATCTTGGACTGGGTACCGGCGCACTTCCCCAAGGACGATTGGGCACTGGCGCGCTTTGACGGTACCCCGCTCTATGAAGATCCTGATCCGCTGCGCGGCGAACATCCGGATTGGGGAACCTACGTCTTTAATTTCGGCCGCACTGAAGTGCGAAACTTCTTGGTTGCAAACGCACTGTATTGGCTTGATCAATTCCACATCGACGGCCTACGCGTTGATGCCGTTGCCTCCATGCTCTATCTGGATTATTCGCGTAAGGACGGCCAGTGGCGTCCAAACCAATACGGCGGGCGTGAGAATCTTGAGGCGATTTCTTTCCTTCAGGAAGCAACTGCGACCTCCTACCGTCTGCATCCTGGAATTGTCATGATCGCAGAAGAATCAACCGCATGGCCCGGAGTTACTGCTCCAACCTCAGGTGGCGGCCTAGGCTTTGGAATGAAGTGGAACATGGGGTGGATGAATGACACCCTGCGTTATCTCTCTGAAGATCCTGTCAACCGTCGTTGGCATCACGGTGAGCTGACCTTCTCACTGGTTTACGCCTTCTCAGAGAACTACGTGCTGCCTCTGTCTCACGACGAGGTTGTTCACGGCAAGGGCGCGCTTGTGTCCAAGATGCCCGGTGATCATTGGCAGCAGATGGCTGGCCTGCGTTCGCTCTTCGCCTACCAGTGGTCGCACCCCGGTAAGCAGCTGATCTTCATGGGTCAGGAATTTGCACAGGAACAAGAGTGGAATGAAAGCTACTCCCTGGATTGGTGGCTCTACGATCGGCCTGACCATGCCGGAATGGCAGCTTTGGTTGCGCGCCTCAACGAGCTCTACCGCAGCCACTCAGCACTGTGGAATGACACCTACACAGGTTTCGAGTGGATTGACGCCTCCGATGGCGATCACAACCTGATCTCTTATATCCGTAAGTCCGAGGCCACTAGCGGCCACCGCGCTCAGGATGAGCTTGTGTGCGTGGTGAACTTCGCTGGTAACCCCCACGAGGGCTACCGCATCGGCCTGCCTCATGCGGGAACCTGGCAAGAGGTCGTCAATACGGATGATCCACAATATGGTGGTTCAGGAGTCGTTAATATCGGCGAGCTCGTTGCTGAAGAGATCCCCTGGAATGGACGCCCCTACTCGGTAGAGCTTCGCGTTCCTCCTCTGGGTGCTCTCTGGCTGGCACCTCAGCACTGAACTTTTGAGCACTAAGGGGTGTGGGGAACAGATTTTAATCTGTTCCCCACACCCCTTATCAGCTTGTCTGTTAACAGCCTCTAGATCATCAACAGCGCAGACAAACGCCGTCTTGCAGCCTTAACCTCAGGGGTATTCCCCGCAATTCGGAAAAGATCCAGCAGCCTGACACGGTAGTCCTCACGCTGATCCTCCGGGCTGTCTTCGATAAGGCGCAGGAGCACATTAAATGCTTCTGCAGTCTTTCCCTCATTGAAGAGCGCATCTGCCTGTGCGGAGGGATCACCGTTTTCCTGAGCCTCACGCAGCTTGAAATTAATCCGTGCGCGGTGATTCTTTGCTTCTTCATCGCGGGGATTGTGTTCAATAATCTTCTCCCAAGCAGCCTGCGCAGCTTCAAGATCTCCACGTTCTTCAGCTTCGAGGGCGGGGATATGCTCCTCTGGGATGGGTTTTGCAATATCGGATCCGCTCACAGCAATCCGACCGGTGACCCCCATCTGTCCAGCAGCCCTCAGCAAATCCTCGATAACAGGGGCAATCTGTTCCTTAGCAGCAGCACCTTGGAAAAGAGGAACAGGACGCGCGCCGACAAGAGCGACCGTAGTCGGAAGCACCTGTACTTGGAATGCCTGTGCAACTCGCGGGGCCTGTTGGACATCAACCTCAACAAGCTGGAAGGCACCCGCCTTTTCACGTGCGAGCTCTTCGAGGGTGGCCAGAAGCTGTTTAGATTCAAGAGATTGAGCAGCCCAAAGAACGAGGACGACCGGAACCTTTTGAGAATTCGCGGCAATGGCCTCGAAAGAGGAATCATCGCAGGAATCGATCAGCGGAATGCTGATGCCACCGGCACCACCTTCTCGATTTGGCTGCTGAGAAGTGCTGGGGCCTCCCTGTCCTGCGGCGGAAGCAGCTGCACTGAGGTCGAGTGCACCGTGCGAATCTGCAGGTTGAGGATTGTGAGCATCATTATTCATGAAGAAGACCTCCTTAACGTTGATCGGGGTTCCCGGCGCCATCATCCTTGACGACCGAGCCAAGTGCGCGTTCTGCGCCAACGGCGCTAATCTGCTGCGAATCCGAGCCGGCCTTGGGGATGTGCAGGAGCACGGTCACACTGTAGGTTGCCGTTGCCTTTCCCTTGACCGTATCGTCATCACCTTCTGCCAGTGCAGCAGTTGTTCCCCCAAGGCGCATAGTCGAACGAGCAACAGTGCGCTGATAGGTCTGAGTATAGGTGAATGAAGCGGCAACAAGAGCTGAACCGTCGACCAGCTCGACACCGACAATCGGGAAATCAGCCGAGAGATCAGCATGCGCCTGAACATTTCCAGCAGCCTGAACCGCATCATTCAAGCTCTTTGCATCCTGCAAATAGCGACGAGCAAAATCATCACCCGCATACTGATCGTTACCGGCATTACCGGAATTCAGCATGTCCACGTAGCCCTGGAGTGCTTCCTTCGGGGTCTTCACGAATCCCTGAGCATCAGGACCAAGTGCCGCAGAGCCCTTCTCCACGTTATCCAGCTGGAATTGAGCTCCACCAAGCGCACGCGCCCATCCGACGAGCTTGTATTTCGATCGCGCGTCGTCTTGAACTGCGAATGCGAGTACAGGAAGAGATGCCTGATCAGGGCTGGAGACATTCACGATAGCGCGCGGCCACTGATCCGAATTTGTCACTGCAACCGAACCCTGGTTGACGACAAGCTTAGGCACTTCAGTATTCGTTGCTTTAGCAGCAGCATACTGGTCACTGCGCATACGCAATGCCCCACCCTCAAGTCGAGGTTCCAGAGCAGCCGGGTCGCGTGTTGCATCAGCAGTATTGATGGTGTCCTGAATGGATCCAAGAACACGCTCGATGCGCGCTGAGTCTAGGTTCGGGGAAGCGGAAGAAGGCTGTGATGTCACCTCAGGAGCAACTAGATCACGGCTACTACATGCCCCAAGAATAAGTGCAGGCACGCACAGAACTGGGAGGATCCGTCGTATTCTCATCGTCACTGTCCCTTCTGTCCGCGTTGCTTCGGTGAAATCCAGCTCCCCATGATCGAGCCCCACGAGCGCTTTTCTTCGGATCCATCACTGGTGGATGCTTCTTCTTCCTTCTCCACCTGAGGAATCAAGCCAGTATCGAATTCCTGGCCACCAATCACTAAGCGTCCTTCGCCCTTTTCACGTGCCTGACGCAGCGCGCGGCGCGAAGGAAGAACTGCACCCGGGCGAATAGCGGACAAATCGATAATTCCCGTATCTGTTGATTCGCGAGCAGGTGGGTCTACTTCGTCATCGTGATAGGCAATGCCGTGGCGACCACGACGCGGCTCAGAGTCCGAAGATTCATCCCGATCGGTGACGGAAGCCTCTTCAATTTCGAAGCTCTCTTCAGAAGTGCGGACTTCTGGCAATTCGCTTTCTGGCGTTTCCTCGTCAAGCTCAGCGACCTCAGTGAAAGCATCTTGGGCCGTTACGTCATCAGGCGTTTCCCCGCCCTCGATTGAGTCGCTGTACTCTTCAGCTTCTTCGTTATCGCTTTGAAGGGTTTCGCTTTCAGCTTCAGAAGACTCAGAGTTTTCGTCGGTTTCAAAGAAGGCGGGATCTACCTGTTGAGATGCCTCATCTTCTGCTTCGTCTTCCTTACGCTTTCCTTCTTCAGAATCCACCTGACGTTCACGCCAAAGAACAAGGCCGACCAAGGCAGCGGCAACGAGAAGACAGATGAATGTAATAACGCCAGCAGTGATTGCTAGAACATTCGCATGCGGCGTCTGCCAGGTCATGGTGACCGTCAAATCAGAGGGAGTCATTCCATCCGAAGTAATAACCAGCGAACGCCCTGCTGCGACATCACGAAGCGTCATTGTCGCGGTCGAAGGAGCGGTTGCCTCGTCAAGCCACATATCTCCACCGGCAGCCGACAGAGTTGGAGTCGCGCTGGGAGAAGGCGAAGGCTGAGCATTCTGATCAGGGTTTTGTGGAGCCTCACTGGAGGGTGAGGGCGAAGGAGAAGGCGACGAGGTTGCGGAGTCATGCCCCTCGGTCAAAAGATTCTCACGGTTCGCCGAGATGCCAGTGATTTCCGCATAGGACAGATCGGAAACCCACGCACGAACATCTGCCGCTGTACCCAGCGCCATCGTCACTTGCTTTCCCGAGGCAGAAGCCGCGGTAACGGTGACTTCACCCCCTTCGAGTTGGAAGAGTCCCTCGCGGGTGATGACGACCGGCTGCTGGGGGGTAACACTCGCACTAATTTGTTGGGTTGGCTTCCACACAGTCAAAGCCAATACCGCGACAATCGCAGCAATCACCGCAACTGCACATGCTGCAGCTGCTCCTGAAAATCTTCTGAGCTGGTCCACTCGGAGTCTCCTATTAATGGGATAGTGTCAACCTCTAGTTGTAACTCTACGGGCAAACAACACGAGTGCATACTGGAGGTGTCTCACGCCACGTGCACGTAGCCAATTACGCCCATTATGCCGGGCGAAGACCACGTTTCCAACAGTTCAAGTGCCAATGTCGCCGAGCACGAACTCCCTGATCCAACCCATAGGCACGTTCTTCAGGCCATGCAACGACGTGTGCGCTGCCAATGGCAATTGTTTGCAGACACGCGGGACAGGTATAGGGCTTCGAAGAAGAACGAAGATATTGGACCTGATAGGACTCGCCATCAGGTCCAATTTCGCTGCGCGCAACTGAGGCGAGAGCCGACATCTGCAATGGCCGACTCTCGCCCCATGGACGCTTACGAGATCGTTTTCCTCTCACTCAACTACTGTGCCACGGCGAACTACGCGACGCACATTGAGCTCAGGATCCACCTCGACAATATCTGCAAATTTCCCAGCCTCAAGGCTGCCCACTCGCGGATCGCCCAAGATCTTAGCGCCTTGAGTTGATGCCATGTAGACAGCATCCACCAGAGGAATTCCTCCCAAGGTCGTTGCCACGCGAACACAGTCAAGAAGGTGCGCAGTGCCACCGGCAATAGAATCGCCCTGAGCCAGGCGCGCGATACCGTCACGAACGACAACATCTTGAGGACCAAGCGTGTAGGAACCATCAGGCATACCGGCTGCAGCCATCGCATCCGTGATCAGCACAACGTGATCGCGACCGACAAGTTCGTAGACATCGCGAACAAGAAGTGGATCAACGTGGACGTTATCGCAAATCAGCTCTGCAACCGCACCTCCACGGGCAGCATCTGAAAGGAATTCTGCGATCGGACCGGTGTCGCGGTGGTGCAGTGGACGCATGCCGTTGAAAAGGTGCGTGATCGTCGCACGAGGGCCGCGAGGAGTCGAAGAATTTGCGAAATGCTCACGTGAGTATTCCAAAGCTTGACGTGCAAAGGTCGAGTTCGAATCCGTATGCCCCCACGAAGGAATGGCACCCCCATCGATCAGCGCTTCAGCAACAGAACCTTCTCCAAATGCGCGGGGCTTTTCCGGAGCAAGGGTCATTGAAAGTGCATATCCCTTGCATTCATCAATGAGTTCGCGGGTGAGATCGGGATCCGGATCAACAATGTAGGTCGGATCCTGGGCGCCACAACGCGCATGGGATACGAAGGGCCCCTCGAAGTGAATCCCCGCGATTTCATCCTTTTCGGCAAGCGAAGCTAGGGTACGAGCACGTGCTTTCAAGGTATCAGCATCAGCGGTGACGCACGAAGCGACCAACGAGGTCGTACCGTGACGACGGTGTTCCATGACGGCTTGCATCGCGGCCTCGGGAGTCGTTGCATTCGGGAAAGACTCCCCACCGCCTCCGTGACAGTGCACATCGACAAGTCCCGGAAGGAAAGTAGAGCCACTTGACTGCGGAAGCTCGCCAGAAAAATCAGATGCCGGGCAAATATGAGAAATAAATTGGCCTTCAACGGTGATGACGCCATCTTCAATGATGGAATCTTTCAGGACGATGCGGCCTCGCATAACTTGTGAATCCATACGAATATTTTCGCACATTTTCAGCTGCGCGATCACTTATTTGCCGCTCAAATACTCACCGATTTCTTCAGCTTCTTCCAGCAGAGATTGATCATATTCGTCTCGCATCGAATCCAAAAACGCATATCCTTTGCGCGGATCCTGTACGGCAATCACCCGGCCATCTTTGATAACAATTGGTCGAAACATCCCATTCTTTGCGGGGCAAATCGCTCGCTCTGCCTCCTGCGTTGCCAAGCTAGTGCGGTCTGCATATCCCACATGGACTTCATCGAAAGACGGGCAAGAAAACAGCGCTCGAGCAGCATCTCCGCAGCGGCTCAACAGCGAGTCAAGATCGGCACGTTGATATCCAGATTCACCGAGAACGATAGGACGGTCACTTCTTAATCGCACCGCACGTTCCAGCGCAGCCCGAGACTCACGTTTCGTTAGTGATGTCCAACGAGAAAAATCCTCGACACTGACCGGGCCGTGCCCCCAAGCATAGCGACGCGCAAGCTCGGCCAGCGCGGCCTCGTGATCAGCTTCTCCCTGGGCGACCCCTTCCGCAACGGGCAAAGTCCTCGCATCACAAAAAAGAAAGGAATTGCCCCGCCTCGGACCGCCAACTAGGAAACCCTCAATATGCAACGCAAGGAAAAGATTACGGCGGTCAAGGAAAGTCCCCTTCTCCCCCGCTCGCAGGGCTGCCTCGCGTTGCGGGCGCGTACCCGTTCGGATCCCTTCCTGCTCCCAGGCCGCGCAGAGTTCTTCACGGCTTTGAGGTCCCGCCGAGGTAATGCACGAATATGCGATCTGCGCAGCTTCCTCAATACGCGCGCGAGTCAGTCCCTCTTCCTCAAGGGAACGCATCCATGCGCGATACCGATGTCGAAGCACCTGACGCAGCCAATGATGGTCCTTCGCGCTGGTGACATGAATTGTTCCGCGCATTGGCCACGAACGTACAAGCCCAGCAGACTCAAAGGCCTCATTAATTGCACCAATAGAAGGCTGTTTGACGCGTAGATTAATCGCCCAGGGAATCGAAGAAGGAAGTTGAGCCTGCAAAGCGAGCATATTGTCGACCGCAGCAATGGGATTATCCGCAGCCGTTTCTGCGACGAGGCCTTGGCTAATAATGCGCGCAAGGCTCAGGCTGAGTGCAGCTTGAGTCATTAGAAGAGACGGGAATCGGGATCGTCAAAACCTCGCATGGCGTCGTAATCGAGAATGAGGCAATCAATTCCGCGATCTTCAGCCAAGGTACGGGCCTGCCGCGTAATCTCTCGAGCAGCAAAGACCCCTCTAATCCCATCCAGCAAAGGATCGCGGCCCAAAAGGGACAGATAGCGCGTTAGCTGATCAACGCCGTCCATTCCTCCGCGCCTTTTAACCTCGATTGCAACGGGCAGCCCCTGTGGATCACGAACGAGCAGGTCAACTGGTCCAACGGGAGTGGGATATTCGCGACGTACCAGTTCCCAGCCTTCGCCCAGTACCTGCGGTACCTGCTGTGCCAAGAGTTCTTGAAGGTGGGTCTCAACACCGTCTTTGACAAGTCCGGGGTCAATACCAAACTCTTCGGTGACGTCACTGATGATCTCGTGAATACGGATAACTAGTCGGTCATCAGTCTTATCGGATTGGACCTGCCACACCTGGGTCACGCCATCCATCTCTTCCCCCTCTTCGGGGATTTCGGTGGTGACTGTACAGGGAGCATTCATCCAATTCAGTGGTTTATATGAACCGCCATCAGAGTGGATCAGTACAGAGCCATCCGCCTTGTGCATAATGAGGCGAATTGCGCGGTCAAGGTGCGCACTGAGGCGGCCTGAGTAATCGACCGTGCATGAAGCGATAAGAACGCGCAACAGCTTACCTTTCGGGAACTGGCAGTGTCGTGGGAATAAAACTAGAGCGTAGAGCCATGTTCGATAGCGGGTGGTTCGGATTCTCCCCACGATACAAGCCCGTTATAGGTCAGTGGTTCAACTGCAATGTCCAGAAAAACATCCCCTGATGTCAAGCGGACCTCAACCATTGATCCATCGGTTGAGCGTTGCAGGGGAAGGGAGACTTCAAGTCCATGTCGGGGAAGGACAACATGCGGTTTCAGTGAAGGGGCAACCAAACGATACCAACACAGGCGATCGCCCTGATACTGACCGATTCCTGACATCCATCCGGAATGCGAATCAAGTCGCGCCCACGCCCGAAAAGCACCATCTTGTTGATCGAGATGACGCGCGCGCAGATTAAGAAGCAGCCATAAGACAAAAAGGGCAAGGAGGAGCATCACGATAATGTTCAGCACAACCATGAAAACCTCCTGAAGACAATGAGGGTGTGCGGACAGTTTAAGCCCGCACACCGCTCACTCACATCTGGGAGGCGTGTTCCACGACAATCGTAATAAAGTCGGAATCTACCGAAGCCAGACCTTTATCGATATCGAAGTCGACAACTCCTTGCTCAGTCGTGATACTCACACGTCCGGGAACGAGACCCGCAAGAACTGGCTGTCGTCCCGGAAGCACACCGATGGAGCCATCCATTGCCGGAAAACTCACCTGAGATGCACTACCGTGCCAGAGCCTGCCTTCGTGAGAAACGATCTCGACCTGCAACTTATCGGTGGCAGGCACGTCAGTTATCCTTCTCGATCTCGTGCCAACGACGTTCAAGATCGTCGATGCCACCAATATTGTAGAAGGCCTGCTCAGGGACCTGATCGTAGTAGCCCTCAGCAATGCGCTTGAAGGCCTCGATGGTCTCTGAAAGCGGAACAGTCGAGCCCTCAACACCGGTGAACTTCTCAGCCATGTAGGTGTTCTGCGAGAGGAACTGCTCAATGCGACGTGCGCGCGCAACGGTGACCTTGTCTTCTTCGGACAATTCATCAACGCCCAAAATGGCGATGATGTCTTGCAGTTCCTTGTTCTTCTGCAAGATCGCCTTTACGTGAGTAGCAGTGTCGTAGTGCTCACGACCGACCAGTGCCGGGTCAAGGATTCGAGACGTCGATGCCAATGGATCAACGGCGGGGTAAATACCGCGTGATGCAATTTCACGCGACAACTCAGTCGTTGCGTCCAAGTGGGCGAAGGTCGTCGCAGGTGCCGGGTCGGTGTAGTCGTCTGCGGGAACATAAATTGCCTGTAGAGACGTAATCGAGTGGCCTCCAGCAGAGGTAATACGTTCCTGAAGCTGTCCCATTTCATCAGCGAGGTTCGGCTGATAACCAACAGCAGAAGGCATACGACCCAGCAGCGTCGAAACCTCTGAACCAGCCTGGGTGAAGCGGAAGATGTTGTCGATGAAGAGCAGCACGTCCTGATGCTGAACATCGCGGAAGTACTCTGCCATGGTCAAACCAGTCAGGGCGATACGAAGACGGGTCCCCGGCGGTTCATCCATCTGTCCGAAGACCAGTGCCGTCTTATCGAAGACGCCGGCCTCTTCCATTTCGTGAATCAGGTCGTTACCTTCACGGGTACGCTCACCAACGCCAGCGAAAACCGAAACGCCACCGTGGTTCTGAGCAACACGCTGAATCATTTCCTGAATCAGAACGGTCTTGCCCACACCTGCGCCGCCGAAGAGGCCAATCTTGCCACCCTGAACATATGGGGTGAGCAAATCGATAACCTTGATGCCCGTTTCGAACATCTTCGTGCGAGCCTCAAGCTGGTCGAATGCCGGCGGCTGGCGGTGAATCGGCCAGCGCTCGGTGATTTCCAGATGCTCACCGGGCTTGAGATTCAAGACCTCGCCGGTCACGTTGAAAACGTGACCCTTCGTGATGTCGCCTACCGGAACCGAGATCGGAGCACCGGTATCGGTGACAACCGAGCCGCGAACCATACCGTCGGTCGGCTTGAGCGAAATCGCACGAATCAGGTTGTCACCGAGGTGCTGAGCAACCTCAAGGGTGATCGTCTGAACGCCGGATTCACCTTCGCTCTGCCCGGAAAGATTCACATCAACGTGCAATGCGTTGTACAAGGGAGGAATTGCGTCCGGCGGGAACTCAACATCGACAACCGGTCCGACAACACGTGCGACCCGTCCCTGTCCCGTTGAAGTAGTAGTCATTTCTATTTTCTCCATGTGCACGGGCCTCAGCCCTGGACCAATGCGTCGGCACCGCCCACGATTTCAGTGATCTCTTGAGTGATCTCCGCCTGACGGGCCGAATTCGCCAGACGCGTGTATTTCGTAATGAGCTCTTCTGCGTTATCCGTTGCCGTATGCATTGCGCGCTGGCGCGAAGCCAACTCTGATGCGGCGGCTTGCAAAAGAACATTTCGGATCCTGCTCGAGACATACAGCGGAAGCAGGGTGTCAAGAACTTCTTCGGGTGAAGGAATGAACTCGTACTCGGGGAAGAGTTCGGCATTCACCTTGTGCTCACCGCGTTCCTCATCACGTTCACGATCCCCTTCAGGAGCATCGACAACGGAAAGAGGAATCATGCGTCGAACCTCAGGAACCTGACTCATCATCGACTTGAACCGCGTGTAGACCAAATGAACTTCGCACACGCCAGTCATAGGATCTGAATCCGTGAAGCGCTCAAGAAGCTCACGAGCGATCTGATTGCTGATCTCCTCGGAAGGTGAATCAGATTCCCCTTCCCACGAATCTTCGATCTCCACGCCCCGGAAACGGAAGTACGCCTGGGCACGTCGACCATAGGTGTACAGAACCGGGACTTTTCCTTCTTCTTTGAGGCGTTCGACAAGACGTTCGGCCTCGCGAAGAATCGTTGCTGAGTAGGCTCCGGCCATCCCTCGATCGGAAGCAACCACAAGGACCGCGACACGTGGCGTATCGTGACGCTCACGAGTCAGCGGGTGGTCAAGGTCAGTATGGATAGCGACGGCGGCAACTGCCTGAGTCAGAGCCTTTTCATAGGGCCCAAGTTCAGTAGCTGCCCGACGCGCGGCGCCGATTCGCGATGCCGCGATCATTTCCATCGCACGAAAGACCTTAGCCAGCGTCTGCGTAGATGCAATCCGCTGTTTATAGATCCTTTGTTGTCCGCCCATACTCAGGCCTCAGACACTACCGGACGCGAACGAACGATTTCTTCCTGAGAACGCTCGGCCTGCACCTCAGCGTCATCAAGCGAGACCGGTGATGCCTTCGCGCTCACCCATTGGCCATGGAAGGTCTCAACCGCAGCGCGCATGGCTTCTTCGGTTTCCTTCGAGAGCTCACCGGTTGCGGCGATCTCATCAAGCACCGTGGAGTTTGCACGCAAGTAGTCCAGCAGACCGCTTTCAAAAGAAAGGACTTCGCTGACCTCAAGGTCGTCGAGGTAGCCATTTGTGCCGGCCCAGATCGACGCAACCTGGTCTTGAACAACATAGGGCGAGTTTTGCGGCTGCTTGAGAAGCTCCATAAGACGCTCACCGCGCGTGAGCTGACGACGTGTTGCAGCATCAAGGTCAGAAGCAAACATCGCGAAGGCCGCCATCGAACGGTACTGAGCAAGCGTGAGCTTCAAGGTACCGGCGACCTTCTTCATTGCCTTGATCTGTGCGGCACCACCGACACGAGAGACCGAAATACCAACATCAACAGCTGGTCGCTGGTTCGAGTTGAAGAGGTCAGACTGAAGGAAGATCTGACCATCGGTAATCGAAATAACGTTGGTCGGAATGTAGGCAGAAACGTCATTTGCCTTGGTTTCGATAATCGGCAGACCGGTCATCGATCCCCCACCGAGCTCGTCGGAGAGCTTCGCACAGCGTTCCAGCAAGCGAGAGTGCAAGTAGAAAACGTCACCGGGGTACGCTTCACGCCCCGGCGGACGGCGCAGAAGAAGCGAAACTGCACGGTAGGCCTCGGCCTGCTTAGAAAGGTCATCGAAAACGATGAGGACGTGCTTGCCCTGGTACATCCAGTGCTGACCAATTGCGCTACCCGTGTAGGGAGCCATGTACTTGTAGCCCGCGGGATCCGAGGCCGGAGAAGCAACGATCGTCGTGTACTCCATTGCTCCGGCGTCTTCAAGAGTCGAGCGAACCGAAGCGATCGTCGAGCCCTTCTGGCCGATGGCGACATAGATGCATCGAACCTGCTTGTTGACATCGCCGGAAAGCCAGTTGTCACGCTGGTTAATGATCGTGTCCAGTGCGATTGCGGTCTTACCGGTTTGACGGTCACCAATGATGAGCTGACGCTGACCACGACCGATCGGGATCATCGAGTCGATCGCCTTCAGACCGGTCTGCAGCGGCTCGTGAACCGACTTACGCATCATGACACCGGGAGCCTGGAGTTCCAGCGCTCGTCGACCTTCCAGGTCGGTGATATCACCGAGGCCGTCGATGGGGCGGCCCAGCGGGTCAACGGTACGACCGAGGTAGCCATCGCCAACGGGCACTGAGAGAACTTCCCCAGTACGGTAAACGGGCTGCCCTTCTTCGATGGAGGAGAAATCCCCAAGAACAACGGTACCGATTTCACGCTGTTCAAGGTTCATAGCAAGCCCCAGCGTCCCATCCTCGAAACGCAGGAGTTCGTTTGCCATAGTTCCGGGAAGCCCTTCAACATGGGCAATACCGTCGGCAGTTTCGGTAACATGACCGACTTCATCGGTCGCAACCTGTGCAGGTTGATACGATTCCACGAAAGAGTCGAGCGCCGCCCGTACTTCCTCGGGGCTAATGGACAGATCAGCCATTGAGCATTCCTTCTATCTATTCCTCAGACACATCGGGCTTAACCGACGATCGAACGTTTTAGAGCGCCAACTCGCGTGGCCAGTGATGCATCGACTCGCTCAGTCCCCATTCGGATGACGAGGCCGCCGAGCAGTTCAGGGCGCAGCGTGTAGGTTGCCGAAACGGGGCTGGCCAGTTTGGCCTCAAGAATCTTCTCGAGACGCATCTTCTGGTCGTCGCTCAGCTCGTGTGCCGACTCAACAAATACGAAGCGTCGACCGGAGAGGTTTGCCGCGCGAACAGCCAATTCCCGCAGCTTTCCCAAGAGATGGCCATGCGAGGTTCGTCCCACGCATCTGCGCAAAAGACGCAGACTCGGCTGGCCAAGGACACTCTGGAACACCGTCTGGGCAAGATCTGCGCGTCCCTTCGGAGAAAGGGCAGACAGGTCAGAGAGTTCATTCCTGAGATCGCGATGTGACTGAAGGAAAACAGACACTGCAACAAGCTGAGCTTCTGTTTCTTCCAATACCCCATCAAATTGCGCGCTGAGCAGCACTGCATCGCAGCCTGCTTCTTCGACAGCGTTCACAATGTCACGCGGACGGGACCAGTGACCCGCTACCAGGTCATGCAGACACTGAATCGAGACAGCAGATACAACCGGAGCAAAAAGACGATCAACAAGAGCGTCTTTATCACTCTGGTCTCGCGAAGGGTCGGTGAGTGCACGTTGGACGGAAGAATTCGTTCCCAAAAAGTCTGCGACGCCGAATAGATCTTCCGCTACCGTCATACGCTCATCGCCCGCCTGCGCAAGACGTTCGCGTAACAACTCAGGAGTCATCAGTTCACACCGCCAATGGGAACTTCTTCAGCCTCGAGTTCATCCAAGAAACGATCCACAACGCGAGCAGTGAGATCAGTATTCTCCAGATGCTCACCCACGAGCTTCTCTGCGAGTTCGCTAGCGAGCAAACCAACATCGCTACGCAGGCTAATCTGCGCGGCCTGCCGCTCGGCAAGAATTTGACGCTGAGCGGCATCTTGCACGCGCTGTGCCTCTACCTGCGCATCAAGACGTGCCTGTGCGACGATCTGCTGAGCCTGAGCACGTGCATCTTCACGGATCTGGTGAGCCTCAGCCTGAGCATCGCGAAGCATCTCATCTTTCTTACGCGAAGCAAGAGAGAGATCTTCGCGAGCTTTCTCAGCGTTATCGAGGCCTTCCTGAATGGCGTCGCGTCGCTGGTCGATCATCGAGTAGATCCGCGGCAACGCGTACAAACCGACGACCAAGAGGATGACCAGAAGAATCAGCGCTGACCAGAAAATCTCATAGAGAGGAGGCAGAACAACGCCAATTCCTCCGACCGATCCCTCGGACATAGGAACAAGCTGTGCGAACATCAGACGATGAAGGGCAGAACGAAGCCGATCAGGCCAAGAGCCTCAGCAAGTGCTGCACCAATAATCATGTTGGTGAAGAGCCTACCGGCGATCTCAGGCTGGCGTGCGGTTGCTTCCTGGGTCTTTCCCACGAGGAGGCCAATACCAATACCAGGGCCAATTGCAGCCAGGCCGTAGCCGATGTAGGCAAGGGATCCGGTCATTTTTCTTTCCTTTTCCTTTGGTGAATCAGTCGAAAGCGCAAGAAGCCTTTAGTGTTCTTCGACTGAAAGCTTGATGTAGACCGCTGTCAGCATGGCGAAAATGTATGCCTGCAAGACAGCGACGAAAATTTCAAAGAGCGTTGCCGCAACCGCACCAGCTCCAGTTAAGAGGGCACCAGTCTGTTTCATACCCGCAGCGATGAGAAGATTTGACGTTCCAAAATAGGTCAGTGCAAGAAGCAGGTGCCCTGAAATCATGTTGCACAGAAGACGGATGGCCAAGGTTGCGGGACGGACAATAAAAGTCGAGAAGAACTCGATGGGGGTGATGAGGAAGTAGATCGGCCAGGGCAATCCCTTGGGGAAAAGCTGCGACTTGAAGAAATGGAAGAAGCCGTACTGTTTAATTCCGGCACCCACGAATGAAACGTAGGCGATGATGGCGAAAACAATCGGCACAGCCATCACAGAGGACGCTGCAATATTCATCCCGGGGATAATCCCCTGGATATTCATAAAAAGGACGCCGAAGAAAACAACACCGATAAAGGCAGCCCAACGACGGCCTCGGCCTTCACCCAGCATCGCGACGGAAATACCATTACGAACAAACTCGGCTGCCATTTCCAGGAGGACCTGTCCCCGTCCTGGCATGAGCTTGACGCTGCGCGCACCGAGCCAGAAAACCAAGCACAGTGTAATTCCGGCGACCACGCGCACTAAGGTCAAGCGATTGAATTGGAAGAGCGTACCCTCACCAAAAAATGCATCTGGGAAGAAATCATCGATGCCGGGAGCGTGGGGCGCCTGCGTAACAGCGGGAATACATGTTGCGGCAGCAATCAGCGCGACAATACCGATGAGAACCTTGTACCACAAAGGCATAGCGTAGCTGCGCTGTGTGGCCTTCTCTTCGCCGAGAACTGTCGATTCCACGTGCTCCACTTCCTCACTAGGGTCAACCCGACCCAGTGTAACCCAGCTAACCAGGGATCGATAACTTATCCCTGCGAGTTTTGTCCCTGCGTCAACGACGACGGCTAATCAACATCTGCAATCACTGGTTCTTCCTCAACCGGAACCTCACGAATTATGCGTGATAAAGCGACCCCAAGACCACCAAAAACAACAAAATGCTCACAAATCAGAACAAGTCCGGTAACAATCGCAGATGCCCCCAAGGCTTTACTCAGAAACAATCCACCGATCAAGATGGCAAATGTTCCGAACATATGAACCCATATCCACATCGGTCGGGTAGTTGCATCACTACGAATCATGGCGCCAAGGCACAGATGCGTGACAGCGCCCAATGCCAACATAAGTACAGGAAGAAGCAAGCTACGCAGGCTGTATCCGACGCATGCCTGCCATACACCGACAATCAGGGCGCCGGCAGCAATAACACCCCACAGGCGGCGCATGATCAGATGAATATCCTTCTCATGCGTCTGCAAAGAATCACTCATGCATTTTCCTTAGGGCTTTCGGGAGCGGTAGCTTCAACGTGATCTTGACGCGCACTCCGACGTGCGCGCGTAAAAGCGGGGAATTCTGAAGCGGTGAGCCAGATGCCCAAGGCCAGTGCCGGAAGCGCACACAGTGCAACACGCTTCCAGTCATGGACAAGAATGGCGACCGGAGGAAAAGCTACTAGGGCTGTCCACATCCACAAGATTGCGACAACGCCTCGGTGTGAGTGTCCCCTAGCAAGTAGACGGTCATGGAAGTGCGAGCGATCCGCATGGAAGGGACTCTTCCCCCTGAGCATCCGTCGAATCGTGGTGACGACAAGATCTCCAATGGGCACGCAGATGACCGAGATAGGAAGCAATAGAGGAAGGAAGGAAACCAACAGCTGCTGTCCGCCTAAAACAGAAGGGTCAACCTGGCCCGTAACGATGATTCCCGCAGCGGCCAGAACCAAGCCCATTGTTTCAGAGCCGCCACCCATCATGATCGAGGATGGATGGAAGTTGAACCACAAGAAGCCCAAGCAAACTCCAACCAAGGTAATGACCGCCAAAGACGCCGTCGTCGCGTATGAAGCCGCCCCCATGATCCGCGTGAGCACATAGGAATAGACGAAAAATGCCGCAGCTCCGATGCCGACAACACCAGCGGCCAAACCATCCAGACCGTCAATGAAGTTCACCGCATTCATGATTCCGACGATCAGGAAAACGGTAAGCATCAAGGAGAGGCGCGAGGAGCCAATGGTGACGCCAAAAATTGGGAAACTGACCAATTGCACGCCGTTGAAGGCCATCGATCCTGCGATCAGGATTTGTCCGGAAAGTTTCGTCAGCCAGTCCAATTCCACAACATCATCAACGACGCCGAGTATGCACATCGCGAGTGCTCCCACGACAACAGCCCAGGCAGCATTCGTTTCGAAGAGAGGCGCCATATAGGGAATTCGGGCACTGATGAGCATCGTGATCACCAGAGCAATGGTGATCGCGATTCCTCCAAGTCGAGGAATCGGAGTGGATTGGATATCTCTGCTGCGCAGTTTGGGGACAATCCCCCAACGCAGGCATGCCCAGCGGACCAGCGGTGTCAGCAGCACAGTGAGTGCGCCGGCCACGACCATCAGCAGGACATAAACCTTCACGGCGTCGATGTCTCCTCCCTCACCGAGCTAGGGGCTGGTAGTCCAGCACCCTGGCGATATCTTCTACGCTCAGCGCTCCTTCGCGAAGTACGCGAGCCTGTCCGTGTGCACAATCGATAATTGTGGACGGTTGTGCGCTCTGGGTCGGCCCCGAATTCACGTAGTAGTCTACCGTGCCACGGAAGTATCCGAGCGCTTCATCAATATTTGTCGCAGGAGGTTCTCCCGTTAGATTGGCTGAGGTCACTGCCATCGGCCCCACGGCCTCGAGTAGCTCACACACTTGCTGATGATTGGGCATGCGAAGCGCGACAGTACCGTGAGTTTTTCCCAGATCCCAGTTCACACTGGGGTTTGCACGCACAATCAGAGTCAGCGCACCCGGCCAGAAGGCTTTCATCAGCCCAATGGCATCCTCGTCAAGGTCAATTGAGACGCTTTGTGCTTGCTCAACAGAGGCGACGAGTACAGGAGGCGGCATTGTCTCTCCGCGGCCTTTCGCCGCAAGAAGACGACGAACGCCCTCGTGATCGTCGGCGGATACACCGATTCCATAAACGGTATCAGTTGGCAGGACAACCAACGCGCCCTCGCAGATCTGGCTTTTAAGGAGGTCGAGTTCCTCCTTTGCCCAGCCATGAGAGCACTCAAAAATATGTTCCACTGTGAATTACTTTCTCTGTGTTTTCCAAGCGATAAGGAAGCGCTCAACCCCACTTAGATCTTTGCGGGTATGCACCTGAGCAAATCCGTTCATCACCGCGATTTGCCGAAGCGTTTGTGCCTGCGAGGGAGAGTGCTCCATAGCCAGCATCCCACCGCTGACAAGAAGATCACGCGAACGTTCAATAATCCGGCGAGGAATCTCAGTACCGTCGTCTCCCCCACCGTAGAGGGCGCGCTCGGGGTCCCGCTGTGCCTCAATTTGCGTCGGCGCTTCCTGAGCTGGCACATAGGGCGGGTTTGTCACGACCAATGCGGTTTTTCCATTGAGGTCGCGGATAGTGTCGGGGGCCGTTGCGTCGCCCTTGACGAGGCGAATCTGGGCTTTCGGGTATCGAGCGAGGTTGCGCTCGGCGTAAGCAAAAGCATCTGAGTCAATTTCCACAGCTGTCACCTGGTGCCCAGTTTCAGTAGAAAGTGCAAGCGCGATCGCTGCAGACCCGGTACACAGATCAACCCATTCACCATCAGGAAATGCTCCGGAGCTCGCCAGCTCTTCAACATGTTCGACAAGTATCTCGGTTTCGGGCCGGACAGTGAAGACCCCTTCACCACCTGAAAGAACAAGGCCCCTGAAATACATTTCACCGGTCACATGGCTTCGCGGGTGGCGAAGGGCACGTTGGGTGACTGCGGCGCGGTAGGCGGCCTCGTTGGTCGGAGGAACCTCGCGGGGGGCAAATAGCAAAGAATCGACGCCCAAGGCCCACGTCAAGAGGTAGCGCGCCTCGGCTACTGGAGTCGCTCCCCCTTCGTCGCCTTCAAGGGTGCTCAGGCGGGATGCACCCCACGCGATCAGCTCAGCTTGCGAACTCATACATGTGCATCGGCGGAGGCGAGACGTTCGGCCTCATCTGCGCTTTGAAGAGATTCAATAACCGGGTCAAGCGCGCCATCAAGCACCTGATCAAGGTTATAAGCCTTGAAACCACTGCGGTGATCAGCAATGCGATTCTCGGGGAAGTTGTACGTACGAACACGTTCCGAGCGGTCAACAGTACGAACCTGAGAAAGGCGCTGTGCCGAGGCCTCAGCCTCACGCTTGGCTTTTGCTTCAGCTGCTAAACGCGAAGCAAGAACGCGAAGCGCGGCCTCTTTATTTTGAAGCTGAGACTTCTCATTTTGCATGGAAACGACGATGCCCGAAGGAAGGTGGGTAATACGGACAGCTGAATCGGTGGTATTCACCGACTGCCCACCCGGACCTGAGGAACGATAGACATCAATTCGCAAATCATTGGGGTCAATGACAATCTCATCATCGACTTCAAGTTCGGGCATGACGAAAACGCCCGCAGCACTGGTATGCACACGCCCCTGCGACTCGGTAACGGGAACGCGCTGTACTCGGTGCACTCCCCCTTCATACTTCAGGTGTGCCCACACGCCTTCATCAGGTGCGGGGTTACCAGATGCTCTAATCGCAAGGGTGACTTCTTTGAAACCGCCAAGCTCGGTGTAAGTGGAGGACAGCTCAGTGGTCTTCCACCCCTTCGAATCCGCGTAGCGCAGATACATCCGGGCAAGATCTGCAGCAAAGAGTGCGGATTCTTCACCGCCTTCACCTGCTTTGATTTCCAAGATGACATCACAGGCATCATCGGGATCCCTGGGTGCAAGGATAGACAGAAGATGTTCGTGAGCAATTCGCTCTGCTTCTTCCAATGCGGGAATTTCCTCTGCGAAAGAGGAATCGTCTTCGGCAAGCTCCCTCGCGGCCTCGAGATCTCCCTGCGCGTGCTCGAGCTGATCTGCAGCGGCTTTAATGCGCGAAAGCTCCGCGTAACGACGAGAGACTTGCTTGAGAAGCTTGGGGGAAGAAAGGACCTCCGGATCAGACATTCGAGTTTCAAGCTGCGCGTGTTCGTCAAGTAGCGCGTCCAATGCGGAGAATTCTTCTCCAAGAGCACTCATGTCTGATCCTTCCTGCGGGAGTAGTTCAAGGGTAGCTGTTTAAACACATCGGCGCCGACGACCATAAGTCGTCGGCGCCGAGTAAAAGCTCACTTGGAGGGGCGTACGCGCTTTCCGTAACGCGCCTCGAAACGGGCGACACGACCGCCGGTGTCGAGGATCTTCTGCTTGCCGGTGTAGAACGGGTGGCAAGCGGAGCAGACGTCCACGCGCATCTCGCCAGAGGTGATGGTGGAACGGGTGTGGAAGGTGTTGCCGCAGGTGCAGGTCACAACGGTATCCACATATTCGGGGTGAATGCCCTTCTTCATGGAAATATCTCCTGGATCGTTTGGTGCTCCGGGTCCGAAATGCAGCGCTCATTGCATCTGGCAATGAGTCACCTTCTTCGATTCTCTCAAAGAAGCACTCCGGTGAGGCGGAAGCCGACATGACATTATGCCATGCGAATCGCTATTTTTTCACGCTCAGTTCATTCGCCGTGCGTGAAATAGGTAATGCTCTGGTCTAGAACGACGAGGAAGACCCAGAGCCCGAGAAGCCCCCTCCTGAGCTTCCATAGTCGCTACTCGATGAATCGCTACTGGGTGTCCACGTGTGTGCGGACTGATAATACGTACGGTCAGTCGATAGAGGTTGATAGAGGTACCAGTTATCCATGGAGGAGTTCCGACCCGCATAGGTACCGAATGCGGCGGCCTTCAAGGCAGCAAGATCGATACCCGCGGACTGAGAGTTCAAGCGGATAGTTTTCGCGGGGTCGTAGTTATGCAGAACACCGTTCAGGTGGTAGTACCCGGTGTAATCGGCAGAATCGGCTGCTTCGCGTTCCTTCTGGGAGTTCTCCCACTGCTCGTAACGCTTATCGCTATTCGAGGAGGGATCAGCCTTCAAGGACGCAAGAATAATTCCCTTTGCCCAACGGCGGGTGCCTTCAGCGATTTCATCGAGCTTCTCAAGAGCAGCGATTGGAGTAATACCGCCCTTTGCCAATTGCTCTTTGAGGGAGTCGATCAGCGCCATTTGCTGGCTGGACCACTGAAGGATTTCATCACGACCACGTATGGCATCTGGAGTGCCCATTTCCTCACTCACGGAAGTCACCAATTCACAGAGGACCTCGAGGTCTTCCATGACCGGGCCAATCTCTTTCATCCAGACGTCAACCCATCCGGCTCCCAGATTGAAGAACTCAGCCGCAGCAGCGAAGGTGTCATCGCTCGCATCCATAGATTCGGTACGCTGACGCAAGTCGGCACTGGCGTTATTGAGCGCTGCGCTGAGAGTTTGCAAGAAGGTGGGATTACCGATTTCATCCCATTCTTTCGCGGCCTCGACGAAATCTGACTGATAGCGCTTATAGCGCATATCAAGTCCGGTCTTGTATTTGCCCGCATCCCCGATACCTGCGAATGCTTGCTCTGCACGGTAGCGATCTGCCTGAACAACATCCCAGTGTGCTCGCGCTTCACGAAGGTTCCGCTTTGTCAAGGAACGCAGACGGAACCCTCTGAGCAGGTTCGCTGCACCGGCAATCAGCAAGACGAAAGAATAGAAAGGCGGGACAGAGTCTTCCCCACCGTTACCGGAAGAGTCCGGCACATATTTGGCAGCCGCCTGAGCTGCCTGGAGCATCCCCTGACTCCACTCACCGGATCGAAAATCATCCTTCGCAGCCTCTTGAATTGTGCTTTGTTTTGACGAAGAAACCTTAACGTCTTCACCAAAATACGTCCCAACTTTTCGGTAGCTGGGGGAAACCGCAAGAATCACCAGGCCGTCTGCCCACTTATCCCGGCTCGCGGATAACCATTCTTTGTGGTTTGAACGGGCATAGTTCAAGACCGCTTCGTTGAGATTGCCAGTCGGCACGTTATCGGTTGAGAGAATCACCAGTTTAATTGGCTGACGAAATCCAATGGACTCCATAGCTGTACCCAAGGATTGCCCGTTGACATCTTCGAAGACTGATGATTGATCTTCAACAACGACCTCAGGCGTAAAGTCGGCCTTACTTGCTCCGCTGATCCCGTTTTGAATAAAAGAACTCAGGAAAAACAGCGGACACACAGCCATCAGCACTAGCGAAAGCACTAATCGGATCACGCCACGTCGACGCGTGTTCTGAGATTTTTCGGGAGTTCCGGGTGAAGCTTGAGGTGTATTCGACATGAAGCTTTTCTCCTAACGCAGACTCACTGAGGATACGCGCACCGTCAAAGAGTAAACAAACGGGGGCGAAAGGATTTCTCCTTCCGTCCCCGTAAGTCCCGCCGATCAGTCGGCAGAAGGCACTTGCTTTTGAACCAGCATGAGGAATTCTGCGTTCGATTGCGTTTCCTTCAAGCGGTCCAAAACTGCTTCCAGTGCACTTTGCTGATCCAAAGTGCCCAAAACGCGGCGCAGCTTCCACATAATGCGCAGTTCTTCGGGCTTAAGCAGCATTTCTTCGCGACGTGTTCCCGAGGCATTGATGTCGATAGCCGGGAAGATTCGGCGGTCGGCAAGCTGGCGCGACAGACGCAGTTCCATGTTGCCCGTGCCCTTGAACTCTTCGAAGATCACCTCGTCCATCTTCGATCCGGTCTCAACAAGAGCCGAGGCGATGATAGTCAGCGATCCACCCTCGCGCAGGTTACGTGCGCCGCCAAAGAACTTCTTGGGCGGGTAGAGCGCCGAGGCGTCAACACCACCGGAGAGGATTCGACCCGAGGCCGGTGCGGCGAGGTTGTAGGCACGGGAAAGCCTGGTGATTGAGTCAAGAAGAACGACGACATCTTGACCGAGTTCAACCAGACGCTTGGCGCGTTCAATCGCCAGCTCTGCGACAATTGCGTGATCCGATGCGGGACGGTCAAAGGTTGAAGCAATAACCTCACCCTTGACGATGGAGCGCATATCGGTCACTTCTTCAGGACGCTCATCAACCAGAACAACCATGAGGTGAACCTCGGGGTTATTCAATTCGATTGCCTTGGCAATCTGCTGAATAACCATGGTCTTGCCGGCCTTCGGAGGCGAAACGATCAAACCACGCTGTCCCTTGCCGATGGGGGCAACCAAGTCGATGACGCGAGGAGTGAAGGCCTTTGCTGAGGTCTCCATTCGCAATTGCTGGTCGGGGTAAATCGGGGTGAGCTTGGAGAACTCGCGGCGAGCCTGCGCGTCCTCAATGCTCATGCCATTAACCGAGTCAACGCGAACCAGCGCGTTGTACTTCTGGCGCTGGCGCTCACCTTCACGGGGTGCGCGAACCGCACCTGCGACAGCATCACCTGGCCGCAGTCCCCAGCGACGAACATTGCCGAGGGTAACGTAAACATCGTTGGGCCCGGGCAAGTAGCCGGAGGTACGAACGAATGCGTGGTTTTCTTGAACGTCCAAGATGCCCGCAATCGGTGCAAGATTCTCTTCGGAGACCGGGGCTGACTCGCGACGCTCGCCACGCTCAACGCGTTCATTGCGCTCACCGCGTTCACGACGTCCCTCACGTCCGCGTCCACGGCGGCGTCCTTCGCGATCGCGACGGGAACGATCGCGGGCCTCGGGATCATCACTATCGGGAAGGGCAATCTCGATGTGCTGCGCGGGTGCGGGAGCACTTTCCTCTTCTTCGTGACGGGTCGGGGTCGGCAGATCCAGGGTAACGGTCTGCGGTTCTGCAGCTTCACTGGAGACAACGCGACGACGACGGCTCTTTCGCGGAAGGCCAGCGTCGTTCGAGGGACGCTCTTCCGAGGTTGACTGCGAAACAGGAGTGGGCAGTTCAATATTGATCTGCGGGGCCTCGCTGGCTTCCTCACGCGCAACGCGACGACGACGCGAACGCGGGGCCTCTTCTTGCTTGGGCGCGCTACCTTGCGCAGCACTGAGCGCCTCAATCAGCTGGGGCTTACGCATTGCAGAAACACCTTTAAGGCCAAGTTCGGTGGCCATGGCTTTGAGTTCCACCAACTTCATGCGCGACAATTCGCGCTCTTGGGTGGTCACATCGTTGCTCAACTGATAATCCTCACATGCATGGTCTCACAACAGACCAGGTGAACTTCTCAATCAACATGAGATGAATAGAAAGGACATGTCCCAACAGGAACACGGAAGAATTTCCATATTTGGAGATCGAAGGATTTCCTTCAGTGCGATAGTAGCAAGCAATACGCGTTTTCTCACTACTTTCACGCAAGCAGTTTTGCTCTGCGCGCTAAATCACACAAATACGCATCCACCGTTAATCTTTGAAAGATTGCCTCGAGTGATTTGAAGACCCGACGTGGCAAGTTTCAAAGGACGCACTGCCCAGCCTGCTGCCTGAGCATCGGCTTGAACCTTGGGATCAATGCTTTCAAGACTGAGCACTGTCGGTCCCGCGCCAGAGATGACCGCTGCTTTACCAGCACCACGAAGCCAAGTCACCAAGGCATGAGAAGGTTGCATTGATTGACGTCGGTAGTCTTGGTGCAGGCGATCTTCAGTCGCAGCCATAAGCAGTTCATGAACATTCGTCCCAGCACCAATCACATGATTTTGCCCACTGAGGACTGCAGCCAAGATTCCAGCACGCGAAAGATTAAATTTTGCATCATCGAAGGGAACCTGCTGTGGAAGCACAGCACGTGCTTTCGAGGTCGCCAGCTCAAAATCAGGGATAAAGGCAACGGGCTCAATTGGCGCCTCCCCCGAAAGACGCAGCATGCCCGGCAGCTCACCATCCATCCATGAGATCGTCACTCCGCCAGAGATGGCTGGGGCAACGTTATCCGGATGACCTTCCATCTCGGTCGCAATCGAAAGGATATCCTCCGCGGTAAGCGCCTCGGGATCTCCAATAAGCGCACGAGCAAGCCCAAGACCAGCGACGATTGCCGAGGCGGAGGAACCGAGGCCTCGAGAATGAGGAATACGGTTCATACAGCGCATCTGGATACCAACCTGCGCAACACCTGCTGCATCCAAGCCCATTCGCAGCGCCTGAACAACAAGGTGATTTTCGCCTTCGTCGAGGACGCCTGCCCCTTGACCCTCGATAGTCACGTGGGTTGCCCCGGCGGTTGCGTGGACGCTCACCTCATCCCACAGGTCTAAGGCAAGACCGAAGGAATCAAAACCGGGTCCGAGATTGGCCGAGGTAGCGGGAACGCGAACAGCGACGAAATCTTGAGTGATGCGCATGGAGGGTCACTTTCCAGAATTTAGATATCCAGGAGCGGGAAGATTGCGGGTGGGACATGAGCGTTGAGTTCATTCACCAGAGCCTCGACGAGGCCATGGGCGCGGTCTCGCGTGATTGCCTGGGTTGTCAGGGTCACAACGCTTTCTCCTTCAGTATCCCCCGCTTCGATATCGATCCCCTGTAGCGACACTTCGAGTGAGGAACACACCCGGCTCACAGACTCACTAACACCTGAAGTCGTCGGAATGCTCAATCGAATAATGAACGGCGAAACAACACTCCAGTTATCCGAGAGTTTCACAGGCAACTCATCTTCTTCACGCATCGCCCCCAGTCCATTGAGACGGTCACGTGCTGCGGCAACAATGTCCCCCAAAACAGCCGAGGCTGTCGGGAAGCCACCTGCCCCGAGGCCCAGGAAAGACAATGTTCCCGCAGCTTGGGCATTGACAAATACGCCATTGGCCGGACCGTGGAGAGAGGCGAAGGCATGATCGAGAGGAACGAAAGTCGGCTCAACCCCTAGACGAAGAACAGGCTCCCCCGCTTCCTCGTCATATTGAGCGCGAGCAACAAGCTTAATGACGTAGCCCAGACGTCCAGCCAGCGCAATGTCATCGGTCGACAGCGCGGTAATCCCCTGACGCGGCACGCTCTCAACACTGACCCAACGTCCAAAGGAGAGAGAGGACATAATCGCGCATTTAGCTGAGGCATCATAGCCCTCAACATCGGCGCTGGGATCAGCCTCCGCGAAACCCAATTCCTGGGCCTGAGCCAAAGCCTCGCCATAGTCCGCGCCCTGAGTGGTCATTTGATCAAGAATAAAGTTGGTCGTCCCGTTGACGACTCCAGCAATCTGGCGAACCCGATCTCCGCGTAGGGATGAGGTCAAAGCCCCAATCACGGGAATTGCACCAGCAACGGCGGCTTCGAAGTAGAGGCGGGTATTCGCCTCGCGGGCAGCAGCAAAAAGCTCGGGCCCACGAGAAGCAATAAGAGCCTTATTACCAGTGATGACTGCACTGCCATTCTTCAGGGCAGCCACGACATACTCGTAAGCCGGATCGACCCCGCCGATCAATTCAACGACGAGGTCTTTCCCCGCAATGACTTCATAGGGATCAGTCGTTAGCAATGAAGAATCAATGGG
Source organism: Actinomyces sp. ph3 (assembly GCF_000308055.1). Lineage (GTDB taxonomy): Bacteria > Actinomycetota > Actinomycetes > Actinomycetales > Actinomycetaceae > Pauljensenia. Next base: position 314,540 of record NZ_CAGY01000001.1, read on the forward strand.
GAAGGCGCGCTTGGCGTCTAGGCGTCGAACGAGCACGGATTGAACCTCGAGCCGCGTACCCAAACGACGTTCATACTCATCCGACCACTGTTGAAGAAGGTGAATCACATGAGCGCCAACAGTGCCTGCACCCAAAACTCCAATACGGATCGTGGATGGTGTCGTATTCACATTTCCTCCTCTTGGGGGCCAAATCGGCACGTATATAAAGTCAGCTGAAATTGCTCGTGGACCAGTGACGAGTCTACTGTGCACACCCCCTGAAGGCACAGGCTCATCAAGTGATGAACGACTTGCAGCGCGCTCAAAGACTAAAAAGGACTTTTGTCCTACACTATGAGTGATCGGAGCGACAAAAGTCCCAGATTGTTAGACATGGCATATACACAGAACAGGCATAAAGATGCTGTCCATGCACCAAGTGCGAGAGACTAATAGCAGATGCCCGATACGGCACCAAAGATGAGGCCGATGCCTTATCAACCGGAGGTTTTCAGTCCGAAAGCCACGGCAACCGAGAAGAGGGAACATGACTGATCAGCAGACCGCCGACGTCACGACCGACGCCTGGGACGGTTTCGTCAAGGGCCATTGGTCCGAAGCAATCGACGTGCGCGACTTCATCCAGCGCAACTACACCCCTTACGAAGGAGATGCCTCCTTCCTGGCCGGGCCGACCGAAAAGACCCTGCGCGTCTGGGAGACGCTCGAAAAGGACTACCTGTCCAAGGAGCGCAAGGTCCGCATCCTCGATGTTGACACCCACACCCCCGCCGATATCGACGCTTTCAAGCCCGGTTACATCAGCGATGATGACGACGTCATCGTCGGCCTGCAGACCGATGCGCCTCTGAAGCGTGCAATGATGCCAAACGGCGGCTGGCGCATGGTTGAGACCGCTATTAAGGAAGCTGGCAAAGAGGTCGACCCCGAAGTCAAGAAGATCTTCACCCAGTACCGCAAGACCCACAACGACGCGGTCTTCGATATCTACACGCCTCGTATCCGCGCAGCGCGTTCCTCCCACATCATCACCGGTCTTCCCGATGCATACGGCCGTGGCCGCATCATTGGTGACTACCGTCGTGTTGCACTGTACGGTGTTGACCACCTGATCGAGGAGAAGCAGAAGGATAAGGATCGCTACGCAGATCAGCCCTTCTCAGAGCACTGGGCACGCTACCGCGAGGAGCACTCGGAGCAGATCAAGGCTCTGAAGAAGCTCAAGAAGATGGCAGCCGACTACGGCTTCGACATCTCCGGCCCCGCTCGCAACGCACACGAAGCAGTGCAGTGGACCTACTTCGGCTACCTGGCCTCCGTGAAGTCCCAGGACGGCGCCGCAATGTCGATCGGCCGTCTCTCCGCATTCTTCGACTGCTACTTCGAGCGCGATCTTAATCGTGGAACCCTCACCGAGCTCGAGGCCCAGGAGATCATCGACTCTCTGGTCATCAAGCTCCGCATTACCCGCTTCCTGCGCACGATCGATTACGATCAGATCTTCTCCGGCGACCCCTACTGGGCAACCTGGTCGGATGCAGGCTTCGGCGAAGACGGACGTACCTTGGTTACCAAGACCGCCTTCCGTCTCCTGCAGACCCTGCGTAACCTCGGCCCCGCACCCGAGCCGAACATCACCATCTTCTGGGATGAGAAGCTCCCCAAGGGCTACAAGGAATTCTGCGCACTGATCTCGATTGAGACCTCCTCCATTCAGTACGAATCCGATGAGCAGATTCGTGAGCACTGGGGCGATGACGCAGCCATCGCATGCTGTGTTTCCCCCATGCGCGTTGGCAAGCAGATGCAGTTCTTCGGCGCCCGCGTGAACTCTGCAAAGGCTCTCCTCTACGCCATCAACGGTGGCCGCGATGAGATGAGCGGAAAGCAAGTCATGGAAGGCTACGAGCCCATTAAGGGTGACGGCCCGCTCGACTTCGACGAGGTCTGGGCAAAGTACGAAGAGATGCTGGACTGGGTTGTTGGCACCTACGTCGAGGCCCTGAACATCATCCACTACTGCCACGATCGCTACGCCTACGAGGCAGTCGAGATGGCGCTGCACGATTCCGAGATCATTCGCACCATGGGTTGCGGTATTGCTGGCCTGTCCATCGTTGCTGACTCCCTGTCCGCTATCAAGTACGCGAAGGTTTACCCGATTCGCGACGAAACCGGACTGGTTGTCGACTACCGCACCGAGGGAGACTTCCCGACCTACGGTAACGATGACGACCGTGCAGACGATATTGCAGCAACCGTCGTTCACACCGTCATGGATAAGATTCGCGCAATCCCCATGTACCGTGATGCAATCCCGACCCAGTCGGTGCTGACCATCACCTCGAACGTTGTTTACGGTAAGGCAACCGGTTCCTTCCCCTCGGGCCACCAGAAGGGCACCCCCTTCGCACCCGGTGCAAACCCCGAGAACGGTATCGATACCCACGGCATGGTCGCTTCCATGCTCTCGGTCGCCAAGCTCGACTACAACGACGCACTGGACGGCATCTCGCTGACCAACACCATTACCCCTCAGGGCCTTGGACGTACGCGTGACGAGCAGATCACCAACCTGGTTGGCATCCTGGACGCAGGCTTCGTCCCCGACGATTGCTGCGCCGTCGACGCCACCAAGGGTTACTGATAGAAACAAGTCTTAGGCAAACGGAACACCGCTTGTCTATCCGGCCCCACCCGGAAGAAAAGGAGAAATGAAATGGCAACGAAGACCTACGAAGAGCGTCTTGCTTCCATGAAGGCCGCCCGCGAAGAGCGTGAGGAAGGCGCTGGTCTGTACCACGCCAACATCAACGTTCTCGACCAGGCAACCCTCGAAGACGCAATGGAGCACCCCGAGAACTACCCGAACCTGACCGTTCGCGTTTCGGGCTACGCAGTGAACTTCGTGAAGCTCACCCGCGAGCAGCAGCTGGACGTGCTTTCCCGCACCTTCCACCACTCTGCCTGAGCGTAGATGACATGAATGGGGCGCTGGCCGCAGGGCCCGCGCCCCATTCATTTATCTGGCGGATCACGAAATTTTTCTCATTTTTCTATCGTTCCTCTAGGTAGGAACCAACCTTTGGGTAGTAATCCACGGAGCACACAATGACCTTGACTATGAGCAGCGCTGAGCTACTTCGCGATCAGGATTTCCAGGCACCTACGGCCCGAACAGCCGGCCAGGGTGTTGAAGGCCTGGAAGAATTGACTGACCTTGAACGTTCGGATCGCTTGGCTCGAATGCGTGAAGGAACCCTTGGTTCAATCCACTCTTGGGAATTGGTCACTGCCGTTGACGGCCCTGGAACCCGCATGACGGTCTTCCTCAACGGCTGCCCGCTTCGCTGCTTGTACTGCCACAACCCAGATACTTTCCTCATGAAGGATGGCGCTCCCATTTCAGATGAGGAGCTTCTGAATAGGATCCGCCGCTACCGCAGGGTTTTTAAAGCGACCAACGGAGGAATTACGCTTTCCGGTGGCGAGGTCCTCATGCAGCCCGCATTTGCCAAGCGAATTATCCTAGGCACAAAAGCAATGGGGATCCACACCTGCATCGATACCTCCGGTTACCTTGGCGCCAACTGTGACGATGAGATGCTGGACAACCTTGATCTTGTCCTTCTGGACGTAAAGTCTGGCTTCCCCGAGACATACAAGGAAGTCACTGGCCGTGACCTCCAGCCGACCATCGACTTTGGTGATCGCATCGCCCAGCGGGGCGGTCCGACCAGAATTTGGATCCGCTTCGTCTTAGTGCCCGGTCTGACCGATGACCCGGAAAATATTCGTCGAGTCGGCGAGATTGTCTTGCGTTGGAAGAACGTGATCGATCGAGTTGAGGTCCTTCCCTTCCACCAACTTGGTTCGGATAAGTGGAAGAGCTTGGGACTCGAATACAAGCTGGAAGACACGAAGCCGCCATCGCCCGAGGCAACAGATAAGGTTCGCGATTACTTCCGCACTCTAGGCTTCGAAGTCCACTGAGAAACCGCTGACGAACAAAAGTTTACCGCCCCTCGAATCCCATCTAGATTCAGGGGCGGCTACTTTGTTCTCACGAGTGAGGTCAAAGCGCCTCATGCGTGTAGGTGCGCATCCAAGGCAGCGTGCGGATCTTCACCCTCATGTAGCTCCCGGATCACGCGAGCAGGATTACCCACGGCCAAGCTATAAGGCGGCAGAGAACGCGTGACAACCGATCCGGCTCCGACTACCGAGTCATGGCTAATTGTCACCCCCTGGCACACTGTTACCCCGCTTGCCAGCCACACATTATCTTCAATAGTGATGGGCTCAGCACTTTCCCATCCTGCCCGACGAGGCCCGTGTTCCAAGGGGTGAACGGGAGTCAACAACTGACAATTGGGACCGATTAGAACGTCATTACCGATACGGATTTCGGCAACATCGAGAGCGGTCAAGCCATAGTTCACCCAGACGCCCTCGCCGATATGGATATTAAATCCGTAGTCAACGCGAAAAGGCGGACGAATTGTGACTCGCTCCCCCACGCTGCCGAGGATCTGCTCAAGAAGATAGTGCGCAATATCAGGGTCTTCTGGAAGTGCCTGCTCGTAGAGTTTCAACAGACGCTGCGAGCGCTGCGAAACCTCAGCCATTTTCGGGTGATCCCCGATATACCAGTCCCCTGCGAGCATTCGCTCCCAATTGTTACGCCCATCAGCTTCGAAATTTCCATGCTGGCCCATCAGCTATCCCAATTCCGCAATAGCGCAAGCAGCAATTCCATCGAGTACCGATCCGAACGTGGATCCTCGGGATGCCACTGAACGCCAAGGATTCGACTATCGGGATCCTCAACGGCTTCAATCACACCGTCACTGCTACGCGCACTCACCTGCAGCCCATCTCCAACCCGGTCAATACTCTGATGATGCGCTGAACTAACCGTGACTTCATGGCCAAAACCGGCACGAATCAGGACTGATCCTTCATCTATGACGACCTGGTGGCGCGCAAAACGCTGGTCGTCGAGAAGAGTCGGGCTCTCATGGCCATCCATGTCTTGAATCAAGGTGCCGCCATAAGCAACATTAATCACCTGATGCCCGCGGCAAATTCCAAGAAGCGGAATATGGCGTGCACGGCACAACTGGACTAACGCGATTTGTCGCCGGTCACCTTCTGGCCAGTGCTGACCTTCTCTGGGGTAACCAGAATCCATGCCATAAAACTCGGGAGCAACATCTGGTCCTCCCAAGAGGATCACTGCATCGGTGCCTTCAAGGAGCTGCTCGGGCAAGCGAGGATCACTATCGGCAATGTGCAATCGCACATCCCAGGTAGCGACAGCAGCGCTGAGGACACTCCCCTGCAGAGCCTCCAGCAAGGCTTGTTCCCGAGAAGTGGCACGGTGATCGGTCAGGGCACTGACCAAAAGGGTCGGGCGAGTCATCACGTCTCCTTGACGTCACTTATGCCAGGGTTCCCATGGGATCCCATGCGGGCAAAACGATGGGCTCTGAGTCCACTGCGGCAGCTAGGTCTTCAGGAAGCGCACTCTTAGGCACAACAACCTCGAAAACGTTATCGGTGAACCACTGGTCATCCATGGTGAAGAAGCCGGAGTCTCCGGGCTCGTCACCCCAGGAATTCTCAACCCTCCACGCACGCGGTTGCCCGGCCTCGTCAAGATCTACCCCGGTGAAGAGCATCGCGTGGTCCATCGCCGACTCACCCGAGCGCACCCGCTCAAGCTTCGTCGAGCTGAAATCGACATCAAAAAGACCGTCATAGTCATGGATACCGGTCACAAAGAAACCGAGGCCTCGATCATAGGGCTGAGAGACGTCGGCACCGAACCAGACAGCCTCACCTGCAGCGATCTGTGCAGCTGCGATGCGCTTAATCTCTTCGACGGGGGCATTCAGGTAGCGAATCGGACGTCCACCGACAACATTGCCCAGGTGCTCAACAGTCTCCATCGATCCCTTCGGGTTTTCGGGACGGGGGTCATCAACCAGGCAGATGTACTCGCTCAGGTCCACGCCCACGTGGCGCTCGTAGAACTCGTGAGGAGTGATCTCGCCGTCGCGGTGGAAGTTGCCCTCATCATCACGCCACTGCCAGTTAAAGCGCACGGGCGGCTCGCCTAGGCAGACAACAAGAATCTTCCACACATCAGCCAAAATCTTGCGACGCTGAGTATCGACTTCCTCAGCGCTTGCACCGGCGGCAATGGCCTCGCGCAGACGAAGCGCACCAATATGGAGTACTGCGCGCAGGCGCGCGTTCATTGGGCGCGAGTTGGTTGATGCCTCACTTTCAGGCATGACTTCCTTGGGCACCAAGCCATACTTCATATAGACCGAAACAGCCATATCCCACTGGCCACCATCGCCCAAAACATCGCCCAGCAGGAACTGAACCAGACGACCGTCAACAGGCTCATCCGAAGTGGCAATGATGTCGGTCAGGAACCAGTTGGCGCGTTCAAACTTATCCCAGAAGAATACGTAGCTCTGAGAGAACTCGAAGTTCTTGATCCCCAGGCTTTCGCGCGCCCGCGAGCGCAGGAAGTTCAAAGAGGAGAAGAGCCAGCAGCGGCCGGACTTCTTCTGAGAAGTTGCCTTCCAATCATCCAAGCGGTGTGAAACAGCTGTGGAAGTGTGCTGAATCTTTTCGCGGTTCAAAGAAGCGGCTTCAATTCCAACTTGGGTTGCGGCATTCCTGGCCAGCGCGACCTTGGTACTTTCCTCTTCGCGCAACTGCATCAGGAGGTCGTTGGAGATCTCAGGCATATTCTCGTCCTCTCATTTGACTAGTACTTTAAGCATCTTTGCTTCCTCCATACTACGCTCCTGAGGGGCATCTCCCCTTTTCTGTCCATGGTCGAGGCGGGCCTGAAGTCTTAGGGATACGCGTGCTTTCCCACTTACACTGAACTGGTACAGTTTCCTCTGTACAAGCCACAGTGAGGTGTTGCTATGAGTTTCCATGCATCTGGTCGCGAACTTTCGTGCGAGGCCGGGGACTATTCCCTGAGCGTCGTCACCGTTGGTGCTGGGATCTCTTCCTTGAAGTGGAAGGGACGAAACCTCGTTCTTCCTCATAAGGTGACCGAAGTTGCGCCCGGCTGGTCTGGAAAAATGCTTCTTCCCTGGCCTAATCGGATTGCCGATGGACGTTATTCGTGGAATGACAGGGAATACCTGCTGCCCATCAATGACCGCGGAACTGGCACGGCGCTGCATGGACTTGCGGGTTGGGTTCCGTGGGAGATTGTTGACGCTACGGCATCTCACGTGAGATTAGAAAGCTTTATTGCTGCCCAGGAGTCCTATCCCTGGCCTCTCACAGCACGCCTCGATCTACGTTTAGATCCTGAAAGTGGCCTAAATATTGAGTTGTCGGCAAAGAACTTAGGGGATTCTCCCGCGCCCTATGGGGCTTCTCTTCACCCCTATCTTCTGGGCGGCACCACAGCTGATGACTCGATACTGAGCCTCCCCGCCTCGCACATCGTCGACACCGACGAGAATCTATTGCCAACGGGAATCAACCCGGTCAGCGCTGCATATGACTTCCGCGTTCCCCGCATGGTTGACGATCTTTTCATCGACCACTGTTACGGCGGCCTTCAAGGGAATTGGGAAGTGCGCGTGACGAATGCGCAGGGTGAAGGCGCAGCTTTGGCTTCCAATACACCGTGGGTTCAAATCCATACAGCAGATGCCCTTGGCCGTCCAGGCATCGCGGTTGAACCAATGACCTGCCCGCCCGATGCATTCAATTCGGGAATTGATCTGGTCTCTTTGGCCCCTGGCCAACGTCACCGTCTGTCCCTGTCCATCCGCGGTCTGTAAGAGAGCATGTAATACTGAAGCGGTGTTGAGCTTTCAGGATGCGATTACTCGGGCCAGTGATTTGCCCGTCTCTCAGCTGCTTCCTGATTTTCTACGCTCATGCAGCTCAGGCAGCGTATCAATTATTTCCGCGAGCGCTGGTAGCGGAAAGACGACTCTTATTCCCCTTGCCTGCGCCGAGCTTCTTGAGCCCAGGCAGCGAGTCCTCGTGTGCTCTCCGCGGCGCGTGAGTGCACGTTCTTGTGCTCGTCGCTTGGCCCAGTTATTGGATGACCGCGTGGGCCACCTTGTGGGGTTTAGCGTCCGCGGTCAAAGCGAACGAAACGCGTCGACGCGGATTGAATTTGTTACCCCCGGTGTTTTGACTCGAATGATTCACTCTGACCCAGAATTGCAGGGAATCGGTTGTGTCATTCTTGACGAGTTTCATGAACGAGCGGTCGATAGTGATCTTGCATGTGCCTTCCTCAGTGATATTCGCGAGGTTCTACGCGAAGACCTTCGCTTGGTCATCATGTCTGCGACCGTCGATATTGACGCTCTTCGTAGCCTTCTAGCTGATTTTTCGCCTCAGGTTTTTGAGCTTAATCAAGAGCTTTATCCAGTTGACATTGTCTGGGAAGCGCCGCCGCGCGGTGTCGACTATTTCCAGGGCGAGAGGGTGAGCACTCCTTTCCTCCGTCATATCGCCGTACTTGCTGCGCGGGCACTGGAACGTTACCCCGGAGACGCGCTTGTGTTTGTTCCAGGCATGCGTGAAATCTCCAAGGTCTGCGAATTCCTTGAGAAAGTGGATGCGCGGGTCATTGCGCTTCACGGCCAGCTTTCTCCTTCACAGCAAGATGAGATTTTTGCTGCTTCGTCTTCGAGGCGAATCATCGTCTCTTCCTCTATTGCAGAAAGTGCACTCACGGTCCCAGGAGTCCAGATCATCATTGATTCAACATTGAGTAGGCATACGCGCTTCTCCCCCGCTCGCGAGGCCACTTCACTGGTTACGGTCCCCTCGCCTCGTTCTTCTATGGTTCAACGCGCGGGACGAGCCGGGCGCCTCGGCCCTGGAGTGTGTATTCGTGCCATGGAATCCTCGGGATGGGCAATGCGCTCGTCCCAGCCCTCCCCCGAGATCACGATCTGTGACCCCGTTCCCCCCTTGCTTTCTGTGGCGTGTTGGTCGCGTGCAGACTTCTCGTCTGTCCGTCTTCTTGATTCCCCCAGCCGAGGCCTCGAGGAGTATGTGCGTTCCTCCCTTGAGGCTTTGGGGGCGATTGACGAGGCCGGGCAGGCGCTACCCCACGGACGTTCACTTGCGCTCTCCCCGGTGGACCCTCGCGTTGCACACGCACTCAGCACTCTTGAGGATGAGATTCCACGAGAAATTGCGGCGCTTTGCGCAGCTGTGCTCTCTGAAGATTTACGTCCAAAGGGAGGCGACTTACTGAGCTGTCTATATTCGCTTCCGCTAGGCGGTGTTCAAGCTGCCCGCATTGAAGAAACTGTCGCGCGCATGTGCCAATCTCCCCGCCCAATCTGGGATACACACTCACGCGTGAAAGTCGCAGCTGCTATGGCGGATTTTGTCTCTCGTGCTTTTCCGCTTCGTCTTGCACGTCGACGTGAAGGAAGTAACCGATATCTTCTTGTTTCTGGTGTAGGCGCAACGCTTCCACAAGCTTCCGCTTTAGAGGGAAGCACATGGCTTGCAATAGCCGATCTGCAATCAACCACCGGCGATGGAATCATTCGTTCGGCGCTCCCTCTTGACCAAGACACTGCCTGCACGGCTGCGTCCCATCTTCATAAATCTGTTTCGCGCCTGACGCTTGATCAGGGGCGAATCCTTGCAGTGATCGAGGAAAAACTCGGGGCTGTGACCTTGCGCAGTACCCGCGATCTCAATCCTGATCGAGAGGCAGTGCGCTCCTTTGCTCTCGCGGAGTTGGCAAAGATGAGCGTTGCAGATCTACCGTGGAGCCAGAGCGCATCACAGCTACGACTGAGAATTCTCAAATGCCAAGAGTTTCTTGGAGATCCCTGGCCTCTTGTTGATGACGAACACTTCATCATTTCCTGCGGGCAATTTTTGGCAGATCAGTGGAGTGACGGCCGTCCTCTAGCACAGCTATCCCTTGGTGAGGCTCTGACATCCCTCTTGGTCTGGCCATTGAATAGGGACCTTGACCGTCAAGCACCAACACAGATCACAATCCCAACCGGCGCCGAGCGGTGCGTGGAATGGGATCACGAGGGGGCACGTGTTTCCCTGCGTGTTCAAGAAGCATTTGGCTGGACGGATTCTCCCCGCTTCATGGATGGCCGACTTCCACTGCGCATCGAACTCACGGATCCCGCCGGACGTCCTGTGGCCATTACCAGCGATCTTGAGTCCTTCTGGAAAGGTCCCTACCAGCAGGTTCGATCTGAGCTTCGAGGCCGCTATACCAAACATCATTGGCCTGAAGACCCCTTCTCGGTTGCTCCGACAGCACGAACGAAGCGCGCGTCGACGAGATAAAAGTGAAGCGCCTCACCATCAGCTTTTCGTTGGAATGATGTTGTTTCAGCCTTCGTTCTAGGAGGTAAGAAGGATCGCTCCACTCAGTAAAGGAGACACCGTGGAGAACTTTGACCTCATTGTTGTTGGAGGCGGGAAGGCCGGAAAGTCACTGGCGATGAATCGCGCCAAAAAAGGCTGGAAGGTTGCCCTGATCGAACGACAGTTTATCGGTGGCACCTGCATTAACGTGGCGTGTATCCCCACCAAATCTTTGGTCGCTGCAGCTCGCCGCATGGAAGATACTCGCAGCGACGCCACCTTTGGTATCGAGGGTACCGCTGGCGCTTACATCAACGTAGAAAAGCTGCGCGCACACAAGGAAGGTATCGTCTCGGCAATGGTTGCCGCACACGAGAAATTCTTCGCTGCGCCAGGAATCGATTTCATGCGTGGAAGCGCTCGTCTTTTGGACGCGCACAGCGTTGAAGTCAAGCTTGAAGATGGGACACTGCGCCAACTCCACTCCGAGCGCGTCCTACTCAATCTGGGAACTAGCCCCGCACATCCTCCAATTCCTGGACTTTGGGAAGCTGGAGCATGGGACAGCGAAGATATCCTGCGAGTGGAAGAAATCCCCTCATCACTTGTCATCATTGGTGGCGGATACATCGGTATCGAATTTGCATCCATGATGACAAGCTTCGGATCGAAGGTAACGGTTGTTGCTTCCGGCCCCCATATCCTTGACCGTGAAGATCCCGATATCGCAGCAATCTACGAAAAGAGCCTGCAGGATAGAGGCGTCACAATCCTCACCGGTGTTCTTGCGAAGTCCGGCTCAAAGCAGGACGGTGTGATCACCGTCGAGCTTTCTGATGGCAGTAGCGTGAGTGCAGAAAAGGTGTTGGTTGCTGCAGGGCGCATCCCCAACACAAAGGGAATTGGTCTTGAAGAAGCTGGAGTGGCGCTCGATCAACGAGGCTTCATTAGCGTTGATGATCATCTGCGCACCAATCTCGATGGCGTCTGGGCTGCAGGCGACTGCGCAGGCACACCCATGTTCACCCACGCCTCGTGGAACGACTACCGGATCATCCGCGAACAGATGGACGGGGTCTCCTTGGATGATCCACGGACTTCGAAGGCCGGACGCCTCATCCCCTGGGCTCTCTCCGCTGAACCGGAGCTTGGACGTATCGGAATGAATGAAACCCAAGCAAAGGAACAAGGACTGGATGTCCTTGTCGCCTCGATCGATACTGCGGCAATTCCACGAGCAAAGACCATGCGCGATACGACCGGTAAGTGGAAGGCAATCGTTGACGCGAAGACCCACACAATTTTGGGCGCAACGCTTGTCGGTCCTCAGTCCGGTGAAGTCATCACTGCCGTTCAAGTAGCAATGAGCGCGGGGATGACCTACGAGCAGCTCCGCATGCTCCCCATCGCCCACCCGACAATGGGAGAAGGACTCAATATCCTCTTTGATTCTCTTGCCTAAGCTGGACGCAAGCTCTGCGGAGCATCTGCGATTCATCTAAAGGTCGAAACGGGTTGGCCCCGCAGTTTCGGATGAAACTGCGGGGCCAACTGCGTCTATCTGACTGAGCTCACATACGTTCGGGAGCTTCAACGCCAAGAAGGTCCAGACCGCTACGCAGGACCTGCGTCACCGCGTCATTGAGCCACAGGCGTGCAACATGGCCTTCATCAACCGGATCGTCTCCACGAGGAGTAACGCGGCACTGTCCATACCAGGTGTGGTAAGCGGCGGCGAGCTGCTCCAGGTAGCGAGCAACACGGTGAGGCTCACGTAGATCCGCAGCTTGTGCGACTTGGGCGGGGAACTGCGCAAGAACACCCAGAAGATCGCTATCGGCCTGAGTATCCAGTGCTGCAGGGTTAAAACCAGCATCGCGCGTGACACCGTGCTCAGCTGCATTTCGTGCCACGTTACGAGTACGAGCATGCGCGTACTGAACGTAGTAGACCGGGTTTTCGTTCGTGCGCGATCCCAATAGATCCAAATCAATATCCAAATTGGAATCCATGGACACTCGAACCAGCGCGTAACGGGCAGCATCCACGCCAACGGCATCGACCAAGTCGTCAAGGGTGACGATGGTTCCAGCGCGCTTGGACATGCGGACCGGCACGCCATCCTTAACCAGGTTCACCATCTGACCAATGAGAATCTGCATGTTGACACCGGGCTTGTCACCAAATGCTTCACACATCGCCATCATTCGGCCAATGTAGCCGTGGTGATCAGCGCCCAGTAGATAGATGGCAACATCGGCACCGCGGCGGCGCTTATCAAGGTAGTAGGCGACATCACCGGCGAAGTAGGCTGCTTGACCGTCGGACTTAATCAGAACGCGGTCCTTGTCATCGCCGTAAGAGGTCGTCCGCAGCCACACGGCTCCATCTTGGTCAAAGACCTCGCCGCGCTGACGCAAGGTTTCAATTGCGGCGTCAACAGCTCCCGAATTGTGGAGCGAATCTTCGTGGAAGAAAACGTCAAATTCAGAGCGGAAATCACGCAGACGCTGCTTGATTTCATCGAACATCAGCTCGACGCCACGTGCGCGGAATGCCTCAACAGCTTCTTCTTCGGGAAGAGTCACCGGATCGGACTCCCCTGCTGCGACAGCATCTTCACGCACCTGCGCTGCAATATCGGCAATGTACTGGCCGCCGTAACCGTCTTCGGGTGCCTCATGTCCCATCGCGCGCGCATAGAGAGAACGCGCGAAACGATCGATCTGCGAACCGTGATCATTGAAGTAGTACTCGCGGGTCACCTTCGCGCCCGATGCTTTCATCAGGCGAGCGAGGGAATCTCCCACGGCTGCCCAGCGTGCACCACCCAGGTGAACAGGACCCGTGGGGTTGGCGGAGACATACTCCAAGTTAATGTGCAGTCCCTTCATGGATTCGCCACGGCCGAAAGCTCCACCGGCCTCGACAATGGTGCGGGCAAGCTCGCCTGCAGAGGCAGCGGCAAGACGAATATTAATGAAGCCGGGACCAGCGATTTCGGCGCTATCAATGCCCTCGAGTTCATTGAGGTCGCTCACGAGGATCTGCGCAAAGTCACGCGGGTTCATTCCCGCTTTCTTTGCCAATTGCATGGCAATATTGCTGGCCCAGTCGCCATGATCGCGGTTACGAGGCCTCTCGACCTTCACCGTCTCGGGAAGGTCTGCGGGCTCGAGAGACAAGTTGCCCTGCTCGATCTCAGCAAGCAAAAGGTCGTGGATATGAGATGCAAGTTCTTCTGGAGTCACCATTTAAGGGTAATCGTTTCGATTGCTCCCATGCCACACTGAAACTCTGTGACACCTCACAATATCTGGAGTAAAGTTCGGTTATACGAAGATTTTGATCTGTGGAGATAGAAAATGAGTGGTCACCGTCTCAAGCAGCATCGACTATTTGCATTGATGGGTCCGGCATTTATTGCAGCAATTGCCTATGTGGACCCCGGTAATGTCGCTGCGAATATCACTGCGGGTGCCCGCTACGGATATCTCTTGGTATGGGTGCTTGTTCTTTCGAATCTCTCAGCCATGCTTGTCCAATACCTCTCAGCAAAATTGGGCATTGTCACTGGAAAATCACTCCCCGCACTCCTTGGTGAACGACTTCGTCCGCAGAATCGAATTCTGTTCTGGGTCCAAGCGGAAGTCGTCGCAGCTGCAACCGACCTCGCTGAAGTTATTGGCGGAGCAATCGCCCTTAACCTTCTCTTCGGAATTCCCCTCTTGTGGTCCGGTGTCATCATTGGCGCCGCATCCATCGTTATCCTCCTCTTCCAAGGGCACCGTCAGAACATTTTTGAAGCAGTCATCATCGGGATGCTTGTCGTCATTACCGCAGGATTCTTAGCAGGACTTTTCTTCGCGCCCCCTCAGTGGTCTGAAGTTGCAAGCGGGCTGATCCCCCGATTCAAGGGCACCGACTCAATCTTGGTCGCTGCCTCGATGCTCGGCGCAACTGTCATGCCGCACGCGATTTACCTGCACTCTTCCTTGGTCAACGACCACCACACAGATCCCGAAATTGAACGTCCCCACAAGCGTGCGCTTCTTCGCGCAACTCGTCACGATATCTTGTGGGCACTGAGCATTGCTGGAATCGTCAATATTGGCCTGCTCCTTCTTGCTGCCTCGGCTTTGTCTGGAGTCGAAGGAACCGACACCATCGAAGGCGCCTACCACGCGATCGCAAACGCCCTGGGAGGCACCGTTTCCACCATCTTCGCTCTTGGCCTGCTGGCCTCAGGCTTAGCGTCAACCTCGGTGGGTGCCTACGCGGGTTCAGAAATCATGAACGGTCTTCTCCACGTGAACGTCCCGCTGTTGGCACGCCGCTTGGTGACAATCATCCCGGCTCTGATCATCTTGGGAATGGGAGCAGAACCAACATGGGCATTGGTGCTCTCGCAGGTCGCCCTTTCCTTTGGTATCCCCTTTGCCATTGTGCCGCTCATGTATCTGACGCGAAACAAGAAGCTCATGGGCGAATATGTGAATAAGCCGCTGACAATCGCAGTGGCATCTGTGATTGCAGCGGCAATTATTCTTCTCAATATTCTGTTGGTCTACCTGACCGTTACCGGTCAAAGCTAAGCGAGAGCACCCAACCGAGTATTAGTACGCATCCATCACTGCGATGCGACGCTTGTGACGCTCATCCTCGCTGAAAGGCGTTTCCAAGAAGGTCAAAACAAAGCGGGTGGCATCTTCCTTCGAGTGCTGACGAGCCCCGACGGCAATAACATTCGCATTGTTGTGTTCACGGGCAAGCACTGCGATGTCTTCGTTCCACACTAGCGCCGCACGTGCACCCTTGACCAAGTTGGCAGCCATCTGTTCGCCATTTCCCGAACCACCAATGACTACACCCAAAGAGCCGGGATCAGAAACGACACCTTCAGCGGCTTCGATACACATCTGCGGGTAGTCATCGTTGGGATCATAGGTTGTTGCACCGTGATCGATAACCTCATATCCCGAATCACGAAGGACCTTCACCAGGTGTTCCTTAAGTTCGAATCCGGCATGATCAGTTGCAATATGGACGCGCATGTAAACTTCCATTCACGTTGAAGAGAGGGAACCCCTTCATGATACGGCCTGATCCGGGGATCTACTAGCGTTTGAGCTCGGGCTAAAGACTGATAAACTGAGGCGGTTGCCCCGATAGCTCAGTGGATAGAGCGTTCGCCTCCGGAGCGAAAGGTCGCAGGTTCGAATCCTGTTCGGGGCACTTTTCGCGCCACAATGATGGAACGCACCAAGAGCACCGCAAACCACGCACCAAAAAGCAAGGCATCAACGCGAGGCGACAAAAGAGTCGCACACCAAGCTCCAAAAGGAACTGCACACACAGCCGTGCAGCCAACGATCAATGCGGGTCCAAGGCGGACAAGGCCTCGTCGATAATTCGTTACTGTTCCGCTCAGCGCACCCGGAAGCATCACAACCATCGATACTCCACGCGCACCTAGGTCAGACATACCCAGAAGGGTCAGTCCGGGTACTGCGACCGCTCCCCCGCCAATTCCCAACAAACCGGCAAGAAAACCGCACAAACATCCCAGCAGGAACAGCGCTATTCCCACCGCGAAAGTCACGGTGAGAATCCCCTCGCGAGCGGGAACATACACAACCTGTATGACAATCAACGTCACGATGAATGCGACGAATCCCCAGCGCAAGACGACCTCAGACAGTCGCGCAAGCATCCACGTTCCTACTTGTACACCGATCAACATACCCACGGTCATCAAAAGCGCAGGGATCCACGCGATTCTGCCGACCGAGGCATAGGAGATCACCCCAGAAATGCAGGTTGGAACAATGGCTAGCAAACTTGAGGCCGAGGCCTCGCGCTGAGAATAGCCAACCGCCATGAGCGCGGGAATAATGACGGTTCCGCCACCAATTCCAAATAAACCCGAGAGTGAGCCCGCAAATAAACCGGCAGCGATAAGTAGCGCAACATCACGCACACGCTGGGACATTGAACCTCCTTGACGAACTCCATAATAGGCGCACCGATCGGATAGGAAGATACTCGCTGCCCCGCGCAGCGCCATAGCCTAGGATGAGTGAGGCGATTGCCAACCAGATTCACCGTCAAGGAGTTCTTGTGGAATACCCGTTGTGGTCTCTACTTCCCTTTGTCGCAATGCTCGCATCTATCGCAGTTTTGCCACTGATTCCTGCCACTTCACACTGGTGGGAGCGTAATTCCTCTCAGCTTACCGTCGCACTGATCTTGGCAGTTCCGACGACGCTGTGGATGTTCTGGAAGGCCGGAAGCGGCCCGCTGATTGATACGGGGATTGAATACTTCCAATTCATCTGCCTCCTGTTCTCGCTCTACGTGGTCTCGGGCGGTATTCACCTCGCCGGCGATATTCGAGCAACCCCCCGGAACAACACCATTTTCTTGGCAATTGGTGGCCTCCTGGCATCTTTCATCGGGACAACCGGCGCAGCAATGCTGTTGATCCGTCCCCTGCTTGCCACCAACCGCGAGCGCACCAACAAGGTCCATACCGTTCTCTTCACGATCTTCATCGTCGCTAACTGCGGTGGTTTGCTCACTCCGCTTGGTGACCCGCCGCTCTTCCTTGGTTTCCTCAATGGCGTTCCCTTCACGTGGACGCTGAACCTGTGGAAGGAATGGGCATTCGTCCTTGGAATCCTGCTCCTCTCTTACTATTCGCTTGATCGCCTGTACTATGCGTCGGAGCCCAAGCTGGCTATCGAAGAGGACAACGATGACATCGAACCGCTGCGCCTACACGGTGCAATTAATCTTCTGTTCTTCGCAGCGATCATCTGCTCCGTTGCTTTCCTTCCCTCGTGGGATGCCGAGGCCATCATCGAAGGCCACGCGCATGGCACCGAGTTGGTCCCGTGGCGCGAAATCGTCATGCTTATTGCCGCCGGACTCTCACTGACCATTGGCAATAAGAAGATCCGCTACGAAGAAAACGCTTTCCAGTGGTCCCCCATTGCCGAAGTTGCCGCACTCTTCATCGGGATCTTTGCGACCATGGCACCCGCGTTGCGCGTTCTCGAAGAAGTTGCCCCTTCTCTTCCCCTCAACCGCGGAACTTTCTTCGTCTTCACCGGGTCCTTGTCCTCGATCTTGGACAATGCTCCGACCTACATGACTTTCTTTGGAATGGCAAAGACCTTGGGCGGAGATGGAACGCTCATTGCCGGAGTTCCCGAGGCCTATCTGATCCCGATTTCCTTGGGCGCAGTTTTATGCGGCGCTATCACGTACATTGGCAATGGTCCGAACTTCATGGTCAAGTCCGTGGCCGAGGCCGACGGCGTCGAAATGCCCAGTTTCGGTCGTTACATTGTGGATTCATTCATGTTGCTTGTTCCCGAGCTTGCAGCAATGGCGATGATCTTCATTGGCAGCGGCTGGGTCCGCATCGCAGGTATCGCAGTGGCCGTCGTATTGGTGGGGATTTCATTCTGGCGAATCGCACGCGCTCGTACCATCGAATTGGCAACCCGCACCCAAGGCATTGATGCCTAATCGGTTTAGGCAACACCGTCATAGACAAGCTTGTGGGAGGCACCTGATGTGCCTCCCACAAACTTTATACTTCCCTATCGGCGTCTATTGGGCATTTGCCGGTGCAATTGGATGCCACTGGCCTCGTTCTTCAAGAACCTTGCGAGCCTTTGTTGGATAGTCCGTGATGATTCCATCAACGCCAAGATCCAACAGCCGATGCATCTGTTCTTCCTCGTTGACGGTCCAGACGTGTACGGCACAGCCCAAGGCATGTGCAGTGGCGACAAAGCGGCGATCGACGACTCGGATCGCCCCCATCTTCTCAGGAACCTGAACCGCCCATACCCCTTCAAGAGGACCCGGGACAAGAAGACGTCTGGCCGGCTGAGCGAGCTGTGAAGCCGCAACAAGACGAGTAACCGCACCAACGCCCACAGATGTGACCAGACCCGGCTCCAAACGACGCAGGCGACGCAGCCGCGATTCATCAAAGGAAGCGACTAAGACACGTCCAAGCGCATCATGTTCGTGAATAACTTCAAGCAAAGGAAGCGCAACTTCCTCACTCTTTGCGTCGATATTGAAATACATGTCGGGGAACTCATCCAAGGCCTCGGCCAAGCGGATCATCCGCCCACCATCAACACCGCGCAATTCACGCAGCTCACTCCAGGTCATTTCACGGATTTTGCCGCTTGCTGGATACGTGCGATCGACCTCGGGATCATGGTTCAGAACAACCTGACCATCGGCGCTTAAATGCGCGTCAGTTTCAACGTGGTAGACCTGAATATTACGTAGCGCCTCAAAAGCTTCTGGAGTGTTCTCAGGTCCTTCTGCTCCCCCGCCTCGATGCGCAAGAATAATCGGTCCATCGCCCACAACCCGATACATGCTTAGCACTCCTTACCGATGTGGACCGCTTTATGGTCCGCCATCCATACCTCCGGATCAACCGGTTGATCCGAAGAATTATGAATCTCAAAGTGAAGGTGAGGTCCAGTCGACCAGCCATTTGATCCAACGGCTCCAATTTGTTCTCCAGCTGAAACCTGTTGACCAACCTTGACTTTAATATCCTTCATGTACTGATGAAGGTAAGCAGAATAGAACACGCTTCCATCACTGGCAGTGTGACGAATCGTCACAAGAGCTCCAGAACGAGAATTCTCAGAAACCTCTGTCACCTGTCCAGTAAATACCGCATGAATTGGCGTGCCGAGCGGGGCAGCCATATCAACGCCTTCATGCATGAGCATGGTTCCCGAGACGGGTGAAATGCGCATCGAGAAAGGCGAGGTGATTTGGTAGGTCCCCTCTTGAAGAGGCCAGTAGATCGTATCCGCCTTCGTCAAAGTGCGCGTACCGTCAGCCGCACCGCCCCCATCACCGACGCACTGCACCATAAGCGGCGAACGCACCCGCGATCGCGAAGCGGCATCGACCTGCGCATTGAGGCCGGAAGAAAGCGAAACGGCCGCAGAATCAGAGGCCCACGATTGCGAGCCAACTGCTGCGCCGAACTGACGCGAAGGAATAGAGATTGAAACGTCTGGACGAAGAAAACCACTGAGCGGAACAGCGATGGTCATCGCTCCTAAAGCAAGAAGAACACTGGAACGCACAAGAAGGCGACCAGCTCTACCGCGCTTTCGTCCCAGAGGTTCAGTAGGAAGAACCTGGGCAGCATCAACTTGCGCGCGCTGTGCGCGCTCGTGGGCGCGCTGGCGTCTCGTGGGTAAGTTCGGTGCTGGTGTCGTCATAACTTTTTAATCATCCCAAATATTTTTCACTCACGCAGGTACTTGTGTCCTAGCGCTCATGCTTGGCGGTGAGCCCCCGGAAGCGAATCGCGTTGAAGTGCATCGCGGACCTCGCCGACAAGACGCTCAAGAATATCTTCAAGGAAGAGCACTCCTTGAACGTTTCCGTCCTTTCCAATCACCTCTGCGAGGTGGGCGCCCGCGCGCTGCATATGGCGCAGAGCATCTTCGACCTCAGCTTCCATAGAGACCGCTTCCATCTTGCGGATTCTCCATGAAGTAACGGGTTCGAATCGCTCGGTGCCCTCGGCATACAAGACATCCTTGAGGTGAATGTATCCACTCAGCACTCCGGAGTCGTCAGCAACTGGGAATCGCGAGAAACCGGTACGCGCGACTTCCTTCTCAACGTCCTCGGGAGTGCACTCAGCACTCAGAATCACCAATTCACTCAGTGGAACCATGACATCAGAGGCGTTCTCAGTGGAAAACTCTAGGGTTCCAGAGAGCAAGCCCAGATCATCATCAATCATTCCCTCTTGCTGAGAATGCTCAACAATGGTCGCCATCTCTTCAATAGTGAAGGTCGCAGAAATCTCTGACTTTGGTTCGACTCCCGCTAGGCGTAAAAACCAATTTGCCAGGTGATCCATTGCGTGAATGATCGGGCGAATGACATGGCCGATATTGACCAAAATCGGCGCAAGGACAAGAAGAAGACGCTGTGGATTCGCAATTGAAAGGTTCTTCGGAACCATTTCACCGAAAACAACGTGGAGGAACAGCACTAAGACCAAAGAAAAGGTGAAGCCAACAACGTGCACCCACGAATGCGGCAGCCCCCATTTTTCCATCGGCCCCTCAACCATTGCAGCAAAAGTTGGTTCAGCAACCACGCCCAATGAGGTTGAAGCTACGGTCACGCCCAACTGACAGATTGCCAGCATCAAGGACACGTGCTCTAAGGCAAAGAGCGCATAACGCGATCCTCGGACTCCCTCTTCCACCAAAGGTTCAATCTGAGAGCGCCTCGAGGAGGTCGTCGCGAATTCGCCCGCGACGAAGAAGGCATTCATCGCTAGTAAAAGAACGGTCAGGACCAAAGCAAGGGTGCTATTCACAGGAGCACCTCACCTTCGGCCTCGTGAACGGGCGGAACAACGCTCACCTGCATGACGCGCCTGCCCATCATCTGAATGACCTCGAGGCGCACGCCAGCAACAACGCACCGATCTCCAACCTGTGGGATCGTTCCGAGCTCAGTCATAATCAGGCCTGCAAGAGTGTCGTAGGGCCCATCATCAGGAAGGAAAATTTTAATCTTCTGCGCGAGTTCATCAATACGCAGACGCCCCGGTACAAGGTAGGACCCATCGGGGCGAGGACGAATACCTAGGCGACGCTGATCGTGCTCATCAGCGACATCGCCAACAATCTCCTCGACGACGTCTTCAAGGGTGACAATTCCAGAGACACCACCGTATTCATCGACGACCACTGCCATCTGCAAGCCTTCTTCACGCAATTGGACCAAAAGGGTCGCCAGATCCAAGGTCTCAGGTACGCGTGGGGCATCGGCTAAAAGAGAGGATGAAAGGACCGGAACCTCATCGCGCTTTTCGTAGGGAACCGCAACGGCCCTGCGCAATGAGACAAAACCGATGATGTCGTCGCGATCCTCACCAATCACAGGAAAACGAGAGTGCCCTGTTTCGTGCGCGGCGCGGACGACATCAGAGGCAAAGGCATCATCGGGAATCGTGTGAAGAAGCCCGCGATCGGTCATGACGTCCACAGCGGTGAGTTCAGTGATGCGGATGGAATTCGTAAATAGCGAGGCCGTCGAGGTATCCAATGTCCCTTCTTGGGCAGAGTGGCGAACCATCGCAGCTAATTCTGATGCCGATCGTGCAGATGAAAGCTCTTCTTGGGGCTCGACTCCCAAAAGACGCAATATCCCATTCGCGGAGGAATTCAGGACAACGATCACCGGCTTGAAAATCACGGTGAAGAGCGTATTAAAGGGGACGATACGCCCTGCAGTCTTCAGGGGATGGGCCAGCGCCAAGTTTTTTGGAACAAGCTCACCAAAAACCATGGACATGACATTGATGATGACCGCTGCGACACCCACTCCAACCGCTGAAGAAATAGCAGTGGATAGCCCGAGGCCGACGCCAGCCTTGGTGAGGAGATCCGCGAGCGCTGATTGGGTGGTATATCCCAAGAGAATAGTCGTTAAGGTGATGCCAACCTGCGAGCCCGAAAGTTGAGTCGAGAGGTTCTTAATGGCCTGTCCCACCTGGCGTGCCCGGGCGTCACCCGCAGCTGCACGACTTTCAACGACTGCCTGATCAAGGGCAACAAGAGAAAACTCTGCGGAAACAAAGATGAAGGTACCCGCGGTGAGGATCACTCCTAAAAGGAGCATTGCGATATCAAGAAGCACGCTGGCCTCCCACCATTTGGTGGTGAACTCGCATCAAACTTTGGTCAGGGCAACAACTGTCACTATCCATGGTTCTTCCAGTCTATCTGGACTCACCCATCTTCGAAGTGTGAGAAAGGCCCACGTAGGAAAGGGCAATCTGGACGTGAGGGCCTAAAATAATGTCAAGACTCACATGGCCGTGTTCAGGGAAAAGGATGGTGTAACGGTGGCGGATTCCCCACGTTCACACGAATGGGTTCAACAAATGCGTCAGCAGTGGTTGACCGATCCACTCAGTGTCGATGCGTCTTGGCGCGCCTATTTTGAGGGCGATACTGTCCCGGCACAGCTCCATCGAAGCCAAGCCCCTCTCCCGACTCAGCCCACCGCGGTCGTCAGTGCCGAGGCCGCTTTGGCCGCTCACGAGGACAATCCGGCAACAGAGCAGCCCGAAGTTTCGGTGACCCGCTCCGATCTTCCTCCCGCCCCTCCAGCACAATCCGCCCAGGCCTCGTCACCTTACGCGCGTATTCACCGCACTTCCCCGATTGCCTCGTCTTTGTCAGGGCAGGGGGAAACCCAAGATGAGCTCCATGTGTTGAAGGGCATTGCTCGCGCAACGGCTCGCAACATGGATGAGTCACTCACCATTCCAACAGCAACTTCTCAACGCCAGATTGCTGCGAAGATCCTCATTGAGAACCGATCGGTCATCAATGCGCACCTCGCGCGCACGGTTGGTGGCAAGGTTTCATTTACCCACCTCATCGGCTACGCGATTGTCGAGGCGCTCTGCGAAATGCCGCAGATGAATGTCCGCTACTCGCTGAACGATGGCAAGCCGGCTATCGACGAACGCGCACACGTCGGTTTTGGACTGGCGATCGATATCCAACACGCGGGTGAACGCCGACTTGTTGTCCCCGTGATTCATGATGCCGATACCCTCACTTTCACCGGTTTCGTCGAGGCCTATCAGGACATCATTTCACGCGCGAAAGCTGGCTCACTCAGCGCTGAGGACTACCAGGGCGCAACGGTCACGCTCACGAACCCCGGAACCATTGGAACAACAACTTCCGTCCCACGTCTGATGAATGGTCAAGGTGTCATCATCGGCGTAGGCGCAATGGATTACCCCGCGGAATTTGCTGGAGTTTCTCCGCGCAAACTTGCCCTTTTGGGCATTGGCAAGACGATGTTCATCTCCTCTACCTACGACCATCGCGTGATCCAGGGCGCAGCTTCGGGTGATTTCTTACGCCTCCTTGATCTCAAGCTCAGCGGACGCGACGGTTTCTACGATCGCGTGTTTACAGCGCTTCATATCCCAGTTCCTCCCTACGCGTGGGAAGCAGACTTCGAATACGATCTGGAGCGCGAAAAGGGCAAGCCCGCTCGTATTGCGGAGCTCATTCAGGCCTACCGTTCACGAGGCCATTTGGCAGCAGATACCGATCCCCTGGCTTATCGCGTCCGCCGCCACCCCGATTTGAACCTTTCAACCTACGGCTTGACTGTGTGGGACTTGGATCGTTCATTCCCCACGGGTGGCTTCGGTGGAAGCGAGCAGATGCTACTTCGCGATCTGCTTGCCCGCCTGCACGATACCTATATTCGTTCTATCGGTATCGAATACATGCACATTCAGGACCCGAACCAGCGACAGTGGGTCCAAGAACGCATTGAAGGCCCCTTTGAAGCACCTTCCTCTAAGGAACAGCGCCGCATTCTTTCAACGCTCATTCACGCCGAGGCTTTCGAAGAATTCCTGCAGACAAAGTACCAGGGCCAGAAGCGTTTCTCTCTGGAAGGCGGGGAATCACTGATCCCGCTTTTGGATGAGATTTTGAATAAGGCCGCACACCGCGGGATCCACGAGGTTGCCATTGCGATGGCGCACCGCGGACGCTTGAATGTTCTGGCAAACCTTGCCGGAAAGAGCTATGCCCAGATTTTCTCCGAGTTCGAAGGAAATCAGGATCCGCGCACTGTCCAGGGCTCTGGTGACGTTAAGTATCACCTGGGTACCGAAGGCGTTTATTCCTCTGAAGACGGCGTCGCAACGAAGATTTCTCTTGCGGCAAATCCTTCGCATCTCGAGGCCGCTGACGGTGTCCTTGAGGGCATTGTTCGCGCGAAGCAAGATGTCCTGGGTGATCCTGATTTCCCCGTGGTTCCACTACTCATCCACGGCGATTCTGCCTTCATCGGCCAGGGTGTCGTTCAAGAGACTCTGAACATGTCTCAGCTGACCGGCTACCGCACTGGCGGAACCATTCACGTCATTGTGAACAACCAGATTGGCTTTACAACTGGTCCAGCTTCGGGTCGTTCAACGCGCTACCCAACCGATTTGGCCAAGGGCCTTCAGGTCCCGATCTTCCATGTCAACGGTGATGATCCCGAGGCCGTAGTCCGCGTGGCTGCATTGGCTTTGGATTTCCGCGAGGCTTTCCACAAGGATGTCATCATCGACATGACCTGTTACCGCCGTCGCGGTCACAATGAGGGTGATGATCCTTCAATGACGCAGCCGGTCATGTACTCGCTCATTTCACAGCTTCCGTCCACCCGTGAGGTCTACATCCGTAACCTGGTTGGCCGTGGTCAGCTGACCGATGAAGAGGCCCGCGCTTCAATCCGCGCCTACGAGGCTGAGCTCAGCGAAATCCTTGAGCACACCCGCGAACACGGCTGGGCCCCACAGCAAGAACACCACTCTGAGGACGATCAGTGGCAGGTCCCCGAAAGCCAGCTTCCCGGCGCGGGAATGATGATTGGCTGGTCTTCGGCAGTCAGCCCCGAGGCACTCGAGCGTATCGGTGATGCCTACGTGAATTTCCCGCCTGATTTCACCGTGCATCCCAAGCTTGAAAAGCTATGCCAGAAGCGTCAAGAAATGGCGACCGGCCATGCCCCCATTGATTGGGGTTTTGCGGAGCTCCTGGCCTTTGGCACTTTGCTGATGGAGGGAACGCCTATTCGCCTCTCGGGCGAGGACGCACGACGCGCGACATTCGTCCAGCGCCATGCAGTTTTGCACGATCACAAAGACGGTCGTGAGTTCACTCCCCTGCACTTCCTCACTCCCGACCAGGCAAACTTCGATGTTTTCGATTCCCCACTGTCGGAGTATGCGGTATTGGCCTATGAGTATGGCTACTCCATTGAGCGCCCCGAAGCTTTAGTTTTGTGGGAAGCACAGTTTGGAGACTTCGCAATTGGCGCTCAAACGGTCATCGATGAGTTTGTTTCTTCCGCGGAAACAAAGTGGGGACAGCGCTCTTCCTTGGTCATGCTCTTGCCACACGGCCAAGAGGGCCAGGGCCCAGACCACTCATCGGCGCGTATCGAGCGATACCTGCAGCTTGCCGCAGAAAACAACATGTGGATCGTTCAGCCCTCTACCCCGGCGAACCACTTCCACATGCTGCGCACTCAGGCCTACAAGCGGCCTCGTAAGCCACTCATCGCCTTCACCCCAAAGCAGCTTCTGCGTTTGCATGCCGCTTCATCACGTCTTGAGGAATTCACCACCGGCTCCTTCACTCCCGTGTACGGCGAAGTCGATTCGCGGGTGGATACAAACCACGTGTCGCGGGTGATTTTGTGCTCGGGACGGGTCTACTACGACCTGATCCATGAGCGGGAAGAGCACGGTGCATGGAATACGGCGATTATCCGCGTTGAGCAACTCTATCCGCTTCCCACTGAGGAGCTCCGTCAGGCTCTGTCTACATTCCCGAATGCTGAACTTCTGTGGGTTCAAGATGAGCCGAAGAACCAGGGAATTTGGCCTCACTTCGCATTGAATTTGTTCCCCGAGCTAGGAATTGCGCCAACTCTGGTTTCCCGTCCAGAGAGCGCAACGACCGCCGCCGGGCGAGCAAGCTTGCATCGCGAACAGGCCGCGGAGCTCATGCGCCGGGCCTTCGCATAGGGGTCATCATGCGAATCTGTATTATCGGTGACGAACTCATTACCCCCATGGGAGATCCCCGAGGCCTGGGTTGGGTCGGGAGGGTATTGGCACGTTCCGAGTTCCCTTCTCCGCCAACCGTCATGACCTTGGCTGTTCCGGGAGAAACGACCTCGCAGCTTGCTGCACGCTGGGAGGATGAGGTCGTGTATCGCTTTGCTCCCGACGAGCCCTGCGCGCTGATTATTGCTGTTGGATGCAGTGATATTCCGGCCGGAATTTCAACTCCACGATCGCGGCTCAATTTGGCGAATATTACTGACCGAGCATCAACTTTGGGGATCCCCTCGATGGTCGTTGGCCCACCTCCGCTTGCCGGTGTGCAATCCTCTGCGGTGAAAGAACTTTCACTGTCGTGTCAACAGGTGTGTGAACGCAGAGATATCCCCTTTGTTGATACCTATACTCCCCTCGTCGCTCATGACCAGTGGTTTGAAGATATGGCGTCTTCATCCGTACGCAGTGCGCGTGGAGCATCGATGCCCGGACAGTCTGGCTTTGCACTGATGGCTTGGCTTGTTCTGCATCAAGGATGGTTTGAGTGGACGGGAGCGACCCCGGCGGACGTGTGAGCACAGGAGGAATGTGTGTACCCACGTCATTCACGTTTCTCCCCCAAGAGACTTTTGCCGTCGACTACTACCCGCGCAGTGGGATCATGAAGGCTATCCGTGAGGCGTGACGCGAACGCGCCCCGGCCTCGTCCATCCCACACACGTCAGTGAGACCATGAGCAACCAGTACCCCACCTCTCCCCCGCCCGGTCCCGTCAACCATCCCCGGCCTCGTCGATGATCGAGCGCCTGCCGCGGGGGCTTTCATCGGCAGGTACGTGCACTTCGGCTACTGGCGGCTCGTGTGGGTAGCTGCTTACTGCGTCATCGGCCTGATTGCCGCGATCGCGTGCGCCTCCCTCGCCCAGCCGACCCCTGGTCTGCGAGCCTCGACTAGTCGTATCGGCACCGGGCAACGCGGGGTTGCCTGCAACCGTCGTCCTCGATCAACGAAGCCGTGAAACGGGTCGTCTCACGGCTGGGTGAGGATCCCCGAGATGAAGCGCGCGCTGTGGTCGAGGGCGGCCTCGGCCTCGGGAATGATCGGAACGCCCAGGACATACACGTGGAAGCCATCCGGCTCCACGCGCAGGCGCACGTCCACGCCAGCGCGAGCGGCCTTGCGCGCGAACTCGATCACGTCGGGGCCAACGATGTCCGCGTCCCCCTGGAAAATACGCATCGGCGGCAGGCCCGCCGGGTCACCGTACAGGGGGCTGACGCGCCAGTCGGCCGGGTCCAGGTCGCCCGCCCACGCGCGGCCCGCCCACGCCGCGCCGGGGACACGCAGAACCCGGTCGCGGTGCTGCACATCCTCGATGCGCGGATTCGTCATGGTGACGTCCAGCCACGGCGCGTACAGGACGAGGCCGTCCACCTGCCATGCACCCGCGTCGCGTCGCTGCATGGCGAGGGAGAGGGCCAATCCGCCTCCCGCCGAGTCGCCGAAGAGGATAACACGGCCGAACTCGGCCTGGGCCTCGTCGATGATGGGCTGGACGACGTCGAACGCGTCGGTCGCGGTGTGCGCGGGAGCGATCGGGTAGTCGGGGATGATGACGGGCAGCCCGGTGCGGTCGATGAGGCCCGCGACGATACCCCACTGACCAGCGACCATCGGGTACGCATACGCTCCACCATGCAGATAGATGAGTACACCGCCCGAGCGCAGGCCCTGCTTCGGGAACACGCGGGTTATGCCTTTGTTGCACGTCGCCGTGAAACGTCCTCGCATGCGTGCAGGCATCGGGGCGGGCTGCGGGGCGTGGAGCGCCATCTGCTCAGTCGCTGTCTCGCTCTGTAGCAACGGAGGCACAAGCCCCATACAGAAGTGAACAACGCGCATCTGGAGGGACATGGAGCCTCTTTCGTTTCGACGAATCAGTGTGCACGCACCGGGACACCCCCTCGCGCCAGCACGTTCTAGGATACGCCGCGAGAGGGGTTCGTTTCTCACTGCGAGTGTTCATCGTGACTATCGGGAGGTAACACCAGTGGTGGTAGGTACCGGTGGCTGAAAGCCGTATCTGCTCGCCGCTGGAATCTGGCGAGAGCCCATCGGACGAACCTACTACGCGGATAGGTTACGAACATCCGGATACCTTAATAACCTATCCGGATGCGTGGTTCCTATCCAGAACGACGGCCGTGGATTGACACCACCCATAAACGGGTTACCCACGCCACCGCGAGCGTCCTCAGCACCGCCCCAGCACACACAATATATCCGCATGCGCGCGGCACAAGCATGATCGGCAGCCTATGAGCACACCGTTGTCCAGTGCTGTAGGAACGCAAATCCAGCGGCACACACCCCAGACACGGCGCACACCTGGTCCCGTACCCGCGCGCCCCTCGCATCACGCGCGCCTCGCGCAACCGCACCTGGTTCCCGCTAGCAGTGCAAACAAAACGCGTAAACAACGCGCATACAAAACGCGCCCGGACCATCCGGTCCGGGCGCGCAACGTATTCGGCTCAAGCGTTAGGACGCTTGCCGTGGTTCGCGCCGTGCTTACGACGATCGCGACGCTTACGACCCCTCTTCGACATTGTCGTCTCCTCTAAAACTGAGATATCCAACCTGTACAGTTTTTCACACCCACAGCGTTTCTCCAAACAGAGAGCACCCTGCGAGTCGAAACTCACGATTCTGTCGAGCTCCAGCTCACCGTCACACAGGTCTTGGAGACAATCCGTGCTCGAAGAGATGCAGGCGCAGGTTCGTCAAGACAATGTGCCAGTAGCGAGCGAACATAACGCTCGGTGTACATCGATTCCTGACAGTGGGAGCAGCGCGAAATGTGTTCGAGCAACTGCGCGCGCAAAGCGGGATCCTTCAGACAGTCAGTCGTGATGTGCTCTTGGCATCCCTCTCGGTCAAGAAAGTCAATGACCTCATAGAGGTGGTCATGTAATTCCTGACAAGCACGATGATCATCAATCTGCATGGTATCCCCCAATACCGTATTCCGCCGCAAGTTCAGATAGGCTGTCGCGAAGATTCTTTCGCCCACGATGAAGCCGTGACATGACAGTTCCAATGGGAATGTCAAGCATCTCGGCAATTTCTTTATAGGCAAAACCCTCAACATCAGACAGAAGTACGACCACACGCTGATCTTCAGACAAAGCTTCAAGAGCCGAACGAAGCTCCGCTGACGGAATATTATCCAGAGCTTCGGTTTCCGCCGAGACAAGCCCCTTTTCGTCGTGTGAGGCAGCCGCTGCCAACTGCCAGTCTTCAACGTCTTCACCACCGCTACGCTGTGGCGAACGCTGTGCCTTGCGGTACTGGGTAATGTACGTGTTCGTCAAAATCCGATACAGCCAGGCCTTAATGTTCGTTCCTTGCTGATATTGGTGGAACTTCGTGTAGGCCTTCATGAAGGTCTCTTGAACGAGATCTTCTGCGTCGGCACGATTGCGCGTCATCCCCAGCGCCGCACCGAAGAGCTGATCGACCAGAGGAAGGGCCTGTTCGGCAAAAAGCCGGTCCTTTTCCTCT
Organism: Actinomyces sp. ph3; assembly: GCF_000308055.1. Classification (GTDB taxonomy): domain Bacteria; phylum Actinomycetota; class Actinomycetes; order Actinomycetales; family Actinomycetaceae; genus Pauljensenia. The sequence continues at coordinate 344,169 of NZ_CAGY01000001.1, forward strand.
TGACTGATTTCTTGTGTATCACTCATCGGTGTCAAGGCTAATCGCGAATACCTAGGATGGGAAAGTGGACGCGCAAAATCAGGGCGAGGCTTGTGCCTTCCCCTAACCCGTGGGCGCTGCGCCACTCTCACATCGCTTTGCATATCCACATCAACGCCTGCGATAGCTAATTATTCCGCTCCGCATTCCACCCGCAGCCAAAATTGCCCATCTTTATCGACGTGGAAACCGGTGTACCTGAGGATTTTTTGACACAATAAGGCTATGTCTATTCTTCGCGGTATTGCTCGTCCCTTGTTGGTTGCACCCCTTGCCCTAGACGCAGTTGACGCCTTGATCCACCCGGATCAGCATGCAGCTAAACTCGAAGGACTTCGCCCGCTCTTCAACAAAGTTGAAGATTCGACACAGATCGATGACATCGATCCCTACCTGCGTTCCGCCGCACGCATCAGTGCGGGCGTAGCCTTGGCTGCCTCCGTCACTTTCGCCATCGGCAAAGCCCCCCGCACCTCGGCTGCGCTCCTGGCAGGGATTGCCCTTCCCATGGCGATTATCAATCACGAGGATCGCACTTCCCTTGGTCTCAAGCTCGCAAATTGCGCAGGGCTTGTTTTTGCGGGGATGGACCGACGCGGTCGCCCAAGCGCTGCCTGGCGTCGCGATGAGAAACGCCGCGCACTTTCTCAGCAGGCAATCACAGCAGGCTCTGGACAGTGAAGCACTGGGACGCACCGCGCGCACACGAACCACTCAACACCCAGGTTGAAATCCCAGGCTCAAAATCTCAAACTGCCAGGGCACTCTACCTTGCAGCAACCGGTTCTTCACCCTGTACCATCCACGGACTCTTGCGTTCCCGGGATACAGATCTCTTTGCCGAGGCCCTAGTGACCTTAGGTGCGCAGATCTCATTTATTAGTGAGATGTCGGCGCGCGTAATTCCAATGAAAAACTGCTCAGCTACCGAAGAAGAACGGCAGATCGACTGCGGCCTCGCCGGCACTGTGATGAGGTTCCTCCCTCCCTTAGCTGCGCTCTCCCCTAACCCCACGCGCTTTGATGGCGACAAACAAGCCTATGCGCGCCCTCTCGGCGCACTTCTCGACGTCCTCGAAACTCTTGGGGCACGCATCACCTATCACGGAGAACACGGTCACCTCCCCTTCACCATTCAAGGCCCTGTCCGTGATCACCCCGGTACGGTCGCCATTGACGCCTCGGCATCTTCTCAGTTCTTTTCTGCGATGCTGCTCATCGCTCCCCTCCTTGGCGGAGCCATCATTCGCAGCGAGCACGAACTGATCTCTCTTCCTCATATCAACATGACCTTGGACATGATGCGAGCGACCGGGATTACCTGGTCCAAGCTCAGCGCAAGCGAATGGAAGATTGAGGGAGGCAAGCCCACGGCCTCGGAAATCAAAATCGAGGCAGACCTTTCAAATGCGGGTCCCTTCTTGTGCGCGGGAATCCTCAGCGGCGGAAGCCTTGCAATCCCCCATTGGCCGGTCAGTTCCACACAGCCGGGAGCAATGTGGCCAGAACTTTTTGCACGTATGGGGATTGAGACGCGATTTGTTGTCGAGGGAAGCGAAAACGGAACCTTGGTTGTCCACGGCCAAGGACCCGCTACCTTCCAGGGGATCACCTGCGATATGTCCGCAATGGGCGAGATGGTTCCAACCCTTGCTGCGCTCCTGCTCTTTGCACAAACTCCATCTACCCTTAGCGGAATCGCGCACCTTCGCGGGCATGAAACTGATCGTTTGGAAGCCATCGCGGACTCCATTCGATCTCTGGGAGGCTGCGTCGAAGTTTTTGACGATGGACTCTCAATTACGCCGCGCCCGCTTCATGGCGCCGAGCTGCGCTCCTTCGCCGACCACAGGATGGCAACTTTCGCCGCAATCGTCGGATTGGTGATCGATGGAGTGAGCGTTGATGACATCGCGTGCACTTCAAAGACTCTCCCGAATTTTGAATCTATGTGGCAGAGCATGCTGGAGAATCGAGGCGCAAATGTCTAGACGCGATATCGGTACCGATGATCCGCGCGTGAAGGTTCGCCCCGGGAAGCGCTCGCGGCCGCGCACAAAAGTTCGCCCAGATTGGGGCAACAAGCCAATCGGTCAGGTCATCGGTATTGACCGTGGCCGCTACTTGGTTCGCTATGAGGATATCGACCTGCGCTCTGTTCTTGCCCGCGAACTCAAGAAGGGAAGCGTTGTCGTTGGAGATCGTGTCCGTTTGACCGGAGATCTCAGCGGCCGCGTTGACACCTTGGCCCGGATCGTCGCTGTAGAAGAAAGAAGCAGCGTCCTGCGCCGCTCTCTTGAGGATGCTCCCGATCAAAAGGGAGAAAAAATTATCGTTGCGAACGCACAGATTATGGTGATTGTGACAGCTTTAGCCGATCCTCCTCCTCGAATGGGAATGATTGACCGCTGTTTGGTAGCCGCTCACGAGGCGGGGATGCGTGCCGTTCTTTGCCTGACGAAAGCTGATCTCGCTCCTGCCGAAGAATTTCTTCGCGCGTATGCGGATTTTGATCTGACAACAGTCGTGACCTCGGTTGCAGCCGGTGATCAGGGGCTTGATGAATTAAGAGAGCTCCTAGCCGGACATTTTTCCGTTTTGGTCGGCCACTCTGGAGTTGGAAAATCAACGCTCATTAACGCGCTGATTCCGCAGGCCCAGCGCAGCGTGGGAATGGTCAATCAGGTCACGGGCCGGGGCCGCCATACATCGACCTCTTCACGAGCTTTCGAGCTTCCCGGTGGCGGCTGGATTGTTGATACCCCCGGTGTACGATCCTTTGGACTCGGGCATGTCGATACCGATAATGTGCTTGCCGTTTTCCCCGATGTTGCCGAGGCCGCGCAGTGGTGCCTCCCGCTGTGCACGCACCTCAAGGATGCCCCCTCGTGTGCACTGGATGCGTGGGCACAGGGGCGTGAGCCCTTCAGCCTTCCTTCCTCCCCTTCCGAGGCCGAGGCAGAGCGCCAGAGGCGTACTTCGCGGGTTGCTTCCGTCCGTCGTCTTTTGGACGCGGTTGCAGGAGCAATGCGCGTTTCAAAGGCTGCACGCTAATTTCGAGGTGAATTTTTCTGGTGCTGCTCCAAAGTAACTCAAAATGCTGGTGGGGCAGTTCATACTAGGCACATGCGAATTCTTCACACTTCCGATTGGCATTTTGGCCGTAGTCTCCACGGTCAAGATTTAGGTGATGCACGCGCTCTTTTTGGTCGCTGGCTCATCGACACCGTGAAGACGCAGAATATCCAGCTGGTTTTAATCTCTGGCGATGTCTATGACCGAGCTATTCCTCCCGTCGGTCAGATCAATGAAGTGATGAGCCTTCTTGAAGAACTCAGCTCCATCACTCACGTATTACTTACATCGGGAAATCATGATTCAGCGGCTCGCCTGGGAATGTATTCGCGCTTCCTTCGCGGAAATATCCAGGTGTGTACACGTGTTGAAGACATTGGCACCGCCCGCGAATACCTCGGTACCGGTGATGATCCAGGAGTTTTGGTCTACCCGATCCCCTACCTTGAACCAGATTTGGTCCGTTCGACGTTATCCCCCAATGATCAGCCGCTTGAACGCAGTCATCAAGCGGTAATGGATGCAGCAATGCGACGTATCAGCGCTGATCTCAAGCGACGACGCAGCGAAGGGGATTTGCGCCCGGCTGTGGTGATGGCCCACGCCTTCATTGTCGGCGCTGCGCCTTCGGATTCGGAACGCAACATTGAAGTTGGTGGGGTTCCTTCCGTATCAGCCGAAACCTTCGAGAACTTCGGCGGTGATCCCCAAGCACCAACTCCTGGACTGAGTTACGTTGCCTTGGGACATTTGCATCGACCTCAAGTAATCCCCTCTTCTCAGGTCCCTATTCGCTATTCTGGTTCGCCCATCGCCTATTCTTTTTCAGAAGCTCCCGGGGATAAAAGCGCTGTCATCATTGATACGCATCCGGAAGATGAAAAGCTCATGCCGCATGCTCAAAGGGTTGAGATTTCGGGTATCTCAATGCCTCTTGCACTCTCAACGGTTGATATCCCATCCGCACATCCCCTTGTTGTCCTCACAGGTTCAATCGATTCTCTTCTTGAAAAAGCGGTACAGATCGATCGGGAATCCTATGTGTCTCTGACCGTTATCGATGATGCGCGACCTCAGTCAATGGTCTCCCGCCTCCGCGCTGCATACCCACACGCGCTCTCGATCATCCACGCGCCAGCACATACACCCATCTTGGCTGCGCCTCAACGTGACCTCGCAACGATGGATATTCGTTCGACCCTTGCAGACTTTTTCTCTCAACAGGGTGGACAGCCGGTATCAGCAGAAGAAAACAGCATCATCGATCAGGTTGTGAGCAAGGTGAAAGAAGACCTCCAATGAAGCTACTCACTTTGGAACTCAGCGGGATCGGGCCCTTTGCTTCACGTCAATTTATTGACTTCCAGCGTTTCACCGACGCGGGACTGTTCCTTTTGCGCGGAGCAACCGGTTCTGGAAAATCGACACTGATCGATGCCATCGTCTTCGGACTCTATGGAGATGTCGCAAGCGGGAACGACGGGGCAAAAAACCGACTACGTTCGCTGTATTGCGCACCTAATGATCCCTCTTATGTGGAAGTGGTCTTTGAAGTTTCTGCTGGGATTTACCGAGTTCGCCGAACCCCGCAGTATGTCAAAGAGGGACGTGCGACCCCGGTTAATGCAACAGTCACCTTCGAGAAGGTGACTCCCAGCCCTTCGGATCCCTCTGGTTTTTCAACACTCGAAGCCCTGAGCCGTTCCATCCCTGAAGCGCAATCAATGATTACCTCGCTCATCGGGCTGACGAAGGAACAATTCCTGCAAACTGTTGTTCTTCCACAGGGACAATTTGCACGCTTCCTCGGTGCCAAATCCTCGGATAGAGAGAAAATTCTCCGAGATATTTTCGGCACTCAGTATTTTCAAGATCTGCAAAATGCTTTTGTCGAAGAAGCAAAGTCAGCAGATGAATCCATCACGCGGACACGCCGCGATTTTTTGAGTGCTCTGGGAACGCTACAGAGTCAGATCACAGACTCTCCCCTAGGAGAGCCTCTTTCCGAGGAGCTCACGAAGCTTAGCGACAAACTTGAAAGTACCGGTGAATACGAAGAGTTAAACGCAGATCTGCTTACGCTCAGTGGGCACCTGAATGAATTACTGAAGAAACAGTGCGATGATGCCCAGCACGCTCTTGACAGTGCTCAGGTCCTTCTTGACCAACGAAACGCAGAGTTGAACGCGGCCCAAGACCTTCAACAACGCTTCAATGAATACAAGCTGCTAACCGCCCAGCAGGCCGCACTCCTATCGCAAGAAAGTCAGATTAACTCCCTTATCGTCAAGGAAGCGCACCTGCGAAGCCTCGAGCCTCTCAAAGTGCCCCTGCAGCAATTTGACTCTGCAAGGTCAAAACTTACGCAGGCCTCGTCCTCTTTAGAAAAGTTCATCTCGCTCCCTAAGCGGATGGATGGCGCACTCTTCGATACAACTCAGGCCCACACCGAATTATCCGCGGGAAACAGTGAACTTCTTGCTGAGTATGAAAAGGTAAGCAGCGCAAGTCACGTGCAGCAGCAATTAGTCGATGCGCGCGCGGAATATGAGCGCTTGACCGCCCAAGAAATCCAGGCTCATCAACTGATCGAAGAGCTGAAACAGCGCTCAGATGCACTGCTTAAGACCCGCGCAGAACTCACGCAGAAAATTGAGGCCAGCCAAGAGGCGCGTTCTATCCTTGCATCCTCATCAGCTCAGCTCGACGCACTGAAGCAACGCGTCGATGCGGCCGAAAGAGCCGATATCCTGCGTGCTCAACTCATCGGCCTGGCTGAGGAAATCCAAAAAGCACATCGAACTGCCCGAGAAAGGGGCATCGCTGCTCTTCTCGCACGCGAGACATGGCTCCAAGAAACTGCTGCCTCACTGGCTGCCGAACTCGAAGAGGACACCCCCTGTCCCGTCTGCGGCTCAACCTTGCATCCTGCCCCCGCGCAATCAGATAGCGACAATACAATGAGTCGCCAGAAACTTGATGAACTTGAGGCACTTCGTCAAGAAGCCGATCAGCATCTTCATGAGCTCAGTACCCAGCGCTCGCAATGCGTGGCACAAATTGCCGCGCTCAATGAGCAAGCTGGATCAGATAGCGAATCCCTACGCATTCAACGCGATGCCCTCAGGCAAAGCATTGACCAGTTGAGCTCTCTGGCGGAAAACTATCAGTCGCTGAGCGCAGAATTTGAAGCTTCCTCAGAGAGCGAAAAAGAAATCCTGAGTGCACGCGCATCGACGCAAGAAAAACTCACAAATATTAATTCACGAATCCAGGAAGTCAAAGCTCAAGTCAGCGTATACGAAGCATCCCTCGCACAGGCTTTGGGTGACTACACCTCGCTTGAAGAGTGGAAGGAAGCCCTTGAGCGCAAGCAAGATCATCAAGATGCTTTTTCTCAAGCTCTCAATTCCTTCGACCAAGCTGCACAGCTTGTCCAGAGCAATCAGGAATACCTCGATACCGCGTTCTCAGAGTCCGGATGTAAAGATGAGGATATAGACCTCAATCAGATTCGCGAATCGCTCAAAGACCTTCCTCAGCTGGAGGGCCTCAGCCAGCAGATTCGTCGCTATCACCAAGAACTTCATACAGTTCAGGCGCGTTTGAATTCGGAACGTTTTTCTGGTTTAGAGAAAGCAGAGCTCCCTGATCTTGATGCATGCGAAAATGCACGAGAAGTGGCACGAGAAGAGGAACTCCACGCCAGTTCCACCTTTGCTGACATCCAAGCACTCGCAAAAAGTATTCACCGCTCAGAAACACAGCTTCACTCGGCACTGGCCGAACTCGGTAAGGCACTCAAAGAAGGATATCCTCGTCTTCGACTTGCCCAGCTTGCAAGCGGAAATGGCCAAGCCAGTGTGCATCGAGTACCTCTAAGTTCCTGGATCCTCATGTCTCGTTTTGAAGAGTTGATCGCCGCTGCGAATCCACGCCTAGCAGAGATTTCACACGGACGCTACGAACTTCAGCGCAGTGATACGGACCCAACACGATCGCGTAAAAACGGTCTAGGCCTGGTGATCTTCGATCATGAGGCTGAAGATACTCGTACGCCTTCAACTCTCTCGGGTGGAGAAACCTTCTATGTCTCCTTGGCATTGGCACTTGGCCTTGCAGACGTGGTTATGGCCGAAAGCGGCGGCATCATGCTTTCAAGCATGTTTATCGACGAGGGCTTCGGTTCCTTGGATCTCGACACCCTCGACATTGTAATGGCACAGCTCCTGGCGTTGCGCCAAAGCGATCGATGCATTGGCGTCATCAGTCACGTCGATGAGATGGCACGGCAGATCGCAGACCAAATTCAAGTCACATGGAAAGAAGGCCGAGGCTCAACCCTAAACATCAGAGGGGCCTAGCCGTCAGTGCATCTGACGAAGAATACGGATCACGTCCTCGCGTTCTTCTGGGGCATACCATTCCATGCTTTCATCCCACAGCTGTGCAACAGCCTCGTCAGCCTCATCTTGAGTCTGTGCGTCAAGTACTGCGCGCACCTTCTCTGAAGCATCGGGATGATCGATAAAGTAGGCGGCAATATGGCTTTGAACTGGAGCGCAGGGCTGTGTCTGAGCAACCTCGCCATCGTAGGGCGCAACGGAAATGCCCTCGATATCTGCAGCAATAATGCAACGACTGAGCGCGCCTTCTTCATCGCGTAGTAGCGCCAAAGAATCGAGGGCAGCTAAGTCGCGCGCATCATCTTCGGCAAGTTCTAAATCTTCACCGCGCAGCGAAGAGGAAGGGTCAACGCAGTAGGCGGGCCGGGGCGCCAAGTTCCCCTCTTCCAATTCGCGAGCAAGAACGGGGTAATAGATTCGCATAGCACCAGTTTATGCACGAAAGTGCGCGCTGTCTTAAGCCACCCGTATCCATCTAAAGACATGTTCAACAAGAACGAAATGACATTAAACGCAACGAAGTGGCACCAATTGAATTGACATGTGTGACATTGTCCGAACTTAATCGATCACCCATGATTCCAGCGAAGCGCAATCAATAGGCTTTCATCTGCACAAATAGCTCAAAAGTAATCGCTTTATAGACTCCAAAAATCCCGAAAAAAATGGCATGATTGAAGGCATGAATCAACGATTCCTCACTCTCGCCGAGGTCGCCGAGACACTCAACATTACGCTTTCCGCTGCGCGCTCACTGGTGAATTCCGGCGAGCTACCGGCCATTCAATTGGGAGGAAAGCGCATGTGGCGTGTTGAAGAATCCGTCCTCGAAGAATTTATCCAAACCCAATACGAGCATTCACGTGCACGCTTGAGCCATACCGCATAACCCTAGGAGATATCAGATGTGGGCAGAGATTCCTCTGCCCACTTTTTCATGCGAAGGACGCATAATCCTAGATCTTTTCACGGCAAAAAACTGCTTATTCACAAGCCTAAATCTGGATGTTTTCCCATCAGTAACTGCACGTTTTCCCAATTTTTGCTGAGATTGAGAAGATGCTTATTTTGTTGCCTCTGACGCATACGTCTACTCGAGCGACCACACTTTCGTATAAAAATTGATAAAACCAGGCGTTGCCCATGGGCGATAGCGCTTTCGTTAGCAGGCATTTCGCATACACAAGCATTTTATAGTTGGATTGACAGCTCAACTTAATTCCTTAAGACTCCACAGTATCCGCCCCAAAGACGAGGCGCCTCCCCCATGAATACAGCCGCCCAAGGAGTCTTGACAATGCCACGACAGTCGAGAGTACTGACCCCACCAGCAGACCACGCTTTCCGAATCAGCTGGGACCTTTCGCGAGACACCCCCGTCAATAGCCCAACAACGCTGAGTTCGTATCTCAATGCAGATAATCCTCTGATCCCACAAGAACAAGAAATTACGAACCTATGCCAGTGGTCGATCGGACTAGCTCGAGGCATTATGGAGGTCCTTCTCCACCTTCGTCCCTACGAGCAACTCCGGAGGTGGTTGGTTCCGCCTCTCTACCAACGACTTGTCACCATCATCGACAGGGATCCACGAAGCTTTCGACGCGAGCCCTGCCACCCCATTCAATGGCATATCAGCCAAACTTCAGCAACGGTCATCGAATCCTGCGTGATCATCGCACAAGGAGAAGGCAGACACGTCATCTCCATGCGTCTGCAGACTTTTAAAAACAGATGGATTGTCACCGCATTGGACGTCCTGTAAGAAGAGCGCAGATAAAGCAATGGCGGCATGCACCGCGTGGTGCATGCCGCCACAGACAATCTCACAGCGGTCGATCAGCGCTTCTTACGCTTCTTTGCCGCGCGACGCTGAGCACGATTGGTCCCCTCTGTTGTTGAGGTCGTCTCACCGTCTTGATCTGGCGAAGAATAGCTCAGACGCGCAGAAGTCTTTTCCTGTCCCACATCGCCCATAACGGATGCGGAACGCTCAATAGCCCGCTCTTCGGTCTCAGCAGCTTTACGGCGCGCATCCTCGCTGAGTTGAGCCTCGGATACACCCTCTGCCTGCTCTTCAACCGCCGCGCGCTCACGAGCCTGCTCATACGCCAGCTGGAATTGACGCGCGTAGGAGAAGATCTGCTGAACGCTTTCCTCACGAATGCGATCCATCATCGTGTTAAACATCCGCGCGCCCTCGTCCTTATATTCGACAAGAGGATCACGCTGACCCATCGCACGAAGACCGATACCTTCCTTCAGGTAATCCATCTCGTAGAGGTGTTCACGCCAGAGGCGATCAACAGTTGCAATCACCACTCGTCGTTCCAGCGTACGCATCGGTTCATCACCGAGCTGCTGAATGGCCAGAGGGTTGTGGTTAAGCTGCTCTTCTGCTTCTTGGTACTGGGTTTCAATGTCACCCAAGACCTCGCGCATCAAGTCATCGCGGGTCAGTGAGCCCTGCCCGCCATACTGCTCCTCGACTTCCTCGGGAGTAACCGAGGGCGGGTAGTAACCGCGCAGGGTGTCCCACAGTTCCTTGAGGTTCCATTCACGAGGCGACAGACCGTTAGTCTTTTCAGCGATGATCCCAGACACCAAGGACTCCATGAAGCCCTTCATCTGAGGTCCCAAATCCTCGCCTTGCAGGACGCGACGGCGCTGCTCATAGATCAGCTCACGCTGGTCAGTCATCACATCGTCATACTTCAAGACGTTCTTTCGAATCTCGAAGTTACGAGCCTCAACCTGGTGCTGTGCGGAGGCAATCGAACGGGTAACAATACGATTTTCGAGCGGCTGATCCTCGGGGTAAGCACCCGAGGCCATGATGCGCTGCGCGAGGCCTGAGGAGAAGAGACGCATGAGGTCATCTTCCATCGACAGGTAGAAGCGAGACTCACCGGGATCACCTTGACGACCGCTACGGCCTCGAAGCTGATTGTCGATACGGCGGGACTCGTGGCGCTCCGAACCCAGCACATACAAACCGCCCAGCTCGCGAACTTCTTCGCGCTCGGCCTCGACTGCGGCCTCGGCCTCGGCAAGGGCTTCCGGCCACGTGCGACGGTATTCTTCTGCGTCAGCCTTCGGGTCCAGCCCACGAGCAGCAAGGTTCGCCTGAGCAAGGAACTCAGAGTTTCCACCGAGCATGATGTCGGTACCACGACCGGCCATGTTTGTCGCAACTGTCACTGCGCCCTTACGGCCAGCCATTGCAACAATCTGAGCTTCACGCGCATGCTGCTTAGCGTTCAGAACCTGGTGTGGAATCTTACGTTCTTTGAGCATCCGCGACAAAAGCTCGGACTTTTGAACCGATGCGGTACCAACCAAAACCGGCTGTCCAGCCGCGTGGCGTTCTTCAATATCGTCAATGATCGCTCGGAACTTGCCGGCCTCGGTCGGGTAGACCAGGTCGCCCTGATCCTTACGAATCATCGGACGGTTCGTCGGAATCGGAATAACACCGATCTTGTAGGTCGAGGCGAATTCTGCAGCTTCGGTTTCTGCAGTACCGGTCATACCCGAACGCGAACCCTCGGGGTACAGACGGAAGTAGTTCTGAAGAGTAATGGTTGCCAGGGTCTGATTTTCAGCCTGGATCTTCACGCCTTCCTTCGCTTCGATCGCTTGGTGCATACCATCGTTGTAACGACGCCCAGGAAGCACACGACCAGTGTGTTCGTCGACGATCAGGACTTCTCCCCCGTCGACGATGTAATCGCGATCGCGATGGAAAAGTTCCTTTGCACGAATCGCGTTATTGAGGAAGCCGATCAGCGGAGTATTAGCTGCTTCGTAGAGGTTCTCGACACCCAGTTGATCTTCAACCTTGTCGATACCGGGTTCAAGGACACCGATGGTCTTCTTCTTCTCATCGACTTCGTAGTCCTCGTCGCGAACCAGAATATTCGCGATGCGAGCAAACTCCGTGTACCAGCGATTGACATCGCCGGATGCGGGGCCTGAAATGATCAGAGGGGTACGGGCCTCGTCAATCAGAATCGAGTCGACCTCATCGACAATCACGAAGTTGTGTCCACGCTGGACCATATCTTCTGGACGCTGCGCCATGTTGTCACGCAGGTAATCGAAGCCGAATTCGTTATTCGTTCCGTAGGTAATATCCGCGTTGTACTGCTCGCGGCGTTCCTCCGGCTCCTGTCCAACCAGCACGCAGCCCACGGTGAGTCCCAGGAAGTTGTAGACGCGGGCCATCAGATCAGATTGGTACTTCGCTAGATAATCGTTCACGGTCACGACGTGAACGCCCTTACCGGTCAGCGCACGCAGGTAGGAGGGCATAGTCGCGACTAGCGTCTTACCTTCACCGGTTTTCATTTCGGCGATGTTGCCTCGGTGCAGGGCAATACCACCCATGACCTGAACATGGAAGGGACGCTGACGCAGGGTACGCCACGCTGCTTCACGAACGGTTGCAAAAGCCTCAACCAGGATGTCATCCAAGGTTTCGCCTTCATTGAGGCGCTCTTTGAACTCCTCTGTTTTTCCGCGCAATTCCTCATCGGTGAGGGCTTCAAAGTCATCTTGAAGAGCATCAACTTGCGAGGCGAGCCGGTCGAGTTGACGCAAGGTACGTCCTTCTCCAGCTCGGAGGATCTTGTCAATAATGGACACGGGGACTCCTGGGATTGTGACCGGATGATCCGGGCGTGCGTCTAGCACACTTCTCCTAGTCTACGAATTTCCGCCGGCGCTTTCGACTTCATCCGGGCCACCGTGTCATTTTTCTCTGCAAGCCGATTGTTCTGAAGTTGTTCATCAGTGATGCAATATCAACCCGACAACTGATATCCGACAACTTGGCGCGCAAGCAATGGTACGCTGTACGAGTCAGGAAATTACGCGCGTAGAAATGGGTCTATGCGCACAACCTCGCGATCTTCTCTTCTACGACGAGGAGCAGGTCCCCAGGTGCGAAAGAGTCTAAGCCATGTCCGAAATTCAATCGCCTCACCCCGACGCTGGAGTGTTCGCACACCGGAGCGCGATACAGTCGCCGGCTCCAACACTACTTTCGCGCACCGAAACAACGATGGAAGCGATCGAACAGTACATCGTCGCTAATCACTTACAACCCGGAGATCCTCTGCCCACAGAGTCCGCTCTATGCGATTCGCTAGGTGTATCACGTTCATCAGTACGCGAGGCACTGCGCCAGCTCAAGGCTCTTGAGATTGTTGATGTCCAGCAAGGACGCGGTGCTTTTGTCGGCGACATGACACTTCGCCCCTTGATCAAGACCGTTTTCCTTCGCTCCTCTACCGCTCCTGATTCCGCCGAGGCCTTGTCCCAGGTTTTGCGGGTCCGCCAAGTTTTGGATTTAGGTTTGGCAAGCGAGGCAATCCAGGCGCTTCAAGGCACGCATGACGATCATCTTCATCAACTGGTCGACCAAATGATCTCAAAGGCCCAGCGCAGCGAGTTCTTCATGGACGAAGACATTGAATTTCACACCGAACTCTTGAAGAAGATCAACAACCCCCTTGCCGAGCAGCTGGTCAATGCCATGTGGATGATTCACATGATGGCTCTGCCACAGATCCATCGGGGTTTTGAAGGCCTTCCGGAAACTGCTCGCGCTCACGAGGCTATGCTGGTCAGTGCAGAAAATGGCGATCTTGAGGGATACCGTCGCGCTGTCTTCGCGCACTACGATCCACTCAACCAAGCCTTGGGTTCTCTTTCGCAAGAAGAAGACCCATCCGCTGGTAAATGAAAACTTGAGGGGTGTGGGGAGCCTGCCGAAGCAGACTCCCCACACCCCTCAAGTGCGAGTATTATTCGCCAGTTTGGAGAACCGTCGCGTTCAGGCGCAGAACACCATAGGTCCAGCCGTGGCGATGGTAGACGACGCAGGGCTGCATCGTTTCTTCATCGACAAAGAGGAAGAAGGGGTGCCCCACCAGTTCCATCTGATTCAATGCCTCATCAACGCTCATAGGCACCGTCTCATGAACCTTCTGGCGGACGATAATCGGACTATCTCCCAGCTGCTCCTCGCGAGCTTCTCCGACTTTCAGATCCCCCGCACTCTTCAAAGATGTCGGAGCCTGTTCAGCAAGCTCCTCTTCTTCCCCAACGCTTGCGGGAAGAACATCTAAATCGGGAGCCAGAATTTCTTCCGTGCGGTGGTGATCCTTTGCTCGATCACGCATACGGCGAAGGCGCTCAAATAGCTTTCCTGCGGCAATATCGACCGCGGCGTAGCGGTCTGCAGATTCTGCCTCTGCTCGAATAATTGGGCCTTTACCAAAGACTGTTAGTTCAATCCGCTCTGCTGTGTCAGCCTGACGCGGATTCTTCTGGTGGGTTAACTCAACATCAACCCGTTGGGCACGAGGATAAAACTGCGTAACCTTCGCAAGCTTTTCCTCGATGTATGCGCGGAAGTTCGGATGAATCTCTGCATTACGTGCAGCTACTGTGATGTCCATATTTCTCTCCACATCATGAAATGCGACCACAGTCGCGATCGAAAACCCGGCGACGTCATTGCCCCGGAGTGTCTTGAACTACCACCCCCGATCAGCATGTGATGGAAACCCATCACTGGAAGAGATGCATCGAGTATAGCAGATACGGTGATCTGCATCATAGAGCGACACTATCTTCGCGCTCGTGCAATACACGCCCCAGCCACCCAGTTCTTCCCGCAAACACGGAACAATTCGCTCATCGTTCCCCCAGTTGCAACAACGTCATCGACCGCTACAAGTCCCACATCCTGAGGAATTGGTGTTGATACATACATGTGGCCATGGCGAGCTTCTCTGCGCTTATCTGAGTTCTTTCCCGCCTGCGAAGAGACCCAGGGGTCTAACCTGCAGATATCACGAACCGCTACCGGAACCGGCGCCGATAAACGAATTCCTTGAGCCACACCATGGGCAATATGGGAAGTTACTGGATGACCAAAGAAACGTCGTTTCCAACTGGATGGTGCAGGGACAATCCACAAACATGCATGGGGCTGACCCACCTCAAGCATCCCGCTCTTTCCCAGGGCATCGCCGATAGTTTTTCCACATTCGAAAAGAAAAGGCGACAAATCTACGCGCCCGGAGTGTTTTGCGGCCAAAATAATGGACCGCATTGATCCGGAGTATTCACTCAGCGACCACAGCGGATATTCTGCCCAATCCGAATCAATAACTTCCCATGTCGGCACGAAGGACTGTGATAACCCAAAACATTGGTCACACAGTGTCTGATCCCACGCGCCACAGCCAGCGCAACTGCTGGGGATACACAAACTGGCCAACTCCCGCGCGGCCTCGTGAAAAACTCCCATAAAGGAAGATCAACACGAAAAGAAAGCACACGCTGGCCACACAGGCAATCTGTGGAGAAAACGATTCAGCCGGGGAAGTTTACGTCGCGAAGGTTCCCTTCAAGAGACTGCCATAGCGCCCCGGAACGAACCTGATAATTGCCGTCTTTCCCGCGGATCACCATCGTTGCTGAAGAGGAGCCTGCACTCAGTCGCTGAGTCCCCGTGGGAAGGGCAAGAACCGAGGGGAAACCACCGACGGGTACGGTCACCAAAGAAACTTCATCCACCTGATCATTACCCGCGCGAAGACCTCCTTGACGCACGGCAACAACCGTAGAACGCCCCGCCCACGACACATCATCGACACCGGTCGACAAGCCAGCCAGGGGCTCGGGGTCAGTGAGCGCGATCGGCTCGCCACTGCCTCGGCGCTCAATTCCGGCAATCCAGGCACTTGTGGAGCCACCAACCTGGCGGAGCAAAAGTGCGCGCGCGCCATCGGGAGAGACCCTCACCGCACTCACCCCGTTCAGGGATTGATTTTCCGAGGCGATCGCCAAGTTCTGCCCGTCAATTCGCGAGGCCCTTAAGTTCCCTCCCCGAGGAATGTCCCACACCCATCCGAAACGATCGATAGAAGGCGAATACTGACCTTCAGACCCGTCCACTACCCGCGTCGCATTGGTTGAGGAATCCACCAGAACAAGACGATCATCCTCGCGCCAAGCGAGCAAGGAGGAAGAGGTTGGAGAGACCGCAGGAAGCGAGGCAGACGACGAAGGCGCAATGGGAAGAATCCGGGTCGAAACGCTACGCCCGTCAATTCGAACCAAACCATTCGAGTTCAAAGCAACCGCTGAATCAAGATCAAAGGACGGCTGGGAAGGAAGCCCTGAGGAAGGAAGAGCCTCTCCCCCGACATTAATTTCGACAGAATTCACGCGGCCCGAGCGCTGGAGGGTTTGGGAAATCTCCCACGCCATCAACTGTTTTCCACGATCATCGCTGGGAAGCGTTCCATTCAAAGACACCTTCGCAACGTGGTCAGAGAGCTCAATACCCCCGGCTGAAATCGAGGTGCCCGAGGGGATTGCATTCACTAGGGCATCGGAGAGATGTGACTGCGGTCCAGCGATGAGTCCCTCGAGCATATGAGTTTCGACTCGGCGCGTGGGATACCAGCGCGGATCAGCAATCAGAGAATCGCCGGTCGCTGAAAGAAACATCAGCGAAACAAGCTCGTGTGAGGCCGTAAATGATGCCTGAGAAACAACGACCCCATCCGCAGGCGCGTCAATACGCCACTGGCCATTCTCACGAACCAGGTGGAAGCGCGCTTCAAGTGAGGAAGTTTCTGCCGGGGAAAGGACACCATTTTGGTCAACAGAGCCCACGCCGGTAGCCGTGATCGATGCATTCAGAGTATCCGTCTTCGAGGGGTCAAAGGAGTAAGACACCTTCGGGGTTGAATCCGTCGAATAAATCGTCACTAACTTATGCGGGTCCCAGGTCTGTGCGGAGGAGCTGGTTAAGAAAAGACGCGCGGTTGCGTAGTCGTCTGAAGCTCCCGCGGCACAGGCCAAAAGAAAACTGCTGAGCAAGCTTTCCGGATCCGCATCAGCCACAGGACCGCCCGCTGCCAAATCAACCGGCTGAGCATTAGGGGCATCGACATCGAAAGGCGAAGGTGAGGAGGAAGTTGGCAAAGAAGTGCAGGCGGCCAGAGAAAGGCTGCTGAGAATAGCCACTACAGCAAGATACAGTCGCTGATTCATCTTCACTCCTTTTCCCACAGTTCTAAGGGATCGCTTGAAATTGCTGTCCCGACTTTCTTGGGAAGGGTCATCATGAAAGAGGATCCGACTCCAATCTCACCCCACGCAGTTAGTGTTCCTCCGTGAAGAACAACGTCTTCCAAGGAAATGGCCAACCCGAGACCTGTTCCTCCAGTGGTTCGTGTTCGCGCAGGATCCGCACGGTAAAAGCGGTCAAAAACTCGCTCAACCGTTGCCGGTTCCATGCCAACGCCATGGTCACGTACGCGTACCGCGACAGCGGTTTCATTCGAAGCGATGGTCACAACAACTGGTCGAGATTCTGCGTGTTCATAAGCGTTCACCAAGAGATTGCGAATGACACGCTCAATACGTCGGTCATCAATTTCTGCTGTGCAATGATGCGTCGGCGCATTGACAATAACCTCGACTCCCAAGCGCTGCGCAAGCTCACTGTTTGCGTTAACAACGCGCGTGACCAAGCCTCGAAGATCAATGCTTTCCGCAGCGAGGTCGACAGATTGCGCATCGTGACGCGAGATCTCTAGGAGATCAGCCAGCATGGAATCGAAGCGCTCAACCTGTTCATGAAGCAGTTCTGCACTCCGAGTGGTCACGGGATCAAAATTCTTACGTTGATCCCAGATCATTTCTTCCGCCATACGAATGGTCGTCAGCGGCGTACGGAGTTCATGAGAGACATCAGAGACGAAGCGCTGCTGGAGCCGAGAGAGCTCGTCATATTCATCAATTTTCTTCTCAAGCGATTCAGCCATGTTATTGAAGGCACGCCCAAGATTTGCCATCTCATCGCTACCGCGGGCATCACTGCTGTCAATTCGAACATCAAGATTTCCCTCAGCAAGCTTTCCTGCCGCTGTTGCAGTACGACGTACCGGTCCCAAGATGTGATAGATCAAGATGAAGGTGATGATCGGAATCAACAGCAAGAACGGAATCCCGGCGAAGATCAAGATTCCCATGACGGTGTCAATGCGCTCTTGGTCTGCTTGAAGCGAATAAACGATATACAGCTGGTGGGTTCCTGCTCGCGGTACCTGAACGTTTCTCCCCACAAGGATTGCAGGTACGCGCTGGTTCGCATCACGCGCGGAAGGAATTGAGACTGATTGCCATTGGGGATCCGTTGATTCCGCTACGGCATTTTTCATCTCTTCACTAATGACACCTAAGACCGTGGGGTCAACAATCTCATTGATCCGAAGCGATTGCGATTGCGATTGCGAGCGCAAGAGCAGGACAGAAACCGCCCCAGTACCCGAGGCAGAAACACGTAAGGAGGTTGCAAGCTGTCGGGTTGATTCTTGAATCTGATCGGGAGTGCTGGCTGTTGACTGGTCAAAAACCGATTGCGCAGTTGAAAAACGCAAAGCCGCATCTGAAAGTACTGCGGTTCGTCGAGATTCAAAAACGCTACTGCGCAGTTGAGTCGCAACAATTGTTCCTGCAATAAGGATGAGCACCATCGACACCGCAGCGAGGTAGGAAGCCGCACGCAAAGAAGCGGAATTACGAATTGCTCTGAGAGCTTCCCACTGAGAAATACGTTCCCAACCACGCCACTGTCGAAGAGGCCGGAAGAGCCGTTGAAGAAAAAGAAGTATGCGCTCCAGTGGCGCAACATGAGACTCAGGAACAGGGGGCGTCGAAAGCACTCCCCCATCTCCACCTATCATGACGAGGCGTTGCCGGCGCGGTAGCCTACTCCGCGGACAGTCACAACGACCTCGGGATTATCCGGGTCACGTTCGACTTTTGAACGCAGACGCTGGACATGGACGTTCACCAAGCGAGTGTCTGCAGCGTGGCGGTAGCCCCACACAGACTCAAGCAACTCTTCGCGGGAGAATACCTTCCACGGGGAACGCGCAAGAGTCACGAGCAGATCGAATTCAAGTGGTGTCAAAGGCAATTCTTGGCCACCACGATGCACACTATGGCCCTGAACATCGATGACAAGATCCCCAAGACGAACCAGCTCTTCACCACTGTCATCTCGCCCTCGCAGTCGCGCTCGAACACGCGCGACTAGTTCTTTGGGCTTGAAAGGTTTAGGAACGTAGTCGTCTGCCCCGGCTTCAAGACCGGCGACAACATCTGTTGTATCTGATCGAGCAGTCAGCATCACAATAGGCACGTCGGATTCTCGGCGAATCTGACGGCAGATTTCAATCCCATCGACGTTTGGAAGCATGAGGTCCAGAAGGACAAGATCCGGTGAAACTTCATGGAAAACATCAAGGGCTTGCGCTCCATCTGCACAATCAGCAACCTCAAAACCTTCAGCATGAAGCATGATTCCGATCATTTCGGAAAGCGCGACATCGTCGTCAACGACCAGGATCCGTGAACTCATGTAACGATTGTGTCACGAAACTGACAGGTGTGTCGAAAAGACGCGGCGAATTTTATCAACATAAGAAACGCTGAAGACTCGCTGACTACTTCCTCAGTTCTTTCTGATTAGTTGAATGCATGGCACAATATTCAGGAAGACACGTGTCACCTATATAGGAGTAATAATGTCTGATCCTCAGGGCGTTCCCACGAATGATCCGTGGGCACCCCAGTCATCTTCTTCTCAGAATCCCTCCCAGGGCTCTGTTCCCTCAACACCCCAAGTTCCTCAGACTCCTCAGGCTCACCAGCCTTGGGGTGCACCTGAGCAGCCCGCACAGCCCCAGCAGGCTCAGCAGCCTTGGGGAGTACCCGAGCAGCCCGCACAGCCCCAGCAGGCTCAGCAGCCTTGGGGAGCACCCGAGCAGCCCGCACAGCCCCAGCAGCAGTGGGGCGCGGCGCCTCAGCCCGATGCCGCATGGCAGGGCACCCAGACTCAGGGCGGCACCGCATGGACCGTTGCGCAGCCCGGAATTATCCCGCTCCGTCCGCTAACCGTTGGCGAGCTCTTCAATGGCGCCTTCCAGGCGGTTCGCGTCAACCCGCAAACCATGTTTGGTTTCGCCTTTGCGATTATGGCGGTCGTCGGTCTTGTTCAGGCTTTCTTCGCTTCCTCTTCGACGTCGTCACTGACGCGCGCACTGTCCTCCGGAGATGCCAACGATTTGGTCTACTCGCTGGGCAGCAGCATGGGTTCCTTCGTAACAAGCGGGCTTACCCTGCTCGCAACCGCGTTCCTCTCGGGCATGCTTGCACTGACGGTGTGGGATGCAGTCCTCGGACGTAAGTCTTCTCCCGCGGACGCATGGCACCGTTTCTCGCCGCGCTTTGTCCCGGTTCTTCTGGCAACCCTTCTCATCGGCATCATTGAATTCGTGGCGATCGTGGTAGTCTTGCTGGTCTTCATGATCCCCTTCATCCTTGTGGTTGTTAACGCAGCTTCGGCTCGTAGCTACGATTCTGCAAGTGCCGGTATTGGTGGAGCCTTTGCGATCATCTTCCTCATGATCGTTGCTCTGATCGTGATCGCCTGTTTCTTGACCGTGAAGTTCGCATTCACTTCCAGTGCAGTCGTCCTTGAGGGACTCGGCCCGGTCGATGCCATGAAGCGTTCCTGGTCTCTGTCGAAGGGCTCCTTCTGGCGAATCCTGGGCCGCATCTGGCTCATCGGTATCGTCACCGGTTTGATCTCCGCAGTTCTGGGCGGCATCGTCGGTGCAATTCTGGGCGTTGGAGCCGCTGCAGCTGACTCGGTTGGCTTGCTCGTCGCCTTCTCGGCCTTCTTGAGCGCACTGCTGTCGGCAGTTGTGATCCCGGTTCAATCATCCTTCTACACTCTGATGTACCTGGATGAGCGCATGCGCAAGGAGAACCTTGCTCCCATGATTGCTCAGGAAGCTTCTCGCGCCTGATGTTTTTCTGTGAGGCTCCGCTGACACCCGACGACGAGGAAGCTCGCGCATGGGTGTCAGCGGAGCTTTCGCGTCCCGACTACCTACCCACCCCACCTTCCGCGTTATCACGCTTCTTCAACTGGCTTATTCAACACCTCGTGAGCGGCGCCAGTAAGGCTGCACCTGTCGGTTTCCCCATTGAAGGTTTCTTTATCTTCCTCTTGTTCGTGATTCTCGCGATCATCGCAATCATCGTTATCACCCACCCGATCCGCCTGCGCCGCCGCATGCGACGAACTGCTGTGTTTGACTCCGATTCCACGCTTTCGCTGCGCGATGTCATGAAGCGGATTGACGAGGCTCGCGCAAGCGGAGATCTCGATGCCACGCTGATCTGGTCTTATCGACTATTCGTGCTCTACCTAGCTCGCGACGGCATTCTTCGCGATACTCCCGGTCTTACAGCGGACGAGGCTGGCCGAGCAGCTCAAAATGCTTTTCCCTTCCTCACTGCCCCCATTACCTCCGCGACTTCCGTCTTCGCCTCGGTACGTTACGGTGAAGGCCACGCAAGCGCAGAGGACTGCGCGGGGATGGACCAGCTTATTGCTGCCTATTCACAGAACAAGAAGCAGGCAGTGCACGCATGAAAGCAACTCAAAGCACTGTCGTTTCGCCGACTGCTCGCCAGCGTTGGACGCGAATGCGTCCGCTGGTCATCATCATCTTTTTGGGACTGTTATTTGTCATCGCAACAGCGTTGATCCCCCGCTACCAAAAAGACAGCGAAACCCTCTCGCCAAATAACCCTGGGGATTCTGGCGCTCAAGCTCTTGTCCAAACGCTGCGTCACCACGGAATTAAGGTCGTCAAAGTCAGCTCCGCACGCGAGCTCATTGCACGCTCAACACCGGACTCGACTGCTGTTATTACCTATCCTGGCTACATGCCTGACGCCACCGCAAAAGCCATCGATGAGAAAGTTCATCGAGTTGTCTATCTTCTCTCTCACTACGGTTCAGATCTTGATACCCCTTCCGTCGAAGTGATGACTTCAAAGACGACAAATGCGACGAAAATCCTCTCTGCAGAATGCGCATCTGAACCTGCTCAGAAAGCTCAAACTCTGCTCAATAACAGCGGACAGCTTGTTACCACTACCGAAGCTGGATGGACCACGTGCTTCCCCGTAGATGACGCCTACGCCTACCTTGAAAAGAACGAGGGTGATCATTTCCGCGCAATCATCGCCGATGGAGCTATCGCATCAAATCAATGGGTTGATAGTGATGGCAATGCCGCACTTCTTATCAATGCGATGGCGCAGAAACCAACCATCTACTGGTATGACGGGAGCAAAGACAATGTCCTAGCCAGCGACAAGGTTGACACTCTTGAGCCCCAGTGGCTAATCCCAATCCTTTCGCTGATCGGCATCGGAATTACCGTCATCGGTTTTTCTCGAGGCCAACGATTGGGACGTCTGGTCCCCGAAGATCTGCCCTCTTATGTCCCTTCATCAGAGACAACGAAGGGCCGCGGACGTCTCATGGCAACGCAGAAACAACATGCTCACGCGGCGCGCCTCTTGCGCATCGAGGCCGTAACGACAATCGCCAAGCGTTTGGGAATCGACCCGAAAGCACCGCGAGCCACCCTAGAACACGCACTTGCAGCGCGAGGATTGCTGACCGCGCGCGTGAGTGATTTACTGTGGGGTCCGCCCCCAACAAACAACTCTGAACTGGTCGAATTGGCCGAAGCACTATCCGCGCTCACACAGGAGATTGAGTATCAATGACAAGCCCCGAACTACCGCCCCAGGGGCGTGATGCCCGTGACGCTCTGGTTTCCCTGCATTCGGAAATTGGCAAGGCAGTCGTCGGCCAAGAAGGCGCACTCACCGGCCTGATCATCGCCCTGGTAGCCGATGGACACGTCTTGCTTGAAGGCGTCCCCGGCGTTGCAAAGACGCTTTTGGTTCGCACCCTTGCTCGATGCATCGATTTGACCATGACGCGTGTCCAATTCACCCCAGACCTTATGCCCGCCGATATCACGGGTTCTTTGGTATGGGACAACGGCAAGAGCGAGTTCGAGTTCCGCCCAGGACCGATCTTCACCAATCTTCTTCTAGCAGACGAAATTAACCGTACTCCCCCCAAAACTCAATCTGCGCTCTTGGAAGCTATGGAAGAACATCAGGTCAGCGTCGATGGTCATACCCGCCCGCTGGCCTCGCCCTTCATGGTGATCGCTACCCAGAACCCTGTCGAATACGAGGGCACCTATCCCCTTCCCGAGGCCCAGCTCGACCGTTTCCTACTCAAGCTTGACCTGCCCCTGCCCTCGCGCGAGGACGAATTCAATATTCTTCTTCGCCACCAAAATGGTTTCAATCCTCTGGATTTGGGCAGTGCTGATCTGCACCCGGTCGCAAATGCTTCGGATATCTTGACGGCTCGCGAACAGGCAGAACACATCGAGGTCTCCCCCGCGGTTTTGACCTACATGGTCGATCTGATCCGCGCGACCCGCACCTCTCCCGCTGTCCGCATCGGTGTCTCTCCCCGTGGCGCAACCGCATTGCTTCGCGTGTGCCGCGTCTGGGCGTTCCTTCAGGGACGTTCTTTCGTCACTCCTGATGATGTCAAGGCAATGGCTGACTCGGTTCTTGCACACCGCCTGAGCATGAAGGCGGAAGCAGAATTGGAAGGCTTGAACGCTCACTCTGTCATCGCCTCGATCCTCGAGCAGGTCCCGGTTCCTCGCTGATGGCACTGTCTTGGCGCGCGAGTATCCCCATTTTCTTGGGGGTCATTCCACTGTTTTTCTTCCCGACATGGGGTTTCATTGTCGGGTGGGTTGTTCTGTGCGCATGCCTGTGGGCCTTTGACGCTTACCTTGCGCCTTCCCCCAGGCAGTTGGTCATTGAGCGCTCCATTGACACTCCTATCGCAATGGATTCTCCCGGCCATTCGCGCCTTTCTCTGCGCTCGGCGCTCCCCATGCGCGTCGATGTGAGGGACGCGTGGCCACCCTCGGCACACCCCATGCCCTATTCACATTCGTGTGAGCTCGAAGCAGATGTTCCGACGCCGCTGACGACGATCTTGCAACTGGAGCGTCGTGGAAGCGTTCGCGCCGACTACGTGACGATTCGCTCCTGGGGTCCTCTGCGAATGGCCGCCCGTCAGACCTCGATTGCAGCGCCACTGACCCTGACCGCGCTTCCTCCGTTCCGCGCGAAGCGTCTTCTTCCTTCTCGGCTTGCGCGTCTCCATGAGCTTGAGGGAACAACTGCCACGATTCTTCGAGGCCCGGGAACGGAATTTGATTCCTTGCGCGAGTACGTCCGCGGAGACGATCCGCGCGATATCGACTGGCGAGCCTCGGCGCGCTCAAAAGATTTGGTTGTGCGCACGTGGCGTCCCGAACGCGACCGTCACGTCATGATCGTTGTCGACACCGGTCGTTCGGGGGCAATGCTCTTGGGCGAGCCTCAGGAAAAAGACTTGGGAGACAAGGACCTGGTCGAGTTGGGGGTTGCACCTCGTTTGGATGCTGAGATCGAGGCGGCACTCTTGCTGGGGGTTCTGGCTGACCGCGCCGGAGATCAAGTTCATCTGCTTGCTCTGGACCGCAGTATTCACGAAGATCTTGCCCAGGCACGTGGGGGGAATTTGATTAGCGAGGCCGCGCAGGCTTTCTCGCGCGTCCAGCCTTCCCTTCTCCCACTGGATTGGCAGATGGTCGTCTCCTCGGTTGAGAAGCGTATGCATCACCCGGGGCTTGTCGTCCTTCTGACAGAGATCCCTCCCGCAGCTACAGACGCAGATTTTTCCGAGGCAATTGCCGCGCTCAGCAAGCGTCACCGAGTAGTTGTCGCGGGCGCACGCGACCCCGAGCTTGGCCGAATGGAACGCGATTGGAGCGACGCAGCTTCTGCCTTCACTGCTGCCGCGGCAAGTGCAACAATCCGCGACCTTGATGCTGGTGCCAATGATGCTCGCGCACTTGGCGCTTATGTCGTTGATTGTGATGCGGGCTTCTTGCCTGCACGTCTGGCAGACACGTACATTGCATTGAAGAAGGCTGGAAAGCTCTAAGCCTTTCTTAGATCACAGGTGTCGCGTAACCGGCGTCTTCGTCAAGGTCGCCGCTCACTCCCGCGCGATAGGCACGTCCACCGGCCACGAAGGTGTAGATCCACACGCCCGCGGTCAAGGTCACACCGCAGGTGATCTTCAGCCACAGTGGAAGATTAGACGGGGTGACGAAACCTTCGATGGCTCCGCACAAGAAAAGCAAGATCACCATTCCCAAACCAACAGTGATCATCGAGCGCCCTGCCTCGCCGAGCGCTTGGCCTCGAGTCTTTCGCCCAGGAACAAGCCACGCCCAGAAGAGGCGTAAGCCCGCTGCGGTTGAGATCCAAATTGCTGTAAGTTCCGGGATGCCGTGGGGAAGAATGAAACTGAAGAAGTGCGCGGGGCCGGCATAGTGAATGACAACCGCAGCGGAAATTCCTAGGTTTTGGGCATTCCCCCACAAAGCCATAATTGGATAGAACCCTGTGATTCCACCTGCAACGACACGCAAGGCAATAAAGGCATTATTAGTCCACACATAGGACATGAAAGAGGCATTGGTGTCTTGACTGTAGTAGCTGGAAAATTGTGTTGTCGCGTAGTTCTTCAGCTGTTCCGGACTTCCCAGCATGGAGAGAGCAGCGGGGTCACGCAAGATCCACCACGTCTGCAACGCTGTCATCGCAATGAAAATGAGCATGATCGCAATCGTGACATAGCGGATCCGATACAGGGCTGCGGGAAGATCATAACGGAACCAACGCGAAATCGCCCACAGGCTCGCTCCAGACGTTCCTGTCAATCGAGCTCGTGCGTGCAAGAGCTCACCAGAGAGATATGAAATAACATCCTGATCCGGGTTTTGTGAACGCACTTTCGCAAGATCAGCGGTGACCTGCCGATAAAGCACTGAAAGCTCATCAATTTCCGGTCCCGTCAATTGACGCGAATGCGCCAATTGATGAAAACGATTCCAATGGCGCATATGTGAAGCTTTTAGTGCGTCGATATCCATACAAGATATAGTGTCATACATGAGCGAGCTTCCTGTAAACGTCCAACGAATTTCTGATGAATCTTTCATCAGCGGTGAGGGCGTCAAACTCGATCTCAAACCAGCTTCTCCTTTTGTCAGGGCCGCTGCTTTCCTCATAGACCTGACCCTGTATGTTGGAGCTTTTTTCGTTCTCTTCTGCATTCTTGTTACTGTCACCTTTGATCAAGGCCTTCCACAAACCTTGGTGAGGGCAATATTCGTTATCATTATTTTCTTGTCTTTTGTAGTCCTCCCCTTTGTCATCGAGGTCTTCACCCACGGTTATTCCCTTGGCAAGTGGGCCTTTAACCTAAAAGTTGTGCGTCGGGATGGCGGGATTATCACCGCACGTCACTCCTTCGTCCGTGCAATGACTGCAATCGTGGAAACCTACATGTTCTTAGGCCTGTTGTCATTCATGTCAACAGTCTTTTCGCCGCGAGCAACACGCCTGGGGGACATCGCAGCAGGGACCATGGTTATTCAGGTTCCCGAAGCTGTCTTCTATCCACCTCTGGTTATGCCTCCCGACTGTGCTGAGTGGGCGTCTCACGCACAGGTCCTTCCGATCCCGGATGAACTGCACTTTGAGTGTATGAATTTTCTGCACAATAATCGCCAGATTCTCGACCAGCTACGTCTGTCGATCGCAACGTCCTTAGCGGGACGAGTTTCGGCTTTTGTTTCACCCAAGCCGCCAACCAATATTCACCCCGAGCGTTTCCTTGCAGCGGTTCTTGTCGTTCTGCGCGACCGGGAGTACGCGAAGGAACTCAAGCGACAAGACATCCTTGAAACCCGCCGGCAACAGGTGGAAGCAGTCCCCTTCGAGGTCTAGCACAACGCAGGCAGCCCTCTTATTCATGATCGAATTATTCCTGACCGGAAGAAGGCTCCTCGGTGATCAATTTAAACTGAGCCCGGCGACGGGCCCACGGCGAATTTGGATCCAGGGGGCTGGAGGATTCGGCCTCGTGAGAGCTGGTCGCTTGGGCGAAAGGGCCAAGCTCAGCGTGTGCCGAGGCCCTAGCAGCCGTTTTCGGGGCAGCTGCAGGCTGAGCAGGAGTCTGGGTTTCCGCGACATCAGCGCGCTCTGAGCGGTTTCGGGTGTGTGCTGCGGCTTGGCGGACAGCGTCGACAAGAGCCATAAGGTCATCCCCCGATGGAGGTGCCGGTTCGAAGGTCGTCTGAAGGCGCACGATCTGCCACCCACGTGGGACCGTCAAACTGTTTGCATGGTGCTCACACAGGTCATAGGCATTGGGGTCTGCAGCCGCTGAAAGCGAACCGACAACAGCAGTCGAATCCGAATAATCGTAGGTGAGTGTAGCTACAGCAGGCCTTGAGCAGCCGGGCTTAGAACAGTGTCGAACCGAGATCACCGCTCTACAATACGGCATTTTCTATTCCTATTGCGTGCCCTTCGTCGGCAGGTCATCAGCTTGAGCGGGAAGCTGAGCGATACCCTTATGTGTATGGCTCTCCCATCAGCTTTTCCCCGCACCCATGACCGCCATGGCCGCACCCCGCGCTATGTGCGTCTTTTCCCTGGGCTTCCCGTGTGGAAAACGCGTCGGGAGTCTTTTGATTCGACCGTTGCCCTTGTGATTAGCGAGCTCACCGAGCGCTGGCCTGAGGTTGCAACAATCGAGTTTGCAACCGAGGATGTTCCTCCCTCAGATCCAGCTCCTTGGGAAGACCACGGGGTAGTTTTAGCCCGTGTTTTCCCCGCGGACCGACGTAAGGGGCTGGGAGACCGCATTGTCCTTTACCGGCTTCCCATCACCATGAGGATTCCTCCGGCAGACCTCTATCCGGCATTGCGCGCACTTATTGCCGAGCGCGTCTCGCATATCCTCTACATCTCACCAGAGGAACTTGATTCCCTCTCCTAAGCGTTCTGGCGACCTCGCATTGGCACTTTAGAAGGTGGCAAAAGGGCCACACGCAGGCTTGGCGCAGGCACGCTTTGAGCACGAGCATACGTTAAGCACGAGGCCGCTCTTTGCGCACTAGTGAACGGTAATTGATGTCGATGCCTGCTCGACATCATCCGCGCTCAGCGGCCATACCGCACGAAGCACTCCACTGGGAGTTTTTGCTTCTACCTCAATTGCAATCGCAACATCGCTGGGAGACTCTAGGCTTGTCTCCTGCGAGGGAAGATCCAGCATCGCCATCTTTCCCGCTTCGAGGGTTACCTGTTCATTTCCCAATTGAAGCTGGATGCCACTTTGAGAATGCACAGAGGTGAGCAACAGATGAGAAGAAATCTCACCTACTCCACTGCCGCTCTCTTGCGCAGTCCCGCGTAGAATCGTCGAACTCAAGCGTGAACGAACCAGCGCCTCCACTGTTGATGCAGAAGGTAGTTGAGCGTGAACTAGTCCCTGGGCAGAGCTCATACCCGCGCGCATCCCCCAGCGTTGTCCTCCGGGATATTCTTCCTGCTCGCTATTCGTCACGACTTGGGCGACAAGCGGACGTTCGACATGAACACGCAGGGTATAGCGTTCATCGGTGATTCCGTTCAGTGGAACGTCAACGACCGTTCCTGCGCTCACGTCCAATTCCCCACCCGGCACATTAAAGGTGCCAGCGTCACTGGTGTAGCTCAAGGCGACGTGAGTATCGGCCTCGTCATCTGCTGCCGAAGGAGGAACAAGAAGACGCAGGCTACTGCTCCCCTGCTTTGAAAGCCCAAGGAAAAGCTGGTCTTCCCTTGGCTTTGTTCCACTCACGCTTGTCACGCCTTTGGGCACTTCTCCCTGCATTGCAGAGCTTTGCACCCAGGCTGCCACTCCTTGACCATCGGCGTGGATATGTACGGCCAGTGCACTCTCTTCTGGGAAGAGTCCCCCCGCCAGGACAGATTGAGTGGAGCGGGCCGGAATCGTCATCTGGTGTGGTTTGGCATCAATGGGACCGTTTGCTCCGTATCCCTCAAGGGTGACCACAGAAGGCGAGGAATTAGGATTTGCAAAGGTCACGACCAAGTCTTCGCCACTGGTACTTGATCCCAGAACGCTCCACTGGTCATTCGCTGGCAATTGGCATGACGTCATACTCAGACCGCGAAGCTCTCCCCCGCTTTGGCCCATCACACCAAGCGTCGTGGGAAGGGTGTGCGCAGAGGCATCCGCACGCAGGATTGTCCATTCTCCACTGGTCTCACGCTCCCCGGCGGAATTCCACACCGAGGCAGCAGATACACCTCCATCAAGGTGGAATGGGTCGACAATCCCCGCCGGACAGGCATAGTTAAGGGTTTCTGGGCGCGCGTGAACGACCTGGGGCGCAGGAAGTGAGGACTCAGGCACGACTCTGCCTATTCCCCACGAGGCGGTGCCTAGGAGTAGCAGTGAGGCAGGGATGGCACCAATAGTGAGCATGCGTTTTCTATTCACCATCGTCTACCACGTCCTTCCTCCCTCGAAGAAGCCCGCAAAGCATCACTGTGGCGGCAAGCGCGCACGCAGCTTTCCACGCCAGAATCCAGTTCGAGCGGTAGTTCAGCACGAGCTCACCCTCGGATGGAAGCGAGAATGCCGTTCCCCACTGATTCGTTGCTTCAGTTTGGTTCAAGCGCTGTCCATTAAGAGTTGCAACCCAATGCGAGTTCTGCCGTTCAGCAAGGCGAAGGACCCCGGGGCCTGAGACGTGTGTACGAGCACCGATAGCACCGCTTGCGAGCTCTTCGCACTGGGAATCGGCCGATTCTGAGGCAAGGCACAGGCGCGCGGGCTTACGTCCATCTGGACGTACTCTCCATGCGCTCCCGGCCTCGGTTTCACCGATCTTCTCAATACCGGGCGCACTGTCCAGCGTTTGTGTAATGGAAGGCGCTGCGGGTCCCCCGGAGTGCACAATGATCGTATCGACGCCGTGAAGCGCTAAACGCTGGGAAGCAGAATCGTCGGGGAAAGACACCAAGGTCGCGATTGTCTCCCCCAATTCACTCCGCGCGGGATCGCTGATGTTGTTCATCCTGTCACGGAGAGCCGCCCACGAGGCCACGCTGGAGTGCTCACTCCATTGCGGGCCTGCGCCGCGCCAGAGGCGGGCATCGAGGTCGCCATCGGCACCAACGTTGAGGACAAGAACCCGAGCCTCGCGCGAAGAATTTTGTGCGTAGCGGGAAACAAGAGGCACCTGTTCGCTGGTCGAGCGCGCGCTCCACTGCGCTGAAGGTAGTACCTCAAGCCAAGGGGATGCCGCCATTGAAAGGAGTGGGATCAACCCAACACAGGCAACAAGTTTCCATCCTGTGCGGGTAATTTTTCCTTCCTTTTCGTTGTCTTTCACACAAAGCAATAAAGCGCAGATCAGGGCTAATGCCTGAACGCTGAGCAACGGTCCACCCCACGCAAAAAGCGGGCTATTTGAAGAATCGACAGGAATGTAAGACAGGGCCAATGCACCAATACCGCTCACAAGTGCGATACCCACGAGCGCCGGAAGAGAAAGCGGGAAGAAGGAAGAGCCTCGGGAATGAAGAAGAAAACAACCGACGCTCAGCAGTGTTGCCAGCCAGAGACTAAGGAGAAGGAGCGCGCAGACGCCAAGCCACGCGGCAGAAGAAGCTGCGGGAATACCCCACGCTCCCAAGCCGAAGGAGGCGCGCTCATAGGAAGCTGCGGCCTCGGCTGGGGCAAGAAGCGCGGGCCAGGCACGCCAAAGAATTGCATCAACAAAGAAGGGCAGGCACAGGAGTAGACCGGGAAGAGCGGCGGTGGCGCGGCTGAGGCTGCGCGAGAAAAGCACAAGTGCGCATATGCCAAGCAGCGGGTAAGCGGCGGTGATAATCAGCCCAACGATTGCAGCGCAAGTCCACCCGCGGCGCAAGATGGCATGTCGATCACGCGGAAGGGAAAGGAGCAGGGCCACCCACAGGGGCATAAAAACATGCACGGCAAGGGAGGCAAGTCTTCCGCTGGTCATTGCGAAAAGAGCACTAGGAAGAGAGGCCCACAGACACATCAGCGCTACTCGCAGCGCGCGCGATGATGTCAGGCGCATGCTGAGGACGTCCATATTCCACGCTGCCCACGCAGGACTTAGGACGAGGAAGACATAGAGCAGTACCGTTGGCGCGATGCCGAAAAGCGCAAGTGGAGCACTCAGCACGCTGAGAAGCTGGACAAGAGGGTCCACCGCGTGTGCAGAGCCATCGCCAGAAGGTAACCAGCCCGACCAAGCGTAGGTCCACAGATCAGTGAATCGGTCGGGAAGATTGAGCCAGGCTCCCCCATTAATCGATCCCAGATCGGAGCGGTAGATCCACAAAGAGAGCAAGAAGAGCGCAAGGCTCGTGACAACGCGAGGCGCCAGGTCACTGCTCCGACGTTCAAGAAGCGAATCTTTCCACGAGGCCTGCTCCTCAATAACGTGAGCGCTACGGTGCGTTCGGCGAATGCGAGAAGCATCAAAGCGTCCAGTGAGCAGCGGGCGTAGCGAGGAACGCGGCTGGCTGGCACAGCGGGCATGACGCGCCCGTGCAGCCACAATATGTGGGATATGAGCAAAGAGGCCGAGCCATGCGAAGAAACGAGCATAGGCCGCGCGCGGGCGAGCGCTGAGCAACAAGGCAAGGCAGCTCAGGGGAATCCAGAGTAGCGAAGCCAGAGCCTGAACAATGAGCAGCAGGGGGTTTGCAATGAGAGTCGCGAAATAGAACTCACTGGAACGTCGAGCTCGTAGCGCCGAGGCGCGCCGCAGGTTTTGCGGTGAGGAGACCTGCAGGTGAGTGAGATGGGCATTTGGGGCCGCAACAATGCGGTGGCCTGCTCGGTGAATCCTCCAGCAGAGCTCAAGACCTTCGTTGTACGGACCGAGCGCTCGATCGAAACCACCGACCTGGTTAAAGAGGGAGGAAGCCACCAGAAGGCCTGCACTACCACCGGCAAGAACGTCAGTAACACCGTCGTACTGTCCTTGGTCGATTTCTCCATCTAGGACGAGCGGAACTCGCCTTCCAGAGGCTGTCGCGTGGATTCCAACTTCAGCAAGAGTCCCATCAGCGCGGAAAACCTTTGGAGTTACAGCTGCAATAGATGCCCCTGCCTCGGTAGCTGCAAGCTGTTCCCTCAGGCAGGTATCTGCCGGAAGACAATCATCATGGAGGATCCACAGCCAATCGCTCGCAGTGATTACCTGAGAGGCCGCATGGTCTTTGGTGGCCTTCGCGAGGGCATCGCTGATGTTGCGCGCACGCCCAACTGAGATCAGCAGCGCATTTTCGGGGAGGTCTTCAGCAACGACGACCTGACCCGAGGCCAAAGGAGAGGTTCGAGGGGCTCGCACATCACAGACGATCAAGTGATCGACTGCGCGACTCTGCGCGGTTAGTGCGTCAAGAAGCGAACGCAGCTCGGGGGTCATTCCCCGAGCGACGACGATGGCTGCGACTGTCCCCCGCGAAAAGGGGATGCCCCGAGCCATTAGATGGCCGAGCGGCGCAGTCGACGACGTTCGCGCTCTGACAGGCCACCCCAAATTCCGAAGCGCTCATCATTCGCCAATGCGTATTCAAGGCATTGCTGGCGAACCTCGCAAGATTGGCACACGGCCTTTGCTTCGCGAGTCGAGCCTCCCTTTTCAGGGAAGAAGGCTTCGGGGTCGGTCTGAGCGCACAGTGCGTGCTGCTGCCAGGCTAGGGGACCGTCAGAGAAGGGAAGAGCTTCAACATCGGCGTCAGACCACTCAATAGGGCCGTCACCCAGAATGTTCCACACGGTAGTATCCCCTCTGTGTGATGAGATGTAACAAAAAGGTCAATACGAGAATTACACGCGTGTCGTTTCCACCTGTCAAGCGGATTAAGGATAAAGGGAATGCGTGCGAAGGGCCCCAAAACAGTGCACGAATTGACACGTTATGCAAGTCCAAAAGCGCAGAAATCCGGGCTTTCCGCGGAATTTCAATGAAACCTGAACACAAAGCTGGACGCTCGCTGTGAAAATCGGGCAAAAACAGCACATTTACAGCCTTTCCGCTACCCTTTTTCTATGCAAGCCATCTCACATTTTCTCTCGACAACCCAGCAGGCAAATCATCCAATTTTGACCCACTATCACAGTTTTCGAGATGAGATTTCAGGCCCCGTCGCCTCTCGCTGGGTCTCAAAAATGGCAAATTTACTTGCTTCCGACCTCAGCAACGACCTGTTCGGAAATGCTGACAGCACCTCTAGCATTCTGATCGAGCTACCAGCGGGCTGGCAGTCGACATTTTGGCAGGTCAGCGGGGATTTGATGGGTTGGCAAACCGAAAACACCCTTTTCTCCCAGCATTTATCCAGTAACGCTTTCAGCTTCGATGTGCACGTGAGTAACGAGCTTGCGACCCTCGAGGCAAGCACTGCAGCATGGCGCTTAGCCCATTCCACCGCTCCCCTGGCTATGCGCTGGAGAGGCTCTTTACCCTCTGGGATCCTTGACGCGCTGTCCGAGCTCATGGCTCAAAGCGATCAATTCGAGTACGAGGCGCTGGAGAGCGCTCCTTCCATAAAGGATTACCTCGCGCAGATCAATTCTGACGAAGAGGCTCTTCTCAAGGAGGCCTCGGCACAGGGACAACCCACGCGTCTGGGTCTCTACAGCGAAAGCTTCCCGAGCGCTCCCCTACTCACGCACCTATGGATGGACGGACACAGCGTCGTGGTTGTCGACAAACTCCAGTACACCCTCGAAAAGGCGCAGGAGATCTTCGCCAGCGAAAAGGTCCGCCTTGTCGTGGATTAGGAGCTGAAAGCCCTGCGTGCAAGGGACTGCTCACCTGCCGCTTGGAGGCGCGGGTGAAAACTCCATTACTTCTTCAGGTGGAAGATCTCTGTTCCCGAGCGATTGATCTTTGCACCATCGCCGGTTTCAGTGTCCCAGCAAACCATCGCTTCGCTTGTGCTGGCACACACGTCATTGCCCGCGTAAACGGTTTCGCCATAGGCAAGGGTTCGCAAACGCTCGCCTTGATTCGTGGGAAGCGGCCCATCTCGGCGCGCGGAAATATAGGGGATTTCTTTGTCTTTAGAAAGCCCTGCGAAAAGAATATTGTCTTTGGCAAGTGGTTGCGTTCCCGGGAAGAATTCTTGCTCACCGTAGGGCTTATCCTCGCGATAGGAATCGACCATGCACAGTTGCAGAACATCGTTAGCGAACCAGCAGTGGATGTTTCCAGAGGGTGAATTCACCCAGATTCCTTTGGAATCCCCCGTATCCTCCAATCGGCTTGCGCCCTGAGGAATTGAGCCGAGTGTTGGGGTCACTCCCCCATCTTGGGCATTCGCCGTAGTGCTTTGCGTCGAGGCCGTGGGAGAAGAACTTTGGGGAGCCTCGCTTTGTGCGCTTCCCTGCGTTCCGTTCCCACTTGCCGAGGCCTCCGGAGAGCTCTGTGCATTTTGGTTCCCAGAGCCTGTCCTGCAGGAAGTCAGGGAAAGGCTGAGCAGGCCGATGAGCGCAACGGCAGAGACTTTGATGATGGGATTGCGCATTATGGGACCTCCAACAGCGCTGTATGGATGTGTTGGAAGGAAGTATATCTACTTCTTGCGGGTAAAAATGAACCTATATCCCAAGTAGTTACATACCGCTCCGGTGCCCATTGCAACGATCTTCGCGGCAGGTTTGAGCAGGGACAGCGAGATCCCCAAACCGAGTGCGGGAAGACCGTGGACAATCACCCAAATGATGGCGGATTGAAGGACCATTCCCGTAAAAAGAGTCAATCCCGCAAAAGAAAAGAACGAGGCCCAGGAAAAACCTTTTGCTTGGAAGACAAAGTGTTGGTTAATCCAATAGCTCACGCACACGGTGATAATCGTCGAGGTGATATTCGACGGAATCACGGGAAGATCGAAGCCCACCGAGAGCAGCGAGAAGAGTGAAAAGTCCAGAAGCGAGGTTCCAACACCCACCAAGAGGTAACGGTAGAAGGAACCCGCTTCAAGAAGACGCTTCCACGCCTTTTGAAAGACGTTCATAAAGCCCGTTAATTCGCTTATCAGTTCGGAAGCACTGAAG
The DNA here is from genome assembly GCF_000308055.1 of Actinomyces sp. ph3. GTDB lineage: Bacteria > Actinomycetota > Actinomycetes > Actinomycetales > Actinomycetaceae > Pauljensenia. The sequence goes on from NZ_CAGY01000001.1 coordinate 378,726, forward strand.
AGTAGCGCAGGTAAGCCAAGCGCATGGCTTCGCGGCGGGTCTTCAAGTTACCGGATTGGAGCAATCCGACAACGAAGGACAAGACGCCAACTATCACCAGCGAGGATGCCAGTACAGCGCTGGGCAGCTTGGGAACATTGCCCGCCTGGATGAAGTGCCAGATGACGGGAGCGCCGAAGCACAGGGCCAGGAGCATGAAGATTGCAGAGAAGATTCCGTAGAAGGCCATGGGGCGTTCATGTGCAACCAAACGGCCAATCAGTCCGAGAATACGGAAGCCATCGTGGAAGGTACGCAGCTTAGATTCTGAACCTGCGGGGCGATCCTTGAAGCCAACGCCGTACTCGGCCTGAGGAACGCGCAACGCCATGGAGTGGACCGTGAGTTCGGTTTCGATCTCGAACTCGCGAGAAAGCGCCGGGAAGGACTTGACGAAACGACGAGAGAAAACACGGTAGCCGGAGAGCATGTCCGTAACCGTGTCGCCGAAGAGGAATCCGACCAGGGAGTTGAACATCTTATTTCCCTGAGCGTGGCCGGGGCGGTAAGCCGAATTATCCTTGTCGTCAACACGGCAGCCCAGAACATGATCAAGGTTTTCGCGCACCAACAGGTCGATCATTTCGGGTGCAGCAGCAGCATCGTAGGTGTCATCACCGTCGATCATCACGTAAACATCGGCATCAATGTCTGCGAATGCGCGACGCACAACATTGCCCTTGCCCTTACGAGTTTCCTTGCGGACGATTGCGCCGGCTGCAGCTGCAACTTCAGCGGTACGGTCGGTTGAATTGTTGTCGTAAACGTAGACTTCAATTCCGGGAACTGCATTCTTCAGGTCCGTGACAACTGTGCCAACTGCGGCTTCTTCGTTGTAGCACGGGACGATTGCTGCGATACGCACCTTGAATTCCTTTTCTCCGACATCGGGGGTCACAGGCAGAGCCTGCACTCATGCGTATAGCCTAGCGAAGATCACTGCAATTTAGCGAGATAGCGCCCCCGGCAAGTCTGTTTTGGTGTTAAATCGCAATATTTTCACTTACCGCCGATGACAGCTTCACAAGAAAAGCGCATCACATAAACGTGGTGGGTGAGAAGAAGCTCCTCACCCACCACGTTATTGCTCAGGACTACAGCCTGCGCTACGGGTTACTTCAATCCGAAGGTCTTTTCCCATGCCTGAACTGAGACCAGTTCGGGAAGAGCTTCCCGATACTCGCGGCTCAGCGAAGCCCAACGACGAATAAGCTCGGCGTGGAGCGCAATACTCTCAGCCAAGGCACGACGGTAATGCTTGGCATCGCGCTGGTAGCGCCATGCACCGGAACCTTCCGCGTTCGAAACCAGAGCAGAGTTGAGGTTTGCAAGCCTCCACCAACGAGCATCCGTGCTGGAGAGCACATCCTCAACACGGTCCTCACGGTGTTCGCCTTCAGGCAGGAACTGCTTGGTAATACCAGCGATTGCCTTTGACATGAACTGGGCGCGTGAATCAGGCTTGGTGCCGACAGGAGCGGGCTTCTTACGGTGCACTGCCGGGAAATCTGCGGCCTCAGTCATCAGGCGGGCGTCAGTGTATTCCTTTGCCTTTGCGCGTGCCTCTGCAGCTCGGGTATGCATCGAAGGGTGCAGGTGGCCGGGGCCAAGCAAAACATCCCTGAGCCCCTGACGGCGCAGATCGGCACTGTAGTACTGCAGCGAGAGCAGTGCGCGAACGTCCGAGGCCAGCGAGGTCTTCGGGAAGGACGCACCGCGCGGGTAAGGAGAGTGCAGCAGAGCTGCAACCCAACGGTTGCGCTGGTGGAAGTAGGCCTGCCAGTCCAGACCGTCGTCCTTCTCGGTCCACGGCACGTGCCACACGGCAGCACCGGGAAGAGAGACCGTCGGGAATCCGTGTTCTGCTGCGCGCAGACCGTATTCGGAGTCGTCCCACTTGATGAAGAAGGGCAGGGACAGACCGATCTCAGCAACAACGGGCTTGGGGATCAAGCACATCCACCAACCGTTGTAGGCAACATCGATACGGCGGTTCAAGCGAGGATCATTGCGGATCGTGCGCTGCGCCAAGTCAACTGTTGCAAGTTCAGGGTTGACAGCTCCCCACCAGAACTTGTGAGCGTCGATCGTTTCACCCATCGAGTGCAAAATGGTGCGTTCATTCGCATTGAACATGTGGCCACCAACAATAGTTGGCGTCAAAGTGTGCTCTGCGAAAGCAAGCGCACGAAGCAGGCCTTCAGGCTCGATCACAGCATCATCGTCAAGTAGCAGGACGTAGTCTGAATCAGGGTTCTTGAGCATCTCGTACATGCCGCGGGAGAATCCACCGGAACCACCCAGGTTCGCCTGCTCGATGACACGGAGCTTGCTTCCCAGTTCTTCTTGCAGACGCGGGTAACGCTCGCAGTCCTTCACGTTCTTATTGCCCTGATCGACAATGAGGATCTCAGCAATGTGGTCAAGAACCTCGGGTTCTGCTTGGAAGCGTTCGGCCTGAGTCAAGCAGTCTTCGGGAAGGTTGTAGGTGGTGATACCCACGGTCACATTGGCATGACGGTCACCTTCACGCGTAGGTACTGACCAGGTTCCCCATTCGAGCTCAACGTCTTCCTTGAGGGCAGTGATTTCGGGCCAGATCCAGCCACCGTCACCAAAACGGTTCAGGGGAATATCAAAGCTCAGCTCGCCAGATCCTGCGCGCGTTGCTACAGGGGTGAAGGTACCACGTGCCGAGGAACGCATAACCTCAACGACCGCCCTCTTCGAGAGCTTCAAAGTCAGGCGGATGTTACGAACATCTGTCCAACGTTGCCAATAAGAAGCAGGGAAGGCGTTGAAGTAAGTCGCAAGTGAGAGACGCTCACGTGCCGGGATCAGAATCGAGGTACGAGTCGCATCCACTCCACGAGGCATTTCAAATTGTCGAAGTGTAAGTACGTTCTGATCTCCCTGAGAAGCACTTAGTGCAGCACTTGAGGGAGCAACGCCCCAGTCGACGTAGAGCGGCCATAACGAAGTGTCACTCTCTCCGGGGAACACAACGCGTTGGACGGGAGTCCATTGCTGTTCGGTTGCAGTTCCTTCAGCAACCGCTTCGGTTTTCGCTTTCACGCGACACTCCTTCATTGTGTGCAATTATGGGCAAAGTCTATGACAGGAAAGCCAATAAAATCTATGTCAAACCGCGGGCGCTTTGTTGACGTTTAGCCAAGTCCGCAAGCGGTGATCTTATAGAGACTGTAGGGGCCTTGTTGGAGCACAGGCTCGAATCCCGGGGTCTGGGGAGTAATATTCCGAACTCCTAGCCACGGGTGTGGTTCATCAAAAATTTGCTTGTGACGTTCAAGGACCATCACATAGCGCACATCAAGGTTACGAAGCATCGGACAGACCTTAGCTGAATCCGTTTCAACCGCATCGAGGTGGTCTTTTAGATATTCAGATTCAGGATTTGGTGAGCCAATCCAGTTCCCAGGCATTGCGGGGAAAACGACAGGTAGTCCTTCGACACCGTAGGCGAACATGGATCCGTCGAATGGATCATTCATGACCTTTGTGTCAGTACCGACAATCGAGCGGGCCTTCTCCATGAATGCGAGTTCTTCGGTGTCGGTGTACTTAGTTGCGACGTCAGCACTCATCTGCGCGAGCATTTTTTCACGATACGCGATATTCGAAGATGCAAGAGTAAGCACAACTACTGCTGCGATCAAAACAATTGATGTCCCAGCAATGAGTCCTCGCTTTACGGATGTCGAGGCACTGTTCTCAACAAGCTTCGACACTGCGGAAATACAGGACGAGAGAGCATAGGCTGCCAAAGCAACCGCAAGGATACACATTGCGCCTGCAGGCCGGAATGAATCGTGATACCAGAAGCCAGTTGCGACATTACGGAAGCGCCCTTCGAAGGCGGCACACAGTACGTATAGGCTCGCGACTGCAAGGTAAGAGAAAACGATCCAAGCCTTCTTGCGAAGCAAAGCGACAAGAAGCCCAAGAAGAACAAAGACCGCAAGGACGATTTCTCCGCCGTATTCACCATCGGTCGCATTCATTGACAAAGTTGCGACTGCGCGAAGTGCTTCTGCGGGTGTTTGGAAAGAATCCCACACCCATGTGACGGTTCGGCGCATAAACGGAGCCTTATAGAGCGCAATCCAGATACCGGCCGCTGCGGCAAGCAGTGAAGTGCAGACACCAAGTGCCAGCCATACCGATCGCTTCGCACAAACCTTCCATGCGCTAAAGAACAGGAAGGGGAAAATCATCACTGCGATGGTGAAAACAGAGTTCGGTTGCGCCAGGGCAATCGCTGCGAAGCCTCCAACTAGCAAAAGAAGGTAGGCAATGAGTTCACCTGGTGCAAGCGTCTTCAAGCGAAGACCGCGAACAAGAAGAACAATCGCGGCGAGATAAGCGGGTGTTAACGAGTACGCAAAGAAATTCGAATATAGGACACCGAATGTTAAAAAGCCCCATGGGTACGACCCAAAAAGACCGGCGATCGCAATTGCAAGCTGCGGGGCAAGGTCGAATTTCTTCGAGAAGACCGCAAAAGTAAGGAGGCTGGCAGAAAGAGGCCAAACGAAGAGCAGAACAACAAGTGTCGATGCATTAATTGCCTGCATCATCGAAGTGTTGAGCACAGAAAGAGCTAAGGAGACCCAGCCGTGCCATAGCGCAGGATAGAAATGAGAGCCGATCGTGCCATCAACCGTCGCACTGTGAAGGGAAGATGCATCGCCAGAGTCGAGAATCCAGCGAATGACAGCCATATGGAAAGGGGTGTCATAGGAATAAAGAATTGCATCTGCGGAGCGGAACGAGCGAAGGAAGACAAAAAGAACGACGCCCGCGTTAATTCCCAAGCAGAGAAGCGTGCCCAGTAGACCACGCATATTCGACAGCGAGAAGAGATAGGTGAAACTAGCTATCCAGTCGTGGGGTCGACGACCTCCAAGGAAGGAAAGTCCTGCAACGAGAAGCATGGTCGCAAGCATCACCACGACAACAAGCCCTAAGCCCCAGACTCCGGGTTTGAACCCAGAAACTAGTGAAGCAGCACCCAATACCGCTGCGCCAGTCAGTGGTGCAAAAGCAATAGTGAGCACTCGAGAACGGAACAGCAGGGCGTTCACTAGGATTCCCGGAACATAGAGAATCAATGCCAAGACAAGAGCCGGAACGAGGAGCGAACTCCAACCCATACTTCTATCTCCTGATCTAGGTGCGAGGTATCAGAGGGAACGCAGTCGATCGACTGCTTCTTGTGCTGTGCCGTCTACAAGAAGCTCACCGTGGTGGAGCAGCACTCCCCTATTGCACAGGCGCGCAATCAGGTCAAGGTCGTGGCTCACAATCACCAAGGAGGTCCCTTGCTCTTGCATTTCATGGATACGGTCAAGGCACTTGCGTTGGAAGGGCTCATCGCCCACAGCCAAAATCTCATCAACCAAGAAGATATCCGGGCTAGTGTGGACCGCAACGGCGAAAGCCAAACGCAAGAACATACCCGAGGAGTAGAACTTCACCTCGGTGTCGATAAACTTCTCAATCTCCGAAAAGGCGACAATATCGTCAAAAGCAGCTTCGATCTGCTCTTTACTCATGCCAAGAATTGCGCCGTTGAGAAAAACATTTTCACGGCCCGTCAGGTCCGGGTGGAAGCCCGCACCAACTTCAATGAGGCCGGCCATGCGTCCGCGGTATCCCACCGAGCCCTCGTCCGGCGTAATGACACCTGAAATGAGCTTAAGCATTGTGGACTTACCGGAACCGTTGAAGCCGATCAGACCGATCGAATCCCCCTGCTCAACCGAGAAACTCACATGGTTGAGTGCGCGGAAATGATTCACCAGCTGATTGCGACGCCCCGTCAAGCTCCAGACCAAACGGTCTTTCAGAGTGTGCGTATTGCGCAGTGCGAATTCTTTGACAACATCATCAACGCGAATAACTTCAGTCATCACAGCTCCTGAGCAAACTTGGGATCCATGCGCCTGAAAGAGACCTCGCCAAAGATGACGGCGCCAAGTGAAATCAGAAGAGCGATTCCCGTCCACAGGCCCAAATTGGGAAGATAGGGATTCGCGGCAGTATCAACCAGGGTCGGCTGCCAGAAACCGTAGTGGAAAAGCTCAACTGCAATGGTCAGCGGATTGGCCTCGTACACCCACCACAACCAATGCCAGCCGTGGGCGTCCAAGACGTCACGCACACTAAACCACGTGTAAAGAACGGGAGAAACCCACGTCGCCATCATCAAGATCAGGTCAACAAAGTTCTCTGAATCTCGATAGAACACGTTGAGTGCGCCGGAAAATAGACCAATTCCCAGTGCGAACATCGACACGATGAGGAAGGCCGCAAGGATTGCCAAAACTCCCCATACAGTGGGATGCCAGCCAAAAACCAGCGCCCCAATGAAAAGAACGGCAACTTGAGGAAGGAAGTGGACAAGGGCAACCCACATGGCTGACATCGGGAACAGCTCGCGGGGAAGATAGATCTTCTTCACCAGCGGAGCATTGCCGACGACAGATCGGGTTGCGTTGCCAAAAACTTCCGAGAAATAGTTCATGAGAACCACGCCGGAGAACATATAAATGACATAGTTCTCTACGGCGCGGTTCATCTTCATGAAAACGCCAAGCGCGAAGTAGAAGACCAAGAATTGGGTCAGAGGCTTCGCGTAGCTCCACAGCATTCCAAAGATCGAGCCGCGATAGCGAGCTCGCAGTTCCTTATGAACGATGAGGCTGGTCAGGTAGGGCTGACGGAAAACCTCGATCAGTCCCGATGACTTGCCCGGGGTTTGGAATTGCTGTGATGCGATGTTACTCAACGAGTGGTCCCATCCTCGAACAAGGGGGCAAGCTCGTTATCGAGCATCGTCAATGCCGAAGCGATGGCCATGTGCATATCCAGGTACTTGTAGGTACCCAGGCGGCCCCCGAAGAAGACACGGTCTTCATTCTTCATGAGTTCACGGTACTGCTCCAGACGCTCGCGATCCTGCGCGGTGTTCACCGGGTAGTAGGGCTCGTCGCCGTGATCAGCGAAACGTGAGAACTCGCGGAAGATCACGGTCTTCTCATCCTGGTAGTCACGCTCGGGGTGGAAGTGGCGGAATTCGATGATTCGCGTGAAGGGAACATCGATATCGCCGTAGTTCATGACCGAGCAGCCCTGGTAGTCACCGGTGTCGACAACTTCCTTTTCGAAGTCGACGGTGCGCCAGGACAAGTCACCTGCCGAGTAATCGAAGTAGCGATCAACCGGGCCGGTGTAGACGACCGGAACCTTGCCGACGACCGCGGCCTTGTTCAGCGGGTTCTCGGGATCGAAGAAGTCGGTGTCCAAGTAGACATCAATGAGGTCCGAGGCCACCATGCGTTCCATCCACGCGGTGTAGCCGTCTACCGGCAGGCCTTCGTACTTGTCATTGAAGTAGCGCGAATCGTAGTTGTAGCGCACGGGAAGTCGCGAAATGATCGAGGCGGGAAGATCCTTGGGATCGGTCTGCCATTGCTTGGCGGTGTAGTTCTTAAAGAAGGCCTCGAAGAGGGGGCGACCAACCAAGGAAACACCCTTGGACTCGAAGTCGGTGATCTCTTGGCCGTCAACTTCTGCTGCCTGCTGGGCAATGAGCGCGCGGGCCTCGTCCGGGCCGTAGGCGGCGGAGAAGAACTGGTTGATGGTTCCCAGGTTCACGGGCATCGGGTAGACAACGCCGTCAACGGTGGTCCATACGCGGTGAACGTAAGAGGTAAAGGAGGTGAAACGATTGACGTACTCCCACACACGCTCATTGGAAGTGTGGAAGAGGTGTGCACCGTACTTATGAACTTCGATACCGGTTTCCGGATCAATCTCAGAGTAGGCATTGCCACCAAGGTGCGAGCGACGCTCAACGATTGCGACACGGAGGCCCCAGCGGGATGCGGCCTGTTCAGCAATTGTCAGGCCGAAAAGGCCAGATCCGACGACAACGAGGTCATAGTTCACGGTCGAACTCCTTTCAATCCCAGTCAGTATAAGCGAAAGAACTGGACAGATCGCGTCATTGACCCTTCGACACGAACCAGCGAAGTTTTCCAACCCCTCGATAAAGAGTTTGTCGAAGTTGTGTAGGAATCAACCGATAGGCCCCACGGATGGCTAGGTTTCGCGAGTATTGAGCCTTAGACACGATTCCTTCACTGAGGAAAAGGTTTTGAAGGCGCATCTCTGAGCGCAACATCTGTGCCCCGCCACGCCTCTTATATGCACCGGATCCCACCCGATATCGAACAAGAACCTCCGGCACATTCGCGCAGGGAACTCCCGCTGCAACCATCCGCGCAAACAGCAGGTAATCCTCCATCAGCTGAAGGTGCTCATATCCCCCAACTGATTCAACTGCGCTCTTGCGGTAGACAACTGAAGGGTGCGCGAAGGGAGAACGATAGGAAATGACCCGGCGGATCTCTTCTTCGCTCGCCGGCATATTCCGGACCATCCCGTCCTCGGCCTCGTCGTCACTAAATTCTTGAATTGCTGAGCCCAAAAGCCCCAAGCCCGCCTCGACAAGGGGAACTTGGACGGTGAAACGACGAGGGAGGGAAATATCATCGGCATCAACGCGCGCAACGATTTCATACGAACAATGCGCCAGGCCAATATTCAAGGCATTCGCCAGTCCCATATTGTGCTTGAGCCGGACAACTCTGACATCAGTGTTTCCCAAAACTTCGGTTTCTTCCCCTCGCGCAGCGCGGTGGAGAAATTCCGAAATCTCTTCGGGGACAGGACCATCGCACACGACGACCAACTGGCGTGGGCGCAGCTCCTGTTCGCGCGTCGCGCTGGAAACTGCGCGGAAGAAGAACTCCGGCTGATCCCCCGCATAAACAGGGAGCAGGACCGAAAAGTTAGCGACTGTCATCGAGGCTCCCCCTCTGAGCAGCCACATGCTTCAGAGCCGGATGAGGAGCACCGGCAGCCGCAGCCGCAGGAACGGTGACCTTGTTCAAGAGCAGCGACTTCATCGGCGACCTCAGTCAGATGCAGGATTTCACTGGAGCGCAGCGGCGGACGCCAGGCATCACGAAGTCCCTCACGCAGGTATCCGAGTGCGGCTTCGCGGTCGGCCGAGGCGGCAATCATCTTTGCCCAGCGAAGCACAGTGGCAGCCCCAAAAGCACATCGATCAAAAAGACCAAAGCCCGAAGAAGTTCCAAGCGCCCAGACTTTGTTACGAACTTCGTTGTAGAAACGCGGGCCGGGATCAGCAGTAGAGTTACCGAAAGTCTTCGTTCGGTGCTCGACGCGTGCACCATCCACGTAAAGCCCCACTCGCCCTTTGAGAAGGCGCGCGGTGTACTCAAAGTCGTCATTCCACAAGAAGTAGGCTGCTTCGGGTAGCCCCTCTTCTTCAATCGCACGCGCATCGATCAAGATTGCAACGAATGATGCCGTGCGAATCTGACGCGCTCCAACGGCAGCCGCGTGTTCACGCAGCTCGCGGGAGATCAAGAAGCGTTCGCGAGGCGCATTCATCGGATGTTCGCGTCCGTCAATCCAATCGGCTCGACACGCCAAAACGGCGGGTGTGCCAGGGTATTCCTCACGAGTGCGTAGCAAGACCTCAAGGGCAGTAGGAGTTGGGATCGTGTCATCATCCATGATCCATACGAGGTCTGCTCCTAAAGTCATCGCTCGAGCAATTCCCGCGGCAAAGCCACCGGCGCCACCGTAATTTTGGGGAAGGGTCACAACATTGGTGACGGCAGGATGTGAGGCAATGAGCTGCGGAGTTTCATCGCTGGAAGCATTGTCAACGACGACAACTCCATCCAATGGTCGGGTCTGCGAGGCAAGGCCGTCCAAGGTTTCACGCAAGAGCTGTGCTCGGTTCCATGCAACGACGACGGCGATGACGGTTGGATTGCTCATGGGATAAGCCTACGGGCAAATGTGAGGTATATGCCAAGTAATGCACATAAATTCTGAATAATATTCGGATAGGGTGTTTGAAGAGTTAGTTTCTCTTTGCCCCCCAGGAGATTCACTAATGCGTTCTTCGCTTTTTGCTTCATCGTGTGCAGCTGCGGCATTGTTTGCCCTCAGCATTGCACCGATTTCGCTTGCCTCTCCCACTTCCGAGGCCGACGCTCCCACCCCATCAACGCAGGCGTCTTCCCCAACTCAGACTGAAACCCCCGCACCCGAAGCATCCCCATCTACAAGCGTGCCCTCTTCGGATGGCTCCACGACACCCTCGGGAGACACTCCGACCGGGGAAAGTATTCCGAATGGTGAAGACCGCTCTGCTACTGATGACAATGTGTCCCTCTCCCCCGAGGAACAGATCCGCCAGCGCTGGCAGGACATGGGCGCAGAAAACCGAGTACTTGGCACCGCAACTTCTGGACTAGTCCCCCTGCGCGACGGGGCTTTCATCCAGTTCTACCGCGGCGGCCAAATCTACTGGACCGCTCAATACGGTGCGCATGCCTCGCGCGGTGGAATCCACAGTGCCTACGGCGCACAAAGATGGGAAAACGGCCCTCTGGGTTTCCCGACCTCTGATGAAGAAGCCCAGACTATCGGTGGAATTCGCGGCGCGCTTCAAACTTACGAGAACGGCCAAATTCGTTGGAGCAGCCAGGGCGGGGCTCACCCCATCTGGGGCAAGATCCTCGAACGCTACGAAATCGCAGAATCAGAAGGTCGTTCCCTGGGCTGGCCAACCGCGAATGAAATGAAAGATGCCGCGGATGGAGGGGCCTACCAGCACTTCACTGGCGGCTCAATCTACTTCCACTCCCGCACCGGCGCTCACAGGGTTACCGGTGGCATCCGTAATCTGTGGGAAAGACAGGGCTGGGAACGCGGCCATATGGGCTACCCTGCGGGTGAAGAAACCCCGGCGGCGCTCGGTGGTGTTTATCAGGCTTTCCAAGGAGGAACCACATACTGGCACCCCCGCACTGGCAGCTACTACGTACACGATGCAATGCTGGGAGCGTACGGTGCAGCCGAATATGAGCGTGGACGCTACGGCTATCCTTTGACCAATGAAACCCCCTCGGCAAACGGTGGTGTTTTTCAGCGTTTCCAAGGCGGAACTGCCTACTGGCACCCCGGTTCGGATTCATATTTCGTCCACGACGCAATCATGGGGACCTACGGTTTCTACAACTGGGAGCGAGGCGAACTCGGTTACCCCTTAACCAACGAAACAGCTTCCGCAAATGGTGGTATCTTCCAACGTTTCCAAGGCGGGACAATCTACTGGTCCCCTCGCACAGGATCTCACGCGGTCCCACTTTCAATGCTGGACCTTTATGGCCAACACGGCTTTGAGCGCGGGCACCTGGGATACCCAACATCAGAGCCCTATTGGGATGGCAACCGTGAGAAGCAAAACTTCGAGCACGGGGTCTTGGAAAAGACCAACGATTTCAATGTGACCTGGGCCGGACAGCCCAATAACTACTTCTGCGGTCCGGCCAGTGGATGGATGATCCTCAACGCAATTGGTGCGCACCACTCCGCGCAGGGAACACCGCTCAGCATTGACGCGGTTGCAAGCCGCGATTACATGAACACCGTGGGATACGGCTACACAAGCTTCCACGATCGCCGTTTTGAATATGGGATGAACCGCTGGTTGGGCCGTGATGCCTACACCACGATTCACACTCCTTCGGTTGATCAGGTTCGAGATTCGGTAAAGAACTCCTTCCGTAAGGGACTCCCCACCACTGTTGATGCCCAAGAGCGTCGAGGTGGCCCCCACTACAACGGTCACCCGAATAGCACCTTCTCCCACATCATGGTTGTGACTTCCTACGATCCCAACACCGATTCCATGCGGATTGCCGACCCGGGAGTTCACTACCTGTGGAACGGCGAGGAACAGTTCTGGTACCACCTGCCCTCATTCACCCAGAACTTCCTCCAAACCGAGGTTGAGCGAGACGGCCGTGAACACATTGGCATCTACACCGCGCGCTGAGGGTTCGGTCGTTCCGGGAGCGCTGGCTAACCAGCCACATCCCGGCTCCCATCTTCATTCCCGAGGCCGCGCATCCCTGCGTCGCCTTGCTCTCCTCAGTGCTTGTGCCCTTTTTGCGCTCGCTGGCTGCGCGAGCGGAGGAAGCGGGGATTCTTCCACCTCGGCGAGCACACCGGTATCGCCTCGTCAGATGAACGGCGTTTTCGAGCCGCTCGTTGCGCAGTCCTCGCTGGAGGATCCGCACGAAAACGTCTGCACCGATCTCTCTCTTCCTTTTGAGATCATCGCAATGCATGCGAGTGATGAGCCATGCGCTTTGTCTCCATCGGGACAAAGCCAGGCGTCTTCCGTAGATGAGAAATGGACACTCGGCGGGGATTTCCGGCAGATTCCTTCTCTTCCCATCGACGACTCCCAGGTTTTTGGGTCCTCAACAAACGACCCGAACGATCTGTACTCCTACAAGCCCGCAATTCTCACCCCTCAGGGGGCACGCGATCTATCTGCCGATCTCCTTCGAGAAGACGGCAACTACGTTGAGCCGCTCGATGGAACACAAAACGGTCCTTGGATTACTTTCCTTGGCCGGCAGGTTTCTTCGTCCTCGACCGGAGATCACCAAGAAGACAATGTCTTCGCCCCGTGGACGATTTACTCCTGGAATAGGGACGAGCAGCGCCTCCGTACCGTAATGACGTGGAGCGATCTTCCCGCTCATAGTCCACGAAGCTCAGGTGAGCTTCCTCCTGTCAGCGATGAGACACACGCGTTTTACGGTGCAAAAGCCTCAACTGATCACGGAGATTTTTCACTGATCATCGCCCAAGGCCTCGAGGATTCAACGCGCTCCAACAAGCCGCAAGTTCTTCTCTACGGCGCCTACCCCGCGGTCTCTGAGCATGGGCTCAGCGTGGTTGCAACTACGATGAACTCGCCTCTGCCCTCTCGCGTCGCCACGCTCAGCGGAACTGATTTCTCAAAGGTCACCACACACTTCGACCTCAAATCACAGGACTATCGAATCAGTGGGCTCTACGCGGCCGGAGATCACCACGCAGTCCTCGTCAGCCCCTCAAGTACTTCTTCCGCGGCCTCGTCCTACCTTGGACTCTGGGACAGCTCTTCCACCGACTACCCCACGCACTGGATCATGGTCGACTCGCGAACTCCTTGGGTGTCCATCGGTGAAGAGGCAATCGCGTGGGGTGCGGGATCGCAGGCGAACAATGCACAGATGTACCTGCGTCGATGGGAAACCGGGCAGATCACACGTCTGGGAGAAACCCCCGGATATTCGCGTCCCGTTGTCGCAGCAAGTGGACGCACACTGATGATCCCTCATGTGAACAGCCAGGGCGGCATTCAATGGAGTATCGGAGAATTTACTGCGGAATAACACGCGGAGAACTCAAGTAACGATATGATAAACGCGATGAGTACTCCACAACCGCGCGATGCGCGACCGATCCTGCACTCTGCGACGCTCCCTTTCAAGAGCGGTGCGGCACGAGTGGTTTCACTGGTTGCTTTTAGCTGCGTTCTGCTGTTGGTGTGGACAATGTTTTTTGTCTATCACAGCTTTGGTAGCCAGCTTTCGGCAAACAGCATCAACACAAACGGTCTTGGAAATGCGAATTCAACCGAATCCGCAGCACCCTCGGACTCTTTCGAAGGCCGCGCCGTCAATATCTTGATTTCGGGTATTGACTCACGGCAGAACCAAGGCGATGACGCCAATGGTGATCCCGATGAACTTTCGTCTATCCACTCGGATACGACCATGTTCATGCATATTTCTGCGGACCGCTCGCGAATCCAGGTCGTCTCTATCCCCCGAGATCTGATTACCGATATTCCCTCATGCCGCCGCTCCGATGGCACGATATCCTCTGCCTACACGGGAATGTTTAACTCCGCGTTCTCAACGGGTTCGAATGACACCGATATCGCAGGTGGCATTGCCTGTACCGAGGCCACAGTTGAGCAACTGACCGGAACGAAGGTTGATGGCTTTGTCGTCGTCGACTTCCACGGTTTCCGCGGCTTGATTGATGCTCTTGGAGGGGTTTGGTTCGATATCCCCGAAGATATCGATGATTCCAAGTCAGACCTTCACGTTCAAGCAGGGTGCCAGAAGCTCGATGGCAAGACTGCACTTGCCTACGCGCGCACACGCTACGCCGTTGGGGATGGCTCCGACCTTGGCCGTATCTCCAACCAGCAGAAGCTTGTCGCGGCAATTATGCGCGAGTTGATGGCGAAGAACTTCGTTTCCGATCTTCCCTCACTCCTGTCTTTCACAAAGCAGGGTCTTTCAGCTCTGCAGCCTTCGCAGAACCTGTCAAACATCAACACCGACGTGGGCCTGATGCTCTCGCTCACTTCGGTGAATCGTTCGAATATTCAGTTCATCACCTCACCGAATCAGTATTCGCCGGTTGACCCGAACCGAGTCATCAACCTGGAGCCTCAGTTCAGCCAGGTGTGGGAAGCAATCCGCAAGGACCAGCCCTTCCCTGCGACCATTGAGTTCACTAATGGCAGCGGTGAAGACGGACAGACGAATGCTCCCGCTCAGGATCCTTCGGCCTCGCCTTCCTCATCTCAGAGTGCATCTGCTTCCGCAACACCCAGTGCAAGCGCGTCGCAATCTCCAAGCGCCACGCCAACTCAAAAGCCCTGTCCCCCGGAGAAGTGATGACTCAGCCGCCTTCATTCCAGCCTGATCCTTCACGTCGGCGGCCTCGTCTTTCAGAGGTCGCAAATGCTGGTGCCCAGAATGAAGAGGCGGCTGCCCACCACCGCAAAGCTGCCACTGAGTCCGCGCAGCACTCTGCTGCTCAACACAGCACACCGGATGAGCCGTCCCGCGTTCAAGAAGAGGCGATGCCTCCCTCCTTTGCACCCCGCGCGCGACGAACCCAGCCCCCGGCCTACGCACCCTCAGCTCCAGCGCGGGAATCCGTAGGTGCGACTTCTAGGCCTCCTGTGCAGGCTGCAACGCAACGCCCACACTTCCAACCTGTTCAATCCCAACCCAGCGCACGTCAAGCCGCAGGCGTAGGCCCAGCGAGGCCTCGTCAGAGGAAGAAGAGGCGCTGGCCTCTTGTCGTCGTCGCGTGCGTTCTACTCATGCTCGCATGGCCTGTTTTCCTGATGCTTGATGCCAACTCGCATTTAAAGAAGATCGATGCGCTATCAGGCGCTGCCAATACTTCTGGAACAACGTATCTATTAGCAGGATCAGATTCGCGCGCAGACGGCTCGGTTCCCGACGACACCGAGGGGCAACGCGCAGATTCGATCATGCTTGTTCACGTTGCTCCCAATGGACAGACCAGCAATATCTCACTCCCCCGCGATACCTACGTCGAAATCCCCGGTTATGGCTGGGACAAGCTCAATGCCTCATACGCATATGGCGGCCCCGCGCTCCTAGTCAAGACGGTCGAAAAGCTCACCGGACTTACCGTCGATCACTATGCAGAGATCGGAATGGGCGGAGTATCCAACATTGTCGACGCAGTCGATGGGGTGAATCTGTGCTTCGATCTCAGCGTTGAAGATGAACGCTCGGAGCTCAATTGGGAAGCCGGATGCCATGATGCCGACGGTAAGACTGCGCTGGCATTTGCGCGCATGCGCTATTCGGATCCACGGGGCGACATCGGACGTGCTGAACGCCAGCGCCAGGTTGTGTCGAAGACCGTTTCAAAGGCGATGAAACCGGCAACGCTACTCAACCCGATGAGTGCCCTACGCGTTGAACGAGCTGGCGCTTCCGCATTCACGGTCGATCAGGACTCATCTGTTATTGACGTTGCGCGCTTGGTACTGGCATTCCGTGAAGCGCAAAACTCCGGAATGACCGGTGTTCCCCCGATCGAATCGCTGGGCTATGCGACATCGGCGGGAAGTGCGGTGCTGCTTGAAGATACGACCGCACCGGATTTCTTCGCCAAGCTTCGTGCTGGGACACTCACAAAAGACGACCTAGCATCCCAGTCCTCATAATCGGGAAGCTGTTGAGGCGCAGTGCAGATCTCAACTATGGAACTCACGTCATATAGTCGAAAGTTGCGCCCATCCGTAAAGAGCGGTCAGGAGTTGTTGCGAAGGCTCCAGATGGAAAAAGCCGCAAGAGAAATGGCGTCTTGAAGCTGGCCACCCGCAATCATCTCTTTGAGTGAAGCAAGGCTGACCCACTGAAGCGCATCAACTTCTCCATCAATAGCCTGACGCTCCTGAGGTGGGACCGTGCAGGAGACAACTTCGACATGCCCAGCAAGGATGCCAGAATCGGGATAAATCTTCCCCAGGGAGCGTCCGTTTTCCCCATAAAATCCGGTCTCTTCAAGGAGTTCACGCAGGCCGGTCGCTACCCCATCCGCGTCTGTTTCCTCGCTCATCCCTCGCGGGAATTCCCAGAGTTCACGCTCGATGGCAAGACGTTGCTGACGAACCAGGGCAAAATCACCGTTCTGGTTTCGGGCAATCGCAACCGCTCCGGCGCGATTACCACCGATAAAAACGCGGTGCATACGCGGAGTCGCATCGTTACCTTCGACCCACAGGGGAAAGTTATCTGCGTGCCAAACCTGGGTCCATTTCATGGCGTCTCCTTGTGCCTGATGGGGGTGAGTTTTGAGAGATTGTCGAGTCGTCGAATTTAGGCCTGAGCCAATCGGATTTCAGACATCATCCTTGAGGGACGGAGCTTGAAGAGCTCCCGGACATCCGAATACGGGAAGGATGCAAGGAAGGCAATCGCGGTCCACAGGACATTCATCCAAAGAGTATCTTCACCAAACCACCCTGAATCGTGTGCGGTCAGGAAGAAGGCCAAAATGGTCACAGCGACGCAGCGAAGCACTCCGCTGAAGACACGTCTACGCCACTCCACCGGATCAACTTCAAACTCTCGAATGAAGAGTGCAAGAGAGCGCCACGCATTACGCGAAGCCCGCTTTACCCTGATTTCCTCAGCGGGGTGCGCATCTGTGAGAGCACTGAGTTCAAGCTGAGCAGCACGGGCCTTGGCGGTCATCGGGTGGGTCAGCACGCGCTGGTACTGTTCGGGAGAAAGCGTTCCCATAGCCTCGGTAATTTCCCCGTTGACGTTAAGTCCACGCGCGCTTCCCCCAACTCCCTTACGGCCAGAGCCAGTTTTTGACGCAACTCGCAGCCCAATGCGGGCAAGTGTCAGTCGGGTATTTTCTTGCAAGCGGGCACGCCAATATTGCTTTCTGCTCTGCGGTGGGACGCACATCCCCCACTGACGCTGTGCCCGGACTTCCGCATCATCGGTGCCATCATCGTCGGCGATCATCGTGAAACTCATGCGTGAAGTTGCGGTATCGAGGAGCGCAAGACGCTGATGCATGGCTGCGTCCTCGTAAAGAAGTGAAAACCAGCGCAACGCACAGCGTGCCTGAGGCGCCGTGAGCACAGCACGATAAAGCTCTCCTTCTGAGGCATCAAGATCTGCCGGCGGGGCTTCTTCCATCCAATGGGACAGGAGTGAGACAACATCTCCGCGCCGAGCTGATCGCGTCACTTCCCCACCGTCATTGGCAATCCACTTCGGCAGCCAGACCCGCAGGGTGCGGGCGATTGCGACTGCTTCGGTATTCTCAAGATCCTCGAGGCGACCGTGACTCTCCCAGAAATCAGCATCCTCAACGCTAGGGGTTCGAGGCCAGGTCATGAGGTGAACACGCATGCCTTCCATCGCGCGCACCCATTGATCGCGTCCTGTCTCAATAAGCCGTGCCGGATCTTGTCGAGAACGCGGTACCGAGCAGTAGGCCGGGAATGGCTGGCCCTCTTCGGTTTCCGTTTCGCTCAGCCCTTGGAGCAGCAGTGCAAGCTGGGCATGCCCCTCAGCCACCGAATGATCTGCGGGCATATCACATTCAAAGACAGCGCGTGCAGCAGAAACAAAGCCTTCGCGCTCAACCTGACGCCGTTGAAGATCCGCCCACTCAGCACGTTCTTCGGCGCTCGCAGGGCGGGCAAAGCCCGCGGGAGTGCCCGCGGGAGGCTGACAGCCCACGAGTAAAGGAAGATCTTGGTACGCGGGCAAGCCCAAGGCCTCGGCAAGCCCATCGGGACCAAGAGCGAGGAAACAGACCCCATCTAGAAGCTGATTACGATCGATATAGACGTAATCCGCACTCAGCAAGGCCATACGCAGCTTCATGACGAAACTGTGCAGCGCGGCCTGCGGGCCAAGACAACGCCACGCCATCGCCTGCTCAAGAGAATCTAAATCACTGATAGATACAGTCGAAGAATTCCACGGTCGAGCAGGCAAGGCCTTCGCTTTGGCGTCTGTCATAGCTCAGGACTGAGAGGGGACCTCGATTGCGCGAGGCCCGGCCTGCCAGGCATCCCATGCAGACTGCAGAATCTCGGTGACACCGTAGTTAGCCTTCCAGCCCAAATCCACAGCAATCGACTGGGGATCGCCAATGAGCATGGGCGGGTCACCTGCGCGACGATCGAGTTCGTCGACCGGGAAATTCCAGCCGGAAACCGCGCGAAGACCATCGATGATCTCACGGACCGAAGTGCCCAGACCGGTACCCACATTGAATTGACGATGTGCAGGAACGCCGCGCGTCAGGGCATCCAGAGCAAAGATGTGAGCATCGGCCAGGTCTTTGACGTGGATGTAGTCGCGGATGCAGGTTCCATCATCGGTTGGGTAATCCGTTCCGAAGATCTTCGGGTGCTCACCGCGAGCCAAACGGTCAAGGACCATAGGAACCAAGTTGAGGCATGCGGGATCGGCAAGATCATTCCATCCAGCGCCGGCAACGTTGAAGTAACGTAGTCCGATCCAGTTGAGGCCCCATGCGCGTTCAGCATCGGCCATCATCCATTCGCCGATCAACTTGGTCTCGCCGTAAGGGTTGATGGGCTTCTTCTCAATATCCTCGGGAATCACGGGAACCGGAGGCATCCCATAAACGGCAGCTGAGGAAGAGAAAATCATGTTCTTTACGCCGGCTTCCTCCATTGCCAGCAAAACATTCGCCAAACCACCGATATTTTGACGGTAGTACCACGCAGGACGTTCAACAGATTCGCCGACCTGCTTCTGAGCAGCAAAATGAATAACGCCAGTGACGTCTTCGTCGATCATTGCCTGGGTCAAGATGGGCAGAGCCTCATCGCGTGCGACATCCACTTCAATAAGTGTCGCATCGCCAATTCGATTGGCTGCGCCGGTGGTCAGATTGTCAACAACAACAACCTTTTCGCCACGTTCCAGCAGAAGACGAACAACGTGTGCGCCGATGTAGCCGGCGCCTCCCGTAACAAGAATGCTCATGGAATTCAGTGTACGGCAATTAAAAGCGTCGTGAGCGCCGCCCCATCGAGACCAGCGCACCCTCTGGCATCACGCGCCCAGGGTCATAGCTAGCGGGAATCGCTGCCAAAGAGAGAGTGAATACTGGTGGCACCGTCTGAGTGAGCTCGATGCGGCCACCCATCGTTTCAATGAGGTCCTTCGCCAATGCCAAACCAATTCCGCTGGAACCGTGACCCGACACCCCATTTTTGAAAATATAGGGGGCCAATTCAGCATCGACACCTTCGCCTTCATCGGAGACCTCGATAATGACGCCTCGACTGTTAGCGCTATTGCGCGCGTGCACCCAGGTCGTGCCAGCACCATAGCGCAAGGAATTTTCGATCAAGGTTGCAAGCACCTGCGCAATCTTGGCCTCATCCGCAAGAATCGGCATATCTGCCTCATCCGTGAAGCGTAAGACGCGATCGGCTTTTTCGAAGGCTTCTTCCCATTCTTCACGCTGGGTGTTGAAGACCTCCAGAACGTCGATCGCTTCAGTTGCAGATGCCTGTCGTTTATTTGTATCCAGCAGCTCGGTGACTACCGTTGTCAACCGTTCAATCTGTTCGAGGCATGAACGTGCTTCTTCCTGTACTTCTTCTTCGGTCGAAATCATTTCGATTTCTTCCAGGCGCATGGAAAGCGCGGTTAAAGGAGTGCGAAGCTGATGTGAGGCATCGGCGGCCAGCTGACGTTCGGCGGCCAAACGGCGTGCCATCTTTTCGCCCGTACGCTGAAGTTCCTCTTGAACAAGATCGATTTCTTCAATCCCTGAAGGCTTGACACGCGCTCGGACCTGTCCGGAACCAATTTGTTCCGCTTGAGCCGAAAGATAGATCAGAGGTGCCGAAAGACGCCGCGAAAAACGCGCTGCAAGGGCCCAGCCAACAACCAAAGAGACAAGGATCCCTAAAAGGAAAATCCCTGAAACACGAACGATGCTTCGAATCGCGTTACGCGCTGAAATCATGACCGTCACTTTGACGCCATCGGGTGATGAGGCACTTCGAGTGATAGTGATTCCACGAAGCCTCTCCCCCAGAGTAATGGGCTGTGGGTTCTGGGGAATCATAATTTCGACGTAGGCCGGCTCTCCGTTGGTCACAAGGGTTTGCGCCCACATGCGCGCATAACCTTCAGACAGAGTCGAGGTGCGAAGTCGTCGATCAAGATTGGTTTGAACCGTCTGCACGCGGGCGTCCAGCGACGTCGTTTGCGAATTCCAGACGATCAAAGAAGACGCCACAGCCGCGGGGATACCGAAAATCAGTGCGACAACCGCAACCGCGGTCAAAATCATTCGCGCAGCACGTCTACGCATGACAGACCTTCAGAGATTTAGGCAGTTGGCTTTTCGAAGCGGAAACCCATTCCGCGAACAGTGGTGATATAGCGCGGAGATGCTGCATCATCGCCAAGCTTGCGGCGAAGCCAGGACACATGCATGTCCAGTGTCTTTGTCGAACCGCTCAGGCCATTTCCCCAAACTTCACGCATCAGGGTGTCGCGCGGAACGACGTTTCCAGCCTCGCGAACCAGAACGCGCAGGAGTTCAAACTCCTTTGCTGTCAGCGAGAGCTCTTTTCCTGCAACATAAGCACGGTGTGCGGCTACATCGATACGGACGTCCTGAACAACAAGATCGCCGTCTGCAACCTCGCCACCACCACGGCGCAGCAGTGCGCGGACGCGGGCAAGGAGCTCTGCCAAGCGGAAAGGCTTGGTGACGTAATCATCTGCACCAGCATCAAGACCGACAACCATGTCAACTTCGTCGGCTCGTGCAGTAAGGATGAGAACCGGCACGGAGGAACCAGAGGAACGAATTTCCCTTGCAACATCCAGACCGTCCATATCGGGAAGACCTAGGTCAAGAACAACCAGGTCAACACCCTCAAGATCTTCGAGTGCGCTCCGGCCGCGGTCATGCGCGCGCACATCGTAGGTTTCACGTGCGAGGGCGCGGGTAAGCGGGCCAGCGATAGCCGGATCATCTTCAACGAGAAGCACTGTAGTCACGGAAACAGCATACCGGATTTCAGGGATCTCTTGTACATTTCTTGACCTAAATGGGATGAAATCACAAGATCAGGTAAAAAAGCA
Organism: Actinomyces sp. ph3; assembly: GCF_000308055.1. Classification (GTDB taxonomy): domain Bacteria; phylum Actinomycetota; class Actinomycetes; order Actinomycetales; family Actinomycetaceae; genus Pauljensenia. The sequence goes on from NZ_CAGY01000001.1 coordinate 400,202, forward strand.
GGCAGCCTTTTAGCGACGGTAGGTCAGAAGATAGGGCGAAATCGTTCCAAAACCGCGCAAAGTTGCGCTTGGGAACTCTTCTACGTCGTACTCCATCCCCGCTTTACCCGCGGCAATCGCGGCAGCCGTGGTGGGATCCATCAAAATTTTGCCCACTGGAGCGATATCCACCAGGCGCGAGGCCAAGTTCACCGTCGGGCCAAACACATCGCCTGAACGAGAAAAGACATCGCCACGCACGAAGGACGCACGAACAGGAAGCATCTGATCATCAGCGCCCAGTTGCTCAATAAGTGAAACCGCTACTCGAAGGCCCGTTTCGAGATCATCGGCAATATACATGACCGCATCACCGATCATCTTCACCACGCGGCCACCCGCGTCAGTCACGGCGTCACGCGAAAGCTGCTCAAAACGGCCAATGAGATCAACCAGGCGCCCACCCAGAATCGTCGACGATGAGGTGTAGGAAACCATGTCAACAAAGCCCAGGGAGCGATTCAGTGGGAATCGCGGTTGCAATCCCTCATGTCCACGCGTGGCGATCTCATGATCCATCCGTTTGAGCAGCGCATCCAATTGACGCCGCCACGAATGTCGCAGCAGTTCATCAAACATGTCCACACGCTCACGAATATGGTCGAGGACATACATTCGTGCCGCGGTGTCATCTAAGCCGTAGCGTCGCATCGTGTCTTCAACCAAGGCTTCAACTTGCCACAAGCCCAAACGATCAGCTAAGTGTGAATTCGCGCGAAGAAGCGAACGCGCGGTTGCCTGATCAATAGCCCCCGAAGCAATAAATTTCGACCATTCAATGAAAAGCCGAGCATCGTTTTCCGTAAAGACCTTTTCTTCGGCACGCGGGGACGGGAAACCCATTGCGACCCAGAATTCGCGAACTTCCTCGCTGCTGGTCTGCGCCATCTGAGCAAGATCATCAACAGTGAGGGTAGCCGGACCACCAAGGAGGGAAGAGCTATTGGTGTGTGCAGTCGAAAAATCGTGGCTCAATCCTGCTTCTTCCTTCACAGCTTCCTCCACGCATGTGGCCTAACACACATTAGTGTAGTGAAGAAAAGCTGAGCCTGCACGGGAAAATTCATAGTATGCACCTTGTATTAGCCTCACAATCTCCTGCCCGCCGGCGCATCCTCCAGGAAGCCGGGATAACTCCTATCGTCAAAGTTTCCCAAGTGGACGAGGATTCAATCTTGGATCGAATCCCAAGCGCCTCCCCCGCTGAGAAAGTGTGCGCCCTTGCGGAGGCTAAAGGCAGGGCCGTGGCTTCGGCAATATGCGTGGGAAAGCTATCGCTGGACGAGGCCTCGCTCCCCGAAGGTGAGTGCGTACTAGTTGCCTGTGATTCCATGCTCGAGGCCGGTGGGGAGTTGCTGGGTAAGCCTCACGATCCCCAAGTTGCCCTTGCCCGAGTAAAGGCACTTTCCAAGGCACACACAACCTTGTGGAGTGGCCACTACCTCGCGCACATGCGCTGGGATAAGGACGGATGGAAGGTTCTGCGCGAAGACACGCGTCCATCCTCAACCGATATTCACTTTGGCTCGATCAACGATGAAGAAGCCCGCGCTTACGTAGCAAGCGGCGAGCCCTTAGAAGTCGCCGGTTCTTTCACCATCGACGGATTGGGTGGAGCCTTCATCGAAGCCATTGAAGGCGACCACCACAACGTCATTGGAATCTCACTTCCCTTAATCCGCACCATGATGGCCGATATGGGATTGCAGTGGGTCAGTCTTTGGGATCGAAAAGGCCCTGACGCTCACTAAGCCGGTCAAACGTCACGCTCGGATCGGCTGGGCGATCAAGCGGCTCGCGGCCTCGGCAACGCGCTCATCGGTGGCGGTCAAGGCTACGCGCACAAAGCCCGCCCCGGCCTCGCCATAAAAATCACCGGGAGCAACGACAATCCCCCGCTGGGCGAAAGCATCAACGAGCTGCCAGGAATCAAAGTCGCCACGGGGATCCCTCACCCACAGATAAAGGCCTGCAGCCGAATCCTTGTCACGCTCAAGGCCAGTACGAGCAATGGCATCGATCAAGATTTCACGTCGGCGCGCATACACCTGACGCTGTGCCTCAACGTGTTCGGTATCCTCCAACGCAACGCGCATTGCGGCTTGCACTGGAGCAGGAACCATCATCCCCGAGTGCTTACGCACTTCAATAACAGGAGCAAGAAGCTGCGGATCCCCGTACATCAACGCCGCACGATAACCAGCCAGATTCGACTGCTTAGACAGCGAATACAGCACGATCAACGAACGAGGATCTCCATCGCAGACTCGTTCATCGAGCAGTGAGGGCACACCCTCGCTGAGGAAAGGCTCCTCCCATGCCAAAGCCGAGTAGCACTCATCAGAAATCACGACTGCGTCATGACTGCGAGCCCACTGGACAACCGTACGCAGCTCATCAAGCGTGAGGACGTGGCCATCGGGGTTGCCCGGCGAGTTCAGCCATACAAGTTGTGCATCGGGCCACGACGAAGGATCTGTCGGGTCAACCGGAAGTGGAGTCGCTCCCGCTAAACGCGCGCTAATGTCATAGGTCGGATACGAGGCCTGCGGGAATAAAACCGTATCTCCGGGACGCACTCCCAGAAGGAAGGGAAGCCATGCGACAGCTTCCTTGGAGCCGATAGACGGCACAACGCCCTGCAATCCGACGTCCACCATGTTCCGCCGCTTTCCCCACGCAAGAATTGCGTGACGAAGCTCAGGAGTGCCAATCACGGTTGGATATCCCGGCGCATCCGCGTGCTCTTGAAGCGCATCCTGAATGAGCGCGGGAGTGGGATCAATCGGAGTTCCAATCGACAGATCGCACACACCACGGGGATGCTCAGCTGCCCGTTTACGGTAGGGGGCGAGCTGATCCCAAGGGAAAGAAGGCAGATCAAGTGGGCGCGGAAGGACGCTCATGTGTTTCCTTACTTATCCCAATCTTCGTTCTGCGGAGGAAGCTCGCTGATCCACGGAACATCGAAGGGCTGAGGACCGGTCTTCTGAGCACCACCCGGGCTGCCCAGATCAACGAAGAAATCCGCGTTGGCCTGCAGGTAATCGGACCATTCACTGGGGAGGTCATCCTCGTAGAAGATTGCTTCGGTCGGGCAGACCGGTTCGCACGCACCACAGTCCACACACTCATCGGGGTGGATGTACAGGGTACGCTCGCCCTCGTAAATGCAGTCGACGGGGCACTCATCAACGCAGGCCCGGTCCTTAACATCAACACAGGGCTGGGCAATGACGTAAGTCATTAATTCCTCCTTGGACTGGGTTGGACAACCACTTCATTCTATTATCGCCAACATGAAGATCCACGCGAACGAGCAGCCTTCTTCCCCCGAAAATAGCGAGAAGATAGGTCCTGCAGAGCATGCCCAAGCAGAAGCTTTTACGCGACAAGAAACGCACGCAATTCCCAATCTTCCGTGGATGCAATTGGGAGTGGGCTCCCGCGTGGTCGTCCGCTATCGGCTAGACGATGGTCTACACGATGCGCTGGGAACGCTCATCGAAGCTGCCCCAACCCACGTGATCATCGAGACCCGACGCGGCCAGGTTCGCGTCGATGCGCGAACCATGGTCACCGGAAAGCGCGTCCCTCCCCCACCGCAGATCTAATCTGAACTTCAGTTGGCGTAGAAGGTCTATCAGGGCCGAGGGGACTTAGTCCTTGTTCTGACGACGCTCGCGAGCGGCAATCTTGAAACGCTCTTGGGCGTCCAAGACGACCTTACGCACGCGAACGGCCTCGGGAGTCACTTCAACGCACTCGTCGTTAGCCGCAAACTCTAGGGACTCTTCCAAGGTGAGTTTGCGAGAAGGTGTCAAGGACTCGTAAACATCAGCGGTCGCACTACGCGTGTTGGTCTGCTTCTTCTCGCGGCAGATATTGACATCCATATCCTCGCCGCGAGGATTCTCACCAACAACCTGACCTTCATAGACCTCCGAACCCGGCTCAACAATGAAGGAGCCTCGCTCTTGAAGGTTCGTCATCGCGTAGGGTGTCGCCTGGCCTGCGCGGTCAGCAACAAGCGAGCCAGTCAAGCGCTGCTCAATTGCGCCCTGCCACGGTGCGTAGCCCTCGGCGATGGACGAAGCGATACCGGTGCCGCGGGTCTCGGTGAGGAAACGCGTACGGAAGCCAATCAGGCCTCGGGCGGGAACAACAAATTCCAAGCGAATCCAGCCCGAACCGTGGTTGGCCATGGTCTCCATACGTCCCTTGCGCTGAGCCATCAGCTGGGTGACCGAGCCGAGGTATTCCTCGGGGATATCAATGGTCATGCGTTCCATGGGCTCACTGCGCACGCCGTCGATGGTCTTGGTGACAACCTGCGGCTTACCAACGGTGAGCTCGAAGCCTTCACGGCGCATCTGCTCAACAAGAATTGCCAGAGCGAGTTCGCCACGTCCCTGAACTTCCCATGCATCGGGACGCTCGGTGGGCAGGACTCGAATGGAAACGTTACCGATCAGTTCGCGATCCAAGCGATCCTTCACCTGGCGCGCAGTCACCTTTGCGCCCTTGACTCGTCCAGCCATGGGAGAAGTGTTAATACCGATCGTCATCGAGATCGCGGGATCATCAACGGTGATCAAAGGCAATGGGCGCGGATCATCGAGGTCAACCAGAGACTCACCGATAGTGATGTCTTCGATGCCGGCTACCGCAACGATATCGCCGGGCTCAGCGGTTTCAGCAGGAAGACGCTCCAGGCCTTCGGTGCGAAGAAGCTCGGTGATACGAACAGGCTTAATCGTTCCGTCGTGGCGAGCCAGACCAACAGTTTCACCCTTACGCAGAGTGCCGTTGTGAATACGCAGCAGGGCGAGGCGGCCAAGGAAGGGCGAGGCGTCGAGGTTCGTCACGTGCGCCTGCAGGGGTGCACCTTCCTCATATTCGGGGCCGGGAATACGCTGAAGGATCGTCTCGAAGAGAGGCTCGAGATCCTCGGTGGGGATATTGCCGTCGCCGGGGTTGGTCAGCGAGGATTTCCCTGCCTTTGCCGAGGCGTAGACAACGGGGACATCCAGCAGCGAGTCAACATCGGCATCCACGCCTTCGCTCATGAGGTCCTCAGCCAATGCGAGAAGCAGGTCCTGGGTTTCTGAAACGACCTCATCAATACGCGCATCGGGACGGTCAACCTTATTGACAACGATCACGACGGGAAGCTGGGCCTGAAGGGCCTTGCGAAGGACGAAACGAGTCTGCGGGAGAGGTCCTTCAGAGGAATCGACAAGCAGAACGACGCCGTCAACCATGGATAGGCCTCGTTCGACTTCGCCACCGAAGTCTGCGTGTCCGGGGGTGTCGATGACGTTAATGACCACGCCACCTTCGATCCCAAGCTTTTGAGCGGCGGGACCGCGATAGTGGACCGCAGTGTTCTTGGCGAGAATCGTAATGCCCTTTTCGCGTTCAAGATCGCCCGAATCCATCACGCGCTCGCCGGTCTTCTCAACCGTATCGCGCTCGTTGAAAGCACCCGACTGCCACAACATCGCATCAACCAAGGTGGTCTTGCCATGGTCAACGTGTGCAACAATCGCGACATTTCGTAGATCTTCGCGGATGGTCATAAAGCTCCCTATACATTCTCGACGCGTATCACAGCTAGCTTATCGCCGTTTTTGAGGAATTCCCTTGTTCGGAGGGCTATGTGTGAGGCGTTACTCGCGCTATCCTTGTCCAATGACAAACCGACGCGTCTATCGCGCCAGCAATGACTGCTGTGATGCGAGCTTTTCAGATTCAGGTGCCCAAGTCCTTACATGGCAACCTTCTGGCACCGAGCCTGTACTCTGGCTCTCCGAACGTTCCCTGCCCTGGGCATCGACGCCCGCACGGGGAGGGATTCCGATTTGTGCACCGTGGTTTGGTGTTGCAACAGCTTCCCTGGCTGCACCCGGATCCGAAGCACAAAACCACGGATTCCTCAGAAATGCAACGTGGGAACTGATTGAACGTAGCGATTCCCATGCAGTTCTTGAATTCGTTTACAAACCATCCACAAACGCTGAGATGGCGAAATTCCCCCATCGCTTCACCTCGAAACTTGAGATCACTTTCGGGCAGGAACTTCACCTGGTGCTTTCGATGAAGAACACCGATGACGAAGCCTTCTACGTCGATGAAGCCTTGCACTCCTATTTCAATGTTTCCGACGTACGTGAGGTTTGCATTCACGGGCTAGAGGGAGCAAAGGAACTGGATACTGTCCGCGACACACAAGGTATTCACGAAGGTCCACTGACCTTCACTAAGGGTCGTGTCGATTCGATCTTCGATACGAGCAATGGAGCAATCATTGAAGATCCGGGTTTCAAACGACGGATCATCATCGAAAAAGAACATTCTGCATCGACAATCGTCTGGAATCCTGCCGAATCCAAAGCTGCGGACATGCACCACGAGGACTGGAAACACTTCGTCTGCGTCGAAGCAGGCAACGTCCGTCGCAATGCACTACTTCTTCGCCCGGGACAATCTCACTGGATGTCCTTGACTATCAAGGTGGAAGAACTCGTATAGGCGAGATCTTCACTGATGCAAGCCGTGAGCATCCTCAGGTAGACGAAAATCTCTCTCGATTGCCGTGGTTCCTACAGCCCGAAACGCTGTGCGAGCCACGGCAATCCGTCTTCGAAGGCCGCGCTCCACACCTTCCAGGAGTGTCCGCCCGGATAGGTTCGCGTCTCAATGCTCATCCCCGATTTCTCCGCGGCGTGATCGACCTCGATGAGACCTTCTTTAAAGGCGGTATCAGAGTCGCCCCACGAGATAATGCCCGCGCTTTGCTCATAGCGATTGTGGCTCATCAGATGCACGGGATCATTCGCTTCATAGAGCTCTCGAGAGCCATCAAATCCATCCGAAATCGTTCGCTCTTCATTACCGAGTTGCGGATGCGCTTCGCCTGACATGTCAAGGAAGCTGCGATACAAATCGGGAGCGCGGGTCACCACTTGGAGCGCACAGGTCCCTCCCGATGAAAGACCAGCAACGGCCCACTGTCCCGGATCAGAAGAGACGGGAAGATTAGTGTGCAGCCAGCCCGGGACATCCTTTTGCACATAGGTCGCAACTTTCCCATGCGAGGTGTCGGAGCACAGAGGATTCGCTGTTTGACTGCCGTAGACATCCACAACAGCAACGATGGGAGCACGACCATCATGCCGCGATGCAAATTGATCCATCGTCTGGGGAAGTTTGCCCAAAACAAGCCAATCTTGAGGCGTACCGGGCTGGCCAGACATCAGCACAATGACCGGGAGCTGCGCACTGGGATCTTTGAAATACGACGGTGGAAGATAAACAATGGCTTGCCGAGGGGTGAAAGAGGAATCCGAGGCGGGAATGTTCACACGGACAAACGCCCCCTCTGCACTGCGCGCCAGAGCGGCAGCATCATCAGGGCTTTTTAGTTCATCCCAAGAAATTGTCTGTACTCCCCCACCAACGACTTCCGCCATGGTGGGATAGGCCTCGAAATGATAGTTAATCCCCAGTGCAGCTCCAATGGCCATGAGCATCCACACGCACACCCCAGCTAGAAAGCGACGAATCCAGTGACGGCGGCGAAACAGGGCAACGATAATCATCACCGCAGCAATAAGGGCTGGCGCCGCCCACAGCCATGTCACGCGTCCCAATCCCTCGGCGACCGGATGCCAAACCCTTTCGACAAGGTGATGAACAATGACAAGAACGATGGCACCGCCAAAAGCGCTCACAAAGCGCGCCTTGAGGGAAAGCGGCTTCATAACAAAAAACCACACCCAGGCAGCGGCTGCAAGGATCAAGGCTGCAGCGATCGGCAGAATCCATACGCGCAGAAGTGGAAATAGCTTGAGGAAACTAATCACGTGACACCAGCTTTGCCGCGACCCCCACAGCACTGACTGCACTCATGTTTGGCAAATAAGCATGAGCAATTGCCAGACCGACTGCAGGCGCATTCGCGATATCGGGAATTGCGAGATACAGGGGGACGAAACGAACCTGGAATTTCTTCTTGTAGGCAAGCAAGGAGCGGAAACCATAAACGGGTTCCATCACGCTCCCCATCACATCAAGAACGGGGGCAAAAGCGAAGCGTGAATCTGCCAGTTCTGCGCTCTCCTCGCACTGGCCCGATTCTGCTAGAGGTGCACCGGACAGGGAAATGAACTGAAGTCCCTCATCTTGTGCAAGAAGAGCAGCTTGGCCAATGAGAAAGTCAATGGCCAAACGGAAACCAGAGTCATCTCGACGCATCACATCTAGGGTCAGGCCGATCACTTTGCCACCCGAGTGGACGGGCATCCACGAGGTCACCGCATGGATACGCTCTTCTTCATCAAGAGCCAGTAGAAGGCGCGTATCCGAATCATTAATTTCGCGCAGACCGCCCAGGGTAAAGCCCATCTCAGGAAGGGCCTTTTCGTCGGCCCATGCCTGGCAGATCGCATCAACCTGTTGCTTCAGTTGAGGGGACAGACTTGGATATGACGCCCATTCGGCTCGGATTCCCTCGCGCTTTGCATGATTGAAAGCGGTGCGTACATCCTGGAATTTCTTACCCTTGAAGGCAAGATCACCCAGATCAATGATGGCTTCCTCAGCAACCTTGACGGTGGACCAGCCTAAACGATGCGCTTCTCGCGCCCACTCTTCGTGGACCGAATAGAACGCCGGGGTCAGTGCTGCATCGCTTGCAAAGCGTGCGAATTGTGAAATCACTGCTGGAATATCCTCATCCGCTGCGGCACATTGCGTCAGTGTCAGCGCCACGCCAGATTCTTGACGGTAGGACACTGCAGCGCGTTGGTCAGGACTAATCCACGTGGAGTTTCCCGGCCATGCGAGCATCCACCCCAAAGAGCCTGCGCCGTGCTGGCGAAGAAGACCAATTAACTCGTCACGAGCATCATGCTGCAGCTCAACCGGTGCAAGGAAAACCTTAAGAAGGCAAACAGCAATGACAATCCACACCAGCGTGGGAATCCAGACTGTCGAAATCGAGGCAAGGAAGGTTGTCGCATAGATCGGAGTATCAATGAGCCACTGTGCACCAGCAGGAGCGTATGAGACAACGTAGGCTTCAAAAAGACTTAGTAAATCCGCTTCGGGAACAAACTGGTCGGGAATTAAAACCCCAATGGCAAGCGCAACGAGCGTGCCAATCACAGCAGCAACAGCAATGACACATGCACTGTGTCCCCAGTAGCGTCGGGCAATGCGTACCTGGAACGCAGAGGAATTCCATGCGGTCAGCAGAAGCGTCGCCAGGGGGAAAGCAACGCTGATGAGAAGCTTACTCATGTGAATTGGCGCGATAAATAAGTCATCGCCGTCGAATCCCTGTGCTTCATTCACCGAAAGCGCGAAAACCATGATCTGCGCGACGCCAATAATCGCGAGCACGCTCTGAAGAAGTAGCGTGCCCACCCAAGCGCCACGACGGCCTCGGAAAAGTCCAAAAGCCAAAACCAACTGAACCACGAAAGGAATCGAGGCCAAGATTAACGGCGCATAAAGCATCAAAGAATTGCCGTAAATCTCTTTGACACAGCTCATGGGATCGCTGCTTTGCTGGCACAGCGCCCACATATACTGCTGGATGGCAAGCTCGGGAGAAAAAGCAGCGCGATCAAAAGCTAGGAAACCATGGCTGCTGAAATTCCAGATCGAGCTCACCGCTCCCAAGGTAGCGGCAGTGATCACCAAGGGGATCACTCGACGGACCGGATCTCCAATTCCCAGCATCGAACGTCCTCGGTTCGACCAGCCAATCGTGAAACCACCGATGATCCACCCGCATAGGAAAGCGATTAGACGTGCCAGTGCACCCGCAGTCGAAGAAAATGCCAAGAGAGCGCCCAAGACGACAAGGGCGCCGATTCGAGTACGCCACGCCCATAGGCGATCCATCTTTGCGCTCGCGGTTCCAAGCAAGGCAGTGAGGATCAGGCTCGCTCCTGTCAACGGACCACTGACCAGCGGGTACAGACCGCTCTGAGAGATTCCCTTTACTAGAGCGACGAAAGCCCACATCCCCGCTAAAGACATGGGAAGGGAGATGACCGCAGAAAGAAGCCAAATTCGCGAGCCGAGGAAACGTTCAAGAAGGCTGCCGATGATCGCCATCATGAGAGCGGCATTGATCATCATGCCAATCGACGGACTCCACACAACCGTCGTCACAATGGTGAACGGCCGAATTGCACCGCCCTGCGCGGCAAGAGATTGATTCCAATGACCGTGGCTAAAGTGGGCAGCGATCCCAACAAGCATGATAATCAGCGTCAGGATGATCGAGCATGGAGCAGTCCGAAACCAGTTGAGGAGAAGCGGGACGCCTCGACTCCAGACACGCGAAAAAGCTGATGCCGGACGCGTCTGAGGAGCCTCGTCAGCCTTGGCTTCGGTTTCGACACTCATGAAACTCCTTCTGGCAGACAAACTTCAATTCTCTTTTTTGATCTTAGATCTTGCCGCCCTCAACTCAACTCGAAGAAGGCCATTATCAGGGTGCAATCAGGGACAATTTCAGGGGGATCACTCACATGGAGAGGCCCAACTCCGTCAATCCCACGTACACTAACTGCGGCAGAACAAGGAAAGGACGCACATGGGATTGCGTAAAGCACTGGCTCACACAGTCATGCATCTATCAAGATGGACTTTCGCTCCTGAGTTCCCTCTTCCCGATCGCTGTTTGGTCATCGGTGCGCCTCACACGTCAAATTGGGACGGCTTCTACATGGTGATGGCGATGTGGGCCGTCGAGCGTCCAGTGTCCTTCCTGGTCAAGAAGAATCTCACCGATGTCCCTGTTATTGGAAGTTTCGTGAAGGCGATTGGCGGGATTCCCGTTGACCGCGAACATCCGGGGCATCTTGTTGACCACATCATTTCCCTTGCCGAATCCAAGGAGCATTTCGTTCTGGTCATTACCCCGAAGGGAACCCGTTCCGTTCGTCCCTATTGGAAATCTGGTTTCTACCGAATTGCGATGGAAGCTGATCTTCCGATTGTTCCCGGTTTCATCGATGGTGCGAAGCGTCGCTATGGGTGGGGTGAGCCGATGCGACTCACTGGCAATCGCCGTAACGACATGGACAAAATCCGCGATTTCTACAGTGGGCTGGTGGGGATTCGCCCAGAAAACACCTGCGTCCCGCGGCTGCGCCACGAAGACTCTGAAGACTAAAGTTCCCCGAATTTTTGCACTTAAGTCAGTGCTTTAGCCGCGGTGAAGCCGACACAGGGTCATGACCAGTTTCTCAACCGCGCCCTGCGGGTCCTTCGACGCGCCTTTTGTGTCTTCGTCAGCTTGCGCAATTGCAGTGATTGCCGAGGCCAAAGCGGGGTCGGGCCATGCGCGAAGTTCGCGTCGGGCTCGTTCTGCCTGCCAGGGTGACATCCCCAAGTTCTTTCGTCCCGAAGAAGCAGAAACTTTGGCCATTGCCCGAAATTTCGTTGCAATTGCGGCAACGAGCTGCGCGGGTGCGCTTCCGGTCGCGTAGGCATGGCGAACCAAAGTCAGAGCCCGTGCGGCGCGTCCATCGATAATCGCATCAGCGACTTCAAAACTTGTTGCTTCAACACGTCCGGAGTAGTACTTCCGCACGGCATCAAGCGTAATTTTGCCCTCAACATCGCTGAGGAGCTGTGCCACAGCAGCCGCGAGCGCACTCAGATCATTACCTAGGGCATCCACCAAAGCCTGAGCTGCCTCAGTTTCTATGCTGCGATGAGCTTGTCGTACATCAGAGCGGACGAAGTCGAGTTTGTCACGATCATTCTTCAAAGGTTCTGCAGGAATCACGGGGAATCCGGCCTTGGCAATCGCGTCGAGCAGCTTCTTCCCGCGGGCGTTGCCGCCCGGATGGCGCATGAAAATCCACACATCGTCCGCAGGGGCGGATACATATGCCTGAAGGTCAGCCGCTAAGGCGTCTGTCATATTCTCAAGGTCGGAAATGATGATCATTCGGCTTTCGCCAAAAAGCGAAGGTGAAGTTAAAACATCGAGTTGTCCCGCTTGATAGGTACCGGCTGATAGATCTGTTCGTTCGAGGGCAGGATCAACCTCATGTGCTTGGCGACGTAACTCGCTTAATGCGCGATCTGCCAGTAAGCTTTCGCTTCCTTTGATGAGGACGAGCGGTGCAAGTGTTGGAGATACCGGTGCCGCTTGTGTTTTGGCTGCCATAGCTCTCCTTTGCTGATCGTCACCATCATTTCTTAATCAATGCCCTCTAAGTGTGGCATGTTCTCTTTGCCTCTACGAGGAGAAGCGCCGAATTTTTACCCTCACCACCCAGATCAGCAGGAGAAGGATCACCGCAGTAATAAGACCAGACCACTCTCCCACCGCGATCCGCGCACCTGGGAGTGCAGACAATCTGGAGGCAACCATTGATATCCACCCTGTTCCCCAAGATGTCAGCCACGCGCATACATAGCCAAGAGCGGGCCATATTTGAGCTGCAAGTGCCGAGATAAAACACCCTACAGTCACTGGTGTCACCAATGGTGCGATAAGTAGCTGAGCGGGTATTGCCCATGGACTGACCCATGAGTTCATCGACAGCATGATCGGGAGCGTGGCTAGCTGGGCTCCCAGTGGGACGCTGATGAGTTTGCTGCTCCAGCCAACCAGAGACTGGATCCGTTGCGGAATCGGAGCCACTTGGGATGCACCGGTCTCAATCCAACGTGCAGGAACGCTTACTCCCCAGGTTGCAAGCACAGAGAGTGTAAAACCCAAGGCACACGCATCGTAGGGCGATATCAGGCAGGCAAGGATAATGACAGTGCTCAAGGATGAGTAAATTCCCCCTTCCCTATTACTCCATATTCCAATAAAACCAATAACGCTAACGGCAAAAGAACGCAGTACCGAAGAAGCGGGGCCAACAAGTCCAGCAAAAATCACCAGAACTGAAAATTGGGTAATGATTGCTATGCGACGTTTCTTTGTTGCAAGAAGACCAACTGTCATCATCAAAATCGACATATGAGTACCTGACACTGCTGTGAGGTGCGCAAATGACACGGTCTTCATATCATCACGCATTTGAGTACCGGCTTGGTGGTCATCTCCCAGCGCCATTCCTGGTATCAATGCACGTGCGTGCTCTGGCAATGTCACAACGATCTTCTCGAGGTTCCTCCTGACGCTTTGAGAAATACGAGTCCAGTGATCGTTTGGGAGAAGACGCTCCCACGATTTGATTCGAAGTGCGCCGACGTTTGGAATGCCGTGAGCCCAATGAAGATCGCATGTCCCACTAGCAAGAACTCGATCTCCGCGTCGAAGTGTTCTCAAAGATTCGCGCGTGGATACAAGGAGAAAACCCAGGTGTTCTTTGCTACCAAGAAAACGGGCACGAGCGTAGTAACTCGCTTGATTTCTCTTGTTTGTTGTATTCCTTCCCTCACGCACTTCACCAAGCAGAACAAAGGAAGCATCTCGCAGTTCCTTTCCTTGCTGGCATAACTGCCCCGCTTCGTCTTCCCAGCTCGTTGCGCGACTTGAAGAGATCACAATGCACGTACAGCACAGGCATATCGTGACAATGAGAAGAGGAGCGCATTTACTAACCCGTTCTCTCCCTAACCCCTGGAGTCCTCCTGAGGTTAGAAGCAGGGGGAAGAGGAAAGCAATGCATATCCCGGTGTATATAAGAAGCGGAGCCCTGTTCAGCGCACCCCAGGTGCATAGCCAGGATGAAATCGCTAAGGGCACTAAGCGGATATCAATAGATAAAGCCCTCACGAGCAGGCACCAATTCGGATTTTCTCCAGTATCGAAGCTCCAATTCCTGGAACTGCAGCTAAGTCGTCCACACGTGTGATCGGATGAGACTTCCTATAGGTGACGATACGCGCGGCCAGTGCCGGTCCAACCCCATCAAGTCCCTGTAGCGTTTGGGCATCTGCTTGAGTGACATCAATACAGGCTGCAGCTTGACCCGACGGAGCTTCATCCTGCGCCTTTGAGGAGTTCAGAGAAGGAACCTTGATCTGTTCACCATCAACGACCAACCTGGCCAGGTTAACGCTGTCACGGTCCGCGTCTTCCGTAAAACCTCCAGCTTGATCGACAGCCTCCGAAACCCGAGAGCCATGTCTGACACGGACAACTCCAGGAGCGCGCACTTCTCCTGTCATATGAACCATCACTTGCCCGCTAAGTCCACTTCCGACCCCACCGGAGCCCTCAGTACCTGAGCTCGAGGAAGAGATAGAACCGGCGCTGTCGGTATGTGCACTCGGAGATTCGGCATCAGAAGCCAACAGATTGTCTTCTTCTACGCGACTATTCCAGGTGTGGACAGCCCCTGCTATTAGGGCGAGAAATAGGCAGATCACAATAAATACTCGAGCGCTACGCCACCGCCAGATCCAGCGCAGGCCTTGTCTTTGGCCCTCATCATCCCAAGGAGCTTCTCGATCGGCGCTCCTATCTGCTTCTTGATCGGCCTCAGAAGACTGAGAGGCAAAGACTAAGCGTTCCAAGTGTCTTCTACGGCTCAGATGAGAATGAAAGTGTGAATCCATGCCTTCAGTGTGTCCGTCGCTCGACTCCAGTTCTTGGTGCTTGGGTGCTTCTGTGGATGAATCCTTGATTCACATCTTTTGTGGATAGCTTTGCGTTACAAAGAATGACCCCTTGTTGCCATCAACACGTAAAGTGTGTTTAAAATAACGCCAAGATCTACACCTTCTCACTCAAGGACTGTCATGCGTATCGGCTTCATCGGAACAGGTGCAATGGCCTCAGCTATTGCACGCGGTGCCGTGGCCGCTGGCTTCAGCGGCTCGGATCTGATGTTCGCTGATCGACACCACCAAGCCGCAGAGGACTTGGCTGATGAGCTGGGAGGCGTTGCACTCGCATCAAACCGTCTGGTTGCTCAGCAGAGTGATCTTTTGGTCCTTGCAGTGAAACCGAATGTCCAGTCGGAGGTCATTCGTGAGATCCGCGAGACTGTTCTTTTTGCCAAGGAACTCTGCGTCATTTCTATTGCCGCGGGCCGTACAACAGATCAGATCATTTCGGATTTTGGAGCAGCCATTCCCTTGGTCCGCGTGATGCCCAATGTCAATGCGCAGATCGGCCAGTCAATGAGTGCCCTCTGCCCGGTAGGGACAACGGACGAACAGCTTGCTGCGGCGCGTAAACTTCTGGATTCGGTTGGCCAAACGATCGTGCTAGATGAGAAGTACTTCCCTGTTTTTACAGCGATCGCTTCTTCCTCTCCTGCGTGGATTTTCCGCATGATCGATGCCATGGCCGAGGCCGGCGTCAACCACGGCCTCACCAAGGCTGATTCGACGCGCATCGTCGCCCAAGCTTTTGCAGGAAGCGCACAATTGCTGCTTCGCGGCCTCGAGAATGGGCAAGTACCCGCAAACCTTATTGATCGGGTTTCTTCTCCGGGTGGCACCACTATTGCTGGTCTCCTCGCCGCCCAAGAGGCAGGTCTTTCCTCCGCGATCGTCGCGGCGGTCGACGCTGCTGTTGAGCGCGACCATCATCTTGGCTGACGTCGTCACGAGACGCCGTCAGGATAATCTCCCGCGCCCGCGAAGATTTGTCGCAGCCTTCACTTAAGCTCGCGCATCCCGTTTTTAACTTCGCACCCGACTGAAGCTTTTGCTCCTTATCCACATCAGTTTTTCACACATAATTTCTTGGAATAGTCATGCTTTTGTTGAATGCAGTCGTCCTCTCGGTGATCGTCATGCTGGCTCTGAGCCTTGCTCGAGTGCACGTCGTAATCTCTCTTTTTGTCGCCTCGATCGTCGCCGGCCTTGTCGCCGGAATGGGAATCTCTGGCACGATGGTCGCTTTCCAAACCGGCCTGGCAGGAGGCGCGAAAATCGCCCTCTCCTATGCCCTACTCGGCGCTTTTGCTATGGCGGTCGCTCACTCAGGCCTACCTGCCCTGCTCGCACGCACAATCGTGAACCGCATGCGCAACGCGGATGCAGCGAGCTCCGCGCGAGTTGCTCGCGGCGCCAAATGGGGAATCGTCGGAGGCGTCCTCATCATGGGTGTCATGAGCCAAAACCTGATCCCCATTCACATCGCCTTCATTCCGCTCCTTATTCCGCCACTCATTGGCGTGATGAATGAGCTCAAGATGGACCGCCGCATGATTGCCTGTGCAATTACCTTCGGTATCGTCACTGCCTACATGTTCTTCCCCATCGGCTTCGGGCGAATCTTCTTGCACGACATTCTCTACAAGAACATCAACGACGCCGGCATGGACGTGTCTTCTGTCAACCCCATGGCAGCAATGGCGATTCCCGCGGCTTCAATGGCAATCGGTTGTGCGATCGCACTTCTCTTCACCTACCGCAAGCCGCGCACCTACGAACAGCGTGACTCCTCCTTCGCCTCTTCTGAAGACAAGCCGATTGACATGAAGAAGGTCTGGGCCGCGGTGGCTGCCCTTGTCGTGTGCTTCGTCATTCAGACCGTGCTCACGCGAATGGATTCGGAGGCCGATCCGCTACTCGTTGGTTCCTTGGTGGGTCTTTGTATGATGCTCTTCATGCGTGTTGTCCCCTGGCAGCAGGCTGACGATGTCTTCAGCGGCGGCATGAAGATGATGAGCCTCATCGGCTTGATCATGATCACCGCTCAGGGATACGCCTCAGTCCTCAACGAATCCGGTCAGATTAAGCCTTTGGTTGATGGAACCGCAGCACTCTTCAATGGTTCAAAGGTCCTTGCGGCAATCATCATGCTCCTCGTCGGCCTCGTGATCACCATGGGTATCGGTTCGTCCTTCTCGACCCTGCCGATCATCTCTGCGATCTACGTGCCTCTGTGTCTCACGCTGGGCTTCTCCCCCATGGCAACGGTGGCGATCATCGGCACCGCTGGAGCGCTGGGTGACGCCGGCTCACCCGCATCAGACTCGACGCTCGGCCCGACAGCGGGACTCAACGTCGATGGTCAGCACGACCACATGCGGGACACGGTGATCCCGACCTTCTTGCACTACAACGTTCCGCACTTGATTGGCGGATGGATTGCGGCGATGGTCCTCTAAATAAGATCACGATCCCTATTCTCGAGGCCGGGGTGAGCGTACGCGCTTCCCCGGCCTCGCGCCGTCTCTAGTCCGGTAGGTTTCTTATCCGCCGCGTTATATGCAGGATTTATCTTCCGTCGGCATGGTCACCCGTTCATTGCCAATGAACGTTTGCACATTTTGCTGAAAACTTGCATGTACACGCGATCCAAGTTGCACAATAGACCCCATGACTTCTACTTCGCCCGCTACACGGTCAAGCCAAAAGGATTTGGAGAAACTCATTGATGAGACTCCGGCATCCGGCCCCAAGCGTTCGATCGCCTTCCTTGCGGGGGTCGCAACCTTTGGTTCTCTTCTTTTCGGCTATGACACGGGCGTTATTGCTGGAGCCCTGCCCTACATGTATATGCCGCGCATTGCCGGCGGCCTCGGAATTAATGAATTCCAAGAGGGCCTGGTAGGGGCCTGCCTTGCCCTAGGCGCAGCAATCGGAGCAATCGCCGGCGGGCGCCTCTCCGACCGCTACGGAAGACGCCACAACATCTTGCTCCTTGCGGGCATTTTTGTTCTGGGAACTTTGGGCTGTACCTTTGCCCCAAATATCGCAGTACTCTATCTTTTCCGTTTCATCTTGGGCATTGCTGTTGGCGGCGCCTCCGCGACAGTCCCCGTGTACCTAGCCGAATCTGCGCCCACGCGCGTGCGCGGATCTCTGATCGCACTTGACCAGTTCATGATCGTCGCCGGACAATTGCTGGCCTACTCGATGAACGCGATCCTCTCTAGCGCGCACGGAGGCCCCCAGGTCTACGTCAGTGAAGACCCTTCGGGGACTCTCACTGCCGGACAGTGGTATTCCTGGGATCAGGTTCAAAACGTGAGCAGCGCGGTCATTACTGCCGGTGATGGGATGGCCTGGCGCTGGATGCTCGTTCTTGCAACGATCCCAGCAGTCTGCCTGTGGCTGGGTATGCGTCTCATGCCAGAGTCAGGGCGCTGGTACGCCTCGAAAGATCGCTATTACGAGGCCATTGGGGCGCTTAAGCGAATTCGCGATCCCAAGCTCGATAACCTCAGCGAGGAGATCGCGCAAATCGCCCAACTCCAGCAAAGAGAAGACGCACAGGGACACTGGTCACTTCGACGCACAGCATCGGTGGCCTGGACCCGGCGCCTGCTGTTGATCGGTGTTGGCCTCGCCTGTTTCGATCAGCTGACCGGTATTAATACCGCAATGTACTACCTCCCCAAGATCCTCGCTGCGGCAGGTTTCTCGGCCGCTGATTCGATTACCTTAAATGTCATTACGGGCGCGGTCGCGTGTGCGGGTGCAGGTTTCGGCCTCTATTTGGTGTCAAAGCTCGCGCGTCGTCACGTCGGTATTTACCAAGAAACAGGCGTGACTCTTTCGCTCTTCAGCCTGGCGATCATCTTCGGCGTGGGCATATCCCCTTACGTACAGGCTGATGGCAGCATTTCGGCTTCGATTCCCGCCTACCTTCCGTGGCTGGTTGTCGTCCTCGTTTCGCTTTTCGTCTTCGCCAAACAGTCAGGAACAGTCAACTGGGTTCTGGTATCAGAGATTTTCCCATCGAGGATTCGAGGCGTTGCTCAGGGTTTTGCGGTCGGCTGCGGATGGCTGATGAACGCAGTGGTGACCTGGGTCTTCCCCGTCATGATTACTCACCTGGGTGCGACATGGACCTACGCGATCTTCGGATTGATCAACGTGGTTTCCCTGTGTTTCTATCTCTTTATCGTCCCGGAGACCCGTGGAATCTCTTTGGAGACCTTCGAGAAGAACTTCAGCGAGAAGTACGGACTGTAAGGAGCGCGCGCTCATGGGTGTCATCAGCCCACTGCGCCGCCTCCCATAGGTCGCGTGTATGGAGGGGCTGGACATAGGTTTCCACCCATGTCTCCCCAAACTCCTCGTCGTACCAAGGGTCGTGAATCAAGAAGAAGTCTCCGACACGCCCCCAAATCAGCAGCCAGTGCGGGGTATCTTCACCATTAAGCGGGGCAAGGTCTACAAGGGCAATAACATGCTTACCTGCGTCCAAGGCTGAAGTGATGTCTTCTACCGACAGTTCCCTCACCTGGGAAGAAACTCCCAATTCGCGTGCACGAGTCATATGTTCGCTGTGAAGAGCGACCCGCGCCCGCTTGCCCAGCATCGTGGTTTTTGAAATCCCCACGATGGGTTCAGAAGTCGTTGCAAGAACTTCAACCTGTGCGCCGTGGTCCGCCAGTGCCGAGGCCAGGCCAAAGTGGCCGACTCCCCCCGAGTAGGTTGCCTGACGCCATAGATCCAGTTCATTGACGAAATCAGTGTGCGGATCTCCTTCGATTTCGCCAAGTGTCATAAGAGCACTTGCTGGACCGCAGGTAAAATCCGTCTTCTGGTGTTCGTAGGGAGGGACTAGCAAATTCGCACTTTCTCGTGCAAAATCAGGGTTCCATAGAAGCCAGCCACTATGGGAGTAATCTCGGTCATTTTCAATGGGATGGGGGTTCCCGTTGATCGTGACCTGCTCAAAACCAATCGAGCGGAGGACATCAACAAAAATCCCCTCATCCGCCCATGAGTCAGCTTTCATCAGCGGGAAGCGACGCGAGCGCATCTCATCACAGAGTCCCAATACAATCTCGCGCAGGCGACGGGTTTGTTCGGCTTCACCTACCACCTGAGCGTTATTGAGAAGAGTCCATCCTGCAATGCGCAGATGCGCAGAGAGTTCACGGTGGACTTCCCATACTCCCACCGACCCATTAGTCCACAAGGTCGCACGCATCTTGGGGCCAAGACGCGCCCAATCTTTCGCGCGCTCTTCAGGAACGCCTAAAGCGAGCAGACGCTTGTAGCTGTTGTCACCAGATTCAATCGGTATCTGCGAAATCGTCTCAGTCATCGTCGCTCCCTTGGCCAGGTACTGCGGCAAGCAAGACCCGGGTGTATTCCTGGGTTGGTGAATGAAGGATATCCTCGGTTGCACCCTCCTCAACGATGCGTCCATCCTTCATCACAACAAGGCGATCACACATCTGGCGCGCCACGGCAAGGTCGTGAGTGATAAAAAGCAATGCGAAGCCCTGCTGGTGTTGAAGTTGGAGCAAAAGCTCCAAAACAGAGGCCTGTACAGACACATCCAAGGCTGAGACCGCCTCGTCGCAAATCAAGAGCTGCGGTCGCGTCGCCAAAGCACGGGCGATGGCAACACGCTGCCGTTCCCCGCCAGAAAGGCGCGCGGGATAGCGCTTTGCGTAGGAGGCCGGAAGGCCCACAGACTCCAAGAGGCTCGACACCTCATTAGCTGAACGACCACCTACGCGCAGAGCCTCAGCAAGGGTAGCGCCGATAGTGCGTGCCGGATTGAGGGCAGAATACGGGTTTTGGAAAACGATCCCCATTGGGGGGCGTCCACCTTCAGAGGCACCGCGTAATTTCTCCCGTGGTGTGCCATTGACGTCGATACTTCCAGAATCTGGCTTTTCCAAACCGATAATCAGACGTGCAAGGGTGGTCTTCCCGGATCCGGATTCACCAACAATTCCAACGGATTCTTGGTGTGCGATAGAGAGCGAAACTCCATCGACTGCCACATGCTGATCCCTGCGGCTGCGTCCGCGGAAAATTTTGACTAAGTCCCGTGCATCAACCAAAGCAGGCGCAACATCATTCTTTTCCGAGGCAGTATCCGAAGAGGTGTCCGCTTGGGATTCTCCCGTGAAAGAACGGGGATTTGGACCATCCAGTCGAGGCTCGGCGGCTGCGAGCTGACGAGTGTAGTCGTTTTCGGGGTGAGTAAATACTTTCTCAACGCTTCCCGATTCGACAACCTTCCCGTGGCGCATCACAACCACTTCATCGCCGTATTCGCGTGCCAAAGCAAGATCGTGAGTGATCAGGATGAGGGCCATCGATCGGCTTTCACGCAGTTCACTCAGAAGATCAAGAATTTCCTTTTGAGTCGTCACATCCAAAGCAGTTGTCGGCTCATCCGCAATGAAAACTCCGGGTGAAGAATCTAGGGCTGCAGCGATCGCAACACGTTGGCGCATACCTCCCGAGAGTTCTTGGGGGTAAGCCTGAGCAACGCGTTCAGGAAGTCCGACTTCGCGAAGACGCTCACGAACACGTTCATCCCGCGCGTGCTTCGGCAAACGTGTGTCGGCAATAATCTGTGTGCTACAACGCTGGGTAGGAGACAGCGAGGTAAAAGGATCTTGCGGAAGCCAGACAATCCCTTTGCCCCGAAGTGCTTTAAAGGCACGCGCCTGACGGACGATATCAAACTCGCGTCCACCCAAGGTGACTTGCCCTTGGGCGCTCAAAGTATGGGGAGTGAGCGCACAAATGGTTCGTGCAAGCATGGATTTTCCGGCACCTGACTCACCCACGATAACTAGGGTGCGTCCGGCTTCTGCGTGAATCGAGACATCATCAACAAGGATCTGCCCGTCATCTCGGGTGACGCTAATATGCGAGGCAATAAGGCCCTGATTCTCACTCACGAGCGCACCTCCTGCCTTTCGCTCCACCAATCACCTGCGATATTGATTGCGGTTGCCGTAATGATGATGGCAAGGCCGGCGACAACACAGGCCGCAGGATTCTGGTTGAGAATAAAACGTCCATCGGCAAGCTGACGTCCCCAGTCTGCGTCTTGCGCACCGACACCAAATCCTAGGTATGACAGTCCAGAGAGCGACACAAGCGCAAAAGCAACGTTGACAAAGAGGTTTGCCCACACGATAGGAGTGATATTCGGCAGAATATGAACTCCGAGGATACGAGGCGAAGACAAGCCCAGAACCTGCGCAGATTCAATATAGGGCTGTGGCTTTTGTTGAAGAGTGGCGGCACGAATCATCCGGATATCGGAAGGCGCAAACAAAATGATCAGTACGCCGACCGTAACCCAATAGGAACCACCAATTACGCCTGCAACGACGATTGCCAACAGAGTCACCGGCATTGAGAGCAGGATTTCGCAAGAACGAGATACAAGGGCATCCCACCAGCCTCCCCACCAGCCGGCGGTCATTCCAAAAATCAGTCCCAAGATCATCGAACCGCCAGCAATCACCAGCGGACCGATGACAGCGGAGCGTGCACCCGCAATCGTCAATGCGAGAATGTCACGTCCGACTTTGTCGGTTCCAAAAATATGACCGGGAGTCCCCGCCGGGCTCACCCCTAAAGAAACATCTTGCCCCAGAGCATTGGGAACGATCAGTGGGGAGAAAAAGACGCATACTGCGACTGCGATCAAAATAATGAAGGAAAGAACGACGGAGCCCGGGACTGATCGCATTGCGCGGGCAAGGCCTCGTGCTGAGGAACGGAAACGTCCAGCGGGAACTTCGGCGTTGGCCTCGGCGCCCTGAGACGGTGCGCGATCGCTCATGCGACACCTCCCTCTTCAAGCTTTTGACGCGGATCAACAATGAAAGCTGCAAGGTCGACAATAAATGTCACCGCGATGATGATCACTGCTACCAAGAGCGCAATCGCCTGGACGACAGGCACATCCTTATACGTAATCGAATCGGCCAAAAGCTGACCCAGCCCGGGAAGAGAGAAGGCTTCTTCAACCAAAACCGTTGAGCCAAAAAGAGTCCCCAAGATCAGACCCGCGGAGGTAATGATCGGTAAGGAAGCCGCACGCAGGTACATGCGAGTGATACGCCGCGAAGGAAGACCCCTCGAGCGCGCGAAGGTCACATAATCCTGGCTGAGTTCCGCCACGACTGCGGCGCGAGTAATTCGAATAATCATTGCGCCGATGCCCGTGGCTAGTGCAATCGCCGGTAGAGCAAGATGCCACAAGGAATCCAGGAAATCCTCACCTGCTCCGAAAATCGGGAACCAGCCCAGCATGAGTCCGAAAACATAAAGCAGCACAAGGCCCAAGGCGAAACCCGGTGCAGAAATACCAACCACACTCCAGCCGATAATGGAGCGGTCCACCCAGCTCCCGGCACATCGAGCAGCCCAAATTCCCAGTGGTACACCGACGCAGATGGCCAAAACAAATGCCATCAGAGTCAGCATCGTGGTTAATCCAACGCGTGAGGCGAGGACGTCAGTAACGGGAGTTGCAGAGCGCACGGAGTTGCCAAAATCCCCCGTGAGCGCTCGAAGCAACCAATGCCAATAGCGCAAAAGTAGCGGCTCATCCAGCCCGTATTGGGCGGTAATAGCAGCACGCACCTCGGGGGTGAGGCGGCGAGTGCCAACCAGAATCTTCACCGGGTCTCCGGGAACCAAGTCCAGCAAAGAGAAGATGATGAAGGATAAGGCCAGCAACACCGCCGCGAACCCCGCGAGGCGTCGTGCGAAGAAATGTGCCATCACTTCGTGACGTTCAGGGACGCGGCCCAGGGGGTCATGAAGAAGTAGGACGTGTAGTTATTCGGTGTAACGGTCTTCGAGAATGCGGTCGAGGTCTTGCCCCACCAGATCGGCGAGT
This sequence comes from Actinomyces sp. ph3, assembly GCF_000308055.1. GTDB lineage: Bacteria > Actinomycetota > Actinomycetes > Actinomycetales > Actinomycetaceae > Pauljensenia. The sequence goes on from NZ_CAGY01000001.1 coordinate 423,768, forward strand.
AGATCGTGTTTTCCTGAGCGATTTTTTCTGCTGCAACGATTTGCTCAACACGCTTGTACGGATCCGTCTCAGCCGTGGAAGAGGCGATGAGACCCTGAACCTGTTCGTTCTTGTAGCGTGCGGGGTTATCGGGTCCGAGCAACCAGCCTGCAACCTCTGCGGGATCACCGGTCGTTGAGGTGTAGCTCATGTAGTAGAGACCGTACTCACCAGTTCCCACCTTAGAGATCCATTCTTCGATGGGCTTGGAAGTTACCGTGACGTTGATGCCGATCTGCTTGAGGTTATCAGCGATTGCCAGCGCCGCAGAGCCCATCTCGGGGATCGATGCGGGGTAGGTCAGTTCCGTATCAAAACCGTTGGGAACCTTAGACTGTGCAAGCTCTGCACGTGCTTGGTCCATGCTGAAGGAATCGATGGGCAGATGTGCCTGAAGCTCACGCGCCTTATCGATGCCGATCTCGCTGCCCAGCTGGTCATTGGGTTCGATTGCAGTCGCAACCTCTCCTCGTCCCTTAAGGATAGATTCAACGATTGCCTTGCGGTCAACGGCATGAGCGACAGCCTTACGAACATGAATGTCGTCGAAAGGTGCCACGCCTTGATCAAAGGTCAGACCCACATAGGAACGGTCAGATTCGGTGAGAACCTTGACCCCATCGATGGATTCAAACTGAGAGACCTGATCGGTGGGAAGCTGCGTGGCGATATCGATCTGGCCGCTTCGCTGAGCCAAGAGTCGAGCATTCTCATCTGAGAAGAAATCAAACTCGATCTTCTGTGCAGGAGTATCGCCGCCCCACCAGGTACCGCTCTTTTCAAAAACGGCCTTCGAATCGGGCTGGAAAGAGGTCGCCTTGTAGGGGCCGGTACCCATGATGAGATCCTTGGAGGAACCATAGGACTGTGCGGCCTCGTAGAAGGACTTTTCGGTGATCCACAGGCCACCGTTTGCCGTCACGGTCCACCCGAAATTCTCAGCCGGAGAAGGAAGGGTAATGGTAATTTCCCACTCTCCGGTCTGCGCGGCCTCGATACCTGCCGTCCAGTACACGGCCGAAGAAGGCGACTTTTCGGGATTCTTAGCAATGTTGATCGAGAAGAGAATATCTTCAATGGTCACGGGGTTACCGTCTTGGAACTTCGCGTCCTGACGGATCTGGAATACCCAGGTTTTCGCATCATCCGTGTGGTAAGCCGTCGCAATTGCCGGAACCAGCCTGCCATCCTTATCGACAGCGAGCAGACCTTCAGAGGTCACCTGTGCAACGTAGTAGTTGATAATTCCGGTTTCGTGGGCGGTATCCAGGGTCGACAAAGAACCCGGGAGACCGACCGTAATTGTCCCTGCCTTGCTCGAGGATTGCGTCGAAGAGGCATTCTTCGGCGCACAGGCTGCCAGCGAGGTACACATAAGGACAGCGGCTGAGACAAGAGCGGCTGCTTTCATGGTGATGCGTGATGCTGGCATCCAATTCTCCTTTGTTCCTTTGGCGCGCACGGAAGTGCACAAACATAACGATATGGGTCAACAGCTCCCTTGGCGAGTTGTGCCACGTACTGGTCGTTTGTAACAGCAAATCTCACATTCACTGGGCAGGAGCCAATGCGCAGAAATTCCCCAAACGTGCTGGAATTATTCGCCAATATAGAGGCGAACGAGGCGTTCTAGCTCACGCGCGGTCGAGGCAACGTCTTCAATGGGCATATGTTCGTCGTGCGCATGAAGTTGCGAATAAACCTCGCCGAGCGTCGCCCCGGAAGCACATGATCCAAAACCGTAGCCCCCTCCCCCCTTGCGCCTGCCGACCCTGAGGTCTGACCCTCCCGGGAAGAGGATGGGGACCACGACTGCGCCGGGGTGCGCTTCACGAAGAACTTCTTCGATTGTTCGATAGAGTTTCGTCTCAATTGACGAGGCCGTGGCCCGCTCGCTCAACAGGCGCTCGATCGTCACGTGCTCAGCGAGCTCTCCCAAAGCCTCGGTGATCGCGCGATCAACATCGTCATCGCTTTGCCCGGGAAGGGTACGGATATCCAGTTCCAGCTCCCCGGAGGAAGGGAGAACGTTAATAGGACCACCAGCGCGGACAACCGTTTGTGCAACGGTCATATGCGAGACTGCGTGGGCATATGCCGCAAGGTCACCGAATTCACCATAGTCTCCGCGATAGGTACCGCTAATCAAAGATTCTTCAAGTTCTGAATCAAATTCAAATGCGCGGACAAATCCAGCCCAAATCTCGTCACTTGCCTGTGGCCACTGCGCCTGCGACAGGGCTCGCGAAACCTGAGCGAGCATTTCGACTGCACTTACGCGTCCCAAAGGAATCGAGCCGTGTCCAGCATCTCCGCGCACATGAAGGCGACGCTGAGCAGCCCCCTTCTCGCCGACAATGACAACAACACTGTCTCCGCCGCGAGCGCCGCGAATATGAGCGCCTCCCATCTCAGAGAGCTGGGCTTCCCAGGGGAAAGCATCCGCGCGGTGTTCACCAATCCACGGAACCCCGAGTCCGCCTCGTGCCTCTTCGTCCGCAGCGGCAACGAAGGTCAGGGTTCCCGCGGGGCGAGCCCCACCTCGGGAAACTTCTTCGGCAAGGCGTCGGGTGACAACTGCCATCGCAGCGGTCAAGTGAAGCATATCGACGCTTCCTCGTCCCCAAATACTTCCCTCACTGATCTCACCTGCAAAGGGCGGATGGGTCCAGTGCTTCTCATCAACGGGGACAACATCGGTGTGTCCAAGGAAAGTCAGGGGCTGCGCTGAAGGATCGGTGCCGTGCAAGGTAACAACCAAAGTTGTACGCCCGGGGTGAGGTTCGATGCGTTCAAGACTTACGGGAAGGCCGGCAAAGTAGTCTTCAAAAAGATTGGCAGCCTTGATTTCCTGTCCCGAATCTGGGGTGAGGTCATTGACGGAACCAAGTGCGATGAGGCGTTGGAGGAGATCGATAGTTTCCTCACCGATGTCGTGGTGCGCGGGCGTATTCATCGATTCTCCTTGTCATAAGGTCATTTCTCTTGCTTTAAGACTACTCAGCATGACTACTGGCGCATTTGCAGATCACGAAGAGAGCGGATGCTACAGCAGCAAGGAGTCGGCGCCCCCGGTGTGCGCACTGGACCGATATGGCCGAGAAAAGTAGGCTTGGACGGTAATAAGTCCACGACTCGGATGGAGAATACGTATGAGCGCTCAGCGCCAGGCCGAACCAACCTCGCTGCCCGCACCCCAGGTGCCGGACAAGGTCGCCACTGAAGGCCTCGAAGCACAGTGGAACCAGCGTTGGGAAGATCAGGGAACTTACCGTTTTGATCGAAGCCGCCCCCGCCAAGAGGTCTACTCGATCGACACTCCCCCGCCCACGGTTTCGGGTTCGCTTCACGTCGGCCACGTGTTCTCGTACACGCACACCGATGTCGTCGCACGTTTCCAGCGAATGCAGGGTAAGTCGGTCTTTTACCCTATGGGCTGGGACGACAATGGCCTGCCCACCGAGCGCCGCGTGCAGAACTACTTCGGGGTTCGCGTCGATGCGACCCTCCCCTATGATCCAAACTTTGAGCCCCCTCATGTTGGAGGCGAAGGCAAGTCCATCAAGGCTCGAGATCAGGTGCCGATCTCGCGTCGTAATTTCGTGGAACTGTGCGAGCGCCTGACCGTTGAAGATGAGAAGCACTTCGAAGATCTGTGGCGCCACCTGGGTCTGTCGGTTGACTGGACTCAGAACTACCAGACCATCGGTACTCGTGCCCGCAAGGTCGCCCAGGCTGCATTCCTGCGCAATCTCGAGCGCGGCGAGGCCTACCAGGCCGAGGCTCCTGGCCTGTGGGACGTCACCTTCCAGACCGCAGTTGCTCAGGCCGAGCTTGAGAGCCGCGAATACCCGGGCTTCTACCACCGCCTCGCCTTCCACATCACCGACCCCGCGCGCGCTGCCGAGGCCGCTGCAGCCGGTGCGCCAGTTGAGAACGGTGTTGATGTCTGCATTGAGACGACTCGTCCCGAACTCCTTCCCGCGTGCGTAGCTTTGATCGCTCACCCCGACGACGAGCGCTACAAGCCTCTGTTTGGCACCACAGTCGCCTCCCCCGTTTTCGGTGTTGAGGTCCCTGTTCTTCCTCACCCCGAGGCGGAGATGGACAAGGGTGCCGGTATTGCCATGTGCTGTACTTTCGGTGACACGACCGATATCGATTGGTGGCGCGACCTGAATCTTCCGCTGCGCACAGTTTTGCGCAAGGACGGCCGCCTGCAGACCGAAACCCCCGAGTGGATTACCACCGATGAGGGTCGCGAGGCCTTCGCTGAGCTTGCGGGGAAGACGACCTTCTCTGCTCGCGAGGCCCTGGTGGCGCGCCTCGAGGCCAGCGGCGAGATGCGCGGCGAACCTCAGAAGACGATGCGCCAGACGAACTTCTTCGAAAAGGGCGACAAGCCCCTGGAGATCGTCACTTCGCGTCAGTGGTACATCCGCAATGGTGGCAAGCCGTGGGTCAATCCTGCAACTGGCAAGGACCTGAACGAGGAACTCATCGAGCGCGGTAAGGAACTGGAGTTCCACCCTGATTTCATGCGCGTGCGCTACGAGAACTGGGTGCGCGGCCTTAACAACGACTGGCTGGTTTCCCGTCAGCGTTTCTTCGGCGTCCCCTTCCCCCTGTGGTACCGCGTTGATGACAATGGCGAAGTCGATTACACACAGATCATCACTCCCAGTGAAGATCAGCTTCCTGTCGATCCTTCGTCGGATACTGCTCCGGGTTACACCGAGGATCAGCGCGGAGTTGCCGGCGGTTTCGTGGGCGAACTCGACATCATGGATACCTGGGCGACTTCGTCTCTCTCCCCGCAGATTGCCTGCGGTTGGCTTGAGGATGAGGACCTGTTCTCTCGTACCTACCCGATGGACTTGCGTCCGCAGGGTCAGGACATCATCCGCACCTGGCTGTTCTCAACGGTTGTCCGCGCCGATCTGGAATTTGGTGCACTCCCCTGGGCACACGCTGGTCTTTCCGGATGGATCTTGGATTCGGATCACAAGAAGATGTCGAAGTCTAAGGGCAATGTTGTGACCCCCATGGGCTTGCTCGAGAAGTTCGGCTCGGACGCTGTGCGTTACTGGGCGGCTTCAGCTCGACTGGGCTTGGATGCTGCTTTTGATGAATCGCAGATGAAGATTGGCCGCCGCCTGGCCATCAAGGTACTCAACGCTTCGAAGTTCGCACTCACAATGGGCGGGGACGCAGATCTGGATCTGGACATCACGCATGTCGTCCAGCCCCTGGATCGCTCAATGCTCGCGGCTTTGCGCGAGGTTGTCTCTTCTGCGACCACAGCTCTGGAAAATTACGAGCATGCTCGTGCACTGGAAGTCACCGAGTCCTTCTTCTGGACTTTCTGTGACGACTACTTGGAGCTGGTCAAGGAACGCGCCTACAACCGCGAGGGCAAGTGGAGCGATCAGGCTTCTGCTTCTGCCCGCGCAGCGCTGGCGATTGCCATCGATACCTTCGTTCGCTTGCTTGCTCCCTACCTGCCCTTCGTTACCGAAGAGGTGTGGAGCTGGTATCGCGAAGGTAGCGTCCACCAGGCTGCATGGCCGACTGCTTCCGACCTCGAGGTCACTCCGGATGGAACCGTTGAAGGCGCTATCGAAGATGCTTCCAGCGTGTTGTTGGGTGTTGCCTCTGAGGCACTGGTGGTCCTGCGCCGCGTGAAGTCCGAAGCAAAGGTTTCCCCCAGGACCCCATTCCTCGAAGTGACGGTGTCTGCTCCTGAGCAGACCATTCCCCTGCTTGAGGATGTTCTGGAAGACCTTGCGGCAGCAACGAAGATTCAGGGACCTGCTCATTTCGAGGCCTCGGCAGACTCTAGCGAAGATGAAGGTACCATCCGTGTTGCTTCCTTCGAGTTGGGCGAAGCCCCGGCTAAGAAGAAGGACTAAGTCCTAGGTATAAGGGTGTGGGCCCGGCGACTGCCGGGCCCACACCCTTATTTTCAGAGGGAGGGGAAGCGTTCAATTCCCCGCGCGTTTTGTATATCCCAACGGATAAGAGTTGCTACGCTCCGAGTCCTCATTACACACGTAAATGGACAATCCCTAACGAAGGCCGTAACGGTCTTCTTGCCTCATTCGAAGTACCTGCTGTTTTCCAAGGCCATTAAGCGCAACATAGTCACCTGAGCCTGCGGTGAAACCTCGAGCAACACCCCAGTCCCAGATACGTGAACACTGGATCACCGCCTGGCGTTCAAGTTCATGAGTATTTGGGCCCGTGAAGCTAATCCCCAAAGGAATCTGTTTCCCCGCATCACTGATCAGCGTGACGCTGAGCGTCTGCACCTGTCGCGAACTAGCGGACAGACGACTAGCAGTTCGAGAATCATGTACGAAGAAACTGGTTCGAGAAGTCGGCCAAGGAAAGTGCTTCGTACTTAAAAAGCCACCGATTTCAAAACCATCACGGCTGATGAAGTTCTTCCGAGGTAGAAAATGGATACCTACGAAGGCAAATACGACAGTTGCGACAGTTGCCACGGTAAGAAGAAGCGATGACTCGCCTCGGAAAGCAGAGGTGACAAAAGCTGAAAACATCAAGACCGAGAATGCAAAAAACAATCCGGCCCACGCCCTAGAACCTTTATTGATGACGATACGGTCAACTGTCGTTGGGATCGGGCAATCATCTTTACAGTCGATATAGTAATCGGCGCCTTTAATGCGATACTTCATAGATTCAGATTTCGTTGGCACAACCTGACCAACAATTGATGGGAGGGTTTCTGTCGTGTACGAGACGCTCACACTATTTCCTATATTTTCCTTTTCTGGTGTCAGTTCAACATCCACATGCTATATGGCTGTTTTTCTAACTTGTTGCAACCACAACGACAACCATAGCAACCTAAATTAGCCTTCAATTCGCGTATTTCAGCAGGTCAAAGCATCTTTGCTAGAAGAAAATTTCCACGCCAGATGTGAGACATCAGACGATAATCTGACGTTTAAACAACAGCATCGCAAGCAGATACAGATTCCAATCACCACACTCTTAGCCCCCCATAACAGTGAAAAGAACAGGATGAGCGATCGGCCACAGCCCCTAACAATTTTCTTGAACTATGCGCCAAAAAACCGGTACAGTTGACAGGTATATTGACAGCAGAACGCACTAAAGGAATCATCGATGGCATTCTTGTCCTTCACACGGCAGCATCGCCGCCGCAGAGTCATTTTTACTGCGCTATTAAGTGCAGCAATTGCATGTGGTTTCCTCGGTGTTTCGTCTACCCGACTTCGCGCACAAGCTGACAGCTACGGCAGCGATCTCATCCTTTTAAAGGATGCCGCCCATGTTCAGATGTCGGGCGCACAACCTGCCTATGGAAGTAACGGTCTTCCTATTGCCCTCGATTCCACTGCAGACGCCCCGATCAGCGACTTCAACGTTGGCGACTATGTTCTCTATCGCGTCAATATTCTCAACCGCGGCCAAGGAACGCTGGCTCACTTCAAGGTTCAGGATCAGCTTCCCGAAGGTATTACCTACCAGAATTCCTGGGTCAGCCGCTGCCAAATGATGTTAGTTGCGCCTATAGACCACCTGTGGGTTCGCGAAGATGGAACACCCGCTTCCCCTGCAGAACAAAGCGTCACTTTCCCCTGTACGGGTGGCGGGATTACCAGCAAGGAATCCTTTGATCACTGCACAGGAGAATGGTCGAGCGATAACGGACTCGACTACATGGGCTACTCCACGCTGCATATTCTGGGGCGCGTGAATAAGAAGGCCGCTGGAACGACAGTGTCCAATACTGCGACAATTGGCGATCTTTCCGATCCGAATGCGCAGACGCCAGTTAAGTCTTGGACTGCCAACATTACGGTCGCGCCCTTGGCTGCTGATGCTCAGGTTGAACCGATCATCGATCCATCCCCCTGCGCACCTGAACCGACTCCGTCGCCTTCAACAACCTCACCTTCTCCTTCGGCGAGTACAACGCAGCCTTCTCCCTCGACAAGCTCAACCACTCCTTCTCCCTCGGCAACGACCGAGACAACTTCACCTATTTCCCCTGCTCCTAAGCCATCACAATCACACAAGCCATTGCTTGCACGTACCGGTGTGCCTTTGGCTCTCATTGGGGGAGCAACACTCATGACCGCAGCTTCGGGATTTGTTTTTGCCTCACGCAGGCGAAAGTTCGACTGATTCCGCTCGCCAAGGAAAAGGACCTCTATGTCACACCTGACGGCACGTCGCGCAAAGCGCCGCCGCACACTTCTTGCCACCTTCGTAAGCGCAAGCGTTGCACTGGGAATCGTGGGCGCTTCGGCCTCACATCATCAAGCAGATGCCGCTCCTAACGATGGTGCTGATCTCATCGTCATGAAGGATGCTGCGCACGTCAAGATGGAGAACGGAAAACCAGTCTTTGATGCAAACGGTCTTCCCGTTGCTTTGGATTCGACTGCGGATGGTCCGATCGGTGAATTCAACGTGGGCGACTACGTTGTCTATCGCATCAACGTTTTGAACCGTGGTCGAGGCGTTGTCAATAACATTAATGTTTTCGACAGCCTTCCCAAGCAGATTACCTACCAGAACTCGTGGACACGAAGGTGCACGACGGACTTCTACACCGTCGCACCGACTGACCACCTGTGGGTGCGCTACGGGCAAAGCTTCGATCCAAATCCGGATTATTCTGGCGAGTTGAAGTTCCCCTGTGAAAGCTCCAATACCTTTGGTTCCTACAATTACTGCGGTGCAATGTGGAACACTGGGACGGGTGAACTTGCCTACCTCGACTACGGTACGCTCTACGTTCTGGGCCGTGTGAACGAAAAGGGTGCAGGAGAAGAGATTTCGAACAACGCGATCATCTCCAACTTCAAGTCTGAGAACGGAAAGTCTTCGGTCGACATGTGGACCGCAAACATCACAGTTGCCCCTAAGGCTGCAAACGCTCAGTACGAGCCGATCGTCGAGACCGAGGTCTGCGAGACTCCCACTCCTTCACCGACGCCCTCGACGACTACGCCGACGCCGTCTCCGAGCACCTCGACGACGACACCTTCGCCTAGCCCGTCGACCACTTCGACGACGCCATCCCCGAGCGCCAGCACGACCACGCCAACTCCCAGCACCTCTTCTCCTACTCCGAAGACACCGCTGGCACGTACAGGCGCTCCTTTGGCACTCTTTGCGGGAGCAGCACTGCTTACCGGCTCTGCAGGTGTTTACGCGTCGCGTAAGCGCAAGCTCGGCTAACGCTCTCCTACATCACACTGAGGTCTACGCATGAAGCGTAGACCTCAGTGTTTGTCTGCTAGGCGCGAGCGATATGGAGACACAAAAGACCCGGTCTCTGATGAGACCGGGTCGTCAGTAGCGGGGACAGGATTTGAACCTGCGACCTCCGGGTTATGAGCCCGGCGAGCTACCGAACTGCTCCACCCCGCGTCGGTACCTATAAAAGGTACCCTCTATTAGCCAAATGACACAAATCGAGCAGGGGTGAGATGAGTCATGCGCTCTTTCCTACAGACACTTCAAAACTGGATGGAACTGAGGGTGCCACCACCTAATATGCGGGCATGACTTCTTCGAGCTTCTTCACAATCGTTTTATGCCTCTTACTGTGCAGCGCATCGTGGGTACTCGGTAAAAGAATGGGACAGACACAGACGCGCCTCGACCTATCTGAAAAGCTCGTTAGCGCACAGACACAGGTAACAGAATTACGCGCCCGACTCGATGAACAACGCGATATCCAATCCCACCTCACTGATTCACAAAACCAAGCATTCCAACATGAGTCCATCAATCATCAACGCCTGATGCAAAGCCTTATGCCCATCAACGAAGGAATGAGGCTCCTGCAGACTTCGGTGACCTCACTTGAACGCCAACATGCGGCACAACTAGCAGCACTGGGGCAACAGCTTCAATTGACCCGCATTTCAGAAGAGCGTCTCCGTCAATCCGCTGATGAGCTATCTCGAACTTTATCGCACTCACCTCTGCGCGGTACGTGGGGTGAAGCTCAATTACGTTCCTTAGTTGAATCTGCAGGGCTACTTGAGCACGTGCACTTCAACACCCAGGTCTCGCTCGCCCAGCGCACTAAACGCCCAGATATGTTAATCCTTCTGCCAGAAGACAAATGCATCCCCATTGACTCAAAGGTCCCCCTTAGCGCTTTCCTCGATGCACAGGGCCGGGAAGAAGAACAGGACAAGAGCGATTCGGATTCTTCAGCAAAGCCCACGGAGTCTTACGAAGAACTCATGCTCACCCATGCCCAGTCCCTTCGCAGACACGTGACCGAACTGGCCAAAAAAGAATATTGGAAGGAACTCCCCTACTCTGCCGACTACGTCATTGCGTTCATACCCGCAGAGTCAATCCTGTCCGCCGCACTACGCTACGATCCATCTCTCATGCATGATGCACTTGAAATGAATGTCGTCCTTGCATCCCCCACCTCAATGTGGGCAATTCTTCGAACGGTATCTTTCACATGGCGTCAGGAAAACTTGTCCTCACAAGCCAATGAGATTATCCAACTTTCTCAAGAACTCTACGAACGCCTTCAAACACTAGGAAAACATGCGACAAAAGTGAGCAGTGCGCTCAATAACGCCTCTCAGTCGTGGAATTCCTTCCTAGCGTCCTTCGAGTCTCGCGCTCTGGTCAGCGCACGGAAATTATCGGGATTGAGTACTGAATCCAGACCGCTCGATACAGTCAAAGTAGAAGCACGCTCTTTGGACGATGATCTATTCGAGAGAAGCCAAGCGGGGAAAAGCCCTGAGAAGCCTAGTCGCCTAGATCCGACGGAAAACTTGGATACGCCAACGGAGGGCATCTCCTGAAGGACCGCGCCACTGGGCATCGCTGGCCTCGGTATCTAATTTCCAGGTGGAAGGATCGATCTCAGGGGCGTACACGCCACTGGTACAAGAGCCAACACGCGCCTGCGCTTCTTCCTTCAACTCGAGCACAGAAACAACAAGCTCATCAACAACATCCATAGCCAGGCTATAGATCTGCGCACCACCTGTCACCCACACGCGTTCGCTTCCACGCAAGGCAGCATCTTTTTGCCCGCACAGTAAGGCCTCGTCAATCGAATGGACGACTTCAGCGCCGTCAATAACCAAGCTAGGGTCGCGAGTCACAACAATCGACGTCCGTCCTGGAAGAGGGCGACCCAAAGCATCCCACGATGAACGCCCCATTATGATCGGGCTATTCATAGTCGCTGATTTAAAGTGAGCAAAGTCGTCGGGAACCCGCCAGAGTAAGTCTTTACCGGAGCCTAAAAAACCATCTTCTGCCTGGGCCCAAATCGAAGCAACGGGGACTTTTCCCCCTGTTACCGTCTCCATAAAAGGATTCGATGCGAAGGATGTTGCCTCCACGACACTCACACGGCCACCTGCGCCTTGATCGTCGGATGATGCTCATAACCGACGATCTCGACATCATCAAAGCCGTAAGAGAACATCGAATCAGCCTTACGGAGCTTCAAAGTTGGGAAGGGGTAGGGTTCACGCGAGAGTTGCTCAGTAACCTGCTCCACGTGGTTGGAATAGATGTGACAGTCGCCGCCAGTCCAGATAAAGTCTCCCACCTCAAGGCCAGCTTGTTGGGCAAACATATGAGTGAGCAGCGAGTAGGAGGCGATATTGAAAGGAACGCCAAGGAACATATCTGCACTGCGCTGGTAGAGCTGAAGCGAGAGACGGCCATCAGCAACATACAGCTGGAAGAATGCGTGACACGGTTCCAGAGCCATCTTCGGCAAGTCTCCGACATTCCACGCAGACACAATCATTCGGCGAGAGTCAGGATTGGTCTTCAAAGTCTCCAAAACTTGGGAAATCTGGTCGATTTCACGCCCATCACCAGCATTCCAGCGCCGCCACTGGACACCATAAACCGGCCCGAGATCACCATTTTCATCGGCCCATTCGTTCCAAATCCGCACGCCGTTTTCTTGAAGCCAGCGAACATTGGAATCACCACTCAAGAACCACAAAAGCTCGCCGATGATCGACTTCATGTGGACACGCTTGGTCGTGATCAGTGGGAATCCCTTTGAAAGGTCATAACGCAGCTGGGCACCAAAAAGCGAACGAGTACCCGTGCCGGTGCGATCAGACTTTTCGGTTCCCTCGCGCATGATCTTCGCCAGCAGATCCTCGTACTGTCGATCAATCTGGTTCACTGCTGTTCCTTTCCAACTGTCCCAAAGGTCACTCTTTTCGTCGGTACCTACAAGCCTAGTGGTAGGCACCGACGAAAAGCCGACCGACTCTCAGAATTAGCGAACCCGCTCCGAAGCAATGTGCAGAGTGTGCGGGACCGGGTGAGAAATCGTATGTGCGATAGTGCAGCGACGCTCGATTGCGGCCTCGGCACGTCGAAGAAGCGAAGCAGTTTCTTCCTCACTGAGCGCTGAGAGATCCTGAAGGAGCTCGATTTCCATCGAAGTGAAGCGGTCTTCGGCCTCGTCGTACTCGGCTGAAACTCCGGCAATCTGAGCAAAATCGTCACCCAGAACCGCAGCAAAACGCGCATCAGAGGACATCGCATTACATCCTGCGAGCGCGAGCTTGAGAAGATCCCCGGGGCTAAAGCGTCCCGGACCATCCCCTACCAAGACCTCAGCGCCTCGGGCATTACGCGCAACGTACTGACGGACCCCGGTACGTTCTAGGTACAAGGGGTTTGAGGGGCCCGAGGTCGCTGGCACAGATTGAGTAGTTTCTTCGATTTCTTCTGCCATGATCTGTCCTTCGTGTTGTTGTTGTTCCAGTGCAACCAATAATCACAAATATTTATTCCACAGCTACTGTGCAATTGGGTACTCGCCCGCATGAGCGATCAGCCAGTTATTCACGATGCGTCGATCCCGCTCAAAAGCCTGAGCAAGACGCTCAGAAACGGTGTTTTCAACGCTTCGCCCAATAAGCGGAATAAGCACATGGTAGTCGCCATCCACATGCCACTGACATTGATTCACATCCCCACTGACAGCTGTCACGGTCTGGGTAAATTCAGCAGAAACCGGTAGTCCTTTAACGGCAAGTGTGCACTTTGCTCGAAACTCACCCGGTGCTACCTGAGTCCATACTTCGTCGTATTCAACACGTGCCTTATCGGCGACAAGACTTCGCACCTTCGCAGGGACCACCTCGGGGTTGACGCAGCCCCACGCGCTCACGGCCCGTTGCTGAGGATTCTCAATGATCGGGTCCTTCAAAAGAGGCCCGATTCTTTCAGTGACAAAGCCTGGAGTTGTACTGATTTCGACGAATGCCTCAGGTGAGCATTGATACTGTGCATCCCCATTGAACTGCATGCCGATCCTATCTTCGAGTTTCTTGAAGTTCACCTAAGAAGAAGGCAAACACCATCGCTGTGATTGTATCCTCGCCGTCCGATGATTCTCACAACTTCCGCTATGACGCTATTGTGAATACATGCCCACACTGACCCAGATCGCTGAATCTGCATCTGCTACTCCCATTCCCACAGGTGCGATCGAGCTATTACATCGGCTTCTTGAAGATTGGCAGGTCATCGCTGACCTTGCCGCTGCGGACTTAGTTCTGTGGCTTCCCACAGATGACAATCGGTTTATTGCAGTTGAAAGTTGCCGTCCATCGACGTCTGTTACCGTGCACGCCGAGGATCCACGAGGCCTTTATCTGCCGCTTGCTCGCGAGGCTGAGCTTCGTCGCGCCATGGAAACCTGCGAAGTCGTTCGACCAACTGCGGCGCACTGGGCTGGCACGTACTCGATGATGGAGACCTGCGTTCCAATCCCCTACCAGGGCGAGGTTGTTGCTGTACTGACCCGCGAAGCAAATCTCTCTTCCCCCCGCTCTGTTCAAGGTTTTGACACGTGGACTGGAGACGCCGCGGATGTCCTCTGCGAAATGATTTCTCGCGGTGAGTATCCCTACGATTCTGCCCCGACAATCACTGGACACGGCGTTCCTCGCGTCCAGGACGGTGCCATTTTGATTGACCCTGAGGGCAAGGTTCTACAGGCAACCCCGAATGCGACCTCGTGCTTGCGTAGTTTAGGAATTCGGGAATCTGTTCTTGGAGAGGTGCTTGCGCAACGCATTACCGACGTTGTTTCTGACTCGACAATCGTTGAAGAGTCCTTAGCAGTAGTTGTTATGGGCCGTGCGCCTTGGCGCGTTGAATTGAGTGTTCAGGGCTCAACGGTCACAATGCGCGCTCTTCCTTTATTTAACGGACGCAAACGTTTGGGCGCTGTCATTTTGACTCGCGATCTGTCCGAACTGCGTAGACGCGAGCAGGAATTGATGACGAAGGATGCAACGATTCGCGAAATTCACCATCGTGTGAAGAACAACCTGCAAACCGTTTCCGCGCTATTGCGTCTCCAAGCACGTCGTTCTGACTCCGAAAGTGTTCAAACGGCACTTCAAGAGGCCGAACGCCGTGTTCAAGCGATCGCTACCGTCCACGAGGCTCTTTCTCAAAATGTTAATGAACAGGTAGATTTCGACGAGGTCGCACGAACAATCGTCCGCATGGCAGGTACGGTTGCCTCAACCGATCATTCCGTTGACGTAGTGACAACTGGAGAATTCGGTAGCCTTGAGGCCCCTCAGGCTCAGGCAATGGCAACGGTCTTGAATGAACTTGTGTCAAATTCGGTTGAGCACGGACTTGCCGACAAGGACGGGCTGGTTCAAGTCCATGCTGAACGTAATGACAGCCAGCTCACGGTCACTGTTTCAGACAACGGGGCAGGAATCCAACCCGGGCGGGCGATGACCGGTCTGGGAACTCAGATTGTCAGCCAAATGGTCCGTTCAGAACTTCAAGGAAATATTGAATGGCTGCCAGGAGCCGAATGCGGAACTACCGTCGTCATCAGGGCCCACCTGAATAACTAAGAGCCCAACATAGCGAAAAACCGCTTCCATTCTCCTGCATGTCGACGACACCCGACGTGAAACGACTGTGGGTCCGGGTGAGTATTCCTCACCCGGACCCACGCCTTTACTCAAATTGAGCTATCAGGAACCAGAGCCGCTTTGGGCATCCAGCTTCTTTTGGGCGTCGATAGCCTTCGTCAGAGCATCATTTAGACGCTTCTGTGATTCGCCATAGGCTGCCCAGTCGTTGTTCTTCAGTGCATTCTGACCATCTTGGATGGCTTGGTTAGCATCTTGAAGTGCCGAAGCAAGCTGCTTGGAGGGCTCACTTTCAGCCTGGTTTTGTTGATCGCCACCGCCCTTATTCTTATCGGTAGATTGATCACCGCCGGCGACCTTCGCAGCGGAATCACCGCCGAAGGTTTGGTCAAGGGATTCTGCCAGTGTGGGCGCAAAACCAACTCTGTTACCGAAGGCTGTCAGCACAAAACGCAAGACCGGGTAGTTTGCTCCACCCGAACCTTGGATATAGACCGGCTGGACGTAGAGCAGGCCACCACCAACGGGCAGAGTCAACAAGTTACCCCTGATAACCGTGGAATCAGACAGGTTCAAAACATTGAGCTGCGAGGCAATCGTTTGATTGGTGTCGTAGGCGTTCTGGATCTGTCCCGGACCGGGGACCGTCGTCGAAGACGGAAGCGCAATCAGCCGTAGCTTGCCGTAGCCCTCACGAACCTTGCCGGCCTCGCTTCCGGTTTCAGAATCAACCGCGAGGAATCCAGCCATGGCCTCGCGCTTGGATTCCCCACCCGGAACGAAAACGGAGGTCAATGAGAATTCTGCGCTCTGCTGCCCTGGCATCTGCATGGTTAGGTAATACGGCGGTTGCACGCGGACTGCCTGCTGCTGCGCGCTGCTCATGGTAGCAGTCGATGCCCCATTTGCAGTTGCGGCTGTAGAGGTTTCCTCAGCAAGGCGCCAGCGGTCACCACCGGTGTAGAAATCAGAGGCATCGCGCACGTGGTAAGAGGTCAGCAGGTCACGCTGGACCTTGAACATATCCTCGGGGTAGCGCAGATGGCCCATGAGGTCAGCGGAAATATTCTGCTTCGATTCGACACTTCCCGGATAAATCTTCATCCACGTCGACAGAATGGGATCTTTTTCATCCCACTGGAAGAGACGCACCGATCCGTCGTAGGCATCAACAATCGCCTTGACAGAATTACGCATGTAGTTGATGGAGTTTTCCTGGATGTACTGCCCCACCGACTGCGAACGCGAATCAACCGTGCTGGACGACAGCGATTGATGCTGAGCATAAGGATAGGAATCCGTTGTCGTGTATGCGTCGACAACCCAAACAAGGCGCTTGGGCGTCGAGGGGTCACCATCCGTATCGACAACGGCAGGGTATGCCTTCTGTTCCAGTGTCAGGTAGGGAGCAACCTTTGCAACGCGAAGAAGCGGATCACGATCGTAGAGAATCTGCGATTCCTGATTCGTTTGCGAGGAGAAGAAGATATCGGTTGACCCGAACTTAATCGAGTACAGAAGCTTATTCCAAACGTTCCCAACCGAAGGACCGCCATTACCCTTGAAGGTCGTGGAGACCTGGCCGCCAGGCGCGTTGTCATCCGGGTAGTCGAGCTCTTGGTTAGGAGTTCCTTCAGGGCCGCCGACGATCGAATAGTCGGGGGCCGACTGCGAGAAGTACACACGAGGCTCGTACTCGCCAATCTCTCCCTTTGAGGGGATGGACTGCTCCCAGTAGGCGGGAAGGCCATCAGAGGTGATGGTGTTACCGTAGGCAGCTACAACACCGAAACCGTGCGTGTAAACGGTATGACGGTTCACCCAGTTCTGCTGTTCTTGAGACAGGCCTGCCAAGTTCAGCTCACGCATTGAAATAACGGTATCGCGACGTTCACCGTTAATGGTGTATCGGTCGACGAAGAAACCGGAATCGAAGGAGTAGTAGGGACGCGACTGCTGCAACTGCTGGACAGTCTTGCGAATCACCTGAGGGTCAAGAAGACGAATCTGTGAAGTTGACTCGGAGTCTTCACGAAGCTGCCCGGGTTGAGCGGTGGTCGTCGCATCGTAGGTCTGATAGTCCAGATCATCGAGCCCGTAAGCTTCCAAGGTCGCATCAATATTGTGCTGAATATACTGGGCGTTCAGCGAACGCGCATTTGGGCGTACACGGAATTGTTCGATCAACGCCGGGTATGCGCCACCAATCACCAATGCCGCAACGACTGTAACCACAACGCCGATCGTTGGAAGGCGCCACGTTCCCCTGAATGCGGCCACAAGGAACAAAGCGGCAACAGCGATGGAAATAGCAGCCAAGATCGAGTGCGCGGGAAGCGTTGCATTGACATCCGCATACATTGCGCCATCAATATTGTCACCGCTCTGAGTCAGCAGCGAGTACCGTCCAATCCAGTACTGCACACCGATAATCACCGAGGCAATCGCGGCCAAAATCCCCAGGTGACGACGCACCGGCACAGTCGCGTGCGGACGTGGTACCACCTGCAAACCACCGTAGAGGTACGAGGCAACGATCGAGACGATGAGCGAAAGGAACACCAAATGGAGCAGGAAGGAAACAACGAGCTCCAAGAATGGAAGAGTGAAAACGAAGAAAGAGATATCCCAGCCAAAAATCGGATCCGTCTTTCCAAAAGGCGTCGCATTGAGCCAGGTGAGGACTGTCTGCCAGCCTTCCGCAAGACGAAGGCCTGCAGGGATACCCAGAACCAATGCAACCAGCCAGAAGGCAAACTTCTTAAAAGGCTCGATAGCGTCTTGGTACTGCCTCAGATTCGCGGCGGCTTCGCCGCGCTTTGACGATACACGGTGACGATGGGCCAGGCCGATCATGATGCGCAGCACAGCGACTGACAAGACGACACCGACGACGGCTAAGCCTGCAATCACTCCCCAACGCGTCAGTAAGATCCGAGTCGCGTGCATCTGCTGGAACCACAAAATTTCAGTCCAGAATGAAGAAGCCGCGTAGACAAAAAGTCCAAGAAGCACCAGAACCATAACGGTAATTGCCCCCGGCCCCACCTTTGGGCGTCGGATCTCAATTTTGGGCAATTGAATTGGCTGATGGTCAGGAAAGAACGGAGAATCGCTCACAAGACATCCTCTCGAAGAGTGATCACAGTGTTCCTATTCTAACGAGAGACTCATGCATCTGCGTCTGTCTTTCGCCTATGGGAAAATGACACCATGGTTGAACTGACTCCTACTGCACGTCAAATTGCTCTTGCGCACGTTGTTATTGACATCGAAAAAGCAGCATCGGTCGTGGGCTGGGACCACGCGCCTTCTCTCTACGCTTTGGTTCACACCGCAATGTTGCTCGAGCAGCCCGATCTACCCGATGAGCTCAAGGACGCACTCCGCAAGGAATGGGATGGGACGGACGAGCACCTCAGCGCAATCATCCAAGAGGACTTCCAAGGAGACGACCTCGAAGAAATGCTCGCTCATCTTGCCTGGCCCCCTTCGGTCGTGGGTGCAGCTTTAAGCGTCGAACGCGTCATTGTTCCGCCTGAAGTCGAGGCTCAGGCCCCAGCAGATCCCGAAGAAGCCATTGCCTTCATCTCAAACCATCCCCAAGCTACTGATGTCCGTATCGCCGCGGGAGCATTGCGCAGTGGCGAAACATGGAGTGCCCTTCGTGCCCGCACTTTCGATAGCGATGACAAGGTCGGCCAAGGATCACGTTTGGTTCCCAGCCTGACCGACGCTCTTCTGGCCTCGCTCTCGGACTGAAAATTTTGTTACTTCGCCTCGCAGGTTGGTAGGGAATCCCCACGATTCTGGCCAATCGCGACCACGTCCTCGTGCGCTTCATGAAGGGTCGAAACGCGAACGACACGCAGCCCTTCGGGAACGTGCCCGATCACCTGATCGCAATTGCTTTCCGGTGCAAGGAACCAGCTGGCCCCATCGCGCTTTGCACCCTGCATTTTCTGTGCGATCCCACCGATTGGCCCAACCGTACCGTCGTAGGAAATCGTCCCAGTACCCGCGATTGATTGGCCTCCCGTCATGTCTCCTTCACTCAAGCGGTCAATAATTGCCAGCGAGAACATCATTCCCGCCGAAGGGCCGCCAATATCTTTCATAGCGAAGTTAATTTCTACGGGAATATCGGCCTTAACACCCAGATAAATTCCCATTTTTGAGCCCTGAGATCCATCTTCAGGCGCAGATGTGACGATTGTCTCTGTGTGTTCGACGTCTTCACGCTTCAGGGTGATCGTAACGGTGGAGCCAGGAGCAACAGAATGCATGATCACGAAGGGATCTGCCGCCGTTTCAATCGGGTGCACCACCCCATCGGGGGTCTGGATCGACTCCAAAATGTCAGAGTCTTGAACTTTTCCAACCGCATCTGAGCCCTCGACCGCACCGGAGATATACACGGTTGCGGGTACCTTCCATCCCAGTTCCGCGAGCGCGGCGATCTGAGCGGAGTACTGCGAGTTCTCCATCTGATGAGCGTTCCGGTTATCCACTTGCTCACGGGTCACATTCGCTGGGTAAACCTTTGAGTACGGGATCATTTCCGAGGCCGGCGTCAGTTTCGCTTGAATCCATCCAAAGACATTGAGACGCCTGCCCGGCCCTCCCATTTCCGTGACGGTCACCATGCGGAGTTGCCCGCCTTCCTTGGGGGCGGTGGGGTCGGGGTTCGTGATTTCTTCGCCAGTTTGTGGATTGGTACCCGTGATCGACAAAATCTCTATCAAGCCACCCTGCTGATCCTGAGTCTTCCCCAGGACATCAACCGTTGGTCCGGGAAGCCTTGCAACGTAGGGCAGCGGGATTACAGTGCAGGCGATAATGACCAAAGTCAACGCCACTACGCCAGCGGTTAGACGACGAAGCCATCGAAGAGTCCGCTCACTGCGTTGCGTAGTGTCGGTCTCTTCAAATTCGAGGTCTTCGTTGTCATTCATACCTGCCATTGTCTCTCAGCTGCTCACTTCGTGTCCTGAAAAGTCATGAAAACTGAAGAAAGAGGAGGCATCTTCACTCCCCATCTAATTGCGCTATGAGCAAAGTTGAGCGGAAAGAGCGCGATATCTCTAGTACTTCTTGTTCCTTGACTATTAGGCTCGTGATATGAGTGACAACGAGTCGAACATGGAAGAGTTCCTACGTCAGTTGCTGGGCGAGCAGGCCGCTCGCGCTGCAATGGAATCCATGCGCGCCCGAGGCATTGACCCCGAAAGCCTCAACAGTCAATTCCCTGATCCCTACATGATGAAGCAGGCGCTCACTCAATTCGCGATGATGATGAACGGCCCTGCCAGCGGTCCTGTTGATTGGAAGAGCGCCTTACAAGTCGCACACACGAAATCTTGGGATTCGAAAGAAACCGCCGTCACCGCAGCGCAAGCTCAACGAACTCGCGAAGCAATGTCTGTTGCTGACCTGTGGCTAGATGCTGTTGTCGAATTTGGCCCCGGCAACGTCAATCGTCAGGTATGGACTCGCTCCGAATGGATTGATGGCACCGCTGAGGTATGGAAGCGTATTTGCGAACCGGTTGCTGCAAATGTTGCTCAGGCCTTTGAAAGTATCCTCGATGAGCAGCAAAAGCACATCGCGGATATTGATCCCTCGCTGTCAGATTCGGTTCCAGATATTTCAAGTCTTCTTAACTCAACTCGCGATATTTTGCCCAAGATGTCCTCGTTCCTTTTTGCAAGCCAAATTGGAATGGCTTTGGGCCAGATTGCTCAAAGCGCTCTGGGATCAACAGACGTCGGTATTCCCCTTGCGGATGGTTCGACCACAGCCCTCGTCGCTCGTAATATCGAAGATTTCGCTGATGAACTTGAAATTCCCTTCGAAGAAGTGCTTCAGTTCATTGCTTTGCGCGAGTGCGCACATCATCGTCTCTTCGCCGGTGTTGCCTGGCTGGCTGGTGATCTTACGCGTGCAGTCGAGCGATACGCGCAGCATATTGCGATCGATAGCGAGGCCGTCGCCGAGGCCGCGACTCGTCTTGACCCAGCGAACCCTGAGTTCAATGAAGATTCGCTGAACGAACAGATCTTCGCAGCCGCACCGACGCCCGAACAACGTGCAGCATTAGAACGTGTGGAAAATCTTCTTGCCCTGATCGAAGGCTGGGTGGATGTTGTCACCTCACAGGCAGCACGCCCCTATCTTCCCCACCTCGAGCAGCTGCGCGAGCTGATGCGCCGTCGGCGGGCATTGGGCGGTCCCGTCGAGAAGATTCTTGGAAGCTTAATTGGCTTAAAGATGCGTCCGCGTCGTGCTCGCGATGCAGCCAAGCTCTTCCAATTGGTCACTCAAGAAGAGGGCAGCAAAGCCCGCGAAAAGCTGTGGGCCCACCCCGATTTGATTCCCAATAGCAATGAGCTCGATTCTCCAGAAACCTTTGTTTCGCTTCGACGCGCCGAGGCCGAGGCCAGCGCCGATATCGACCAGGCACTTGAGTCGCTATTGGATGGTTCAATGGGATGGGCTGAGGGGCTTGATCCCACGATTGACCCCGAGGCAGATACCCTGCGTAAGGCAGGTTTTGATATTGGAGACGCATCTGAGGGCGAAGGTAACGCTTCGGATGACGATCAATCTTCAGATAATGGGCCGGAGTCCCAATCCTGAATTTATTGACCAAATAATCCACAGGCTGAAGGCCTCATCGGAGTTTTCCACAGATTCTTAGTTCTTGCCCATAAGTGCAATCTCCCACGCACAATAGGAATTCCCTATTCCACAGTGCGGAGGAAAAATGGCAAGCCCCCTGAGTATCGAAATTAACGGAATTGACCCCGTGACCATCGCGGCAGTAGAACTCATCATTCAAACCCTGCCTGAGCTTAGACTTCGTCTTGTTGATTCACGTCGACTGAGTGCTGAATTAGCAGGCCTTCTTCCGGAGGAACGCCTGTTTCCACGACGTTCGCAAGCCCTTCGCTCACACCTCGCTAAGCACTATCCTCATCTGCGCTATTGCAGTTCGTACTCCCCTATCGATTTGGGAATTATCGCTTCCGTGGGTTCCCATGATCTCGAGAAGGCGGACGCAATGATGCACTGCGATATCCCGCATCTCCTCACCTGCAGGAATGAGAGCTACTGGGACATCGGTCCGCTGGTAGTGCCGGGGGTCACCTGCTGTGCGCGTTGTCTTGAGACCACACAATCCGACCACCATTCACTTCCTAACCTCGGTCGCGACCTTGAACTATGGCGTTTTGAAACGCCACTCCCCTGGCTCACTCACATGGCTGCAGCTTGGCTCTCTTTGATGATTTACGACTTTGCACGCTTCGGCATGGACCGACGATCGAGCATGAACCGTTTTCTACGCATCACGACAGAAGGAGAGGTTTCATGGATCGAGGTCGATAATGATCCTCTCTGTGGCTGCACCAGTGCAGCAGTCTCACAGTCTCCGGCGCCTTCGCTGACAACAGCTACTTTGTCTACGAGTATCGGCGAATTCGACATGCTCAGTCATAATCACCGCTACCGCATTGCCTCATAGTTACGCCTGCTCTGTTTCCACTTGGACTTCTTCGCCGCGGATAATTGCCAAAATTTGAGGCCCGAAGTAGTCGATTTTCACTTCGCCAATTCCGCGAATAACCCGAAGCTGAGTCAGCGTCTTGGGCTGAGCGATAGCGACATCTCTCAAGGTCTTATCGGTAAGAACAGCGTAAGCCGGAACTAATCGAGCCTCTGCCTCAGCTTTTCGCCATGCACGTAAACGTTCGAAGAGTTCAACAACCTCCGGAGTATTACTCTCCTCAAATTCAGCATGGGCTGCCTTGGCCGCGCTGCGTTTAGACGTACCTGCGCGCGTTGAAGAAACTCCGGCTTGGCGTCGTTCTTCTCGAGGCCACAGATCCTTCATGAAGCGGGAACGCTGGCGGTTTCCCCCGCCGTGACGCGAACGCGAATACGAGATCGCAAGATGATCCCGAGCACGTGTCATTCCCACGTAGAGCAGACGTTTTTCTTCCTCAATTGCATCTTCGCCCTGCGCAAGAGAGATCGGAATAAGCCCTTCACTCACCCCAGCAAGGAAAACGTGCTCCCACTCCAGTCCTTTTGCCGCGTGAAGGGTCGAGAGTGTGACCCCCTCCGTGGTTGGGGCAGCTTGTGAGACCTCACGCTCAAGAAGATTATTGACGAACCCAATGAAAGAGTTATTGGTAGAAGATCGTGCCATTTCAACAATGGCATTGAGGTTGTCCCATCGTTCTCGAACCGCGCCCTGAGCCTGTGGTGCCTGCGGGGACCATCCAGCGATTCCAAGAAGATCTTCAACCAAGTGAACAACATCAGCCTCGTCAATTCCTTGATTGTGCAAAGTTGTCGCTTGCTTCTTTAATAGAAACATCGCGCGGCGGACCTCTTCGCGCTCAAAAAAGCGCATCCCAGAATGGACCAGGAAGGGAACGCCGGCCTCGCTCAGCTGGGCTTCGAAATTTTCTGACTGGCCATTGGTTCGATAAAGAATTGCGATCGAGGAATACGAAACTCCATCATCGTGGAGCCCCCGGATCCGCCGCGCGATTCCCACGGCCTCGGCATTGTCGTCCGCATAGCTCTGATAGTCGACAGGGACACCGTTATCCCGCTGAGATACCAATTTCACGGCGCCTTTAAGAACAGACGAGTGTTCGCCCTTCATCAGGGTATTCGCTGCACTCACGATCTGTGGGGTCGACCGATAGTCACGAACCAATTGCACGACGCGAGCTCCCTTGTGCTCCTGTGCAAAGTCTTGAAGGTAGCGCGGTGAGGCACCCGCAAAAGAATAAATAGTCTGAGCAACGTCACCAACAACGCAAATATCATGGCGCCCACCAAGCCAAAGGTTGAGAACATGGTGTTGGAGGGCAGAGACATCCTGATATTCATCGACGACGAAGCTGCGGTATTGACGATGAATCCGTTGAGCAATAGCTGGATAGTCCTGCAAGATTCCTGCCGTCAGCACCAAGACATCTTCAAAATCGAGAACCCCCCGGTCCTCTTTGGCCTCCTGATAGGCGTCCATCAGTGCCAGAACATCGTCAACGCTAAGGTCACCCGGCGGCGTTCGCCTATTGGTGCGAACGGCCTCGGCATAGGCATCAGCATCGAGCATGGAGACCTTCGACCACTCAACCTCGGCGGCTAAATCGCGAACGAGCGCTTTGTCTGCACGGATACCGATTCGTGCGGCAGCTGCGGAAATCAAGGATGCTTTGTGCTCAATGAGGGGTGGCATGCTCCCGCCGATGGCACTTGGCCAAAAATACTGGAGCTGGCGCAAGGCGGCCGAGTGAAAAGTCCGTGCTTGGACGCCGGGAACCCCAAGTGCTG
The DNA here is from genome assembly GCF_000308055.1 of Actinomyces sp. ph3. Classification (GTDB taxonomy): domain Bacteria; phylum Actinomycetota; class Actinomycetes; order Actinomycetales; family Actinomycetaceae; genus Pauljensenia. Next base: position 448,106 of record NZ_CAGY01000001.1, read on the forward strand.
TCAGACGCTCACGCATCTCAACTGCAGCTCTCTTCGTGAAGGTCACTGCCAAGACATTTGTCGGTTCGTAGACACCGCGTGCAACGCCATAGGCAATGCGATAGGTAATCGCTCGCGTCTTACCCGTCCCAGCCCCCGCAAGCACCGCCATTGGACCAGAGACGAATTGCGCGACACTGCGCTGATCGGGATCCAGTGCTTCAAGAAGATGTTCAGCGCGTTCGTCATCTTGGACGCTCACAGTGCATCACCTTCCGCATGCAACCAAGTGTCGATCATCATGCGAGCGATCGCGGTATGGGTAGGGATCTCCAGCTCGCCACTGTTGACCGCATCAATAAGTTCCGCGCGCGTCATCCATTTCATGGCATCCACCTCTTCCATATCTGGAGAGGGATCCGGAGTACCAGAAACTTTCCCGGTAAAGCCAATCATGACCGAGCGCGGGAAAGGCCAAGGCTGCGTCGCAATATAGCGGACCTCTTTAACATCCAAAGAGGCCTCTTCTTTTGCTTCCCGAACTACCGCATGCTCAGGAGCTTCTCCTGCCTCAACAAAACCAGCAATAAGCGACATGAAACGCGGTTTCCATGACCGGTTATGTGCAAGCAGCAAACGATCTTTCTCATCGGTGATTGCAACGATCACTGCGGGATCTTGCCTGGGATATTCGAGGCGATCACATTGGACGCACCGTTGAGCCTCTCCCCCATTTTCGTGTTGGAGTTTCCCGCCACACCTTGGGCAATAACGCGTACGCTCATGCCAACGCAGAAGGGCTAAGGCACGCGCACATGATGAACAGTCAGCAGCTTCAAGGAGTGCTGCCTCATACCGAAGAGACAGCCACTGAGGATCTGCCGACGCTACGCTAGTGGCCGCGAGGGAGTGAGTTCCTTCAACAAGCGCACCCCAATCTTCTTGAGAGTCAAGGATTGCGATAAAGCGCGCAACACCGGAAGAATCAACCCCACCAAAGAGCACGCGTTCCGCATCCTCAACTGCAGGACCAATATCCGCGGCTCGCAGTGGAGTGCTCCCATCGGAAGTAAGCGCAACCATCCCCTGAGTGGTCATTGCCAGAACCCGCAAAGAACGCGCGTGGGGCGCTAAGGAAGCACGTACTGCCTCGTACCCACCTTTGTGCGTCATCCGCGGGGCCCATGCGCTCAGTTCATGCGGGAAATAGAGCTGCTCATTGGCGAAAGGAAGACCAGTAACCGTGTCAAAATGGGGCATGATGTAACCGTAGCCGTCCTTCGCTTCAGTCACAACGCAAATGCGCGTTAGGCTGGAGTCATGACTACTTCTCAGCTTCGCGCCGATGGGCGCACCCCCTCACAGCTTCGCCCCATGTCTATCACTCGTTCCTGGGCAGGAACCGGCGAAGGATCCGCACTGATCGAATGCGGGAACACGCGCGTTCTGTGCGTTGCTTCGCTCACCGAGGGCGTCCCCCGTTGGAAGCGCGACAGCGGAGAGGGCTGGGTAACCGCAGAGTATTCAATGCTTCCGCGAGCTACTTCCGAGCGCTCTCAGCGTGAATCCGTCAAGGGAAAGATCGGCGGCCGCACCCACGAGATTTCGCGTCTTATCGGCCGTTCACTTCGCGCGATCGTTGATATCAAGGCGCTCGGAGAGAACACTCTGGTCCTTGACTGCGATGTTTTGCGAGCCGATGGCGGTACCCGAACCGCTTCAATTTCCGGCGCCTATGTTGCGCTTTACGAGGCGATTTCTTGGGGAATCTCAAAGGGGATCATCGCCGCTTCTTCTCCGCAGAAGGTCCTCTCTGATTCGGTAAGCGCGATTTCCGTCGGCATCATCGATGGCACCCCCATGCTCGATCTTCCCTACGTTGAAGATGTGCGCGCGCAGACAGATATGAACGTCATCCAGACTGGTTCGGGTTCTTTCGTTGAGGTTCAGGGAACCGCTGAACACGCGCTCTTCTCCCGCACCGAACTTGGCGAGCTTCTTGACTTGGCAACCGCCGGTAATGCTCAGATTCGCGACCTCCAGGCACGCGCGTTGGCAGCGGATCCGGGAGTCACCGTTTCTTCCGAGGCCACGCTGTGAGCTCCGTGCACAGCGCAAATGCGCCTCGCCTGGTTTTTGCGACCGGAAATGCACACAAGGTTGCAGAGCTCGAGGCAATCATCGCTCCCCTCCTCCCCGAGGGAGCCGGTCGAATCGCACGGATGAGCGACTTCGATGTCGCCGAGCCCGTTGAAGACGGCGCTACTTTTGCCGAAAACTCTTTGATCAAGGCTCGCTCTTTGTGCGCAGCAACTGGAATCGCTGCGCTCGCCGATGATTCCGGGCTGTGCGTTGACATCATGGGTGGCGCGCCCGGGATCTTCTCTGCCCGATGGAGCGGAGCTCATGGAAATGACCGTGCGAACCTTGAGTTACTCCTTGCGCAGCTCAGCGACGTTCCGCTTCACTTACGAGGCGCTGCATTTGTTTCCGCAGCAGCATTAGTATTGCCCGATGGCACTGAGTTCGTTGAGCTCGGACGCGTCGAAGGACACCTGACGACCGCTCCGCAAGGCGAGCGGGGATTTGGTTACGATCCAATTTTTATTCCCTCGGGTATGGATCGCACTGCAGCACAGCTCACTGCAGAGGAAAAGAATGCAATCAGCCACCGCGGGATTGCTTTTCGCGCGCTTGCGCCGCGAATTATTGAGGTTCTAGCAGGCAACTAAGCAACGCACAGGAAAACGCGTAGTCGGATGATGAGATTCCGGCTACGCGTTTCTTTTTCCCGGAATCGGTGTACCTACGCGTTCTAGAAATCGACAGACATACCGGTCGTCGCAAGCTCCACGTTCCCGCTGTAGACCTGCTGTGCCTGCCAACGTGTAGCCTCGGGATTATTCCACGGCTGGATATGAGTAAGAATGACACGACCAACTTCAGCACGCGCGGCAAGGGTACCTGCACGGCTACCATCCATGTGGATCCCCTCGACGGTGTCTTCCTCAGTAAAACCTGCTTCACTGAGAAGAAGATCTACCCCGCGAGCGCCTTCAACGATGCTGTCACACAGATCAGTATCGCCGGTGTAGAAGAAAGTGCTGCGCGATCCAGAGGTATCGTCTTTTAAAAAACCAGAAGGGCCGCTGATGCGAACACCGAAGGCTGGTACAGAGTGCCATGCCTGCGCTGCACTCACGGTGAAGGGACCAAAAGACCAACTCTGAGCATCTTTGAGTTCCTTGAAAATGAACTCTGTCGAATAGGTTTCATCTTCGTCAGCACCGTCGATCTGGCGAACACGGTCCGGTAAGCATGCCGGCCCTGCAAGAACCATGGGATCACGATAAGCACCAGGTCCCCAGCGCCGGTAGACGTGCAGAGAAATCACATCTCCCATGTGGTCCGCGTGACAGTGCGAGAAAATCACCGCATCAAGATCTGCTGGCTCAATGTAACGCCACAACTCACCGAAAGATCCTGGCCCCATGTCCAAGACAAGGTTCCAGGTTCGCTGCCTCCCAGTTCTTTCATCGGGACCGTGAGCTTGAAGCAGGTAGCAGGATGCAGGTGAATCAGGTCCAGACATTGAACCCGTGCAGCCGATGATACGAAGCCTCACTGAGCATCTCCTTCTAGCGGGAGGGATGGGACTTCACTCACGCTTTGAACCTCAGGCCCAAGGAAACGGCGGGCAAGAATCGGGAAGCGCGACGAAGCATCGGTGGTGAGGAACTGGTGCTGCGGTTCATCACCTGCGCCGCGGCGCGGCGCATGGAGCAGATCGCGGTCAACCAACTCGTTGTAAGTGACATTCGCCGTTGTGGCCGAGGAGGTAACCAGACGAACGTTATCCCCCATCACTCGACCGATAACTCCGGTAAGAAGCGGGTAGTGGGTGCAGCCCAGAATCAGGGTATCGACACCTTCTTCTTTCAGGGGAGCAAGGTATTCGCGGGCAATACCCTCCAGCTCAGGACCTGCTGTTTGCCCAGCCTCGACGTATTCGACGAAAAGCGGGCACGCCTGCTGGAAGACTCGAAGACCAGGAACTGCAGCAAGAGCATTGACATAGGCTTCCGATTGGATGGTTGCCTGAGTTCCAATCACGCCAATCTTGTGATTGTGCGTTGCAACGACAGCAGCACGCGCGGCAGGGGTCACGACCTCAATGACGGGAATGTGCCGGCCCACCCAGTACCGTTCCCGCGCGTCCGACAGCGCAGCAGCGGTTGCAGTATTGCATGCAATGACCAAAGCCTTTGCTCCGGCCTCGACAAGGCGGTCAAGCCCCCACAGCGTCAATTGGCGAACTTCGGCGATCGGACGCGGACCATAGGGAGCGTGAGCCGTGTCCCCCAGGTAAACGATGTCCTCGTCTGGCAGCTGATCAATGACGGCACGCGCAACCGTGAGTCCACCTAAACCAGAGTCGAAAATACCAATCGGCGCGTTATCCATACAACGAAACTAACTCGCTTCACCCTGGAGATGCACAGATTTGAGCAGTGACTCTTGCCACCATGTGATCAGTAGGTAGATCGCGGCAGCGCTTTGCTCGCGTGTCCCCTCGGGTTTTTCCTGAGCGATTGTCTCGATCCGAATCACGTCAGAATCGTTATGAATGCCCAGTTCTCCAGCCAAAGCAAGGCGCATATCGGTAAGGGCACCAAGCCAATTCCACGTCGATTCTTCGTCCAGAACAAGGTAGTTTGTTCCGTCAACCAGCACATCGTTGAGTTGGTTACACACGGTACGAAGTCGCTGAGATTTTTGTGAACGCAGCGTGTCCTCGGTTAGCGCACGCAAGCGTGCCGCCTCTTGGGGATCCGTGCTCATAGGGGGAAGAAGGAAATCCAGAGCAGGATCAATCGCTGCTGCACGTTCGCTCTCAAGTCCGGTTGCAGCGGAAAGGAACATAGGGAAATCCCCCGGGTCGTCTAAGACCACAAGGATTTCGTGGATGAGCTGCTGGATCAGAAGGTTGTAGTCCCTTCCGATCGGTGCGCTAATCCCCCGTCGTGAGACGGTAAAGGGGCCGATCACGTGACACGCTCCAATGTTGATTGCACTCCGTAATCGTGGAGTGTTTGTAGGTCTGCTTCGACGCGTTCACGTAGCCCAGTGGCGATGATGGCCTGTCCATCACTGTGCACTTGCAAAGTCAGTGCTTCGCACGTAGGACGCGGGTAACCGAAGTGCCGGTGAAGGACTTCGGCGATGTAGTCCAATGAGTTAATCGGGTCATCCCAGACAATGAGGTTCCACCTCGGCACCGACGCTTTTACGGTCCCGACATTGGGATTTTTCGCCGTCACAGGAACGCCCGACATACCTTAAGCCTACGCATGAAATGCCCTCCTGTCTGCATTTTTGGCATTTCTTGCACATATTTCCACGAAGGCGATTAAATTTGAGATATGCCTGCATCATTTGAAACGTCGCTTCTGACGGATATGTACGAATTGACCATGCTCGACGCCGCCATGAAGTCGGGGACTGCGAATCGACACTGCGTTTTCGAGCTCTTTGGTCGGCGCCTTCCCGCTACCCGCCGCTACGGCGTCGTTGCGGGGACGGGACGGGTTCTCGAGGCCTTGGACCGCTTTGAGTTCTCCCCTGAGCAAATCCAGTGGTTGGCCGAAAAGAAGGTTGTCTCTGATACAGCTCTCGAGTACTTGTCAACCTTCCGTTTCCGCGGGAATATTTCAGGCTATGCCGAAGGCGAGTGCTATTTCCCGGGCTCTCCCCTACTCACCGTTGAAGGTACCTTCGCCGAGTGCACCCTTCTGGAAACACTTCTTTTGTCGATCTACAACTACGATTGCGCAGTCGCCTCTGCTGCTTCGCGTATGACAATTGCCGCGCACGGACGCCCCTGCCTGGACATGGGTGCACGCCGAGGCCACGAGCGCGCAGCTGTCTCTGCAGCACGTGCCTCCGTTATCGGCGGCTTCGCGGGCACTTCGGATCTCGAGGCCGGCAAGCGCTACGGAATCCCGGTGATCGGTACTGCCGCCCACGCATTCACCCTGCTTCACGACAGTGAGCGCCAAGCATTCGATGCTCAGATCGCCTCCCTTGGCCCGAATACAACTCTCCTGGTCGATACATACAACGTCACCGAGGGCGTCAAGACAGCCGTCGAGGCCGCACGCGCTGCAGGCGGAGAATTGGGCGCTGTACGTTTGGACAGCGGCGACCTCGTCGCTCAGGCCTTTACGGTGCGCGGACAACTGGATGCGCTCGGTGCGACCTCCACGAAGATCACCGTGACTTCCGATCTCGACGAGTATGCCATTGCAGCTTTGGGAGCCGCTCCCGTCGATTCTTACGGTGTTGGCACACGTCTGATTACCGGTTCCGGCGTCCCCACCGCGGCCTTGGTATACAAGCTCGTATCCCGCGAGGACAGTGACGGAAATATGGTGGGTGTTGCGAAGAAGTCTGCTTCAAAGAACACCGTTGCCGGTAAGAAGTATGCGGGTCGCCTTTACGACGAGGACGGCTACGCCAGCGAAGAAATCCTGTTCACCGGAAGCGCTGAAGAGGCTTCTGTTTTCTTCGAAGAAAACGGCGCCCGTCCCCTTCAAGTTCCACTGATCGTCGATGGAGAAATCCAAAGCGAAGCGTGGAGCTCTCAGGCGCTATCCGAGGCCCAGGCACGTCACCTGCGTTCACGTAATGAGCTTCCTTACCAGGCATGGCGCTTATCGGAAGGTGAACCTGCAATTCCAACGCGTTACATCTGAGCACTCAACATTATTGACGGCTGTGGGGGCTGCGGTGAAAGAATTCACCGCAGCCCCCACAGCCGTATATCGTCTTTCAGTTAACCAGCCTCGAATAAATGCCTACCCGCGGCCGACAAACCACTCACGCAACAGAGCAATACGGGCTTCGATCTGCTCCGTCGTCGCTTGGGCAATTTCTGGTCCACCAGCCCTACGTCGTAGTTCTGCGTGAATACTTGCGTGAGGTTGTCCCGAACGCCTAGACCACGAGGACACCAAGCGAGAAAGTTCCTTGCGCTTAGCTGCTCGCAGTCGGTGTGCCGGGATATTGGCATTTTCTTCGCGTGCCCGCCGCGCACTCGCTTCACGTCGCTGAGTCGCCAGCTGTTCTTCTTGGCGTGCTCGAAGCAGAGTGGTCACTTGCTCAGGTTCTAGGAGGCCCGGAATTCCCAAATACTCTTGTTCCTCGACGGAACCGACATCGGCCTCGGTCCCCCACGCGGCACCATCAAAAAGCACGGAATCAAATTGCGCATCGGCACCCAAGGCCTCGAATTGATTGAGAAGATCACTCGAGGCACTCTCACTCTTATTTGCCTGAGCAACCATGGCGTCTTCGGGGTTCCACATGTCCCCCTCTTTCGAGGGAGGCCGGTTCAGTGCATGATCGCGCTGGACTTCCATCTCCCCGGCCAAATTCAGCAAGGGCAAGACGGAGGGAATGAAGACCGTCGCGGTTTCGCCTCGGCGCCTGGCTCGCACAAAACGCCCAACCGCCTGCGCAAAGAAAAGAGAAGTCGAGGCGTTGGTTGCGTACACCCCCACACTCAGGCGAGGAACGTCCACGCCTTCGGAGACCATACGCACAGCGACCATCCATTTATCGGTCGATTGACGGAATTCGTCGATGCGCTCAGATGCATCAGCGTCATCGGAGAGGACAACGGTTGGACGTTGCCCCGTAATTGCTCGTAGTTGGCGAGCGTAGGCGCGAGCTTTCTCTTGATCTGCGGCAATCACCAAACCGCCGGCGTCGGGAACCTGGCGCCGGACTTCCTCCAAGCGCTGATCAGCTGCTTGCAACACTGCGCTGATCCACTCCCCCTTCGGGTCGAGTGCCGTTCGCCATGCTTGCTTCATCAGGTCTTTGGTGAGGGGCTCACCCAGACGCGCGGTGTAAATATCGCCCGCATTCGTTCGCCAAGACATCTGCCCCGAATAGGACATGAAGAGTACTGGACGAACGACGAAGTCACGAAGGGCATCGCCATAGCCGTAGGTGAAGTCGGCTTTAGAGCGCTTGATCCCCTCATCGTCTTCTTCGTAGCGCACAAAAGGAATCGCAGAAGTGTCGGAGCGGAAAGGAGTACCGGTCAACGCAAGGCGACGCGTGGCCTCGTCAAAGGCTTCACGAACACCATCGCCCCACGAAAGTGCATCACCTGCGTGGTGAATCTCGTCAAGGATCACCAAGGTGCGGTGAAGGCGCGTGCGGGCGGCATGAACCATGGGATTCGAGGCAACCTGTGCATAAGTCACAGCTACACCGTCAAAGTGTGAACCCGCCATGCCTTGAGAGTTCGAGAACGCGGGATCGATGTGGATCCCAACGCGCCCAGCGGCCTCGGCCCACTGGCTCTTGAGATGCTCGGTCGGACAAACGACCGTAACTTTCTCAACAACGCCGGCGCCCATGAGCTCGACGGCAATCCGAAGAGCGAAGGTCGTTTTACCCGCACCGGGGGTAGCAACCGCAAGAAAGTCTTGCGGTGACGCCGCCATGTATTGTTCCAAGGCTGCAGCCTGCCACGCGCGAAGACTTCCGGCTGTTCCCCAGGGGGCTCGGCGTGGGAAAGCAGGCGGAAGAGAAGTGGCTGCGGAAGAAGATACGTGCGATGGCCCCTGCGCAGTGGGACTCACTCCGCGGAACCTCCCTGGCCGCTTCCATCAGAAAATGGCCAATTCCTGCCATTCTTACCCATGGAATCACGCAATTCCTTGCAGGTCGGGCAGACGGGGTATTTCGAGGCATCTCGAGTGGGAATCCAGACTTTCCCGCACAGCGCAACCACCGGCTGGCCGGTAATCATTGAAGAGTCAGCCTTATCACGGCGGACAAAGTGCGCGAAGCGATCGCCATCTCCTGGGCTCTTCTCTTGTTCAACCTCGGTGCGCTCAAGCAAGCCTGTCGACGACTGGGTTTGCGGGCCTTGAGGCGCGGAAGGTCCCTGGGGTTCATCAAGAAAAGACATGTCCCCTATTGTAGGACGCGGCCGCTTCCGATGTTGATCAGAAACGGCCGCAAACACGGGAATCACGCTTGATGCTTAGCCCACACCTCGCGGTAGAAATCCGCGAGTTCCAAGCCCTGAGCTGCGGGCTCATCCAGAAGGACAATGGCATTGGGATGCATCTGCAAAATGGTGGCGGGCCAGCGGGCAGAAATCGCACCCTCAACCAGCTGACGCACGGCCTCGGCCTTTCCCGCGCCGGTTGCAATCAGCAGGGCTTCTCCGGACTCCATGATGGTTCCCAGGCCCTGGGTGATGCAGTGGGTAGGAACCTTCGTAATATCGCCATCGAAGAAACGAGCGTTATCGCGACGAGTCTGTTCGGTCAGGACATCGACGTGAGTGCGCGAGGCGAAGGATCCACCGGGCTCATTGAAGCCGATGTGTCCGTCTGCGCCAATTCCGAGAATCTGGAGGTCAATGCCGCCGGCATCGCGAATCGCCTTGTCGTAGTCAGCCGCGGCCTGGTCATTGTCACCGGTCCAGACGTTCGGGCCGTGTGCCGCCCCCTTGGGGAAATCAACGCGATCAACGAGGAAACGATGAATGAAGTTCGCGTAGCCCTCGGGATGATCTTCGGGCAGGCCAACGTATTCGTCAAGGTTGAAAGACTGAGTGTTCGCGAAAGAAATTTCGCCGGCTTCGTAACGCTTGGTCAGCTCATCGTACAGAGGCAGCGGAGTCGAGCCCGTCGCAAGACCAAGTACTGCAGAAGGCTTGCGCTCCAGAAGACTTTGAATGCGATCGGCTGCGACGACGGCAATATCTTCGGGCGTGGGCAAGATGGCAATCCGCATTGGAACTCCTCATTGATGTTGGGATCGCGAGGCGCGGACAGAGCTGTGGCCGCAAGAGTATGGGGTTTCGAGGCCAAGCAACGAACACGCCTGTGTGTACAGTTTGTGCGCCTTCAGCTTACACCCAGCTCTGTTGCCAAGCGAGCTATCTCAGCTCCCGGTGTTGAGACGCGTGTGTGCCCCGGTCGGGGGACCGGGGCACACACGAGAGTGAAATTATCGATGCATTAAACGCATCGAAGTTTCAGTGTTTTTCAGCGCAAGGCTGAGTTCACTTGGCGACAGCCTTCTTCAGGGTGGAGCCAGCGGAGAGCTTGACGCCGAAGCCTGCGGGGATCTTGATCTCTTCGCCGGTTCGGGGGTTGCGGCCGGTGCGTGCTGCACGCTCAACGCGCTCGACGGAGAGCAGGCCGGTCACCTTGACGGTCTCACCCTTGGACAGGGACTCGACCAGGACATCCTGGAACGCAGCAAGGGCGGCGTCAGCGTGGACCTTCGAGATGTTGGCGCGCTCGGCGATCTTGGCAACAAGTTCAGTGCGGTTGACGGACATTGAAAAACCTCATTCTTGTCGGTTATGGATGCCACTTCGGTGGCTTCAGGGAACAGATTAAGGAATAAATGGCACTTTTGTCAGTTTTTCCGCGACTTTTAAGGGCGTGTCTTAATTTTTTGGACTTTTTTAGGGATTTTTTGTGTCGAGCAACACAGGTTTGCTCTTCTTGCACTTCAAAAACTAGTTGTTCACGGCTCTGTGCCGGTTAATCAAAAAGGCCTTCAAACTGGCGCATAGGACGGTAGTATGCGAACTAGTCGACGAAGACCGGTTGGAGGATGGTTGCTATGGGGGTTTTCTCTTCACTCATCGGGGACGTCCCCGGGGATCTTTCTGCAATAGATCACCTTGCAGCTCGAATTCATGACCAAGCGGAAGCAGTGCAGATTCTCGGCGACGAGTTCCGTACAACGATACAGAAAACAACGATATGGACCGGGCGTTCTCGAGAAGCCTTTGAAGAGTCGGCGAATAGACAACAATGTCGTTTCACGCACCTGTATGAGGGGCTTGAAGCAGCTGCATCCGATATCGCCGGCTATGCTCGTGAAGTCGCAAGCGCCAAACACTACGTCCACAACCGATTGCTCCCCCGACTGGCAGAAATGGATCGAATCTATGAGGCCGCCTCAAAGGAAGATCGTCCGGTCATCTACGCGAGCTTTTCGCACGAATCCGAATCGATCGCCCACGATTACTACGTCCGCATTGAATCTTTGAAATGGGCGGCCGAAATTTTATCACGAGCATTGCGTGAGGCACTGAGGCTCGAACCTGTCTCGCGCGATAGATCAGTAGCGGGAACAAGTAAGGACCCCTCGCGTACACGACGGCTCAACGAAGCGGATATCTCCCGAATCAACACAGAACTCTCCCTATTGAAGAGTGGAAACTACAACCTTCGTCAAGTGCGACAGGGAGCGATTGGTGACTGCTATTTTATTTCGGCAATTCTTGCACTTATGAACACCCCAAAAGGACAGGAACAGCTGGCGAAGGGAGTAACTCAACATTTCAATTCTTCAGGTCAAGTAGATGGATACATGGTGCGCATCTATGACAATCCACTACTCCCCTCACAAGGAAGTTATTCACTCGTATTGGTACGTGAGACTTATGCAAATGGAGCAAACTCAGGAGGATTCGCCAGTGTCGTCAGCATCTATGAAAAAGCATATGCCCAGCTCACACCTGGGGGCGTCAATGAGAGTTCCTTTCTCAATGGGGATGGCATCACTTCCAACACCAATGGCCAAGGACTGCTGCGAGTCACGGGGCGTGGAAGCCATTTAGTCAATTATCAAGAGGCATCAATCAAGAGCATTTTCGGGTCAGGTCTAAACTACGATGCGCAGGAACGCCAAGAAGTTGTAGAGGCACTCCAGTCGGGAAAGCCCGTAACTACAGCAACGGTGTACGCACCGATATTTGGAAATGAGAATTCCCAACCGGCAGAAGTATCAATTGATGGACACCCCCGCAGAATTGATCTCTATGCACGGCATTCGTACATGATCATGAGCGCGAATGAAACATCTCTAACACTCGTCAATCCACACGGCAGAAACTCTGGCACAAGTCACCAAAGTCCGATTTTGCACGGTGAGTTCTCGATGTCGTGGAGTGAATTTGAGAAGTACTTTGGTTACATCACGATCGGAGAAATTCCGTAATGGTCAAGAGACACCCAACAGCCCTGCTTCTGAGCAGCACTCTCACAATCCCACTATTACTTGGCGGATGCACACAGCATTACGAAGTGAAGGAACCCATGTCACAACCCTGCAAAACAGTCGCAGTACATTCCAACACCGTCTTCCACCCAGTCCGAGGAAGCATCGATCCGAGTTTTGTCTTTTCAGGAGCCTGGATTGAAAACGGCAGAATGAAAACAGCTCTAGAGGGCGGGTGGGGATACGATCCTCCACTACCTGGTTATTACGGTGACCTCATTGAAGGAGAGCCTGTCACAATACCTGGCACCGGGACCTTCGAGCTCACCGGCATCACTCTTTCACGCTGGGGCAACTCGCCAGAAACCATCATTTTCTGCTTCACACCCGACCCCAATCTGCTCGACAACGCCAAAAAACGCCTACCGCCAGGCCAAACACTCCCACCCCAAGATGACCACTAGGAAACCCCCGTACTGCGACAGCGACTTATGCTTGAATCATGAATCCGTCCGCGCTCTGGCCATCATCCCTATCCCACGATTCCGACGTCGCACTCGTGGTAATTTTCATTGGCTTTTTGACTATTGCAGCATTTAAGTACTTGATTTTATGGGCCCTTAAAGAAACAGACTATTCCACCCAAAAGAAACAGAACATTGTCAATAAATGGGGGATCCTCCCCTACACCGCGCTGAGCATCTATTCGTTGGCACACGCGAAAGCACTCTTGTTTTGCGCATCAGAGTGTACCTTTCACCTATCCAGGGTCGCTATCACATTCTTCTTTCTCCCCACACTTATGACCATTGCCTACATCGTGACAGAGGTTTCTTTCGTCCAAAGCGCCATCATCTGGATTCTCGATAAAGTCATTCCTCGGCGACGAAGAACTCAGAATCAGACAAAACCACGACATAGGAAATAGAGCGGGCGGCTCAATCCTCAAACACCAAGCCCGCTCGCGTTCAAACGGTGGCGGCGCTGCCTCGCAGTCAACCGGTTACACTACTGCCTCTCAGGGCGGTTTGTCCTCCTCCGGTCAGTCTTATTGGGCTGAAACCCACACCGAGGACCCAAGCTTGGGATGGACCTGCTCTGGAAGTCTCGGAAGCGACCCTACTCGTTGCTGGGCGAACGATGGCAAGGAAATGCACCGTGGCGCAAACAGCATTTGGCACTGAGCTCATCTCTTAACCAAAAACGCAACCATTCCAATAGAAAGCTGACACAACTACGGCTACTCAGAACACGTTCACTATCACCTGTGTCCGCCCCGCACCCCCGGCCTCGGCAATCAATTCACGCGTTAAAGCTAGCGGACACGGAATACTAAGCAGAAGCGAGTGCCGAGGCCTCGAAAATCCATGTGGTTTTCAGGCCTCGGCGCTGTCTTGCATCTACTAAGCGCCAGCTCTCGCTACGGAAGGGAAATTATTCACTGGCCTCTTGGAAGGAGACTCCCCGAACATCAAGTTCAGCGAGCGGAGTCATGCGATCTTTTTTCACAAGGTGGTAGCCCAACCAGACTCCAAGGAATAAAGGAACCCCAATATAGGAGGAAACGGCGTCCCATACGTTTCCAGCGAGAACGGCCTCGTAATTCTGCCCGACAAGGACAATCAGGCACATGACGAATGCAAGAATGGGAGCGAGGGGGAAGAAAGGCGCACGATAAGGTAAGTCGTCGAGTTTGTAGCCCTGAAGTAGGTACGCGCGACGGAAGCGAATGTGGCAGGCACAAATCCCCAACCACATGAAAATACCTGAAACACCAACAATGCTGACAAGCCAACTGTAGGCAGTCCCCTCTCCGACTAGTGCGGTACAGAAACCGAGTGCTGAAACCACAATCGTCGCAAGCATCGCATTCCTCGGGACGCCCTTCTTCGTTACATGGCAGAACATCCTCGGAGCATGGCCATTTACTGCAAGCGCATGCAGCATCCTCGATGAGGCATACAAGCCTGAATTTCCTGCTGAAAGGATAGAGGTAAGGATCACTGCGTTCATAACAGCTGCTGCTGCAGCAATACCTAGGCGATCAAACACCAAGGTAAATGGCGAATAGGCGATGTCCGATTCGGTATTTCTCAACAGATTTGGATCGGTGAATGGAATAAGGGTTCCAATAATTGCGATCGCGCCGATATAGAAGAACATAATTCGCCAAAACACCGACTTAATCGCACGTGGAACATCTCGACGAGGATTCCCTGATTCCGCAGCAGCAACTCCAACGAGTTCAGTTCCTTGGAAGGAAAAGCTCGCGATCATAAATACTGAAACCATGGGGAGAATTCCTCCATGGAAGGGCGCATCACCAATCCGCCAGTTTGCGAGTCCAGGCGAGCCATATCCCAGTACACCCGCAATCATTGCAATTCCTGCGATAAGAAAAATAATGATTGTGACGACTTTAATGGCTGCTAGCCAGTACTCTGCCTCACCATAGATACGTGCACTCAAAGCATTGAGGAGCGTCAAGAGTAGCAAGAATCCTGCGGCCCACGCCCAGCCAGGCACATCCGGAAACCAATAGGACATCACAATACCCGCGGCTACAAGATCCGCTGATACCGTCACTGTCCAGTTAAACCAAGAGTTCCACCCCATTGTGAAGCCAAACGAGGGACTAATAAAACGAGATGCATAAGTTTGATAGTTGCCCACAACAGGCATATGAGCACTCATCTCACTGAGTGACTGCATAACAAGTAAAACCATGATGCCTACGGCAGCGTAGGCAACCAGAGCACCACCTGGACCAGCAGTTGATACAGTCGCTCCAGATGCGACGAACAAGCCAGTTCCGATCGCACCTCCAATAGCGATCATCTGCATATGTCTCCGATTTAACCCGTGCGCTAAATCGGTACGTTCATGGTCAGGGGCCGAATCGGAAACAGGTAAATGTTGAGTCTCAGACGTGCTGAGTGTTGAACAAGAACGCGATTCATTCATCATCGAATTCCTCAGAATTATCGTGGCTCATATCTAATGGCTCACGAGAGCAATCGAATTGACCTTTGGTGAAAGAGGGACGTACTTCGTGCCGCGCATCTTCATTGAAGCGCAGCATTGCTATAGAAAGGACTCGGGGCCTGTGTCGTCGCAACACCGAACACAGACCCCGAGCCTTCTTCTTTCTCCTTTTCCCCCAAAGTCGAGGGAGGTACCCATTGCTTACGACCGCACAACCGGGAAAATTACCGGGTTGTATCAGGTTGAGTGTTGGGTATCTGCTCAGTCTCTCAGGCGGTCAAAACCTGAGCGACAAGCATGAGGCCACCGAAGCCGAGGACGAAAGCAACCATTGGCCAGACGAACTTAAGCCAGTGAGAGTACTTCATATCGAGCATCTGCAGCGTTGCCATAACCAAGCCGGTCGGAGCGAGGAAGAGCATCGCGTACTGACCCCACTGGTAAGCACAAACGATGATCCAACGAGGAATACCAACGGTATCGGCCAAAGGAGCGAAAATTGGCATCGAGAGAACGGCAAGGCCCGAAGAGGACGGGACGATAAATCCAAGGAAGAAGAAGATCACGAGCATCGCCAAGATGAACAGCGGGCCGCTCATACCTTCAACCATATTCGAGGAGTAGTACAGCAGCGTATCCGAGATCTTGCCTTGCTCCATGACGTAGTTGATACCACGAGCAAGACCGATAATCAGAGAGACGCCCACCAAGCTCGACGAACCTTCGGTGAATGCATCAACCAGAGCCTTTTCGTTCAGACGGCTCTTGCCGAAGAGCGAAAGGAGCATGATGATAATCGTGATTGCAAGGAAGGATGCGGCCATGGTCGGGAACCACCAGCCCTGGCTCATAACACCCCACACCATGATCGGGAATGCTGCAACGAAGAGGATAAGGATGAGCTTCTTCTGCCAGTTAAACTCGAAGCCCTCATTGGTGCTCTTCAGGGCCCACTGAGCGTTGAACTCTTCGTGGTCTTCCCAAGTGTAGGATGCTGCAGGATTAGCCTTAATCTTCTTTGCGTACCACCACAAGTAGCCAATGACGACTGCAGCGCCGACGACGCATCCAAAAACACGCCAAGCCAAGCCTTCAGTGAAGACAATGCCAGCAGCATTAGACGCGATGACCACCGAGAAGGGATTGATGGTCGAGAAGGTTGTTCCCATCGAGCCCGCTAGGAATATGGCACCGACACAGATGATCGAGTCATATCCTAGCGCTAAGAAGACTGGAACAAGGATCGGATAGAACGCCACCGCCTCTTCTTCAAGGCCGCAGCTTGTTCCACCGAGGACCATCAGGAGTGAGACCATGAAGACGAGCGCGAACTCGCGTCCCTTCGTCTTCTTTGTTAGTGCTAGAAGGCCGGCCTCAAAGGCGCCAGTTGCATTGACGACACCGATCAGACCACCAAGAACAAGGATAAAGACGATGATGTCGGCAGCTTCAATTGTACCGGTCACCATACTTTGGGTGATATCTGCAATTCCTTGGGGAGTCGAATCGAGACGCTGGTAGGTTCCGGGGATCGAAATTGGCTTCTTCAGCGATCCACCGGTGAACTTTTCAATGCCGATCTTAACGTTGAGCTTATCGAGTTGTTCCTGTGTTGCGGGAAGACTCTCAACTTCACCTTGAGGAGAGGTGACCTGAAGCATCTGGCTCGAAGAATCGAATGCCAGCTTCGAGTAAGAACCTGCTGGGACCATCCATGTTGCCGCAACAGCGATCACGGTAAGAATGAAGAGGATGGTGAATGCAGTAGGCACATGTAGTTTAAAACGCCGCTTTGGCGCTTCTGCTTGCGGAGTAGCTTGCGAATCCGCAACTGCTGTTGATGTCATTACAGACTCCAATGTCCTTTACAACGCTGTAGGTATAAAAAAGTGCAACGCGTTGCTGCCTCCACTCATATTTCATCAAGTGGAGGCAGCAACACGCGTGAGCACTACTCCGCGAGAATGCGAGTACCCGTTTCACCTGCAAGCGCTTCCTTTGCGCGCTTGAGTGAGGTGATCAGGGCGCTCTTTCCAGCGCTGCCTTCAACAAATCCCATGCAGGCTTCAACCTTCGGGAGCATTGAACCAGGCGCAAACTGGCCTTCATCGATGTAACGATGGCAATCTGCGAGCGTCATCGTCGCCAGATTCTCTTGATCCGGCTTGTTGAAGTTAATTGCAACCTGATCAACTGCGGTCAGTACAACCAGAAGATCAGCATTAACTTCCTGTGCCAGCAGCGCTGCCGAGCGATCCTTATCGATCACTGCAGGAACACCACTGAACCCTTCATCGGTCGACACAACCGGAATACCGCCGCCACCAACGGCAACAACGATATGACCAGCATCGATCAATGACTTAACAACGGGAATCTCCACGATCCGAGTCGGCAGCGGGGAAGCAACCACCCAACGCCATCCGCGGCCGGCATCCTCAACGTAAGTGTTACCCGTCTCTTCCATCAGAGCCTTGGCCTCTTCTTCGGTAAAGAAGGCGCCCACGGGCTTTGAAGGCTTAGAGAACGCAGGATCATCTGCGTTAACCTCAGTCTGCGTCACGACTGAAGCGCAGTGGCGGTCGATAGAACGAACAGCAAGTTCATTATCAATCGCCTGCTGAAGATGGTAACCAATGTAGCCCTGCGACATAGCGCCACACTCCGGGAACGGAATGCTGGGAGTGCCGCCAACCTTGGTTGCCGAGTTATCGGTTGCAACCTTGATCATTCCGACCTGGGGACCGTTACCATGCGTAACGATCACGTCATTGCCAAGCTCAACGAGATCAACAATGGTCCGAGCGGTCTCCTTGATCAGTTCAAGTTGCTCAGCGGGGGTATTGCCAAGGGCATTACCACCAAGTGCAATTACAAGTCGTTGTCCCACAACAACCTCACTTCAAGGTTGCGTACATCACGGCCTTGATGGTGTGCATGCGGTTTTCCGCCTCATCAAAGACACGGGACTTCGAGGACTCAAACACCGCATCCTCAACTTCCATCTCGGTGACACCGAAACGTTCGGCGATATCTGCGCCGATTGTGGTCTTGGTGTCGTGGAAAGAGGGCAGGCAGTGCATGAAGATCGACTCGGAATCGGTCAGGGCCATAAGCTTCTCGGTCACGCGGTAGGGGCTGAGCTCCTTGATGCGCTTCTCCCACAGCTCCGCCGGCTCACCCATGGAAACCCAGATGTCGGTGTAAACCACGTGAGCACCAGTGCATGCCTCAACCGGGTCATCGGTCAGCGTGATGCTTCCACCGGTCTCCTCGGCGATCTCACGGCACTGTGCAACAAGCTCGTCAGCGGGCATAAGGTCCTTCGGGCCACATGCAACGAAGTGCAGACCGAGCTTCGAGCAAACAACCATCAGCGAGTTAGCAACGTTGTTACGAGCATCGCCCATGAACACGAACTTCAGGCCCTTGATTCCCTGGGGGAAGTTCTCCTGAACGGTGAGCATGTCGGCAATCATCTGAGTCGGGTGGAACTCGGTGGTCAGACCGTTCCACACGGGAACGCCGGCGTTCGCAGCAAGATCCTCAACGATCTCCTGAGCGAAACCACGGTACTCAATACCGTCGTACATGCGGCCGAGGACACGTGCGGTGTCTTCGATGGATTCCTTCTTGCCCATCTGAGAGCTGCCCGGATCCAGGTAGGTGACGCCCATACCAAGGTCCATACCGGCAACCTCGAATGCGCAACGAGTACGCGTGGAGGTCTTCTCAAACAGCAGAACAATGTTCTTGCCTTCGAGGTAACGGTGGGGCGTCCCAGTAAGCTTCAGTGCCTTGAACTGGCTCGAGAGATCGATGAGGTAGCGAACTTCATCAGAAGTGAAATCGAGAAGCTTGAGAAAATGACGTCCACTCAAGTTAACTGGCATGACTTGTCCTTCCTGACAATTCATAGAAAACACCGGCAACCACCTTGGTACCGGATAACAGGTTGTAAGCCTGCTCACAGGAAAGCTACACGTATACCCCAAAAAATGCAAGGCTCAAAACAAATAGTTAGAGGCCGTTAAGTAAACTTTTTTTCAAACTGCAACCAAGAATCCTTCTGAAGAATCTCGCTTACCTCAAGCTTCAAGACGAGCAGCGCTACAGCAGCATGCAACAGAAAAACTCAGACTAAATTCCAGAACTGATAACTTTTCGCTTCAAACCAACTCTTTGAGAAGAAGAGCAAACAAAGCCGCCGCAGAATTCACAGAACATTGAATCAACTTAGCTCAAGTTTAATGACAGACTGAAAGGAAAATAGTCAAGCTTCCACAAAGCTAAGCTTTAATAAAAGCAATAATGAAAGCTTGACTATTTGCACCTATTCAGATAAAAATTCACGCGTTTGTACCGCGCTCCGCAGCCTCGACGACATTCATCAGCAAGAGCGCGCGCGTCATTGGCCCCACTCCCCCAGGATTTGGTGAGAGCCAACCTGCGACGCGGTCAACACCGTCGGCGACGTCACCCATCAAGCGCGCCTTCCCACTTTCCGGATCGACGACGCGAGAAACGCCCACATCCAGCACAACGGCACCGGGACGAACCATATCCGCAGTGATTAAGCCCGCATAGCCCGTGGCAGCAACAACGACATCCGCCGCCCGCGTATGCGCTGCCAAATCCCGTGTTCCGGTATGACAGATTGTCACCGTCGCGTTGATGTCTTTACGCGTAAGCAACAGCCCAATTGATCGACCGACAGTAACTCCGCGTCCAACAACGCACACATCGGCACCATTAAGATCGATCCCATTGCGCTGAATTAACTCAATGACTGCACGCGGCGTACATGGCAGAGGAGAGGTAATAGCTTCACTCCCCCGCAGCACCAATCGGCCGAGATTTGTCGGGTGAAGACCGTCGGCATCCTTGTCAGGATCCACAGCCTCGAGGACACGGTTCGTGTCCACTCCACGCGGCAAGGGAAGCTGAACGATGAACCCCGTGCAGGGAGGATCTGCATTCAGAGCAGCCACGGCCTCGAGAATCTGATCCTCACTGGCATGGGCAGGCAGATCCACGCGAATCGATTCAATTCCCACCTCGGCACAGTCCCGATGCTTTCCAGCAACATAGGCAACGGACCCCGGATCCTCGCCGACCAAGATCGTTCCAAGCCCTGGAACAACTCCGTGAGCGCGTAAAACTTCAACCCTTGCACGAAGTTCATTTTTGATCTGAGCCGCGCACGCTGTGCCGTCCAGAACACGAGCATCGCCTTCCCACGGAGCCCTCATTGATTCAGGCCCGCATAGAGAGGATGGGCATCCGTCAGAGCGCGTACTCGCGCACGCAGAGCCTCAACTTCCACCTGTCCACTGGCCCCTTGAATCAGAGCCGTAGCAATAATGTCACCGACCTCTTCGAAATCAGCAACGCTAAACCCACGCGTCGCAAGCGCGGGAGTTCCAACACGAAGGCCCGAAGTCACCCTAGGCGGGCGAGGATCGAAAGGCACGGCATTGCGATTGACCGTAATACCAACCTCATGGAGAAGGTCCTCAGCTTGCTGTCCATCCAGCGAAGAGTTCACTAGATCAACCAGAACGAGGTGCACATCGGTACCACCCGTCACCAGGCGAATCCCTGCGGCCTGAGCATCGGGAGCTAATAGACGCTCTGCAATGGCCTGAGCGCCGTCCAAGGTGCGCTGCTGGCGATCCCGGAATTCCTCGGTCTGAGCAACCTTCATCGCAATGGCTTTCGCGGCAACAACATGCATCAACGGACCACCCTGCTGGCCGGGGAAGACCGCGCTATCAAGCTTCTTGCCCCACTGCTCCCCCCGCGAGGACAGGATCATTCCCGAACGAGGCCCGCCCAAAGTCTTATGAACAGTCGTGGTCACAATATCTGCGTGAGGAACCGGTGAGGGATGCAAACCAGCGGCAACTAAGCCCGCGAAGTGGGCCATATCAACCCACAACACAGCTCCGACCTCGTCGGCAATTTCGCGGAATGCTGCAAAGTCCAGGTGACGCGGGTAAGCCGACCATCCCGCAATCAACACTCGCGGGCGCTCGCGCAGTGCAGCCTCGCGAACTTTTTCGGGTTCAATACGCATCGTCTGAGGATCGACCTCGTAGCCAACTGCATGATAGTTCTTGCCTGAAAAGTTCAGGCGCATACCGTGAGTGAGGTGGCCACCATGCGCCAGGGATAGGCCCAGCAGCGTATCGCCAACATTTGCCATCGCCATGAGGGCTGCAGCATTTGCCTGAGCACCTGAGTGAGGCTGGACGTTGACGTAGTCCGCGCCTTGGAAGACTTCCTTTGCACGCGAAATCGCCAGAGATTCCGCAACATCGACGAACTCACATCCACCGTAGTAGCGACGGCCCGGGTAGCCTTCCGCGTACTTGTTTGTGAGGACGGAGCCTTGCGCCTCAAGCACCGCTCGCGGAACGAAGTTTTCCGAGGCAATCATTTCCAGCGTGTGCTGCTGGCGTTCCAATTCGCTATCCAAAACCGCCTGGATTTCGGGATCGAGCTGGCGCAGTGGGAGGTCATTGAGCGTATCCATTGCGAGTCCTTGCAAAGTCGTGAGCCGGGTAATCCCCGAATTTTGCCTTTACTTTACCCCACGACGAGGCCACTTCCGAGGTTTCGTCCAAAATCGTCCGTTTTGTGGGAACTAAGGCCTAGCTAAATTCACTTAGTTACGATAACCTTTCTCAAAGTTCGGCTATGCGAACTCTTTGACAAAGAAAGCCATAATTAGATAACACCCCAATGAAGAGGAACTTCAATGTCTGCCGTTCACTCGCGTTCATTCCTTGCCGCCACAGCAGTCTGCCTACTGGGTGCGACTTCGATCGCCGCGTGCTCAACTGCATCTTCACAGTCGGGCTCCACCTCACTCTCCCTCGTCGCAAGCACCACCCAGATCTGCGACTATGTCACCCAAATTGCGCAGCAGCCCTCGGCACAAAACTCCATCTCGCTCGATAAAACTGACGCCACTGGAACGCAATCCCATATTGGGGCCCCCGCCGAGCAAGCCAGCGCAAAAGTTCAGCTCACGTGTCTACTTGCCCCCAACGCCTCGGCACACGAGCACGAAATGACTCCCCAGCAATTGCAAGCACTTGCGTCGGCGAAAGTCCTGCTCGTCTCGGGCGTCGACCTCGAGCACTTCCTGGATCAGGCCGTGAGCGCCTCTGGTTTCAAGGGAACGATGGGAGTGACCTCGGGAATTCTCACTGCCGCCGACCTCAAGGATCCCCAGGGTCAGGAACAGCGCGACAAGCAACTCCCCTACTCGGTTTCGCGAGGCACGCACACTGTCGAGGCCGCACCTTGGCCTTTCCCGCCGGAAGAAGGAGAGAGCGAGCCGGAGTTCGCCTACGATCCTCACGTCTGGACCTCTCCAGCGAACGCAGCCCTGCAGGTCCGCAACATCGGCGAATTCCTCTCAGCAGCAGACCCGGATCACGCCGAGGCATACAGGACGGCAACCGAAGAGTACGCAAAGCGTATCGATTCCCTCGATGCGTGGGCGAAGGACAGCTTTAACAGCGTTCCCGCCGATAAGCGCGTCCTCTTTAGCTCCCACGATGCCTTCGGATATTTGTCGAAACGCTACGGCATTCGTTTCATCGGTGCAGCACTTTCTGATTTCAATGAACAACAGGATGCAACCGCTGAGCACATCGCACAGGCAAGCGAGGAAGTGAAGAAATCTGGAGCGAGCGCGATTTTCGCAGAGAACTCCAATAACTCGAAGTCAATTGAAACGATTGCACGCGCCGCGGGAGTCAAAGCCATCATTGGCGACGACGCACTCTACGGAGATTCCCTTGGGCCCGTGGGCAGTGAAGGCGAAACCTACATCGGGTCGATCATCCATAACGTCACAACCATGACAAAAGCCTGGGATGGAAC
Organism: Actinomyces sp. ph3; assembly: GCF_000308055.1. Lineage (GTDB taxonomy): Bacteria > Actinomycetota > Actinomycetes > Actinomycetales > Actinomycetaceae > Pauljensenia. The sequence continues at coordinate 471,023 of NZ_CAGY01000001.1, forward strand.
GATCGCTCCCCTGCCTTCAGAGCTCAAGCGTTAAGCGAGCATAATGAACGCAGACGCTCATATGTTTTCGGAGCCTGACGAGGGCCGCGATGCTGGCACCACTGTCTTCTCAGCCAAAAGTGCCAGCATCGGCTACTCCCAGACACCGGTCCTGACGGGAATCACCCTCTCGCTCAGCCCCGGACATGCCCTCGCTTTGATCGGCCCGAATGGATCGGGAAAGACAACGCTCATGCGAGCACTCTTGGGAAGCGCTCAAGTCATTTCTGGAGAAGTGAGCTGCCCGCTGGATTTCCTGGGCTACGTCCCACAAAACAGTGATATCGACTTGAGTTTCCCCATCAGCGTTCGTCAGGTCGTCGAGATGGGAATGTACCCCAAGGCTAAGCTTCTACATCCGCTCAGTCGTGAACAGAAAGAAGCGGTCAGTGCAGCATTAGAACAGATTGGCTTAGTCGAGCGTTCCCGCGAGCGCTTTGGGACCCTTTCCGGCGGGCAACGCCAGCGCGTTCTGGTCGCGCGCGCATTGGTTGCTGAGCCTCGACTGGTATTGCTTGACGAACCTTTCAACGGTTTGGATGAGCCCAACCGCGAAGCTCTTCTCTCGCTCATCAGCCAAGCAAAAGCTCAGGGAACAGCGTTCATGATCTCAACCCATGACTATCGGGTCGCAACCGAAGTGTGCGATGAGAGCCTGATTGTGGCTGGGCGCCAAGTTGCCTATGGGCCAACCTCCCAGGTTTTCCGTCCGGAAATCATCAATGAAGCTTTCGGCGGGATCCACAATGTTTAGTGCGATCGCAAGTGCTCCGCCCTTGTGGCTCTCTCCCTTTTTCCTCCGCCCCCTGCTCTTCCTTGTTCTCTTCGGGATTGCAGCGGGCGCGGTTGGAACCCTGGTCAATCTGCGCAACTGGCAATTCGGCGCCGAGGCCTCGGTCCACTCAATCTTCCCGGGGATCGTCGTCGGCGCGGTTTTCGGCGGTATCGATTGGATCCCCGCGGGCGGAGGAGTTTGCGCAATATTCGTTGCTGCCGCATTGACCTGGGCAATGCGACACCGTGCGCACGAGGCCGCTGCGGCAGTTGTCCTGACCTCTTTCTTTGCGCTCGGCGTCATTATTTCCCTCAAAAAGGGCGATATGTCGGGCCAAATGGAGGCCTTGATGTTTGGACGCCTTCTGGAGGTTACGCCCCAGCGCATGGCAATTTCCCTCGTGTTTTGCCTTTTCGCTTGCGTCCTAGTCGTTCTTTCGTGGCGTGCTCAGCTCATGTGCGCCTTTGACAGGGCGGGAGCTGGCGCCGCGCGAGTACCCACGACGCTGTGCGATGTCTGCCTCAACGCTGCAATGTGCGCGATCGTCGTCGCGGGGGCCTCGGCGATCGGTGTTCTTTTGGTCGTGGGGTACCTCGTTGTACCCGCACTCGCTGCCCGCCTTCTTTCCTCATCGCCGAGGCAGATGCTGGCCTATTCAGTACTTCTTTCCTGCGCGGGTGGCGCGCTGGGGATGGCGACTCTTTTGATTCCCCTTTCCCGACCTACTTCACCCCAAGCCTCAGTTGCACTTACCCAGGTCGCTTTGTGCGCGCTCATCGTCGGAATACACGGTGCACGAAAGAGAGTTCGGACATGTTAGCGATCCTTCTCCTTCCCCTGTTAGAACTGACGCTGCTAGGAATTCTCTCCGGAATTGTTGGGACAATGACTGTCCTGCGCGGCCGCGTGTTCTTTGCTGAGTCAATCACGCACGGAGCCTTTCCGGGCGCGGTGATCGGTGTCGTGTGCGCATCCGTTTTCACCAAGGATCACAGCATTCTTGCGCTGTGTGTATTCTTGGGCGCTCTTGGATTATGTTTGCCTCTTTCAGCGTTGATGAGCGCCCTGGCACGAATCCCAGGAGTCTCGGGCGGTGCCGCCGCCGGGGTCGTCTTGACCTTCAGTTTTGCCCTGGGCTATTTCCTCTCAAAGTGGTTTGCACCCTTGCCCCTGCAGATTTCGAGCTTCCTTACGGGGTCAATCATGACCGTTACTCCGGTGGATATTGTGCTTGCGGGCATCGCAATGATCTGCGCGCTATGCGTTCTTGCCCTGCGCGGACGCCACATTCTCCTCTTGTCTTTCGACGCACAGGGGTACCGAGCCGCCTTTCGTTCCTCCCCCAGCGCCTTTGCGCTAACCGACGCGCTTATCTCGGCTCTTATCACGGTTTGTGTCATCGTTATGATTCCCGCGGTCGGTACCCTACTCCCCTTGGCGTTACTTATTGCGCCAAGTGCCGGTTTGATGCGTTTTATTGCCCGACCCGGAGTCTTAATGGTCGCTTCAGCGCTCGCGGCTCTTGCAATTTCCGCCTGCGGTTTCGGCATTTCCCTTATTTTCGAGCTATCAACGGGAGGATGCATTGCTTTAGCGGCAGGAATTTTCTTCTGCGGGTGCGTGACTTGGGAGGCTCTGGCCTCGAGGCTAAAAACCGGCTCAACCCCAGCGCGGCGGCGCGTTATGCGCCAGAGAAATGAGGCATGAAAGCAACGCGTGAGTAGATAAAAGGGGCGCCGCAATGCGGCGCCCCTCAAGCCGTTAGACCAAGAAAGTCAGGCGAACCGACTCTTGATCAAACCGTAAGTTTCGGCGAGATTCACTTAATGAAGCCGAGCTCCTTGACGGTGTTGTATTCGTCCTGGAGAGCAGCAATGTTGTGATCAATGCCAGCGCGAGTTGCCTCAGAAACCTCGAGGCCCTCGACAACCTTCCACTCGCCACCGTCGGAGGTGACAGGGAAGCCGAAGCACAGGCCTGCGGGAACACCGTAGTGCTGGCCATCGGACATGATTGCAGCGGTGGTGAACTCTCCGGCGGGGGTTCCCAGTACCCAATCGTGCATGTGATCGATTGCGGCATTTGCGGCAGATGCAGCAGAGGATGCACCGCGTGCCTCAATGATCGCCGCGCCGCGCTTGGCAACGGTCGGGCGGAAGTAATCTGCAAGCCAGGCCTCGTCAACAAGCTCGGTTGCTGCCTTGCCTGCAACAGTTGCGTAGGAGACGTCGGGGTACTGATCTGCGGAGTGGTTGCCCCACACGACCAAGTTCTTCACGTCGGCAACAGCTGCACCGGTCTTGTGTGCCAGCTGCGAGATTGCACGGTTGTGATCCAGACGCATCATTGCGGTGAAGCGCGATGCGGGAACGTCACCGGCTGCGTGAGCTGCGATGGTTGCGTTGGTGTTTGCGGGGTTGCCAACAACCAGAACGCGCACGTCTTCAGCAGCGCCGTCATTGATGGCCTTGCCCTGAGGGCCGAAGATACCGGCGTTGGCCTCGAGGAGGTCAGCGCGCTCCATGCCAGCACGGCGAGGCATTGCGCCAACCAAGAAGGCAGCGTTAGTGCCCTGGAAGGCAGCCTTGGGATCATCGTAGATATCCACGCCTGCGAGCAACGGGAATGCACAGTCATCAAGCTCCATTGCGGTGCCCTCAGCGGCCTTCACGCCCTGGGGGATCTCCAGCAGGTTGAGCTTAACGGGAGTATCCGGACCGAACACGGCTCCCGAAGCGATGCGGAAAAGAAGGGCGTAACCGATGTTTCCGGCTGCACCGGTGACGGTGACAATACGAGGTTCTGCCATTGTGGGCACTCCTTCAGTTATTTCGTGCGGCAATCCTTCGCCGCAACGACCTGATGATCGTTACTCCTCAAGCCTATTGCCTCGAAGGACTAATTCGCGGTGTCAGCAGTCCCAAGTACGACAGGAATCCAGCATTTCTCCCTATGATCTCCATCACAGGCATTCTTTTAGCGATTCACAAACACTCAAGTCCCACGCAGCTGCAGGTGAGCAGACCTACTATATCTAGGTGAGCGATCCTCAGACTTCAGCCTCAGACACTTTTGCTTCGCACATCGGCCGCATGTGCACCGCGCATAGAAGCGCGCTCGCTATTGCCGCAGCAATTGTTGGCACAATCGCCGGATCGGCAGCAGTCCTTTTCAATCTCATGATTGGCGCGTGGACCTGGGTCAGTACCGGTTACTGGGACTACACGCAGCACATCGGCCAGGCACACGGACGCCTTGGCATTCCGGCTTGGATATTCCTCCTCATTGCTCCCGTAATCTCGGCTTTCATTTACGGACCGCTCATCTCGCGTTTTGCCCCTTCTGCAAAGGGACACGGGATTCCCGAGGTCATGCTGGCCGTCCAGCAAAAAGGAGGCTACATCCCTGCAAAAGTCGCGCTCGTCAAGCTACTTGCCTCTGCCCTGACCATCGGAGGCGGCGGTTCTGCAGGGCGAGAGGGCCCCATCGTCCAGATCGGTGCATCTTTGGGATCATCTTTTGCCTCACTCCTGCATCTTCCCAAGGAACGAGTGATCCTTTTAGCAGCCTGCGGCAGCGGGGCCGGAATCGCAGCAACTTTCCATGCTCCCCTAGCTGGCGCATTCTTTGCATTGGAAGTGATCCTTACCCAATTCACTGCCGAGGCCTTTGGCTACGTTGTCGTTTCCTCTGTCCTTGCCTCATTGGTCACGCGGGCCGCCGTTGGAGATCACCCCCTCATTGATTTAGGTGGGACTTTCCCCCTGCAGTCACTTCCCGATATCACTTGGGTCGCCATCCTCGGTGTCATCGCGGGACTTGTCGGACTCGCTTTCTCAAAGTTCCTTTATCTCAGCGAGGACTGGATTGATGCCCTCTGGGCGCATATCCCCCTCCCCAACTGGTGCCGCGCAGGTATCTTGAGCATCGCTCTGGGAGGTGCACTCATCGCTTTCCCCTACATGTACGGTTCGGGCTACCCCATCGAAATTTCCGCGATTTTTGGCTCTTACTCGATACCTTTCCTCGTTCTTCTATTAATCGGAAGAATTCTCTATACCTCCTACACCATCGGCATCGGCGGATCAGGAGGAGTTTTTGCCCCAACACTCTTTATGGGAGCAATGACGGGGATGATCTTCGGTCAACTCGTTTCCCCTTGGGCAGTTTCTCAAAGCGCGATCTTTGGTGTCATCGGAATGGGAGCAGCTTTTGCTGGAGCAGCACGCGCACCAATGACCGCGGTTCTCATCATCGTCGAGATGACCGGTCAATACTCTCTGGTTTTACCAATGATGCTCGCTGTCATCATTGCCACCTTCACTTCGCGGCTTTTTACCCGTTCAACGATCTACACAGAAAAGCTTCGCCGCCGAGGTGACGTCCTCCACGAACCCGTCGACGACACCTTGCTTGGCCGCCGAAGCGCGCGTCAACTCATGACAAAGCCAAAGCGAGTATTAACTGAGGACATGACGCTTCTACAGGCGCAGGAGTATTTCCAAGCAGCATCTGTCCCATCTCTTCCTGTCATCGCCGCGACGGATCGCTATCGTGATCAGCCCCGTTACTTGGGGATGCTCACGGTAAACGAACTCACTTCTTTCCTTTCACGAGACCTTCCCCCGCACACGCGAATCTCTTCTCTTGCTCTAGACACGTCTTCTTCATTCCCCCAGTCAGCTCGCCCCTCCCAGATCCTTTCTCGCATGAGCGCAGACGATAATCCGTGGGCGCTCGCGGTCGTGGACGAGGATCCCACCACTCCTCATCTCTTGGGATGGATCACCCAGCAGGGCCTCGTGAAGGAAATTGCTGCGCAACAAAAGCGCGCCATCGCAGCAGGGCAGAAGACATCATGGGGATCTCGTTGGAAAGAACACCATTCCCACGCTTCTGGCCACGTAGACTGAAGGCATGTCTGAAACACCCGCACACACGGAACTTCCAGCCGAGAACACCAGCGTTTTACCCGCAGAGCCCGCCCCAGGTAACGAAGACGTTATCGACGGTGAAACCCACGCTTTGGAATGGCATGCGCCCGTCTTGGTTCGTATTGATGAGCACACGACAATCCCCCACCTTCTGGCCAAGCGCGTCCAGCGTGCACCCCGACGCCCGCTGATTGCACGCAAGCTCGAAATGGGGTCGACGTGGCAGAACATGACTGCAGCAGAGTTCTACGAAGACGTCCAGACCACCGCAGCTGGACTCATCGGTCTGGGGCTCAACTACGGTGATGCAATCGCGATCATGTCACGAACACGCTACGAGTGGACGCTCCTAGACTTTGCCGCATGGACCGCGGGGTTACTCCCCGTTCCAATTTATGAAACATCCTCGGGCGAACAGATTGAGTACATCATCAAAGATGCAGACGTCCGTGCAATAGTGACGGAAACAGTCACCCAGCGTGAACTGGCGCTGGACGCGTGTCACCGTCTTGGTAAAGATGACATCACCGTGCTCTCCCTTGACGCGGAAGCAATGCAGACCATCCGAGATGCGGGTATCACGGTGCCACGCGCGTCTGTTGCAGCCCGAACTCAAGCACTGACTACCGATACCCTGGCAACAATTGTTTACACTTCGGGGACAACGGGACGCCCGAAGGGCACTGAAATCACCCACGGCAATTTTACCGAGCTCGCGCTCAACTCCCATGCGTGGATGCCCGAAATCGCCATGGGACAGGATTCGCGTTTGCTCCTTTTCCTTCCCCTCGCCCATGTTTTCGCGCGTTTCCTACAGGTATTCCAACTCAGCGGCGAAGGAATCCTTGGCCACACCCCTGATATCAAGAATCTGCTCTCGGACCTGGCGACCTTCAAACCTTCATATCTGCTTGTTGTTCCTCGTGTCCTTGAGAAGATTTACAACTCAGCAGATGCGAAGGCCGGTCGCGGCGGAAAGCAAAAGATTTTCCGCTGGGCTGCAAACGTCGCTGTCGAATACTCGCAGGCACTTGAAACTCCCGAAGGCCCCTCACGCCGACTGAAGATGCAGCACGCTGCCGCTACCCGCTTGGTTTATTCGAAGATTCTGCAGCTTGTCGGCGGCAACGCCCGCTACATCATCTCCGGTGGTGCTCCCCTATCGCAAAGACTTGCCCATTTCTATACCGGACTTGGACTTCCCGTTTTGGAAGGCTACGGCCTTACAGAAACTGTGGGTCCTCTTTCCGTGAACACACCCCGCTTGTCAAAGATTGGCACCGTTGGGCCAGCGCTTCCTCCCCTATCGGTGCGTATCTCCGAAGAAGGACAAATCCTTATTAAGGGGCCATCAGTTTTCCGTGGCTACCACAACAATCCCGAGGCAACTGCCGAGGCCTTTACCGAGGACGGTTGGTTTAAGAGCGGTGATTTAGGCTCGCTTGACCGCGATGGTTACGTCCGAATTACGGGTCGCGCTAAAGACATCATTGTCACCGCTGGTGGAAAGAACGTCGCTCCCGCGTCACTGGAAGATCCCTTGCGTGGCCATCCTTTGATCTCACAGGTGATTGTTGTGGGTGATAAGCGTCCCTTCATTTCGGCACTCATCACTCTCGACCCAGAAATGCTTCAATTGTGGCTCCAAAACCACGGATTGCCTCCCATGTCAATCAGTGAGGCTGCCACGAATATCGAGGTGCTTTCAGCTCTGGAACGCGCCGTTGAGCGCGCGAACGAACATGTTTCACGCGCGGAATCGATTCGAAAGATTCACGTCCTCACAAGTGATTTCACCGAGGCGAATGGACTTCTCACCCCTTCTCTCAAGGTCAAACGCAAGGCAGTTCTTCAGCGCTATGCAGAGGTGATTGACAGCATCTACGGTGGCCCTGTTCAAAGCGAATAAGGAACTGGGCCAAGCCCGTGATAGACGTGCCCAGCCCAAAAGATCACTACGAATTCACGGCTCTACCCGGTGCATCGCTTGAGGAGAAGCGATGCACCGGGCTCAACTTATTGCGAGGCCAGAGCAGCGGTTGGCGGCGTGTGAGCCGCACGCAGGGCAGGATAGAGTCCCGCAACTGCTCCAATCGCTAAGGGAGCACCCAAACCTGCGGCAATGACATACCACGCGATGGTGACGGGCCACCCGTATGCGATACACATCCCCCAGGTGACAAGTGCTCCAATGACGCATCCAACGCAGCCACCGAGGAAGGAGAGGATCAAGGCCTCGGCAAGGAATTGGATGCAAATATGTCCGCGACGCGCCCCCAGTGAGCGCCTCAGGCCAATCTCTCGACGTCTTTCAAGCACCGAGATAATCATGGTGTTCGCGACCCCGATTCCGCCCACGAGCAGCGCGATTGATCCAACCCCCGCAAGCAGAGTTGTCAGAGTTTGATCCGCAGCATTTTGCGCGGCAAGGGCATCCGAAGGCCGTGAAACTTTCAGCCCAGTCGCGCCCTGCGGGGCAAGGGTTGGACCAAGAAGTTCTCTGACCTGCTCAACCTGAGAATCCTCAGAGCGCTCGTAGAGAGTCGTTGGCGTTTGGCCTGCGCCAAACAGCTTCTGGGCAATGGGAATACCAATGAGGGCTGCATGATCAAGTTCTTCTGCCAAAGGGGCAGGTTCAAGAATGCCCAGCACTGTAAAGGAAGTATTCCCAAGCCAGACCTGGCCACCCGGACTGGTCACGCCCAAGAGGCTGGCCGTCTGGGCTCCCAAAACCACTCCCGGATACTGCGATGTCGCTTCATTCAGCCACGCTCCACGAGCAATTTTTCCCGAAACAACGTCAAGGAGGTTGGTCGGTGCGGCCATCGTGAGGATTCCGCCCGTTGCATTCGGGTCAATCAGGCGCGAGCGATACACCGAAACACCCGAAAGCGTGGAGGTTGAAGAGGCATCCTTCACACCTGGAATCATCCGAATTCGGCCGACTGAATCTTCGGGTAGGACAAGATTGGCTCCCGATAGATCTGCACCAGAGCGAGCCGTCAGCATATTGGTGCCCAGAGCCTGAAGCTGCTCATGGAGTTGAGCCTGAGAGGATGCCGAAACACCGACAACGCCGACCATCGCAGCGATACCGATGGCAATACCCAGGGCGGACAGAACAGCGCGCATCGGCCGCGCACGCAAACCGCTGACCCCAAGGCGCGCAACATCACTGCCTCGTAAACGTGAGGAATGAACAATCTGAGTGCTGTCGCCGCTCACAAGATCACCTCACTACCGGAGTCCGAGACAACCCGACCATCACGGATCATGATTTGTCTGGGAAGAGAGGCAGCAAGATCGTTGTCGTGAGTAATAACGATGATGGTCGTCCCCGCATCGTTTAACTCGCGAAGCAGTGAAACGATCGCATCCCCCGAACGTGAATCAAGATTTCCCGTAGGTTCATCAGCCAAGAGAAGGGCCGGCTCCCCTACAAGAGCTCGTGCGATCGCAACGCGTTGGCGCTCGCCTCCAGACATTTGATGGGGACGATGCTCAATACGGTGACCGAGTCCCACTTTTTCCAAGGCTTCACGTGCTTTTTCGCGGCGTTGCGCCCGTGGAATCCCACGATAAAGCAGGCCATCGGCAACGTTATCCAAGGCACTCACTCCCGGAGAGAGGTGAAATTGCTGGAAAACAAAGCCAATGAGAGAAGCACGAACACCCGATAGTTCAGCATCATTGAGGGAAGAAACATCCATACCATCGATCATTACCGAACCTGAATCAGGCCGATCTAGGGTACCGATCAGGTTTAACAATGTTGATTTCCCAGAGCCCGATGGTCCGACAATTGCAACGAATTCTCCCCTGCTGACGCTCAGACTCACCCCATCACAGGCGTTAACCGGCGGCGATCCATATGAACGACGAACTTCGCGCACTTCTAGCAGTGAACTCATCGGTTCGGCACCACCACGCGTTGTCCCGCATGCAGATCATCAGAGGCAACCTCAACGCGATCCCCGGCAAATAAACCTGTCTGCACTGGAACGCGAGTCGTCTTTCCATCGTCACCGATGACCTCGACTCCGAATTGATCAGGCGTGATGGCCACCAGAGCTCCCAGCGGCACAGAAAGGACATCCTTCTTCGTCTGCGAGGTGATACCCAGCGACACCGAGGCCTCTTGGAGCTTTTCTGTCGCTGCAGGGTCATCGGGGGTTACAGTGATCGGAATGATGCGATCCTTTGTAGTTCCCTGCTGATCCGCACCCTCTGAACTGGTCTTTTCTTTCGGGGGTTCGACAGAGGAGATTGTGCCCTTCGTTGTTTGTGCTCCCGGAAGACGAATCGTCACCGCGCTCCCAACGACACCGAGTGCCTGATCGGAGAGCTTGAGATTTGCCGAAATAATCTGCCTGGAAGACGAGGCCGCAAATAGTTCTGTTCCATTTGCGACGCTATCACCGACCCGCGCTTTAAGCGCGCCAACTCGAAGATCTTCCGAAGCAAAGAGAACCTGCCCCAGCGGAAGGACTCCATCACGTGCAATCCCCAAAGACTTTTGCCATTGGCTGATCGCTGCTTGGGTGCGCCAATCGAAGTGAGAGTCAGCTTCTGCCGTGAAATGTCCCAACTTTGCAAGAGACTCTTCTAGTTGCTTGACGTCTTCACCGTCGCTCATTCCATTTTCAAAAGTACGCCAGGCAGGCGTGTTTCCGTGAAGGAGATAGGAGCTCTGACCTCCAACCGTGTAGATGCGTTCACCAAGTTTGATCGTCGAACCCGGGGTGGGAAGAGCCGTGATCACACCATCAAAGGCAGATTTCTGTGTGTAGGAGTCCGCGTAATGAAGGGTTCCCTGGACAGTTGTTTCCCCGACCAGATCACCGCGAGTAATCTCCGCGCTTGCACCCGAGTATTCAGCTGCATCTGAAGCTGCTCCAGAGCTATGTGCGCAACCGCTCATACATGCGAGTGCAATCGCCGCAGCTAGGACACGTGCACTACCGCGATGCGATGAGATGAAAGGATGGATTTTCACTTCCCACCCCTGGGGTTCCCAAAGCACTTGTTGACGGCGTCACTGGGAATATTTTGGATACTGACGCCTTCACCGGGCTTGGGGTCTTTGACGTCATAGCCAAGATCTCTGAGGCACTGTGCCCCCTTAACCAGCAATTGGCGTGTAGCAGCATCATTGGTGAGGTCATCTTGCTCTCCAACCAGAGAAGAAACCTCTTGCATACACTTGTTGATCGCACCGTTAAATGCATCAGAAGTGTCGCTTATCTGATCGGGAGTAAGGCCGGTATCGGGGACATCGTAGCCCTGTGCCCGCATGCATTGTCCGAATGCAATATTGGGGTCTTTTGAAGTGGACGAGGCCGCGCTAGCTGTGCTTGATGAGCCTTTACCGTGCGCCTGTGTTGTTTGGGATGAGGTTGTTCCCCCTTGGCTGCAGGATGCGAGGAGGAAGGTCAGGGCGAGCGCACACAGCGCAAGCCGACGGGAGGGACGAGGATTCTGCATCGAATCTCCTGTTGTTTATAACATTTTCGCATCGTTTGATAACGAATTGATAACATCCTACATCAGGAGTCCGTGAGAATCAATTCCATTAAGGATGAAAGGATCACAATTCTGACTGCGAGTATGCGGCCTTAATATCCTCGTGGTGACGAATAACTTCTTTAACCATGAAGTTCAAAAACTTTTCGGCAAAATCTGGATCCAGACCAGACTCTGCAGCGAGCGCCCGAAGACGTGCAATCTGGACCTGTTCACGGGCAGGATCGGCGGGCGGAAGCTCATGAACAGCCTTGATGACACCCACTTTTTGAGTGCAACGAAAGCGTTCAGCAAGGATGTGAATCAGAGCAGCATCGATATTATCGATCGTCTTACGCGCTTCGATCAGTTCACTCGGTAGCTGATTCTCTGCCACTACTCCCCCAACTTACTTAGGCGCTCTGTACGGAAGCGGGCTCGGCCTCGTACAACTCAGCGCTTCCCTGTCCAAGGACAGCATCACGGGTCACCACCACGCGCGCAACATCATCACGGGAGGGAAGGTCGAACATCAGGTCAGACAGCGTCGCTTCCATGACTGATGACAAACCTCGCGCACCGGTCTTGCGCTGATTTGCCAGCTCGGCGATTGCAAGAAGTGCATCGTGAGTGAACTCTAAGGTAATTCCATCAAGTTCAAAGAGGTGCTGATACTGAGAGACCAAGCAATTCGTTGGCTCGGTCAACACGCGAACCAGATCTTCCTCAGAAAGTTCCTTAGTCGAGGTCAGTACGGGAAGACGACCAATAAATTCCGGAATCATGCCGAATTTGTGAAGATCTTCAGCGGTAACGGACTCGTAGAGATCGCCCATCTCAGCGGAAGACTTCAATTCCGAACCGAAACCGGTGGAACGCTGGCCCAAACGAGCCTTGACGATTTCTTCAATCCCCGCGAATGCTCCCGCAGCAATGAAGAGAATTCCAGAGGTATCAATCTCCAAGAACTGCTGGTGCGGGTGCTTGCGACCACCCTGCGGAGGCACCGAAGCCACCGTTCCTTCGATAATCTTCAGAAGAGCCTGCTGCACGCCTTCACCAGAAACGTCACGCGTGATGGAGGCGTTTTCTCCCTTACGTCCGATCTTGTCAATTTCGTCGACGTAGATGATGCCGCGTTCAGCCTTCTTAATATCTCCGCCGGCTTCCTGAATCAGGCGAAGCAAAATATTTTCAACGTCTTCACCGACGTAACCGGCCTCGGTCAGAGCTGTCGCATCAACGATTGCGAAAGGCACATCCAGCAGACGCGCCAAGCAACGAGCCAAGTGAGTTTTACCCGTACCCGTAGGACCGAGAAGCAAGATATTTGACTTCGTGCCATACATATCTTCTTCATTGCCAGCTTCACGAGAACGGACGCGCTTGTAGTGGTTGTACACAGCCACCGAAAGTGCACGCTTCGCACGGTCCTGGCCGATGACCCAGGAGTCAAGGAAGTTATAGATTTCCCGAGGCTTGGGTAGAGGCAGAGAAGAAGGCTGGCTTGTCGGCTCGGAGTCCTCGGCAATGATTTCATTACAGAGATCAACGCACTCGTTGCAGATGTAGACACCGGATCCACCAATGAGCTTGCGGACCTGTTTCTGGCTCTTTCCGCAGAACGAGCACTTCAGGGCCTCTGCTCCGTCGGTTAAACGACTCACCTGCGCCTCCTGAAAACTATCCCAAAAATTGGGCTTTTACTGGAATCTAGCCTAATTCACGCGGTCGCTAACAGCGAATTGACGCGCGGAATCCGTAGTGTAAGACCGGTCATTCAATAGGAACGGGAGAGAACGCCGAAGCGCTCTCTCCCGTTTGCCTTAAACGGCGATTGTTTGCAGTCGCAAACTTGTCAACTAGTTCTGCGCTTTACGAGAAGCCAAAACCTGGTCGATCAAACCGTATTCTTCAGCCTGAGCGGCGGTGAGGATTTTATCGCGCTCAATATCGCGACGAACTTCCTCGACCGGCTTACCCGAGTGAGCAGAGAGTGTCTCTTCGAGCCACAGACGCATGCGGTCAATTTCATCCGCAATGATCTGGATGTCCGAGGCCTGTCCCTGCATTCCTTCCATCGCGGGCTGGTGGATCAGGACGCGAGCGTTGGGAAGAGCAAGGCGCTTTCCGGGAGAGCCGGCGGCCAAGAGGACAGCAGCGGCAGATGCTGCTTGGCCCAAGCAAACCGTCTGGACCTGCGGCTTGATGTACTGCATCGTGTCGTAGATCGCGGTCATTGCGGTGAATGAGCCACCGGGCGAATTGATGTACATGGTGATCAGCGAATCGGGATCTTGAGATTCAAGAACCAGCAGCTGAGCCATGATGTCATCCGCACTTGCATCATCAACCTGCACGCCCAAGAAGACAATGCGGTCTTCAAAAAGCTTCGCGTAAGGGTCCTGACGCTTAAAACCGTATGCAGTGCGCTCTTCAAAGTTCGGAAGAACGTATCGCGCCTGAGGCATTTGGCGGGCAACTGCGTCGAAATAGGGCTGAGTGCTCATCAGTTTTCTCCTCCACGGTTGCCAATTTCCTGCGGGCTGTCGATAACCTGATCGACAAAGCCGTATTCCAGTGCTTCCTGAGCTGTGAACCAGTGGTCGCGATCGCCATCTGCCTCAACCTGCTCGACAGACTTACCGGTGCGCGATGCGGTGATCTGAGCCAGTTCCTTCTTCATGCCCAAGATCAGATCCGCGTTAATGCGAATATCCGTTGCGCTACCGCCCGCGCCTCCCAAAGGCTGGTGGAGCAAAACACGAGTGTGCGGCGTGATGTAACGCTTTCCGGGAGCGCCAGCGGTCAACAGGAACTGCCCCATCGACGCTGCAAGGCCCATGCCAACGGTGACGACATCAGGCTTCACGTACTGCATGGTGTCGTAGATAGCCATACCGGCGGTCACGGAACCACCAGGAGAGTTAATGTACAGGTAGATATCGCGTTCGGGATCTTCTGCAGCCAGCAAAAGGAGCTGCGCACAGATCGCGTTTGCGTTATCGTCTCGCACCTCGCCACCGAGCCAGATGATGCGCTCTTTCAGCAGGCGCTGGTAGACCGAATCTCCCAGTCCCATGGGCGTTTCATTTCCGCCCGAGGCTTGAATAGCCATTCACGCTCTCCTTACAAATTGAGGGTCCGGTTCCACTCATGAAACCTCACTGGATCCAAACTTATCGGTTCATCGAAGACTTGGCGCTCTAAAAGCAGTCTTTTCGCTCAGGGCGCATGGAAAAGACCAGAACATCGAAGCCGTTATGCAGTGTGGGCCGAAACCATTTGGTTTCGGCCCACATCTCAGTCATGAATTCCGCGAAGCGGAAATCCTAGCGACGCTCGAGATCACTCACTTCTCGTCGGCGATCTCAGCAGCAGCTTCCTCGACCTCTGCAACGGTCTCAGCTGCGGCCTCGGCGGCTGCTTCTTCGTCGCCCTTACCGAGGAACTCGGAGAGGTCAACGTCGTTGCCAGCGGTGTCCTTAACGGTAACCTCGCTGAGGACCTCGATCAGGGCCTTTGCGCGGCCAAGATCGGCGACAACAGCGGAGATCTGCTGGGGGTCAGAGAAGAGGCGGTTGATGTCCATGCCGTAAGTCTGGGACATCTGGATTGCGTAATCGAAGAGCTCCTGCTGTCCGACCTGAACCTCATTCTTCTTGGCGAGTTCTTCAGCCAGGATCTCGGTGCGGTATTCCTTCTCGATGGCCTCGCGAGCTTCCTTCTTTGCCTTTGCGGAAGCATCTTCTGCAACGCGGTGGCTGAGCTCGTGCTCGATGACCGACTCGGGAAGAAGAATTTCGGTGCGGGACAGGAGGTTCTCAACCAGGCGATCGCGTGCCTGCAGTGCCTGCTGGGACTGCTTGGTCTGTGCCGCCTGCTTCTTGAGGTCTTCCTTCAGCTCGTCGATGGTGTCGAACTCGGAAACCATCTGAGCGAAATCGTCGTCGGCCTCGGGAAGCTCGCGCTCCTTGACGGACTTAACGGTCAGGGTAACCTCTGCTTCTTCGCCTTCGTGCTCGCCGCCCTTGAGGGTCGAGGTGAAGGTGACGACGTCGCCTGCGTGGGTCTTACGCAGCGCGGTGTCCTGACCGTCAAGCATGGTGCCCGAGCCAATTTCGTAGGAAACGTCAGAAACGGAGTCGACCTCTTCACCATTGATGGTGGCAACCAGATCGATGGTCGCGAAGTCACCGGTCTTGGCCTGACGCTTGATGGTCTTCAGGGATGCGAAACGTCCACGCAGCGCGTCAAGCTCTTCCTGAACGTCTTCGTCGGTAACCTCAACGGGATCAACCTCGATGACGGTGTCCTTGCCGTATTCGGGGATATCGAATGCGGGAACGACGTCAACCTGAGCGGTGAAGACCAGCTGGCCGGTCAGTTCACCGGTGGTTGAGGGGATCTCAGTGACCTCAACCTCGGGCTGGGACATGGGACGCAGTTCGTTCTCGGAAACAGCAGCAGAGTACTGACCGGGAAGAACCTCATTGACAACCTGCTCGATGACGGCTGCACGGCCGAAACGCTGGTCGATGATGCGAGCGGGAACGTGACCCTTACGGAAGCCGGGAATGGACACCTGATTGGCGATGCTCTTGTACGCCTTGTCCATCTCTGACTTCAGTTCCTCAACGGGGATTTCAACAGTCAGACGAACCTTTGTGGGCTCGAGGGTCTCAACAGTGCTCTTCACGTGGATTCTCCAGGTCTTTTCTTGGGCGCAAAATGCGCGTATTTCAACTGAACTAGCCTACAACAGCTCACGCCAAAGCTGCTAGCTGGCTGTGCGCTTTCACATTTTCCGCCGGCCATCATCGCCAGCACGATGTTCTTTCATTTGCCGCTCAAGTGGCCTCATCTACGAGGCCACAGCGGCGTTGGCAATAAAAAGTCGGGGTGACAGGATTTGAACCTGCGACCCTCTGCTCCCAAAGCAGATGCGCTACCAAGCTGCGCTACACCCCGTGAGACGAACGTCTGCGCGTCCAATAATACGGGACTTCACCCTAAATTTCGCAATCGCAGAAATAATCAGGTAATATCGATCCGCACGCGGGTGTAGTTCAATGGTAGAACCTCAGCCTTCCAAGCTGATGGTGCGGGTTCGATTCCCGTCACCCGCTCTGAAAAAAGGAGCCCCGGTTTTCCCGGGGCTCCTTTTGTTTTGCCGCGTATCCTTCTCCAGAGGACCGCTTGGCCAAGATCGAGTTAGAACGTCGATGTATCAATCACAAAGCGGTAGCGCACCTTTGAGGCCACAACTTTGTCATAGGCCTCGGTAATAGAATCACCGTCGATGATTTCAACCACGGGACGCACGCCGTGCTGAGCGCAGAACTCCAGCATCTCCTGAGTTTCATCAATACCGCCGATCTGCGATCCTGCAACAACCTTGTTTCCGTTGACCACAGCTCGCATGGGGATCACCATCGGGTTCTCGGGCAGGCCCACGTCAACGAAGACACCGAAAGGCTTGAGTGCGCGGATTAGTCCCGGGTAATCCAGGTCATCCGCACTCACCGTGCAAATAATGAGGTCAAAAGACGAGGCCAGAGACTCTATGGTGCCTTCTTCTGCAGTTGCATAGAAAGCAGTGGCACCAAACTGACGTGCATCGGCTTCCTTTGAACGACCATGTGAGATCACAGAAACTTCTGCGCCCATCGCTGCGGCGAGCTGAACACCCATGTGCCCCAAGCCGCCCATACCGACAATGGCGACTTTCTTTCCGGGACCTGCACCCCATCGCCGCAGCGGGGAATACATGGTGATCCCGGCGCACATCAGTGGCGCAGCATGCTCCAAGGCCACAGCATCGGGTACATGACAGGCGAAGTCTTCACGCACCGTCATTGCTTGGGCGTAGCCACCATAAGTTGGCTTCCCATCTGGGCCCGCCCGAAAAGTCCAATAGGCATGGGGATTGTCACAGAACTGCTCGTGACCGTCAGTGCAGTACTCGCATTCCTTGCACGACCCCTGTAAACAACCAACACCGATGCGGTCCCCTACCTTGAATTTGGTGACGCCTTCGCCAACTTTGGTCACAACGCCAGCAATTTCATGTCCGCCGACGAAGGGATAGGGAATCGGTCCCCACTCACTGCGCGCAGTGTGAATATCAGAGTGGCAGATTCCCGCATATTTGATGTCGAAAAGTACTTCACCCGGTCCGGGTTCACGAATATCAATCATCATGGGGTGATACTGCGATCGCGCATCATCACAGGCATAGGCACGGACTTGAGGCATCCTAGGCTCCTTTGTTTGTCCTCCCAGCGCTGAGCACCCCTGAAACACTAAACGTGTGGGAAGCTCTCTTGCGCACGCACATTGCACACATGCTAACACTCAGAACATATGAAAAACCCTCAGAACCTTATGGTCCTGAGGGTTAAACCGGGTGGCTGACGGGACTCGAACCCGCGACGTCCTGGACCACAACCAGGTGCTCTACCAACTGAACTACAGCCACCATTGAGCGCTGCGAAAAACGCAACGGAGAAACTCTAACATCTGGGCATGCCAAGTGAGAAATCGAAAAGCGAAGCGTGGCGATTGCCACGAATAGACATCCTCCCCCGTTTCACGAGGAAACGAGGGAGGATCAAGAACAAGATCTCAGATCTCACCAGAAGGCACGGGTAGAGATCGCGTCAGCGAAGTTACCCAGCGCATCGGGTGTTGCTTCCAGGTAGAGGTCCGCGTCCACCAAGGACACCTCCATCACTCGGAAGGAGCCCTCACCATCGGGAACCAGGTCCACACGGTTGTAGAGGAGCAGTTCATCGCGTCCCAAACGCGAACGCATGTACTCATGCAGGACTTGACGGATCTGCTCACCCCACTGCCAAGTCGCAGTGTCTGCGGGACGAGCGGTCACCACGGCCTCGTGCATGGAAGGATCCGTGACCGAAGAAGGGTGCAAAACCGCACGCTTCTCAACTGCGTGGGAAAGCAAACCGTTGAAGAAGACCAGCGAGACCTCACCGTGGACGTCAATATCTTCTAGGTAGCGTTGAAGCATCACAGAACGGCCTTCATCAAGCAGCTCCATGGTTTGAGCCAAAGCCGCTTGACGCTGTGAGGTATCGATAGCGGTGTAACGACCAATATCGCGCACACCCGAAGAAACCGCAGGCTTCACAACGAAGTCACCCAGAGCCGGGAAGCGTGAGTGAACTTGATGCTTCGAAAAACCGTGCGAGGGCTCAAGCCACGTCGTAGGAATAACAGGAAGCCCCAAGGCCTCCAAATCCTTCATGTAGTGCTTGTCAGTGTTCCACTCCATGACATCCGCATGGTTGAGCAGACGCGGTACTGAATTTGCCCAGTTAATAAATTCCTGGCGTTGCGTCGCATAATCCGAAACAGATCGGATCACGCAGACCCCCGCTGCATCCCAGTCGACAGTGGGATCATTCCAAATAGCAATCTGGGGGTCCATTCCGCGCTCTGCAAGAGCGTCGGGAAGTCCACTCTCATCGGAGAAAAGCTCGGGCATATTCTCCGAGGTGACAAGGGTAACCTTGGGTTTTTTCGTCATAAAAATATCTTACCTTAGTCCCAAGGGGCGGCTCATGGCTTCCTCCAACAGGGAGGTCACCAATTCGGTGTAGCTCAGTCCCGCTTCGCCCCACACACGCGGATACAACGACAAACGAGTAAAGCCGGGCATGGTGTTTACTTCATTCACGATGATCTCGTGGGTTGCATCGTTATAGAAGAAATCGACGCGGGCCAGGCCCTCACACTCCAAGGCCTCGAAAGCCTTGAGTGCGGTTTCTTGAATACGCGTCGCATCTTCTTCTGGAACATCCGCGGGGCACATCAAGGAAATGGCATCGGTATCGACGTATTTCAGGGCGTAGTCATAGAACTCGCCTTCAGGAACACCAATTTCACCCAGGGGTGCTGCCATTGAGTCGCCTCCGGCAGGAACGCGCACACCGCACTCGACCTCACGGCCATGGGCCATCGCCTCGACGATGATTCGAGGGTCGTTTGCGGCTGCTTCCTTGATGGCAAGGTCCAGCTGATCAGGGGAATCCACGCGCGAAATCCCAACCGAGGAACCACCGCGAGTGGGTTTGACGAAGACCGGATAGCCCAGGGCCTCAATCCGCGAGCGCACCTCCTGGGGATCGCGGGACCACTCTTTCTCGGTGACCAGTTCCCATCGGCCAACTGCAATCCCGGCCTCGGCAAGGACAGTCTTCGTTAGGTGCTTATCCATTGAAACCGCACTGGACGTCACGCCACAGCCGACGTAACGCACATTCGCCATCTCAAAGAGGCCCTGGATCGTTCCGTCTTCGCCATAAGGACCGTGCAGAAGCGGAAGCACAACATCGACAACACCCAGATCCTCAACGCTGACAATCCGTGCATCATCGTCTTCGGGAGTGCGATCGTAGGTGGTTTCAACCAAACGAGCAAGTCCCGGAAGCAGGCTCACGCGACTGAGTCCCGGCTCAATAGTTGTATTCGAGGCCGTGCGCAGGTCGACGAGCTCAGGGTTGCTATCGACATGTACCCACTGGCCGTCTCGGGTGATTCCAACCGCGAGCACATCGAAGCGTTCGCGATCGATCGCATGAAGAACACCGGCAGCGGTCGCGCAAGACACCAGGTGTTCGCTGGAGCGTCCGCCGAAAACAACGAGGACGCGAGGACGTTTGACTTCACTCATGGCCTTAACCCTACCGCGTGGCCAGCCCGTAGCGTCATTCTTCTCATGCCCGCGTCATTCGATGTTGAACACACCCAGGGTTTCAATCCTGTATCGACTCCGCCAAAGGTCAAGGTTCCATTCCCCGATCTCCTCCGCCCAGATTAGGATGAGGGAAGTCAAACTCGTAGATCGCTCAAGGAGGAGATTGTGAAGACGCGTCATTTTTCATCTCTATGCGCCCTAGTCCTTCTAGCCGCGCTCAGCGGATGCTCCCCCACTCCCGCGCCTTCGGCAAGCAGCTCAGCCACGGCCTCGGCAAGCGAAAGCGCGTCTTCCTCCCCTACTCCCGAGGCCACGCCTTCTTCCAGCCCAACGCTTCAGAATTGGGATCAAATTCCCTCGCGAAAGGCAAGCCTCACGCAGGGCAAAGAGGACGCTAATCACGCACCCGTCTTCCACGACCTACGCGTGGGCGAACACGATACTTTCTACAGGGTCGTCGTTGAGTTCACGGGAAGCGACGATGTGGGATGGCAAGGCGGGTGGACAACTTCCCCAGCGACACAGGGCAAAGGCGATCCAATCGATCTAGGGACGCCCATCTACCTTGAGTTGTCCTTGGAAGGCGGAGCCATGCCCGTCAGCGAGGAACTTCAAAAGGACTACTACAAGGGCGAAAAAACCAAGGAAGTCGGGCCGATTCGCGTACGCGAGGACGGCAGCTTTGAAGCGAATACGCACATCGTGATCGGGATGGATCACAAGCGCGAGGTCACTTTAAGCGCGTTGAGCAGCCCCTCGCGCGTCGTGATTGATATCGCGAAGTAAGAAGTAAGGGTTTAGATCTCTACACGCTTCTTCAGTTTGCGATCCCACACTCCCTGCGGGGCATCTTCTCCGCGAAGAGCGGCAACCTGATCGATCAATATGCGCTGAATACGTGCGGTCGCTTCATCAACAGCGTGATGATCAGCAGAACCGGTGTCGTGGCGAAGGTCATCCAGGTCGATTGGCTGGCCAATACGGACGCTCACTTTGCGTTGGGGACGAAAATCGATCAGCGCCGATCCCGAACGCATAATTTTTTGTTCTCCCCAGTGAATGAAGGGAATAACATCAACCCCAGTGTCCAGAGCAAGACGCGCAGCACCGGTCTTAATGCGCATCGGCCATTCCTCGGGGTCAGTGGTCAAGGTGCCTTCGGGGTAAATTGCCACGCACTCACCATCGCGAAGCGCCTTCGCTGCCGAGGCCAAAATCGCCCCGGGTTCCTTCGACTTTCGATCGACCGGAAGCAATTGCATCCGACGCATGGCCCCACCCAAAAGTGGAACCTTGAATAGCTCTGACTTGGCCATAATGCGCACGGGAACATCCGCTTTCATCATGACCCACAGCAAGCAGACCGCATCAATGTTTGACAGGTGGTTACATACCAGCAGGTATCCGCGGTCCTTGGGAAGATTTTCAAGACCTTCGACGTCAATCTTCATCCACGGGACCATAAAGCTGCGGAAAACGCCTCGCGCGAAACGGTAGAAACCTGTGAGTCGGTGAGTCATGTGTGTAGTTTATCCAAGCAAGGTGCTGGGGCCAAAGATCAGCAAGACAGCGCTGGAACAAGCTACAAGTTCGCGCTAACTACGACTGCTTCAAACAAAGACGCGGAAAACCCGAGGGCTGACCGAGATTTCAAGTGGGCCTTCTCCCACTTGGTCACCATCTCCCATTGCAACTAACCCAGCACTATCCAAAATCTTGACGCTGGTGACTTCTTCGACGTGAAGGATCGGATCATCAACTTTTCGCATCGCAAGAACCCGTGCAAGAACGCGGATCGCATGATGCTTGGGTACTGGGTCCACAGTGAGAAGTTCCAGACGACCGTCACTGGGATTGGAGCTGGGAACAATATTGATCCCGCCACCGAACCATCCGGAATTGGAGACTGAAACAAGCCAGCCCCGGATTCGCCTTCGCACGCCATCTACTTCAATTTCCATTGTTTTGGGCTGGAACTGCTGAAGGGCACGCAAGGCGCCCCAGGCGTAAGCGAAAGTGCCCGATGCAAAAGAGGTGTCATTTGCGATCTGGTTGGCCAAGGCATCTAAGCCGAAAGAAATAATTCCCAGCACCTGAGCTGGGTTTTCTTCGAGGCCCGTGGCCGGCGACGACGGTCGTTGCCCAGCAACGTCTTGCCCTTCATTTACCCCATCGAGTGCGCGCACCTGCATTGCGTCGACGCCTCTGATCCGAGGATGTTCCCCCGCGCCTTCAGCACAGATTTCCGAGGCCGGTGGCAGGCTCCGCACATGCGCAACCGCGTCCGTCCCAATTCCGAGGCAACGGCACAGATCATTTCCTCTTCCTCCGGGAAGCGGAATCACCACTCCCCCGCGCGCCCCAACCTGAGTCGCAATGCGAGCGATGTAGCCATCGCCACCTAAAACTGCAACCCAGTGATTGGTGCATGCCGCCGCCAAAGCTGCCGGATCATCCGAGCGGTGAGTGACTCGAACATCGACGTTCCACCCTTGGGAGCGTAAAAGTGCCGCTACCTTGGGGGCCCGACGTAGTGCGCGGCCTTTCCCAGAAAGGGCAGAAACAAATAGCTTCAGTTTGGGTTGGGATGGCTGATCCACGACTGTGGCCTTCGAAAGGGTTGTCAGTCTTCGTATTCCACGCGAGCATTGAGCTCACGAAGCTTGCGAATAAAGTGCTCGTAGCCGCGAGAAATGACATCAATTCCTGACACAGTCGATGTACCGGTTGCGGTCAATGCTGCAATCAGGTGTGAGAATCCGCCGCGCAGGTCCGGAACGACAATATCTGCGGCATGCAGAGGAGTCGGTCCCGAAATAACTGCTGAGTGGTAGTAGTTCTTCTGACCAAAACGACAGGGGGTTCCGCCCAAGCACTCGCGATACACCTGGATATTCGCACCCATCTGACGCAGCGCAGAGGTGAAACCGAAACGGTTTTCGTACACCGTTTCGTGGACAATAGACAGGCCCTCTGCCTGAGTGAGAGCGACAACCAACGGTTGCTGCCAGTCGGTCATGAAGCCGGGGTGAACCGCGGTTTCCAAAGCGATGGAATGGAGTTCACCACCCGGGTGGTAGAAACGAATACCTTCTGAATCGATATCAAACGCGCCACCGACCTTTCGGAAGGTGTTGAGGAAGGTCGTCATATCAGGCTGATGCGCGCCGCGTACGTAAATATCACCGCCGGTCGCAAGAGCTGCAGCACCCCAAGAGGCGGCCTCGATACGATCGGGCAAAGCGGTGTGACGGTACCCGTTCAGGGACTCCACACCCTCGATACGGATGGTGCGGTCAGTATCGACAGAAATAATGGCACCCATCTTCTGCAAAACATTGATGAGGTCCATGATTTCCGGCTCGATGGCAGCGCCCTTCAGCGTAGTAATTCCATCATTGCGAACCGCAGTCAGCAGAGTCTGCTCGGTTGCGCCAACGGAAGGGAAGGGCAGCTCAATAATCGCGCCGTGAAGACCGGATGTGGGGCGCTTGATATGGACCCCTTCAGGCTGCTTATCAACGATTGCGCCGAACTTACGCAGAGTTTCCAGGTGGAAGTCGATGGGACGGCCACCAATCGCGCAGCCACCCAGCTCAGGAATGAAGGCTTCACCCAGCTGGTGAAGAAGCGGACCACAGAACAAGATCGGGATACGCGAGGCACCGGCAAGGGTGTCGATGTCCGAGCGCGAGGCAATACGAACCTGCGAAGGATCCATTCGCAGCGAACCGCGCTCTTGATCGTAATCAACCTTGACACCGTGAAGAGAAAGCAGGTCAGAAACGACGTCAACGTCACGAATCAAGGGAACGTTGTACAGCTCGGAGGGAGTATCTGCGAGCAGCGACGCAACCATTGCTTTGGGGACAAAATTCTTCGCCCCGCGGACGGTAATGGTCCCCTCAAGGGGGTGGCCACCTTCAACTCGAAGTTTCGAGGACATAGTGATGCTCTCCTAGCTGTCGACTTCTGTGACCACTTTAGAGCAGCACGCCCTCATCTGCGTGCGCTTAACGCATCTTGAGCGCGTGGCGAATTACTCACCTTCGGCAGGACGGGCGGAAACGACCGGCTTCGAAGGCAAAGTCTTGGCCGGCAGAGTCCTCGGTTTAAAGGAAGGACGACGCTCTTCGTAAGCGGTGATCTCGGCCTCGTGACGAAGGGTCAGGGCAATATCGTCCAGACCTTCCATGAGCGTCCAGCGCACATAATCATCAATATCGAAAGTGCAGGTGAAGTCACCCAAGGTCGCGGTCTTGTCCTCAAGCGAAACGGTGATTTCAGCACCGGGATTAGCATCGAGCAGATCCCAAAGCTTCTCACAGTCTGCTTCGCTAATAATTCCTGTCACCAAGCCCTGTTTTCCTGCATTTCCGCGGAAAATATCGGCAAACTTCGGAGCCAAAACAACCTTGAAGCCATAGTCACGCAGTGCCCAGACCGCGTGTTCACGCGAGGAGCCAGTGCCAAAATCAGGTCCAGCAACCAGAACGCTGCCCTGGTTGTAGGGTTCACGGTTCAAGATGAACTCTGGATCGCGACGCCATGCATAGAACAGAGCGTCATCAAATCCAGTCTTGGTCACGCGCTTCAAGAAAACCGCGGGGATGATCTGATCGGTGTCAACATTTGAACGGCGCAGCGGAACGCCAATACCCGTGTGCGAAATGAACTTTTCCATGAGTTTTCCTTCGAATGTGTATCAGCGAATTCTTAGTCGTCCAGGTCGGCCGGAGAGGACAGGGTGCCGCGAATAGCGGTGGCTGCCGCAACCAGAGGAGAGACCAGGTGGGTCCGCGAAAGCTTTCCTTGGCGGCCCTCAAAGTTTCGGTTTGACGTCGAGGCCGAACGCTCCTGAGGAGCAAGCTGGTCGGGGTTCATTCCCAGGCACATCGAGCAGCCGGCATTACGCCATTCCGCACCGAACTCAGTGAAGATCTTGTCTAGGCCTTCAGCTTCGGCTTGCAGGCGCACGCGAGCAGAACCTGGGACAACCAGCATCCTCAGCCCCGGAGCCTTGGTGTGGCCCTCAATGACCTTTGCAGCGGCACGCAGGTCTTCAATGCGCCCGTTGGTGCACGACCCCAAGAAAACTGTGTCGATCTTGATGTCGCGCATCGGGGTGCCGGCCTCGAGCCCCATGTAATCCAGAGCCTTCTGTGCTGCGGCTCGCTTGATTTCGTCTTCAAAGTCATCGGGGTTGGGAACGCTGCCCGAGAGCGGGACACCCTGCCCAGGGTTTGTCCCCCAGGTAACAAAGGGCTCCAGATCCTCAGCATTCAGGACCACCTCAGCGTCGAAGACTGCATCTTCATCAGAGTGCAAGGTCTTCCAGTACTCCAGGGCGCGATCCCATTCTTCGCCTTCGGGAGCGTGCGGACGTCCCTTCAAGTATTCGAAGGTCGTTTCATCGGGGGCAACCATTCCCGCACGGGCGCCCGCTTCGATGGACATGTTGCAGATCGTCATGCGACCTTCCATCGAGAGCTCGCGGATTGCCTGGCCACGGTACTCAAGGACGTATCCCTGTCCCCCACCGGTTCCGATCTTCGCGATCACAGCAAGGATGATGTCCTTCGCGGTGGCCCCCTTAGGCAAGGAGCCATTGACGGTGATAGCCATGGTCTTAAAAGGAGCCATCGGCAGTGTTTGAGTCGCCAGAACATGTTCGACCTGGCTGGTACCAATCCCCATTGCCAGCGCACCGAATGCTCCGTGGGTTGATGTATGCGAATCACCGCAAACAATGGTCATACCGGGTTGGGTGAGTCCTAATTGGGGACCAACGACGTGAACGATTCCTTGGTCGGCATCGCCCAGCGAATGCAGGCGGATACCGAATTCCTTGGCATTCTTTCGCAGGGTGTCGATCTGTGTGCGACTGGTGATATCAGCGATCGGAAGGTCGATATTGACCGTAGGAGTGTTGTGGTCCTCGGTTGCAATCGTGAGGTCGGGGCGACGAACCTGGCGTCCGGCCATGCGCAGGCCATCGAAGGCCTGCGGGCTGGTCACCTCATGGACTAGATGCAAGTCGATGTACAGCAGATCGGGCGCACCGTTTTCACCGTGCACTACGACGTGATCAGCCCAAACCTTTTCGGCCAGCGTTCCGCTCATTTCCCGCTCCTTCATCGACTTCTTTCTTCCCATGATTGACACTTCCTGGAGAGTTGGACTTGATATCTCATTTACTGAGATGTGAGAATGTGTTCATGGAGGACTCAGAAGCCTTTGGAAGTGGTGTCGGCGTTCTGGATAAAGCTGCACTGGTTTTGAGCGCACTTGAAGCAGGCCCGGCCCCCCTGGCCCAATTGGTTGCAACAACAGGTTTGGCGCGCCCCACTGCGCATCGCCTCGCAGTTGCACTGGAATATCACCGTTTCGTTGCACGCGATATGCAGGGACGTTTCGTCTTGGGACCTCGCCTTCAAGAACTTGCTTCCTCTGCGGGTGAAGATCGCCTTCTTGCAGCTGCAATGCCGGTCCTCGTTGCCCTTCGCAACCACACGAAGGAATCCACTCAGCTTTTCCGCCGCCAAGGTGACTTCCGAGTCTGCGTTGCAGCCTCTGAACGCGAGATGGGTCTTCGCGACTCCATCCCCGTTGGTGCGACTTTGACCATGAAGGCAGGTTCCGCTGCCCAAGTGCTTCTTGCATGGGAAGAACCCGACCGCCTTCACCGAGGCCTCTACGGCGCTTCCTTCAACGCGACGATGCTCGCCCAAGTTCGTCGCCGAGGCTGGGCACAGTCGGTTGCAGAACGCGAGCCCGGCGTTGCTTCAGTTTCCGCCCCCGTTCGTGGCCCTTCGGGTCGCGTGCTGGCCGCAGTGACCATTTCGGGTCCTGTTGAGCGCATGGGACGTCAGCCTGGCCGTCAGCACGGCCCCTCTGCCGTTGCTGCAGCTAATAGACTTTCCGATTTCTTGCGCTCCGCAGAAGGAATGGAAGACTAAGCCTCCGTCGAGGCCAGTTCCTGAGCCTGGCGGTAGTAGTTTTCCGTCGCCTCAATGACCTTCGCCCACGTGAAGGGGAAATCTTCACTGCGATTATGCTCGTGAATATGTTCAAGCTGCGCAGGAGTCTCAAGCACGGATAAGAGCGCTTCGATCATCTCGTCATCGTTGTCAAGACACCAACCGTTGATGCCATTTTCAACAACTTCTGCAAGTCCAGACTGTGAACGTGTCATTACTGCAAGCCCCGAGGCCAAGGCCTCGCGTCCAGCGATAGAAGCAGATTCCTTCACCGAAGGCGCAAGGAAAATATCCGAACGCGAATACAGGTCTTGGAGCTGCGTCGCACTCAGTCGGCCCGGAAGAAGCAGCCAATCCCCCAGCCCACTGCGCTCAACGCGGCGCTGAACACCGTCAAAAAGCGGACCTTCACCCGCAACTACTGCACGCAGGGGGAAATCACCGGCGTGGCCTCGGGAATAAGAATCCCAACGGCGACGAGTTTCGGAGAGGATATCGATCAGGGCATCCACGCGCTTACGCGGGGCAAAACGCGTGGCGGTCACCGCGACAATGCCCTGGTGGGCAACAGGCGGGCGCTGCCAAGGCGCAACATCGACACCATTATGCAAGGTCGAAACACAGATGTCTGGCCCCAAGACCTGGCGAATTTGCTCATTGACCAGTTCAGAGACACCTGTCCACATAATCGGAGCCTGCGCCAGCCCTGTACGTCTTGCGATGGCACGGAAGGCGGGGATTGTCACGCGGGGGTCCCACAAGGAATGAACAGTGACGACCTGCGGAATCCTCGAATCCCTTAGGTTCAACAGAACCGACTGAACAACCGGGGTCAGCTCTCCCATGTGATAGTGAACGACATCGGGATTAAAACGACGAATGAAGTCAGTAAAGCGACGGGGTGCTTTGGGATCAATCGGCGCATTGAAAGGATTACGCCACGAAGAACGCAGCACCGGATAGGGGCATGTGGAAGGCACATCGCCCTCGGGAGTGCAGGTCAGAACGACGATATCGTGGCCTCGGGTATGAAGATGGTCGGCAAGCGCACCGACCTGGGTTTCAATTCCTCCCATAGTCGGGCGGAAGGTGTCAGAGACCAAAACAATGCGCATGCTTTTATTCTTGCAGATGCCAAGGGCAGCAGCGCAGCTAACAAAAAAGCAGGGCCGAAGCCCTGCTGGTATCTGTACCCCCAACCGGATTTGAACCGGTGTTAACGCCGTGAGAGGGCGTCGTCCTAGGCCGCTAGACGATGGGGGCGGCGCGCCACTACGTGCGCTATTCCCGTCATACCGAGGCATGAACAGGATTTGTACCCCCAACCGGATTTGAACCGGTGTTAACGCCGTGAGAGGGCGTCGTCCTAGGCCGCTAGACGATGGGGGCCTTTCAACTCGCAAAAAGCTTTGCGATGGCTGGGGTACCAGGACTCGAACCTAGACTAAATGAACCAGAATCACTCGTGCTGCCAATTACACCATACCCCATGGCGCAATCCGCTCGGGCCTAAACCCAAGGCGGCGACAAGAGAAAAGAATACTCAAATGCGCTTCAGATGCCAAATCGCAGGCACGTGGCACTGATCATATTTGATCACCACGCACCTGCGATTAGGTGTCAGTCAGATGCTCAGCCCAGTTGGTTACGCAGGGCGTGCAGACGGTTCAACACGCTCTCGCGGCCCAAGATCTCCATGGACTCAAACAGCGGCGGGGAAACCTGGCGACCGGTGACGGCCACGCGAATCGGACCAAAGGCCACGCGAGGCTTGATATCCATACCTTCAACAATCAGCTCACGGAGGGCATGCTCCAGAGCCTCGGTTGTGAAGGGGCCGTCGTAGTTCTCGATGTAATGGATTGTCGCGTCCAGAACCTCAGGCGCATTCTCCTTGAGCTTCGATACGGACTTTTCATCCAGCTCAAGTGCATCGTCTTCAGTGAAGAGGAAGCCCAGCATTCCAGGAGCCTCACCCAGCAATTGGATGCGGGTCTGGATGAGCGGAGAGGCGTGCTGCATGATCTTCTGTTCGTCAGCGGTCAGCTCCTCGTAGGAGTCAGCTGAAACCAATCCCTCACGGTGGAGGAAGGGGACGATGCGGCCTCGGAAATCATCCGGAGCAAGCAGACGGATATGCTCGGCGTTGATCGCGATGCACTTCTTGTGGTCGAAGCGTGCCGGGTTCGGGTTCACATCGGTGATATCGAAGGCCGCGGCCATCTCTTCCATGGAGAAGACGTCATTATCGGGGCTGATCGACCAACCCAGCAGTGCCAGGTAGTTGTTCAAGCCTTCGGGAATCATTCCGGCTTCGCGGTGCAGAAGCAGGTTCGATTCGGGGTCACGCTTGGACAGCTTCTTATTTCCTTCACCCATCACGTAGGGCAGGTGACCGAAGTGAGGCATGAACTTGGCAATGCCCAGTTCTTCCAGCGCACGGTAGAGAACGATCTGGCGCGGGGTCGATGAGAGCAGATCTTCACCACGCAGGACGTGGGTGATCTCCATGAGTGCATCATCAACGGGGTTGACCAGCGTGTACAGCGGGTGACCGTTGGCGCGAACAATCACGTAGTCCGGGACCGAGCCGGCCTTGAAGGTGATCTCACCGCGGATCAGGTCGGTGAAGGTAATGTCCTCGTCGGGCATGCGCAGGCGCAGAACCGGCTGACGACCTTCGGCGCGATAGGCAGCAATTTGCTCTTCACTAAGGTCGCGGTCAAAACCGTCATAACCGAGCTTGGGGTCTTCACCCTTGGCCAGGTGACGAGCCTCAACCTCTTCTGGAGTTGAGAAGGATTCGTAGGCGTAACCGGCTTCAAGCAGCTTCGCGGCGACATCGCGGTAGATGTCCATACGCTCACTCTGGCGGTACGGCGGGTGCGGGCCGCCCTTACCGACGCCTTCATCCCAGTCCAGTCCCAGCCAGCTCAGTGAGTCAAGAATCTGGTCGAAAGATTCTTGAGAATCGCGGGCAGCATCGGTGTCTTCGATGCGGAAGACGAAGGTGCCTCCGGTATGGCGCGCGTATGCCCAGTTGAAGAGGCAGGTACGGACCATTCCCACGTGGGGGGTTCCAGTTGGCGAGGGGCAGAATCGGACGCGAACATCGGCGCCACTTGCAGTAGTCACACTCATAATCCCCTAGTTTAGCCCCCTTCTTATTGCGCTCGCGTCAATTCAATGGGTGTGAGAGGAGTGAGCATGGGCTCTCCCCCATTGAGGGATGCCCGCACTGTTACCTTCGCTCACACCATGAAGGCGAATTCCGAATTATCAGCACTCCCCTTACACTGGGAGGTAGCTCACACACTTTGCCTTTTTGGGCACGTTTGGAAAGAAGTTTTCGCATGGATTTTTGCAGCGCTGAGGAACTCCGTCGCATCGGTTCACTGAAATGGACGGGAGTTAAGCCCACGGACGGCAGCGACGTCTTGGGCGCTTGGGTTGCAGAGATGGATTTCGGGACCGCTCCCTGTGTCGAGGAACGAATGACCCGCGCTATCCGCGAGGGTTTGCTTGGTTACAACCCCCGTTGGCTTGCGCCAGAGGTTGCCCAAGCCACGGCTCAATTCCAAAAGAAGCGCTTCGGCTGGGATCTTGATGTCGACTCAATTCGCATGGCGCCCGCTGTCCTTCCAGCGTTGGAAGTAATGATCCAGTATCTGGTGCGCCCAGGATCAGCGGTTATCGTGCCAACCCCCGCTTACATGCCATTCTTGACAATTCCTCCCGCGCTGGGGCACCCGGTCATCGACGTGCCCTCGTTGCACGATGATGCGTACCCGGGTGGGTGGACCCTTGACCTCGAAGGGATTAAGGCAGGTCTCGAGGCCGGGGCTGGCCTGGTGATTCTCTGCAATCCGTGGAACCCCGTGGGGCGCGTGTTAACAGAGTCCGAGATGCGAGCTTTGCAGATGCTGGTGTCTCAGTACGACGCTTTGATCTTCGCGGATGAGATCCACTCCCCTCTGGTTTTGGGTGGCCGAGGCTTTACCTCCTATGCGCGGCTGGGCGCAGAATTTGCAGCACATACGATCACCGCAACTGCGGCAACAAAGGGCTGGAATATTGCCGGGCTACCGAATGCTCAGGTCATCGTTCCCGATCAGGAATTGCGCACGCGTTGGGATCGCCTGTGCCAGGAGAAGCTCCCCCATTCGACCTCAACAATTGGCGCGCTTGGGACGATCGAGGCCTACACAAACGGTGATGACTGGCAGCACGAAGTCCTTTCCGTGATCGAGGGCAATATCCGAACCGTTAACGAGGCGCTAACCCCCACCGAGATCGACTTCCGTCCCCCGCAGGCAACCTACCTGACGTGGTGGGGTTTCGAGGCCTACCCAGAGTTGGGCCCCAACCCTTCCAAGACTCTGCTCCAACGTGCGCACATCGCGACGAACGAAGGGATCACCTTGGGTGAGCGCTACTCGAAGTGGGTGCGCGTGAACCTGGCGTGTTCACCGCAGGTTACTGAAGAATTGGTTTCTCGAGTTTTGGACGTTCTTTAGTCCTTCACTCCGCAGCCAGAGCTGCCTCGATTCCGGCAACGACCGTTGTGGATGCCTTTCGCGCGGCATCCACAACGTCCTGCGGATCGGTTTGCACCTGAGCGAAAGACAAGTCTGAGACAACAGACATACCTGCGACACGGACTCCAAGTGCGTGGGCGGTTATTGCCTCAAGTACGGTCGACATTCCAACACAGTCAGCGCCTAATTGCGCTAAGGCTCGGCTTTCTGCACCTGTTTGGTACTCAGGCCCGCGAAGGAGGGCGTAGGTTCCCTCTCGACTACAGTGCTCACGCATCCTCTTGCTCATTTGACGGTCCCAAACCTGTGAGATATCGACGAACAGAGGCCCGTCAAATGGCGAGGAACCGCTGAGATTCATGTGGTCTGTAATGACCATGACATCACCCAGCGACCAGTCGCGCAGGCAGCCATTTGCATTGGTCACAATTGCGCGTTTGATGCCCGCGCACGCGGCCGCACGGATCAGCGCGGTAACAGCAAGAGGCCCGTGTCCCTCGTACAGGTGAGTTCGTCCACTTGCGACCACAACGGGGCCGCATTCGCGCATGTAGACACGAAGTTCATTGAGGTGTCCATCCGCAACCGGGGCGCTCACACCAGGAAGCGAGCCCAAAGGCTTCGAGGCCGATGGCACTCCCCACCGCTCGTTAAGAGCATCCGCTAGGCCCGACCCCAAGACGACCAATGCGAAGGGCACTCCCCCGCAAAGGGAACGAATCTGCTCCGCGGCGGCAGTGGCCTCGGGATCGAAAAGAACAGAAGAGAAACGGGAATCAGCTGTCAAAGCACACCTTCCTCAACATTTAGCCGAGTGTGTGGGAAGGGGTGGCTTCCTGCGCACGAACGCGGCGCGCACTGGTCAGCCAATATCCGCAGAACCCCACGAGAAGGGCAAGAAGAATCCCAATGTTGGAACCAGCCCAATCTCCCTCTCGGCCTCCGAGTGGGCCAAGGAGATAGCCCTGCCACGCAAGCCACGTGGCGTTCGCATTGACGACGAAGCCCCAGCCAACGAAGGAACCCACAGCCAGCGTGGCGATAGCTCCCCAGTTAACGGAACCATAGCGTCCCGTTGATGTGAAGAGTGAGGGCTCGTCGTAGTCCTGGTGGCGGAGCGCGATGTCGGCAAGCATGACGCCACCCCAGGTCGCAATAACAACGCCAAGGGTTGTCAGGAAGGCGGTGAAAGGAGTGAGGAAAGAATCGGCGAAGAAAACAACGACGATCGTTCCGATGGTCATGATGGTGCCGTCGATTGCGGTGGCTACGGGGCGGGTCACCGGGACGCCAGTTGCCAACAACGAGAGCCCAGAAGAATAGATATCCATAACGATTCCACCGACAAGGCCAAGGATTGCAACGATCGCAAAGGGGATGAGGAACCAGGTCGGAAGAATTGTTGTCAGCGCGCCGATCGGGTCGTTGCCGATGGCTTCAGAGAGGGTGTCATAGTTGGATCCAACCAGCAGCACACCGAAGATCACCAAAATAATGACGGGCAGCGCGGCACCTGCGGTCGTCCAGCCGACGACACCGGCGGTTGAGGCCTTGCGAGGAAGGTAGCGCGAATAGTCCGCTGCTGCGTTAATCCATCCAAAACCAAAACCAACCATGAGCATGCACATTGCCCCCAGGAGCATTGCGAAGGGGGCAGCGGGACGCGCAGAAAGGACCGCGAAGTTGATTGTCGAGGCCGAGAGCAGAAGGTAGACGATCGTCAGGATTGCCGTCGCCCAGGTGATCCACGTTTGGACCTTCATGATCGCTTCAAATCCGAGGATGCCCGCTCCTGCTGCAAGGACAACAACGACGACCAAGGCGATGATCTGTGCAAGCAGGTGGTTGCTAAAACCAAGCGCTCCCATGACGGTCGCGGTTGCCTGAACCGCCATGATGGCAAGGAAGGTCTCCCACCCAACAGTGAGGATCCAGGAGATTGCTGCGGAGATACGGTTTCCGTTA
Organism: Actinomyces sp. ph3; assembly: GCF_000308055.1. GTDB lineage: Bacteria > Actinomycetota > Actinomycetes > Actinomycetales > Actinomycetaceae > Pauljensenia. The sequence goes on from NZ_CAGY01000001.1 coordinate 504,478, forward strand.
TATCCGAATGCCGCGCGAGAGAGCACGAGGGTTGGTGCAGATCCTCGCTTGCCGGCGATAGCGATCAGTCCGCACAGAAGGAATGAGAGTGCAACGCCAACCACGCTCACAAGGATCGCCTGCGTGAGTGAAAGGCCAAAGCCCAACACCCACGAACCCCAGGAAATACCGAGGACAGAGATATTAGCGGCAAACCAAGGCATGAATAAGGACGATGGTGTGCCTTTTCTTTCGGATTCGGGGATCACATCTAGGCCGGCCATCTCGATGTTTAGACCAGACGAAACCTGAGTGGTCTCACTCATGAACAATGCTCCTCTGCATTCGTGTTACCGCAGTTCATGTGGCTCTCAATCCACACTATGAACTATAGGGAAAGCAAGCAGCCGAAGGGCAGATGCTCACGAAACTGATTCGAGGGATTGCCCACACCTTCGCAGGAAGAGATGCTGCGTCGGCGTGAGAGAAACGCTCGCTAAAATCCAACAGGCACCTCCACGCTGAGAAAACTGTCCCCTCAATAAAGAAGCCCTATTCATCCTCCTCAGGCTTCCACTCACGGTCAACCCACTGAGTCAGGAGCGGACCAGCATCAGGGCGTAGGTAGCACTCCAACACATCCAAAGGCGAATACTCAACCACATAAGACAGGCATAAGAGCAACCAACTCTGATACGTTCTACACGAATAGAAAACTCCATTCTCAGAACGAATACCTAAATAACCAGGTCGCCTCCCGTCCCCAACCGGCACAAGGGACCAACCAACGCGTATCTTCAAATCACGAGCCAAACAAACAGGCTGAAACCCCAAACTTTCACGAAGAGAATTCCCATAGTTCAAAGCTAAACAATGCTCCATCGCATGCAAACTACTCGACTGAAAAACCGGAGCACCTCGCTGATTACGCTCATACATATAAAACGAATAGATTCCGTCGCGAAGATCAGCAACTTCAGGTTCGTCAGGTGGCCCAGGAGGACTAAAATCAAGGAAACCCTCTTTCTCCAAGTTACCGGTCGCCTTAAAACCCCAAGTAGCATAAATTACCTGACCAAGACGCTCACTAAAATCCAACAGGCACCTCCACGCCTTTTAAAATGCCAGTTCTTATCAGTTCTGATACTCCGACCGGTTTCCCGAATTCATTAAGGATTCTCAATTGACGCACCCCACCGCACTCGCTTTCCCACGATGCAGCAATCCCGTGCTCAATCTGCCAGCCCTCAGGCATATGGCCGGTAAAAACATACTGATAGTAGGGTCGATGCACTGAAGCAGGGGGAAGCCCCGTTTTTCAAAAGAGGTGACGCGACCGTCTTCAACAGCGCCAAGAAACTTTCCATTCGGACCTCCAACGCGGTCTGAACCAAAGCTCTCGTCCATACTCCCACGCTACAACCACGCCCCTACAATCTCAAAATTCAAAAGAAGGTCCAGAAAACCTTCACAAAACGGAAAAGCAGCCGGGCGAACTCAACATGTCCACCCGGCTGCCTCGGCCTCGAAAATCGAGAAACTAACTACGGCGAGCCCAATTCCGCAAGGCGCCACCATCTTCAGACATATACGCATCAAGGAGCGTCTGCGAATCAAGGGTTGCAATGTGCGCGAAGGCAGTGAGTTCTCGATGGGTAGGGAACATTGTGCGCACGGTCAAAGGCAGGACTTTTCCACCCAGTTCAAGCCCTCCAACCCACGGGAAGAATTGCACATAGACGTAAGGATGAGCAACGGGATCAGAATCAACCTGCGGAATAATGATCGGATCCCAACCCAGATAGCTACGTGCAAACTCGCCCACGTGGATAATCGCGCCCTTCGCCGTCCAATCCTCGAAGGGCGAAGCAACGAAAGTCGAACGATCCTCCCAACGCTCACTGGGACCATACTTGTACAGCAAAGTGCCCTGATCATCGTGTTCGGTCCACAAGTTATGCCAGTAAATACCGCTATCCCACGTCAGCGCAATACCAGTGCCGCGATTCATCCAGAAAGCGCCGGAGGATTTAGCAAATTCGATCAGTTGACTGGTAGTACTCATGACAGAGATCGTCCCTTCAAGATTCCCAGTTCAACGCACTCGGCAACCGTGAGAAGCTCGCCACCGTAGATAAAACGCACTTCCCGCGCGCCGCCTTTCGCACCGAAGTTCGGCGCAGTCAGGCCGGTCACGATCAACGCATATGCGGGAAGATCCGCAATCGTGTACGCGTAGTAGGGCGAGTGGACATCGGTGATTGCCAGGCAGCGCTGCTGGAAAGAATAGGGCTTGCCATTGGGATCAACCTGCCACACGCGCGAAAGGTAGGGGTAGCCGATCATGTCGACCATGTCGCCGTACTTAGAGGTGCAGGCCTCCAAGCTGGTGAACTGCTCAATGCTGGAACGCACCAGTGAAGAACTGACTTCTTCACTATCCATCAACCAACGCCAAGGACCCTGCGGTTCCTTAGGCTCTGGAGTCATCGTTGAATCCATGAATTTCACCTTTCCGCGAGATGTTTCCCATCATATGCCACGAAAATGTCATCCCGCGGGCTTCGAAAGCCACTGTGATAAAAGCGGCGCGGCATCCTCACGCAAGTAGCACTCCAAAACATCCAAAGGCGAATACTCAACCACGTGAGAGAGCCCCGCGAGCAGGCGAAAATCGCTCGTTTCGCACGGATAGAAGTTCCCATCATCTGAGCGAATTCCAAGGTAATCATGTCGAAGTGAAGAACCCGTGTGAACCATTGTCCACCCCGAACGGATCGAAGCACTGTCTCCCAGTGTCAATTTGGGAAAACCGTATCGAATGCGCAGAGGGTTTCCATAGTTCTGAAGGACACAGTGGTCGAAAACGTGCCGATTAGTCGTCTGGAACAGAGGAGCACCTCGGGAAGCGCGCTCGCAGTAGTAGAAGGAATATTTACCCTCTTGGCAATCAGCTTCTTCGTGGGGAGCGGCAAAAACTCCGTCGTTGAAGACAAGCCCACCGGCAGCGGCGAAGCTCCCAGTGATCTTCATACCCCAGGCGTCATAAAGCACCTCAGCGAGGCGATCAGCAAAGTCCATCAGGCACCTCCTCAGGCATCCTTGTTTCCATCGATGCGTAGCGTCTTTCGAATCCACTCAAACCTGACAAAGCTGCCATGCTTTTACGCTACATCCACAGACCAGTTCTCTACCAAATTTCAACAGATTAGACGTCAGAATGCGGTCATCAAAAACTTTGGGGTGGCCGTGTTAAACGGCCACCCCAAAGAAAGACTGCGAGAAGAAATAATGACTACATCGCCAGATTTGTTAGCGTTCCAATTCCCGCGACCTCAACCTCGACGCGTTCACCGTGCTTCAGCGGTCCGCCGGCCGGGGTACCGGTCAAGATGACATCACCCGGAAGAAGGGTGCAGATACCCGACACATAGGAAACAATCCGCGCAACGGAGTATCCCATTTGAGAGGTGCTTCCGCTCCCGCGTTCTTCCCCATTGATGCGGACCAAAATTTCAGCATTATCGGGATCAAAATCTCCGCCAACAGTGATCCACGGGCCCAGCGGACACGCGGTATCCCAACTCTTCGCGCGACCAAGTGCTCCCCCGTCATCGCGAGCTGCATCCGCAGCGGTCAAGTCATTCGCGCAGGTGTAACCCAAGATCACAGAAGAAGCATCTTCAACGCTGACATCCTTTGCCAGCGTCTTAATGACCACGGCAAGCTCGGCCTCGTAAAAGACTTCCTGACCCCACGAGGGGAAGACAATCGGATCATCCGGGCCGATGACGGCGGTATTCGGCTTGAAGAAGACGGAGGGACGCGCCGGGTCCTCACTGCGCTGCTCGCCAGGAGCCGGGTAGTTTCCGCCCAGACCAATGACTTTCGATCGAGGAATCACCGGAGAAAGCAAGCGAACTTCATCCAGTTCAAAGATCTGGCCAGAGGGTTCGACCGGCGAGAACAAAGGATCACCCTTCAAACCAACAATCCGGGTCGATTCATCTTCCAAAGCCCCGTAGTGGATAGAGCTCCCTTGCGAGAAACGAGCGATGCGCATCGCGACCTCCTAAGTCTTGCCAGTAGCCTAACGCGAAGCGGGGTCTGCAGACCAAATATCACCGGGAAGGTCGCCGGGAAGAAGGTCATTACCCTGCGCAATGAAGACAGGATCTGCGATGCCACGACGACGCTGGGCCTCGTAGTCACGAAGAGCACCCAGGCCCCACGGTGCAAGGACAATCAAGGCGACCAAGTTCGTCAAGGTCATAATGGCCATCGCGATATCGACGGAATTCCATACAAGATCCAGAGTTGTCAGCGAACCGATCACGACCGAGGCAACGGAGATCACTCGAACAGTCCAAGTCGCAGCCTTCGACTTCACGACAAAGGACAGATTGATTTCGGAATAGACGTAGGCCGCAATGATCGAGGAGTATGCAAGCACGAAGATCAGAATCGACATCGGCATGATGGTCCACTGCCCCAGCTGGTCGGCCACAGCAAGTGTCGTGAGGTTCGCGGGGTTTGCCTCGGGGTTCGACCAGACCTTTTCGCCGGCAATCAAGATGACGAAAGCCGTTGCGGTACACACGATGATCGTGTCAACGAAAACGCCCAGAGACTGGATGAGGCCCTGACGAACGGGGTGAGCGACGGTGGCGGTTGCAGCCGCATTGGGAGCAGTACCCTGACCGGCCTCGTTCGAGAAGAGGCCACGCTTCGTACCGTTGATGACCGCAGCGATAATCCCGCCGCCGAGGCCTGCAAGCGTCGGTTGCGGGGCAAACGCACTTGCGAAGATTTGTCCCAGAACAGAACCAAACTTGGGCAGGTTCATCACGCAGATGATAGCGACCATCACGACATAAACAGTCGCCATAATCGGTGCCATCCATTCGGTCACGCGAGCCACGGTCTTAATTCCGCCAAAAATCACCATGGCCGAGAAGACAAAGAGCAGTGCTGCGATGACCAGGTGTGCGCTGGAAAGGCCACCCAGTCCCGGCAGAGGTTCGCGGCTCGAGGGGCTGAGCGCGCCCAGAAGAGTCGTGGCGATCGCGTTGGACTGCACGGAGGTGATAACGAACGCACAGGTCACAACCGTGATGACAGCAAAGATGCTTGCCAAAACCTTATTCTTCATGCCTAGCGCAATGTAGTAGGCAGGGCCTCCGCGGAAGGTTCCGTCAGCGGAACGAACCTTGAAGATCTGCGCAAGCGTGGCCTCGAAAAAGGCGGTCGACATACCGACCAAGGCAACAACCCACATCCAGAAGATCGCACCTGGACCGCCCATGAGCAGCGCAACGGCCACGCCAAAGACGTTACCGACGCCCACGCGCGCGGCCAAGGAAATCGTGAATGCCTGGAAGGAGGAAATCCCACCCTTTGCACCACCGCGAGAACCCGAAATTGAGCGAATCATTTCGGGGAATTGACGAATCTGCATGAATCGGGATCGCACTGTGAGGTAAAGTCCCGTGCCAATCAGGATCCACACGGTCAGGTGCAAGGTGATCCAGTCTGCGATGTTTTGGATGGACTGTGCCAGATCCGCCATTCGTTCCTCCGCTATCTACTTTCAACAAGGTTGTGGGTCAGCGCCTCGAAGTCTATCGCGATGGGGCAATCTTCTTCGCTTTTAGCCGCAAACTGGACGCAGATGCGGGGAGGTCTGGGAAGATAGAAGCATGAGCGCTCCGTTAAACGAACTCCTCGACGATCTGGAAGATCGCGGTTTACTGGCCGACGATGATGCCCTCTATGAGGCATTTTCATCGTGGGCATCATCAACGGGGCGTCCTCTCTACCGACACCAAGATGAGTCTTTGATTGAGATTTTGTCGGGAAACCACGTCATTGCAGCAACGCCCACAGGCTCTGGCAAGTCAATGATTGCTCTGGCCGCGCATTTTGTGTCCATGGCGCATGGTGGCCGCTCGTACTACACGGCGCCTTTGAAAGCACTGGTCTCAGAAAAGTTCTTCGACTTGGTGTCGTTGTTCGGCGCCGACAATGTCGGGATGGTGACGGGCGATGTCTCATTGAACGCAGACGCTCCGATTATTTGCTGTACTGCGGAAATCCTGGCGAATCAGTCCTTGCGCGAGGGATCGACTTTAGACGCAGACATGATCGTCATGGATGAGTTCCATTTCTATGCTGATCCCCAACGAGGCTGGGCTTGGCAGGTTCCACTCCTTGAACTCACGCGCCCACAGTTCATTGCAATGAGCGCGACGCTTGGTGATACGACTGTTTTTCGCAAGCAATGGACGGATCGCACGGGACGGCCGACGGTGGAAATTACCGATGCACAGCGTCCTGTTCCCTTGGAATACGACTATGTTGTTGACACCCTTCAGGACACGGTCGAGCGCCTACTTTCAGAGGGACGCCACCCGATCTACATCGTTCATTTCTCGCAAAAAGATGCGGTTGATACGGCCTCGTCATTGATGGACCGCAAGCTGGTTTCACCCGAGGTCCGCAGCCAAATCGCACGCGAACTCTCGTCAGTGAGTTTCACAAAGGGTTTTGGGCAGACTTTGCGCGGACTCCTCTCCCACGGCATTGGCGTTCACCACGCGGGAATGCTGCCCAGGTATCGCCGACTTGTTGAGCGCCTGACCCAACAGGGGCTGCTTCCGGTTATTTGTGGAACCGACACCCTTGGAGTCGGTATCAACGTCCCTATTCGCACGGTTTTGCTGACCTCCCTGGTGAAGTTCGATGGCAGCAAGATGCGACACTTGCGTTCGCGCGAATTCCACCAGATTGCCGGGCGCGCGGGACGTGCGGGTTTTGACACCGTTGGTTTTGTCCGAGTTCTGGCCCCCGAGCACGAAGTTGAGACGGCCCGCGAGCGCGCTCGTTTAACAGCTGCTCAAGAGGCGGCTCGTGATGAGCGCGAAGCAAAACGCGCAAAGAAGAAGGCGTCCAAAAAGCGCAGCGGTCCGAAGGAAGGCCAGATCACCTGGTCGCGTTCGACTTTTGAGCGCCTACGCGATGCGGCCCCTGAAGCTTTGCAGTCTCACTTCGAGATGACTCACTCCACTGTTCTCAACGTACTGGGCGGAGCAGCCGATGCTGGGCGAGATCCTGCAGAGCACCTTGTCTACTTGGCATTGCACAATGATGACCAGCCGCTTCCAGCAAATCCGCATATCCGTCATCTTGCAGATATCTATACTTCTCTGCTTCAAGCCGGGGTTGTTGAGCATCTCTCCAGTTCCCGTGCTCAGGAGTTGGGTGTCTCCAGGCTGCAATTGGTTGCGGACCTGCCGGATGATTTTGCGCTCAATCAGCCGCTTTCTCCCTTCGCTTTGGCTGCATTTGAGTTGCTCGACCCCGATTCGCCGACCTTTGCCCTTGACGTGATTTCCATTGTCGAGGCCGTGCTTGAGGATCCCCGGCCCCTGCTGTATGCGCAAGAAAACCAGGCGAAGGCTGCGGCCGTTGCATCCATGAAGGCGCAGGGCATGGAGTATGACGAGCGCATGGCTGCCCTAGAAGAGATCTCGTGGCCAAAGCCGTTGGAAGAGCTCGTCTCCCCCGCTTTTAGTGTCTATGCGCGTTCAAACCCGTGGGTGGGAGATCTTGAACTCTCACCGAAGTCGGTCATTCGCGAGATGATTGAAAACGCCATGACCTTCACCGAGCTCATTTCCCGTTACGACGTGGGGCGCTCAGAGGGTGTCATTTTGCGCTATCTCAGTGATGCCTATCGGATGATGCGTCAAGTGATCCCGGAAGAAATCATGACCGAGGAACTTGAGGCCATGATCTCGTGGTTGGCCGATCTAATCCGCAGCGTTGATTCTTCTCTTCTGGATGAGTGGGAAGCAATGATGAACGGGAAAGAATTAGCCCCGGCCGAAGGGGAACCTTCTGCTGTTGGGCTTGAGCGCGCTTTTGGTGCGGATGAGTCCGGCGCAATTGCTTTCACGGCAAATCGTCATGCTTTCCGCAATACCGTACGTCGGACGCTCTTTAATTTTGTTGAGTTGATGAGTCGTGATGATGTCGATGGACTCGAGCGAGCAACTGCGCAGGCCGCAGATAACGACGGGCTCTTTGCTCAGGTGGCACCGTGGACTGGTGATGATTGGGATCATGCCCTGGAACGCTACTGGGCAGAACATGACTGGATCGACATCAATCAAGGTGCGCGTTCCCAAGCGCTATGCGCATTGGAGGAACAGGTCAGCGGCGAAGATGTCTTGGCCTTGATGCCCTTCTCTGTCAGGGATAACGCCAATCAGCGCAGTCGTTTCGAGGCCTTTGCTCGGGCTGTCGATGGCGCTCCCGCCGGCTCGGTCTGGCTGGCAACTCAGACCATCACGGATCCGGAAGACAATATGGACTGGCGCATTGCCGCGCTCGTGGATCTGGCTGCCTCGGACAAGGAAAAGCGGGTGGTTCTGACCGTGCTCACGGTCGATGCGCGGTAGGTGCCTACTTCGATACCTGCACGGCCTCTGGCTTCGGCATAGCTCTCAGCCACTGCCTCGGCAGCTTCATAGCTTGCGGCGTGCGCTCTCCCTCACAGGACGCTCGCCAATCTCCTGCTGAAGACGTAGAAGGTACCCGTCGGGATCCTGAACCAAGAACTGGCGGACGCCGATCTCAATATCGCCTGCCCGATACCACTTCTCTTCGGGATCAACAAAGATTGGCCACCCTGCGTTCGTGATACGCCACAATACGGTATCCAGATTCTCGACCTGCACCTCGAAGTTGATCCCGCGACCAAGCGGTGGCTCAAGGGCGCCGGTCTCCCACGTCCTCCCCCGGTTGATCTGGTCGAGCATCAGGTGCGCATTGCCCAAGACGAGGTACCCAAATCCCTCCTCGAGTCGCTCATAGCGGAGAGAAAAACCGACCAAATCGCACCAGAAATGCCGGGAGGCCTCATAATCGGTGACAGAAAGTTCTGGAACGAGGCCGGGTTCGCAGGTCATGGCCACACTCTAGCAGGCAGCCCGGATACAGAAGGTGAACTCGGTCATGCCTGTAGGACAATCTTGATTCCCGCGATTTGCAAGGCGGTTACTGAAACAGATCTGAGTGGGAACCTGTACGAATTGCTGTCACTACGCAAAGCTCAGGTTCGTCTAGGTAGATCAGCAACCAATCCGGTTGAATATGACACTCACGAAACCCCGCATAATCACCGCTCAGAAGGTGGTCACGGTGCTTAGGAGGCAAGTCTGCGCCTTCAAGGATCGCGTCGATGACCGCTTCAAGTTCCCTAATTGGAAGCCCCCGTTTACGAGCCCGCTTCAAATCCTTCTTGAACTGACTTGTCATCACAAGGGCCCGTCGCCCTTGTTGAGATTTACTCACCATCGACATCAGCGAACGCCTGCGATGCCGACACATAGCGACTAGCAGTGACACGTCCGGCAGCAATTTCACGAGCTTCACGCATCGCAGCTTCAGTTTCAGCATTGAAACGAGGCTGGCGCAGTTCGAAGGGCAAACCACCTTCCATGATCGATTTGTGTAGAAACACATTAACTGCGTCGGTGAGGTTCATCCCAAACTGGGCATACACCCGTTCAGCCTCTTCTTTCACACTCGGGTCCACGCGCATGTTAAGTGTTGCAGTCTTCATCACTCAGCCCCTTCAACAAACAGATGTACAACAGAAATCTTACAATGCCAACACAATGTACGTCATGTGACATATATCTTCCCTTATTCAAGAGTAAACGTGTCATACACTTTCCCGAGTTCGATCGCATCAGTCAGAGAGCGCAATGAAAATGCAAAAGTGCGCCACTCCGGACGATTAGGCCTGGGCTGCAAGATCGACGACCTCGGCGCCAACAATTTCCGCTAGGTCAAGCGGGCTCAGCTCTACGCTCACTCCCCTGCGACCACCCGATACCAGCATCGTTTCATGATCCAAACATGAGGAATCAATAAAGATTCGATGTTTTGTCGTTTGCCCCAAAGGACTAATCCCGCCAACGACATAGCCCGTGCGGCGCTGCGCAACAGCAGGATCAGCCATCGCAGCATTCTTCGCTCCGGCAGCTTTGGCAATGAGCTTCATTGACAGGTGAGCAAGCGCGGGAACACAACCCACGACATACTCCCCTGTTGGCTCAAGCTTGACCATCAAGGTCTTAAAAGCAATTGCCGGGTCAATCCCCAATTTCTCAACGGTTTCTTCGCCGTAGGCGCGCGCGGAAGGATCGTGCTCGTACTCGTGAACAACGAAAGGAACCCCGGCCTCGTTCAATTCCTCAATTGCGTGAGTGGGTCCTGAAGCGTGATCTTTAGAGTGTTTGCGAGCCATACCTCCAGTGTAGGGACCTGAGATCAGATCGCAGCAGTGGGATCATCAATCACCATCTTGCCGAAGGGGAAGCAGGTGATCGGGATGAGCTTCAGATTGGCGATCGCCAAGGGAATACCGATGATCGTGATTGCCTGTGCAAAAGCAGTCAGAATATGTCCGATTGCCAGCCAGACCCCTGCAATGATGAACCACACGAAATTCATCAATGCAGATCCCGCACCTGCGCCAGGAATGGGGACAACTCGCTTCCCAAACGGCCACAGCACGTAGCTTGCAATGCGGAAACTTGCGACGCCTGCGGGGATGGTGATGATGAAAATACAGGCAACAATTCCGGCCAGAATATAGTTAACAAACAGCCAGAAACCACCGAAAACCAACCAAATCACATTCAGCAAGAAGCGCATGTGCATCCTTTCGCTTTTCCTCTTCACTTTCGAGTTACCTCAAGTCTGCCATGTCACCGCGTGGTTCAGCTGCGCTTTTTGCCCTGATCTTCCCCTGATTCGCCCCTGAGTCGTGTGGCTACACTGATGCTATGACTATTCCTTCAGCGATTGCCGAGGCCCTTGACCGAATTGAGTGCGCACGCCAAGCCGCCGGGCGCACCGATCGCGTGGCCTTGGAACTCGCAGTGAAGACGCGTACCCCCGATGAGTGCCGTGAAGCCGCCCAAACCCTGAGCGACCTGGGACAGCCGATCCTCTTGGGACACAACCGAGTGCAAGAGGCGAAAGCAACCGTAGACGCAATCCGTGAGGTCCCGGGTGCTCAGATTCACCTGATCGGGCCGCTCCAGTCCAATAAAATCAACCAGGCGCTCTCCTGTGTCGACGCGATTGAATCGATTGATTCTGTCGCCCTAGTACAGAAAATCGATTCACGAGCGACCACAGAACTCCCGGTTTTCATCGAAGTCAACGTCTCGGGCGAAGACACCAAACACGGCTGCTCTCCTGCTGATTTTTCCTCGATAGCCGAGGCCGTCGCCGCCTCTACGCACCTCAAGTTCGCGGGCCTGATGACCGTCGGCCTCAACTCTCCCGCTGACGCAGATGTTCGCCGCGGCTACGCGTTCCTGCGAGAGCTCCGCGACACCGCCGCGCAACAACTTGCAATCTCGGCAAACAAGCTGGAACTGTCCATGGGAATGAGCCATGATCTGGAATGGGCGATCGCAGAAGGTGCAACAATCGTCCGTGTAGGGACCGCAGTCTTTGGTCCGCGTCGCTTAGTTGCGCGCGGGTAGAGCCTTCCCCACACCCCAGTCAATTCCGGCGATGACCGCAAGAAATACCAGAGCACCGCACAAAATCGCAACGATGTTAATCAGCACCTGCTGGTAACCCAGGACGCTCACGTTTACAAAATCGTACGGATACTGGTGGACAAAAGCCCCGCGAATTAAGGTGTAGACCACCCAAATCACTGGGATCACAAGGGCTTTCAGGACAACCGAAGCATCTAACCCGCCACGAGGTCCACACAGTAGAGCTGCCAGAATCATTAGCGCCGGAACAACAACGTGTTGGAGCGGGTTCGTGAACACCGACCAGCCGCTGAGTACTTCGGTGGGGCGAATCAAGAAGTGGTAGACGATCGCCGTCACAGTAATCATCATGAGGGCGCACAACTGAAGCGCACGTCCCCACGAACCGATGTCAGGACCTTTCCACACGATCAACGTCGCGACAATGGCGACCAGAATATTTGACCACTCAGTGAAATAGGACAGGCATTCAATCATTCGCTGGCCGAAGCCGGCCCAGCCAAAGGGAGCTCCACCGAACATCCCGGGCCGGGCCACGGCCTCGCGAGAATATCCATCCACACCGGTAATAACCAGGGTGAAAACGACACCCACCCACGCGGCAATCGCGACAAGCAAATAGGCCCAACGGCCAAAGGTCGCTAAGGTCATCGCTTTATCCTTCACGCGCTCAGGCCCAATCGGGCAGAATACGCACGCCGCCCTTATCGGCAGATGCGGCAAGCATTCCGTAGACCTTCAAAGCGTCAGAGACGTGACGCGAACGAGGCTTGGAAGGCTTCCACGGAGTGGCACCCATCTCCTCGCGGCGGCGCTCAAGTTCTTCATCACTGACATTCACACGAAGCAGACGCTTGTTGACATCGATCTCGATCTCATCGCCCGTGCGAACCAAGCCAATCGCACCGCCGGCAGCGGCCTCGGGAGAGATGTGACCAATCGAGATACCGGAGGTACCCCCGGAGAAACGGCCATCAGTGATCAGTGCGCACTTCTTACCCAGACCCAGTCCCTTCAGGTACGAGGTCGGGTAGAGCATTTCCTGCATGCCCGGTCCGCCCTTGGGGCCTTCGTAGGTGATGACGACGACGTCGCCTTCCTGAACCTTCTTGCTCAGAATCGATTCAACAGCCTCTTCTTGAGACTCGACAACGAAAGCACGGCCGACGAAGTGGAAGAGCGACTCATCGATACCCGCGCTCTTAATAACCGCGCCATTCTCGGCGATGTTGCCGTAAAGGACCGCAAGACCGCCGTCCTTTGTGTATGCGTGCTCGACATCGCGGATGCAGCCATTCTCGGAGTCAGTTTCCAAGGACTCGAAAAGGTTTGCGGTCGAGAAAGCGTGGGTCGTGCGCACGCCACCGGGCGCCGCAAGGTAACGATGCTTGGCCTCGTCGCTCGCGCTGCCACTGCGGATATCCCACTGGGCAAGCCATTCTTCCAAGGAAGGAGCATGGACGGAGTGCACATCACGCTGCAGCAAACCGGCGCGGTTGAGCTCACCCAGGAGTGCGGGAATACCGCCAGCGCGGTGGACGTGCTCGATGTGGTACTTCGTTGAGTTCGGGGCCACCTTGCACAGGCAGGGAACGCGACGCGAAATCGCATCGATATCGTCCAAGGTGAAGTCCACCCCGGCCTCGTGGGCGATCGCAAGAATGTGAAGAACGGTGTTGGTCGAGCCGCCCATCGCAACATCCAAGCTCATTGCGTTCTCAAAGGCGTGCTTGGTAGCGATGGAACGGGGCAGAACCGAATCATCATCATTGTCGTAGTACGCACGGCACATATCGACAATGCGGTGGCCGGCTTCCAGGAAGAGCTTCTTTCGCTCAACCTGGGTGGCCAAGGTGGTGCCGTTTCCGGGGAGTGCCAGGCCAATGGCCTCGTTCAAGCAGTTCATGGAGTTTGCGGTGAACATGCCAGCGCAGGATCCACAGGTCGGGCAGGCATTCGCCTCGACGCGTGCCAGCTCAGCATCGGACACCGAGTCATCAACGGCCATGACCATGGCATCAATGAGGTCAAGGCGGTGTTCCACAACGCCTTCAATCGAGGCACCGGATTCCATTGGGCCACCCGAGACGAAGATCGTCGGGATGTTCAAACGCATGGCGGCGATGAGCATACCGGGGGTGATCTTGTCGCAGTTCGAGATACACACCAGTGCATCGGCACGGTGAGCGTTGACCATATACTCAACCGAATCTGCAATAACCTCGCGTGAAGGCAGCGAGTAGAGCATGCCGTCGTGGCCCATTGCGATGCCGTCGTCAACAGCGATGGTGTTAAATTCCTTCGCAACACCGCCTGCTTCGCGAATCGCTCCGGCGACCAAGTCGCCCATGTCCTTAAGGTGGACGTGGCCGGGAACGAATTGGGTGTAGGAGTTGGCGATCGCGATAATCGGCTTGCCGAAATCCCCATCCGTCATTCCGGTCGCACGCCAGAGCGCACGTGCTCCGGCCATGTTGCGTCCTTGAGTCGATGTTGCTGAGCGCAAAGGCTTACTCATGGATTTCTCCCCTATGGCGAATTTGTAACGCCTTCAACCCTAGTTCGACCTCCGGGCAACGGCTCGCTAGGTTCACGAGATGGATGAGGCATTGCGCACGTTTTCACCGCAATGGCGCGCTTTCACTGCACTTTCACGGGGTCTACGCACTGTCCACTTCCTGACCATCCACACGACCAGAGCAATGCCGGCCAGACCAAAAACGATAAGTTGGTATCGCGAAATCCATTCTTCGACGATCGCCCAGTTCGCGCCCAGCGCATATCCGGCACCAATAAGAACGGAATTCCACAGGGCCGAACCAATTGCCGTGCACAGAGTAAAGGGCAGAAGTTTCATCCGTTCGATACCGGCCGGGATAGAAATCAAGGAACGAACAACAGGAACGACGCGTCCCAGAAGAACTGCCAGCGGGCCTCGGCGCACAAACCACGCCTCGGCGCGTTCGATATCTGCTTCCTTGACGAAGGGAATCTTCGAGGCCAAGGAGTAGAAGCGCGCGCGACCAAACCACGCGCCCAGTGCATACAGCGCCAATGCGCCGACAACCGATCCAATCGTTGCCCATACAATTGCGCTCACCAATCCCATACTTCCCGAGGCCGCAGCAAAGCCCGCGGAAGGCAGGATCACTTCGCTAGGGATCGGTGGGAAAAGGTTTTCTGCTGCGACAGCAATTCCCACTCCGGGGGCACCAAGGGCACCTACAAGCGAAACAACGGCTTGGACAATAGGTTCAAGAAGATTACTCATGCCTGTAGCATCGCCGCACAAGACAAGGAAGAGTTTTGTTCACCCTTTGCGTGGGCTGTGAAAGCCAATCACGGCGCGGAGCACTGAACCAGTTCACCCTCACCTGTAATACGCAGCTGGCGTTCGGATGCGGAGATGAAAACCGCCTCGCCACGGCCCAGGGTGCACTCCCCGGCCTCGGTCGACAAACTCAAGCGTCCGCGGGTCACCATTGCAATACGAGGCCCTTCACCCGGAACGCGAAGATTGCTGAGGTCAGGGGTGCAGGTCGTCACGGTCAGCTCGAATTCCTGCGCGGGAGCGAGGAAGCGATCCGAGTGTGGGCTGGGATGCTCGGGAGCCAAACGGACGGGAGGGAGCGCAGAGAACTCGGCAATTTCAACCAGTTGTGCACTGTCAACATGCTTGTGGGTCAGTCCCGCTCGAATGACGTTATCCGAGGCCGCCATCACCTCGATTCCCAAACCGCGCTGGTAGGCGTGGATCTGGCGCGGCGGAATATACGCAGCCTCACCGGCACGAAGCGAAACGGGATTCATCAGGAATGCCAAGATGATTCCAGAATCACCACCGTGCACAGCTTCCAACTCGCACACCAATTGATCGGCACGAAGCGAGGGAGAATTTCCTGATTCCAGACGCGCGCGGCAGGCAGCAACAAATTCCTCGACCAAGGCTGGGGTAACGGGTGAATCGATATCGAAAACCCACGAGGCCAAGGAACGCAGGCCCCCGCGCACGGTTGAGAGCTTGAGTCGCCGGCGAAGAAGCTCTGCCAGCTCTCCCTCGAGGCCTTCCAGAAGCCGTCGTGCCTTTCGAGGAACCCGGAAACCAATGAGGGCCTCGAAATCGGTCAAAGCGTAGAGCATTTCGGGCTTATGGTTCATATCCCGATAGGAACGGTTCGGAGCGGTGCGCTCGATTCCCAGCACTTCTTCGCGCAGGAAGCCTTCTCGAGCAATTTCCTTTGTGGGATGAACCTGAAGAGAGAGCGTCTCATCGGGTGCGATGACCTTCATGAGGAAGGGAAGATTGCTTCCAAAGGCGTAGAGGATTCCCGATCCCAAGGCCTTCTTCGGATCCTGTGCGATGAGGTCGCCCAGAGTTGAACCGTCTTGGAGGAGGGTTGGGCCATCTGGGTGATTACCAAACCAGAGTTCAGAAACAGGCCGAGGCCCTGGAGTTTCGCCCAAGAATTCTGCGATTGCGCTCTGTGAGCCCCAATCGTCAAACTTGCGCCAGCCCTGAAGCTGCTGCATCCCGGTCTCCTCAACTTCTCTGTAACAGTGACGTATCCGCGCGTTGTTACAGATGAACTATGGCGTTATTTCTTCACAAAACGCGTGGTATCTGTGAAAAGTTTAGCGTGCACCTTCTTCACGGTCCGCCAAAGCGCGCAGGGCACCGCCGGATTCATAAAGTTGATCCCAAGTTCCAACTTCAACAATGCGCCCCGAATCCATAACGATGATTTGATCCGCATCGCGAATGGTGTCCAGGCGGTGCGCAACAACAATCAAGGTCTTATCGCTGGTGCGACGGCGAATCCCCGCCAGGACGCGGGCTTCGGTTTCGCGGTCAACTTGGGAGGTGGCCTCGTCAAGGATCATGATGGGGGTTTCGCGCAGGAGCGCGCGGGCAAGGGCCAGACGCTGGCGTTGTCCGCCGGAGATGCGCTCGCCCATTTCGCCGACCTTGGTGTCGATTCCTTCGTTTTCCGAGGCGACCCACTCGCTGAGGTCAACCGCCTCCAGTGCGTCCTTCAGTTCGGCATCGCTTGCCTCGGGGCGGGCAAGAAGAAGGTTTGCGCGAATTGAATCGTTGAAGACGTGCGCGCGCTGCGGGGCCAAGGTGACAACAGAACGAATGTGATCTTGAGTGTCCTCACGCAGGTCCACTCCCCCGATGCTGATTGAACCGGAGTCCGGATCCCACACGCGAGCAAGTAGAGCAGCAAGCGTCGACTTACCCGAGCCCGATGCGCCGACGATTGCGGTTGTTGAGCCGGCAGGAATAGTGACAGTCACGTCGTGGAGGACTTGAGGGCGATGGTTCTCGTATCCTTCTGAGTCATCTTGAAGGCCTGAAGCAATAGCAACCTGCGGGTAGGTAAAGTCCACGCCCGTAATCTGAAGATCACCGCTGCCAGCGATGGGGCGAGGGGCCTGCGGATCGGGAACCAGTGGTTCGCGATCGGTCACTGCGAAGATTCGCGCCGCAGAGGCGTAGGCCTGGTCCAGATCCGCGGTGAGATCCTCAACCGCCAAAACCGGTGCAAAAGAGGCCAGCGCAACGCCCAAGGACATGGTGACCTGCGCGATGCTCAGTTTGCCCGAGGGGTAAGCCGAGTAGGCGACAAGGATCTGAGCGACAACAGCCAGGGGAAGCAGTGCTTGGTTAAAGCCTCGTCGAACGGCAATCCAGAAAGAGGTCTTGTGCTGAGCTTGGAAAATGTATTCTTCCAGCTCGTCTGCCATTTCCTTCATGCGATGTTCCTGCGCACCGAAAGCAATGACTTCGCGCACGCCTTGAACCGAGTCGGTGACGTGGTGCGAGAGCCTACCGCGAGTCGCGCGAAGCACTTGCGCAGCTTCGTCAGTGGTCTTGCCACCGACGGTCGGAACACAAATCCCTGCCAGGGCAAGGAAAGGTGCCAGAACAAGAGCATTGAGCGGCGAGATTGCCACGCCCATCCACACGACAGTCCCAATGGGAACGATCACCGCCGTTGCCAGGGGCACCAGGGTGTGAGCGAAGAAGACCTCAACGCGATCGACGTCTTTCGTGACTCGCGACAAAAGGTCACCGGTGTCTGCGCCCTCGGTCATCGCCGGAGCTTGAGGTTCCAGCGAATCAAAGAAGTAGTTGCGCAGGAGAGCCAAAGAACGGAAAGCAACGTAGTGTCCCGCGTATTGCTCAAGGTAGCGGAACAGGGCCTTGAGCAGGGACATGATCACCAGCGCCCACACCACCCATGACAGGGTGACCGAGGCCGGATCCGAGGCATAGGAGCCCAATGCCCATGTTCCCACCGCAAAGAGCGCGATCCCCAAGACCAGCGCAACAATACGCGCAAGTAGAGAGAAAACAAGCGGGAAAAGGACGGGACGAGCGACGCGAATGAGGCGGCGCGAGAGGTCCATGCGCGTGAAGTTCTGGGGGTTCATCGAAGTTCCCCTTCCTTCAGTTCAACCTGGCGGTCTGCGTGGGCAATCGTTGCTCCTCGGTGAGAGATTGTGATGGTCGTACGCCCACGTGCAACGGTATCGATGGCGTTAAGAATCTGTCTTTCACTTTCCAGATCGACGTGTGCAGTGGGTTCATCGAGCAGAAGGATTGGGGCGTCTTTGATAAACGCTCTGGCAAGTGCGACGCGCTGCGCTTCACCGCCTGAGAGAGCCAGCCCCTTGTCACCGACGCGGGTATCCAAGCCCTCGGGAAGCCTCGCCAGAAGATCGTCGAGGCCGACGGTGCGCAATGCCGTGAGGATATCCTCATCGCTCGCTGCGGGGTTGGCGATCAAGATGTTCGCGCGCAACGTGTCAGAGAAAAGGTAGGTGGTCTGTTCGACGACGGCAATTTGCGAACGAACCCATTGCAGGGGCACCTGGGAGATATCAACGCCATTGATGAAGATGGATCCCTCGGTGGGACGGTGGTGTGCCTGGATCAGGCTTGAGAGCGTTGACTTTCCAGCGCCCGAGGTACCCGTGATCGCAATGTGCTCACCGGGGGCGACACGAAGGGAAGCTCCGCGCAGAATCGGGGTATCGGCCTCGTAAGCGAAGGAGACGCTGTCGATGCGCACTTCCCCGGGTGCGGGAAGGACTGTGGGAGCACAAGCACCGTGTTCTGCGGGGTCGATCACCTCTGGGGTTTCGCTGGTGAAGCGCTTGATTTCGCGGGTTGCAGCGATTCCACCCATGCCGATGTAGAAGAATTGGCCGATTCGATCCAGGGGGTCGAGCATGATCGAGGAGAGCAGAACAAGCGTGATAGCTTGGCCCACGCTGAAGCGACCGCCACTCAGGCGCCAGTAGGCAAGAGCTGTCGCACCGGTAATCATTCCCAGTGAGAAAACACCGTCGACAACCAGCAGGACCATCTGGTTTCCGGCAAGATAGCGCATAACTTTGCGGCGAACGTTTTCTGCGGCCTGTGCAAGGGTGCAGCCCACGCGCTTTCCAGCGCCGATGTAGGACAGCGTTGAAAGCCCCTGGATCGCGTCTAGTTCTTGAGCGGCAAGCGCGCGAGAGGACGCACGATACCGTGTGGAAACCGGTCGAAATGCCCTTTGGAAAGCACCGACAGTAAGGGGAACAACGGGAATGGAGATTGCTAGGACCGCGGCCGATACCCAGTCGAAAGTAAATACGACTGCAACGACCATGATCGGCGTGATCAGCGAGGCCAGCATGGGTGCAATGAAGGTGCCTCGATAATTGGAGCTGCGCTCAACACCATCGGTCGCAGTATTAACGATGCGACCCGAGCGTTCTTTCGTGCGCTCGCTGACTCCCAAGCGGAATACCTGGGCGACCATGGCGTGACGTAGACGCGGTTCTTCTGTGCGCAGGCGTGTACCGCCCGAGAATGAGGCGCTAAACGCCATCATTCCTGCTGCTAAGGCAAAGAGCGCAAGGCACCCCAGTGACAGGAGACTGACCTTGCCGTTGATGAGAGCGTCAATGACCGAACCGAGCTCGATATAGAGGATGATCAGGAACATCGCGGGCAGCAGATTCTTAACGATCTCGATCACAGTCGTAAGCCGCTGTTTCGGGTATGGCTGCGGCAGCGCGCTTGGCGAGGCGTTGGACGCGGGTCCCATCGATTCGCTCTCCTCATTGGGCTATATGACGTCATTTCATTATGACGCTACTTAGGACTACCTTAGCTTCTTAATGACAGAAAGTCATATAGAAGGGAAAGCTTCATACCGAAGACGCGTGAGGGGCGTTCGGATCACTCCGAACGCCCCCACAAACTGAAGTTTTACGACGCAAAACTGCGGACACACCGACGCTCAGCAGCGCGGGAAGGCGGCCACGGCCTCGCCAATCGGGTCAGGCCAGACGGTACATCCAGCCGAAGGGATCTTCCGCGCGGCCCATCTGGATATCCGTGATGTCCTTCCAGATCTGGTGGGTGACGGGACCCGCGGGAAGCTCGACGTCGAAATCATCCGACGCAAGGCGAGCAATCGGGGTCACGACCGCGGCGGTACCACAGGCGAAGATCTCAGCGACCGACCCATTCTTAATACCCTCAACCAAGTCGGCAAGAGCGATGGACTCCTCGGTTACCGGCACACCACGCGAACGCAGCAGTCGGCAGATCGCGCTACGGGTGCCACCCTCGAGGATCACGCCGGTGAGCTTGGGGGTACGCACACTTCCATCTGCCATGACGACGAACATGTTCATGCCGCCGAGCTCTTCGAGGTACTTGTGCTCGTAGGTATCCAGGTAGCAGACCTGCTTGAAACCGCGCTCTGCGGCCAGGTTCTGCGGGAGGAGCGAGGCCGCGTAGTTACCGCCGGCCTTTGCCGAACCGGTTCCACCGGGGCCGGCGCGGTGGTAGTGCTTCTCAACCCAAATGGAGACACCGGCCTGAGTGCCCGACTTGAAGTAGGGGCCGACCGGAGAGCCGATGACGTAGAAATCAACCTGGTGGGCGGAGCGCACGCCGAGGAAGGGCTCGGAAGCGAAAGTGAAGGGACGCAGGTAGAGAGAGGAACCTTCAGTACCCGGAACCCACTTTTCATCTGCACGCACGTAGTTCACCAGCGCGGCAACAAAGTCCTCGCGGTCCATCTGCGGCATAGCCAGACGCCAATTCGAGTGGTTCATACGCGCGGCATTGAAACCGGGACGGAATGTCCAAATGCTGCCGTCGGAGTGACGGTAGGCCTTGATGCCTTCGAAGGCTGACTGGCCGTAGTGAAGGACAGCGGCTGCCGGGGAGAGGTCAAGAGGACCGAAGGGAATGACCTCGCGCTGGCCCCATCCGGTTTCAGGCGTCCAGCGCATGTGTGCCATGTGATCGGTGAAAACTGTTCCGAAGTTCAGTTCTTCCATGGCCTTTTCATAATCCGCCTGCGGAGCCGGATTCTGGTTCTGGGTCAGCGGGAAACGACCAGCCAGTTCATCTGCCGAAGGCAGAGGCTCCTCCCCCAATCGCTCCAATTCGGTGGGAGTGTGCTGCGTTTCTGTCATCGTGTCCTCCTCAAAAGCTGAAGTAGCTTCAGAATATTCCCCTTGCGGGGGGCAAGCATTAGGTGGTCCGCCATCTGACCCGTGGCCTCGTCAGCGGCGAATCAGCGCGACCAGGTCGTTTCCGATCTGCTCGGTCGTGCGGACCAAGGGGTCGCCAGCGGCATTAGCGGCCGCACGATTGCGCATGTCTTCTTCAATCGCGTCCATGATCGCGCGCGACTGATCGGCATAGCCGAGGTGATTGAGCATGAGCGCAACAGAGGCGATCGTTGCGCTCGGATCTGCCTTGCCCTGGCCCGCAATGTCGGGCGCCGAGCCGTGGACGGGCTCGAACATTGAGGGGTGTGCACCTTCGGGGTTGATATTTCCCGAGGCCGAAAGACCAACACCACCGGTGACGGCTCCCGCCTCATCGGTCAAGATGTCGCCAAAGAGGTTATCGGTGACGATGACATCGAAGCGGCCCGGATCAGTCACCATGTAGATCGTTGCAGCGTCAATGTGGCAGTAGTCAACGCGGACCTGCGGGTATTCGCGGCCCACTTCCTCGACGATGCGGCTCCACAGGCCACCGGCGAAGACCAAAACATTGTGCTTGTGGACTAGGGTGAGGTGGTGAGCCGGACGGGCTACTGCCTGTTCGAATGCGTAGCGCACCAGGCGCTCCACGCCAAAGGCCGTGTTGACGGAAATCTCCTGTGCGACCTCGTGAATCGTGCCCTTACGCAGGGTTCCACCGTTTCCGGCGTAAAGGCTTTCAGTGCCCTCGCGCACGACGATGAAATCAATGTCGCCGGGGTTGGCCAGCGGGGTCGGGACGCCCGGGTAGTAGTGCGAGGGGCGCAGATTGACATAGTGGTCCAGCGAGAAGCGGAGCTTGAGGAGCAGGCCGCGCTCAAGAACACCTGAGGGAACCGAAGGATCGCCGATCGCACCCAAGAGGATGGCATCGTGCTGGTCGATGACCTCGAGGTCCGTGTCGGTCAGGATCTCACCGGTGCGGTGGTAGCGGCGCGCGCCTAGGTCGAATTCTGTGTACTGCAGCGTGACATCAGAGGGAATGACAGCTTCCAGAGCCTTGATGCCTTCGGGGACGATTTCCTGCCCGATGCCGTCACCGGGGATTACTGCGAGTTTCAGATTTGTCATGTTGCCATTGTTGCGCGGGGGCGGCGGGTCGGCAGAAGGTGTCCATATTTCGGGGTGCGTGGGGCGGGGTCTCATCCCAAGCTATGGTCCTGCAGGCATTGGCGCCACTTGGCGGCATCGACACCACACGGCGGTATTGTCCCCACTTGGCGGCATCGCATAGCCCAAAAACCGCAATGCCAGTCCTCCAAGCGGTGTCAATCGCGCCAACCAGTGTCAATCCGCTCCGATATAGCCAGACTTTGCCGCGAATACCCGGCACGGAGCACTCCAACCAGTCTCAATCCGCCTCGAAGTCACCGGATTCCACCGTAGACGCCACACACGAACCGCGAAATAGCGCTATACCGCCCGAACACCACCCAAAAGATCCGCTTCGCACGCAACAAACTTTTCCACAACGCTGGATTGCAACGATTCATCCACATGTTTTCGGCAGGAAAACACACATCCGCCTCCCTCGCCCCACACTGTCCACTATGAGCACGCAACTGCCGCATGTAACCCTGAGCCATCGCGGGAGCTCCTCCAAAAGTTCCCATCTCAAAGGGCAATTGCGCTTACACCGCGGCGCCCATGTCCGGTTGCCATTCGACCTCAGTCAGGCGAAGCCATGGGAAATCTGGGAGTCAATTGCACTGGCACGAATCATTGCGTCAGTACAGCAAGGAAAAACGACACCACTTGTCGTTGGCAGCTCATCGCTTCTACTCCACGGGGTACAAGGCTGGATCTCAAACCCAAACGTTGAGTTGTATCAGCCGCAGCGCCGGACAAGCCAGCTCATTCCTCCGTGCAGATGCGGAACAATCTCCGTGCCCGCGGCCCTGCGAGTCTATCGGCGCACTCCCCCGATTACCTCGGAACGCACGCAGGTTTCAGGATTGATGACCGAGCACCCCTACGATGCGCTCATCCGCTGCGCGATGCACGATGATGCGCTTCAAGCCTTCGCCCTGGGATGCAGCGCCCTCCACAAGTGGTCTGGGTTTAGTAATTTCTCGCAAGATGCGTGCCGAGGCCGTGCCGAAGTCATTCGAGAGAAGCTCCTTTCGCGTTTGGAACGGGAAAGAGGTCACCGAGGTTGTGTCCGCGCTCGACGGATTCTGACTTCGATTGATCCGGGTTGCGACAACCCTGCCGAGGCCGCACTGGCCTGGGTGGTTCGAGCGCTATGCCCCTACGAGGTTTCGACGCAATATGAGCTCTCAGCAGGTGGCCGACGCTTCTTTGCCGACATCGCAATTCCACATTGCAAACTCATCATCGAGTTCGATGGGATCGAGAAACTGGGTTCAACACAGGGAGAATTCGACCGCGCAAAACGCTCGTGGCTTCAACGCGAGCAAGCTCTGCAAGACCAAGGCTGGCGTTTCCTTCGAGTCAATTGGATAGATTTCAATGATTGGAATGCGCTGCGAGGTCGGATTAGCTCTACGATCGGGGTAGCCTCGCAGCCTATTCCCGCTCGTTTCGCGCTATTGTGGGAGCCTCCAAGCGAGCGTTGCGATGGTGAAGGACGGCGCTTTCGAGGCCACGAGTGGCATGGACAGGATGGGGCGGGCGGCGGTACCCAAGAAGACTCATGGACAACCACCTATGAACCGAACGACAGGTAGTAACAACCGCGCCCCCCACGAATGCAGCATGATCTCCAAGTTCGCCCCAAAATACAGGCAGGAGTCGCCTCTTGACCCCCAAGAATCTACACGCGTAGAATCGTGGCCATCGTCACCGGATACACCGACCGGAACGCTCACCTACCAACCTACGCTGCGAGGAGGCAGCTAATGGCACAATCGAATGAGGAGCTTCAGGCATCGGACCTGAATTTCCAAACCCCTGAGGGCCGAAAGAGCTTCTGGCTCAACATCTTCTCAGTCTGGCTGGGCACGACAATGGAATACGTCGACTTCGCCCTGTACGGACTCGCCGCCGGCCTTGTCTTCGGCGATGTCTTCTTCCCAGAGCAGACCCCAATCATCGCTCTACTTTCATCCTTCGCGACCTACGCCGTCGGCTTCCTCGCCCGTCCACTGGGCGCCATTATTTTGGGCCGTGTCGGCGACCGCCATGGACGCAAGGTCATCATGGTTATCACCGTCGGACTCATGGGCGTTTCAACCACTGCGCTGGGCTTGCTCCCCACATACCGCCAGGTTGGCTGGCTTGCCCCGGCGTTGCTCGTATTCTTGCGCCTCTGCCAGGGATTCGGTGCAGGTGCCGAGCTCTCCGGTGGCGCAGTCATGCTCGCCGAGTTCTCCCCCGTCAAGCACCGAGGCGTAGTCGCTTCACTCATCGGCGTTGGCTCCAACACGGGCACGCTCCTTGCTTCCTCAGTCTGGCTACTGGTCTTGACCATGCCGAAGGAACAGCTCATGACGTGGGGCTGGCGAATTCCTTTCTTGATCTCGATCTTCATCGCTTTCTTCGCAATCTTCCTGCGTCGTTCCATGCAGGAAAGCCCCGTGTTCACCGCATTCAAAGAACGCAAGAAGCGCGAGCAAGAATCTGTTGTCGAAGCCGGTCTTGACGCTCACGAAGGCGGCTGGCGCGCATTCTTCGTCATGCTCGGCCTGCGTATCGGCGAAAATGGACCTTCATACATCGCCCAGTCCTTCCTCGTTGGCTACGTCGTCAAGGCTCTGGCCATGGAGAAAGCCGTTCCGACGACCGCTGTTCTGGTCGCCTCGTTCCTCGGTTTTGCCATCATCCCCTTCTCCGGGTGGCTCTCGGATCGTTTCGGTCGCCGCATCACGTACCGTGTCTTCTGCGCGCTCCTCGTTCTCTACGCCTTCCCAGCCTTTGCTCTTCTGCAATCTAAGGACCCATGGACTGTTGGCGCCGTTATCGTTGTAGGTA
The DNA here is from genome assembly GCF_000308055.1 of Actinomyces sp. ph3. Lineage (GTDB taxonomy): Bacteria > Actinomycetota > Actinomycetes > Actinomycetales > Actinomycetaceae > Pauljensenia. Next base: position 529,548 of record NZ_CAGY01000001.1, read on the forward strand.
TGGGGCTGGGATCGCTGGGCATCTTCGGTGTTCAAGCTGCCTATGGCGTCGAGCTCTTCGGCGTTCAGCACCGTTACTCACGAATGGCTGTTGCCAAGGAACTCGGATCGATCCTCTCGGGCGGCACCGCTCCGATGGTCGCCTCGGCGCTCCTTGCAACCTTTAATTCGTGGATCCCGCTGGCAACCTACTTTGCGGTTACAGCCTTCATCGGCTTTGCGACCACTTTCGTTGCTCCCGAGACCCGCGGCCGCGACCTCACTCTCCTTGAGGACGCAATCTAACACCTCCCAAAGGAGCGAATAGACATGGCGAAGCAGCCCACCCGCGACGATGTCGCTCGACTTGCCGGCACCTCAACTGCGGTAGTCAGTTACGTCGTCAACGGTGGGCCTCGCAATGTCCGCCCCGAAACCCGCAAACGCGTCCTCGAGGCGATCGAGCAATTGGGGTATCGCCCGAACGCCTCCGCGCAGTCTCTTTCACGAGGCCGCAGCGATCTCTTTGCGCTCCTCGTCCCCGACCTCGCGAACCCCTACCTCGCCGAGCTTGCCCAACGCCTCGAAGAAGAATTCTTCCGCAGGGACATGGTTTTGGTTGTCGGAGATTCTCATGATGACCAGGACCGCGAGTCGACGATTCTCGAGGCCTTCCGTCGCCAGCAGATCGCGGGGCTCGCCTGGTACGGCGTCACTCAACCGCTCCCTCTGGATCTTCTTGAGGACGCCTCGTTCCCAGTGGTTTTACTCAACGAACCCGACGGTCAGCGCATGGGAAACCACTCGAGGATCACCCGCCTCGTCGCTGACGAACAGGAGGCTGCACGCATTGCGACTGAGCACCTCCTGCAGCACGGGAGGACTCGTGTGGCAATGGTTGCTGGCCCTAAGGGACGCCACAATGCCCGCGAGCGTATTCGTGGGTGGCGTTTGGCTTTGCGTCAGGCTGGGCTCGACGAGGGCGTAGTCATTAATGGACCGTTTACTCGCGCCGGTGGCGTTCAGGCTGCTCAGGCCTTGATCGATTCGGGTGCCGACGCGGTGGTTGTTTCGAACGAATTGCAGGCTACGGGTTTGTTGCGTGAACTCCATCGCGCGGGGGTCGCCGTACCTGAAGATATCGCGGTTGTTGTTCTCAATGGAACGGCACTGTCTGAATTTTTATGGCCGCCAGTAACCAGTGTGGACGTCCCCGTGAGCTCACAGGCCGAGGCGATTGCCGACTTTGTCACTGGAACGGATCGCGCGCGCGACCTGAGCGTGACCTCCCGCTTAACGAAGCGGGCGAGCTGCGGATGCTCGTATTTTTCCAAGGATTGATGATGTCTCTTCCGATCATTGTCGACTGTGATCCCGGAAATGGGATCCCGGGCGCGAATGTTGATGACGCACTAGCTCTTGTGTATGCGCTGCGCCATCCTGAGTTGGATTGCCGGGCCGTGTGGACGGTTTTCGGTAACACGCCTTCTGATACAGGAGCACAGTGCGCTCAAAAGATCGTTGATCGCGCGACGCCTATCGGCCAGACTCCCCCACGCATTCAGCAGGGTTCGACTTGTCCTTTGCAGGCGAGCACGCAACGTTGGGACCAGCAGCGCGAGCAGTACGCCTCGAGCCCAGAGGGAGTAAACGCGTGGGGAGACGGACGATTCGTTCCCGTTGCGGGCGATGGGAATTCCTCCTTTGACGAGGCCGTGGCCGAGAACTTGTTCCGCGATGTTGCGGACGCTGCATCGGCCGCTGCGGCAACATCGGCGAGCCAGAAGGTAACGATTGTTGCGATCGGTCCGCTGACGAATATCGCACGTTTGTTGGTGGCGCATGCTGAGTGCAGCGAGCTGGTTGAGCAGATCGTACTAATGGGCGGCTGCTTTGGTTTTGACGGTCTTGTGGATACGAATTTTGCTGTCGACCCCGAGGCTGCACAGATTGTTTTCGATAGTGCGATACCGCTAACCGTTATTCCTTTGGATACGACTCGGACGACTCACATGTCTGAAGAGCGCTGGGAGCGCATATTGAAGGCTTGTGCGGACAAGGATTTGGCCGAGGCGCTTCAACACTGGATTAATCCATGGCTTGCTTTTTCTCAGCAGACCCGCCCGGTTGATGGCATGTGGGTTCACGACTTAGTGACGCTGTTTGCGCTGACAAATCCTGAGTTGGTCACAATGGAGGATGCTCATTGTGCGGTTAACGCGGCGGGAAAACTGATGCGCTGTGCAGACGGACGCCTGGTTAGGGTTGTGACTGCGGTGGATAACGAGGGTTTGCTGGGAGCTTTGGAGCGAGTCATCGCCGGCCGGAACTAGGTTTTTGATTCACCCGCGCCAAACTGCCCGCAGATGGGGGTGCTTCACAGTAAAGTGAAAGCATGCTTGACGATGCGGTTGCACAGAAATTACGCGCGTTCTCTGAGGAGCGCGATTGGGACCAGTTCCACACGGCCGAAAATTTGGCGAAATCAATTTCTATCGAGGCCGCGGAGCTCTTGGAGTGCTTCCAGTGGTCCTCCGATGGGGATCCCCAGGCGGTCAAGGAAGAGCTCGCCGACGTCCTGACCTACTGTTACTTTCTCGCGATGAAGGTCGGGCTAGAACCCGATCAGATTGTCTTGGAGAAGCTTGCTGTGACGGCCCAAAAGTATCCAGTTGAAAAATCGCGTGGGAGCAGCGTGAAGTATGACCAGCTCTAAACAGCAGATCGCGCAAGCTCGCAGGCACATCCAGATTCGCCAGTTCTCATTCAGTAATGAAGGAGTTGACGCGGTCAAAGATGATGCCAATTCACATCTGCAAAACTGGCCCGTCGTTTACATCATCAACGACAATGAGCGTCTTTACGTCGGGGAAACTCTCAATTTTCTTAATCGCACACAACAGCACCTTCAAAATCCACAGAAAGATGGACTTGAAGAAATCCGTGTGATCTTAGATGACACCTTCAATAAGTCTGTTTGTCTCGATCTTGAGTCCCAATTGATCATGTTGTTCTCCGGGGACGGAAAATTCGAAGTTATCAATAGCAATGCCGGAATCGCAGACTATGACTACTTCGACCGAGCAGAATATCAACTTACTTTCGATCAGATTGTTGAGAACCTCCGTGTACTTGGTTTATTTGATCAAAGCGCCCTGGATATCCGAAATAGCAATTTATTCAAGTACTCACCTTACAAAGCACTGAATGAAGATCAAGTTCTGGTTACTGAAGCAATCATCGACGACTTGTGGCAGTCACTTGAGGAAGACAAACCTTCAGTCCATGTTGTCCAAGGGAGCGCAGGAACCGGGAAAACCATTGTCGGTATCTTCCTAACGAAACTGCTCTCTGATTTGGGATCTTGCGAGCAACACCCTGAAGGTGAATCGGTTTTTGACGACTACTATCAAGAAGGATACCGAGAGCTTTTCCTTGACAAGAAAATTGGCTTAGTTGTCCCCCAGCAAGCCCTGCGCGCCTCGGTAAAACACGTCTTCTCGAAAATATCTTCCTTAAGCCGAGAAATGGTGCTCACGCCTTTCGACGTTGGAGACTCAGACGAGCACTACGACATCCTCATCGTCGATGAGGCGCATCGACTGAACCGTTTTTCAGCGCAGTCGAGCGGAATGATGACAAAGCGCTATAAAGAGATCAATGCCCGACTATTCGGAGATCCCGAATCCGGCCACAGCCAGCTGGACTGGCTGAGGAAACAATGCGATCACCTTATTTTGCTGCTCGATCCTGAACAGAGTGTTCGCCCTCAAGACCTCACACCAAATGAGATTAACGCCTGCCTTGATTCAAGTCGTGCTTCTGGTCGAATCCACACGCTCCACTCACAGCTCCGTATCCAGGGCGACTCCACGGAATATGGGGATTTTCTTGATCGCCTGTTAGCCATTGGGCCTCAAAGCCCAATTGAAATTCCCACAATCGATGGGTACGAACTACGAGTATTCACCGACCTTGATGAAATGATCGAAGAAATCCAGAAGAAAGACAAGGAATTCGGGCTTTCACGTCTGGCAGCTGGATATGCGTGGGAGTGGGTATCGAAAACCAACAAGGAACTATTCGATATTAATATTCCGGGCGCACGACCACTGCGTTGGAACAGCACCGATAAAGACTGGGTTGGCAGAGGTAGCTCTGATGAGGTCGGATCGATCCACACATTGCAGGGCTTTGACCTCAACTATGCCGGTGTAATCATCGGGCCGGACATCGAAGTCGACGAGCATGGTTTCTTACGCGCAAACCGCGAGCGCTACGCCGATAAACGCGGGAAAGCAGACGTTGCTATGGCGCTGAATCCGTCAGAGCGCAAAACCACTGATGAAGATCTGCTCCGCTACATCCGCAATTGCTACCGCGTTCTACTCACGCGCGGAATCCGCGGAACTTACATCTACGCCGGAGCAAGCACCCTCCGCCAGCGTCTTCAAGGTGCCTAAAACTTCGGTCAGAACCCTCTAAAAAGCACCGTGTCCGAGAGCTGTCGATTAGTCGTCAGTTCTCGGACACACGTTCTAGCGGTCCTACCCTCACGAATTCGGGTCGGCGTCGATTGCTCCTTGAACGTCGTTGAACAGCAGGTTCGAGATCTCCACCTGCACGATCTCCACATTCGGCACATCGTGCAGCAGCAGCGGGTCATCGGCCGAGGTCTGCAAGGCCAAAGTTCCACATCCGAACAGGCGATCGTTCAGATCCTTGACCATCTGGATATCCGAGATACGCGTGAGCGGAAGGTCATGTCCCACTCGCTGGAAAATGCCCGAGCGCGTGATGATCCGCTTCGTCGTCACCGTGTAAGTCGCCGACAACCATTTCAGCCAAGGAACGACGAACAGCGGAATCGCCACGATCACAAAGACGATCCAAATCGCCGACAGCGCCCATTTCCGAGAGTCCACAGGCACAAACACCGATCCAACAATCGCGGCAGCAAGCAGCAATACAACCGCCACGATCCTCCACAGCAGTACCTTGATGTGCGTATGCATGTGGCGAACAACGACTTCATCTTTACTCAAGAGCTTTTTCGACAAACCCATGGCCTCATTCTGCCAGACCGCGAAGAAACCTTCTGGAAATTTCCTCGCCCCACGATCCTGCTAGGCTGAAGCAGTCGAGAGGAAACACATGAACACCCTGGTCACTATCATTCTGGTTTGCGCCGCACTTATCGTTGTCATTGCCGGCCTCCACCTCTTTGTGACCGGGCTTCTGGTCCGCAACCAAGCCGTCCGCCCTCCCCTTGGCCTCTATCTGCGCGATATCCCGGTCGGCTCACACGCATGGAACGCCGGCCATCAAGCCGTCTGGGTCCTCCTCTTCATGGGCGGAGTCCTGGGCACCGCGCAAGGAATCGCCGTCATCACCATGGCCTTCATGCACTCCGCTGGCTCAACCTCAACCAGCCTCATTTTCCTTGTGATGGGTGCGCTCACCGTCGGAGTCCTCGGCTGGAACGCGCGAGCAGGTGCGACCCAGGTTGCGCTGGCGACGATCGAAGAAGACCACTCCTCCGCCGACGAGGCTTAGCCCCCTCTCCTTCCCCTCGCTTCCCTGCCCCCGATAGCAATCCCTCGACCGAAGGAACCGAGGGCACGGAACGTGGACTTGCTTACCTGCCCCCGATAGCGACCTCAACAGACACCGGGGCCGGGGAGCATAATCGCACTCCCCGGCCCCGGCCTCGTATATCAACGGCTGATCAGGCGATCATCAGATCCACGCTCCAGTACGAGCGAAGTAGTACCAGCGGCCATCAATCTTTTGCCAGCCGGTACGCATCTGGCCATCGGTGCCGAAGTAGTACCAGGACAGGCCGATACGCTGCCATCCGGTGGCCATATGACCGTCAGTTCCAAAGCGGTACCAGTGCCCATCGAGATTCTTCCATCCGGTCACCATGCGGCCATCAAGTCCGAAGTTGTACCAGTGGCCATCAATCTGCGCCCACCAGATCTTCATGACACCCGTGCTCGGATCGAAGTAGTACCAGTGACCTGCTTCTTCGAACCAACCATTCGTGCGCGCACCATAGGAGGTGTAGTGGCTCCACTTTCCGTCCTGCTGGTCCCAACCGGTAACCATGATTCCGTCGGCATTGAAACGGTAAGTCGCATCGCCAATGACGACGCTTTGCGAGGCCGCGAAGCTGCCATCCTCGAGCTGCCACTTCCAGCCGTCGGCGGTGTTCACCCAGTGCGCAGGAGTTGTGGAAGGCGCGGGATCGGGAGCCGGGGTCGGTTCGGGATCAGGAGTGGGCTGAGGGGCAGGCATCGGATCGACTGACGGGGAGGGAGCCGGAGTCGGGTCCACCGAGGGAGCAGGTTCCGCCGTGGGAGCCGGTGTCGGCTCTACCGTCGGAGCCGGCGTGGGCGTGGGCTGCGGGTCTACCGAAGGCGTCGGCTGCGGAGTAGGTGCGACGTCTTCACCCGGGTCCGTCAAACCCAGGTAGGCAGCATCAACGCGCATAAAATCAATGTTCTTGTACCCACCGGTCTCATACAGCAGGCCCCAAGTTCCATCATTCAGTGCATGCAGGGTCGAGTAGGCCATGTCGCCGCTCTCGAAGACCCTACCCTCATTCCAGGTGAAGCCATCGTCGTAGGACACACGGATAGTTCCATTCGCGCGGGCAGTCGACGAATCCGCATTCGAGAAGAGCAGAACGCGCGCAGGCGCCGACCCCTGCGGCGCATTCGGGTATGCGCGAATGATCGAGGCATTATTGCGAGGATCCGTCAGGTCCCAGTTGTGGCGGAAGGGTCCCCAGGTTTGGCCGCCATCGTAGGAAATTGCCTCGAGGCGCTGGCCCGCAGTTCCCTGAGTACGCGAGTTGAGCAGCAGGCGACCGTCGGAGAGCTCGACAACCTTATTCTCATCAGCGCTGCCCTCGCTAGGTGCCCCCGGCTTCCAGGTGACGCCGTGGTCATCGGAGTACACGGAAACTGCCATCAGTGAAGTGCTACCAGCATTCGCGACCGCGTACTGCTGAATCAAGCGACCGGCATGCGCGCCGTAGCGCAGCTGAATGCCCTCACCAGATGAAGCAAAACGAGTAAACCACTGGTCGTCATGTCCCTGCGTCACCTGATCAGTAATCGTACGAGGGTTCCCCCACGTCTGACCATTGTCGTGCGACTCGACAACATGTGCGTGAAGGATGTTGCGCGCGTTGGGATCGGTTCCCAGCTGCGACTGGAAAAGTCCCGCATCAAAGGACTTCACCGAGAAGAGGAAGATTGTCCCGGTGCTTCGATCGACGACGAAAGAAGGATCAGAGAAACCGACCTTATTCGCCCCGGGCGTCCCAGCCAGAGCAGTTTGAATCGGCGTCCACGACTTACCGCCATCCTTCGAAATGCGGTAGACGATCGAGTTTGCTTGGGGTGCGTCCTGGCAGGTTTCGGGGCGTCCATCCCACGCGGCGATGATCCAACCGTTGGCGGCCGTGGTCAGCGCGGGGATGCGGTGGCATTTAAAGCCCGCCACCCCGGGCGAGGCCAGGCGAGCGACCTCGCCGATCGCGTAGTCCTTGGGGGTTTCCACCGGGTCGGGTTCAGGTGCGCGAGAGCCGGGAAGAACGGTGACGGCCTCGGCATTGGCGGAAATTCCACCGGTGATCACGTCGTTGCCATTGCGGTCACGGGTCGCCGCCCAGGCCGAGGTCGGGGTGAAGGAACCGGCTGCTAGGTCGGCCTCGGTCACCGTGTGCGTCGCGCTGGTGCACTGCTTGGTGGTGTGTGCAGAAAGATTGTGCCAGCGGCAGTTCGGCGCGCCGGTCGTCAGCACGCCAGAAAGGTTCGACTCCTTCGGGAATACGGTCAGAGCACCATCAGTCTGGTTCGTGTAGGTGAAGGTATACGTGAGGGTGTCCCCTACGTAGACCTTGTCCCCCAGTTTGTCGGTTCGGGTTGCGGTAACGGTGATGGGAGCCGGAGTTGCTTCACTTGCCGAGGCCGTGGCTGCATCGCCAGTTTGTGTGTCAGTTTCGGGGGTTGCCAGTGCCGGCACGGAGAGCGAAGCACACATGAGTGCCGCACCTGAGACGGCTGCCAGGGCCCGCCCATATCGACGGAGGGTCATCTTTGGTCCTTCTGGATGAATGATATGGATGTGAAACCGAAAAGCGACACGTGAGTCAGCTCTCAGCCATCACGTAAGTCATCTTACGAATTCCCAGAATCTCCCAACAGTTACATCAGACTATTTCCTGATCATTTTCAGGGTATTCACACGAATTTTGTTGATGTGCGTGCGAATAAGGGTGGTGGTGCGCATGTGAAGATGGCTTTGACACAGGAAAGCTTCAATAAGCACACGTTGTTCGTAGCTAGCCCGCGGTTTTCTTCGCTTCCTCGGGCAAACAGCGTGGGTTTGTCACACAAAGTCGAGAAATGACGCAGCTTGTCCAAGGCCTCTCCCCCACCCTCCACACGAAGTCAACAAAAGACACAGGCTACAAGGCATGACATCCGCCGACTTCCTGTGTCTTTTCGGGAAGGAAGGGCGAGGCCGGACGAGCGCGAGACGGAGAGAGACTGGCGGCCCCGCGCTCGTACACAAAAACGCTGTGGGCCAGTGCGCATGTGAAAAGCCAACGGGCCGGTGCTAACGCACCGGCCCGTAGCCCTTTGATTAAAACCTCTGTCTTAATCAGTAGTTAGGCGAAGTTAGCAAGTCGGCCAAACCTTAGACCACATCAGCTCAGCGAGCTGCGCTACCTTCGGTGTAGTCCTCATCGGCCTGGGTCCAACCGAAAGCCTTACGCAGCTTCTGGCCGGTGGCCTCGATCGGGTGGGCCTCTTCCTCGGCGCGCAGAGCCTTGAACTCAAGAGCACCATTGTCCTGGTCCTCAATGAAGCGGCGCGCGAAGGTGCCATCCTGAATATCAGTCAGGATGTCGCGCATAGCCTGCTTGGAAGACTCGCCAATGACGCGCGGGCCGGAGATGTAGTCGCCGTACTCAGCGGTGTCAGAGCAGGACCAACGCTGCTTGGTGATGCCACCCTCATTGATCAGGTCGACGATCAGCTTCATCTCGTGGCAGACCTCGAAGTAGGCGATCTCGGGCTGGTAGCCAGCCTCAACCAGGGTCTCGAAGCCAGCCTGGATCAGGTGGGAGACACCGCCACACAGAACTGCCTGCTCGCCGAAGAGGTCAGTTTCGGTCTCTTCGGTGAAGGTGGTCTTGATGACGCCGGCGCGGGTGCCACCGATTGCCTTTGCGTAGGACAGAACCAGGTCCCAAGCCTGACCGGAAGCATCAACCTCAACGGCGACGACGTCCGGGGTGCCCTTGCCCTGGGTGTAGGTCTCGCGGACCTTGTGGCCCGGACCCTTAGGGGCAACCATGATGACATCGTGGCCGGTGGGGACCTCGATGTAGCCGTAGCGAATGTTGAAGCCGTGTGCGAAGAGAAGTGCAGCGCCTTCCTTCAGGTTGGGGGCGACCTGCTCGGCGTACACGTAACGCTGAACCTGGTCGGGCAGGAGCAGGGAGACAACGTCACCCTCGGCGACGGCCTCGGCAACATCCTTCACCTCAAGGCCAGCGGCCTCTGCCTTGGCCCAGGAGGAGGAACCGGGACGCAGACCAACGACCACGTCAACGCCGGAATCCTTCAGGTTGAGCGCGTGTGCGTGTCCCTGTGAGCCGTAGCCAATAACGGCAACCTTCTTGGACTGGATCAGCGACAGGTCCGCGCCGTCATCGTAGATGATCTCTGCCATTGTTAATTCTCCTTTAGTTGATCCGTAATCGAGTGGTCACCGCGGCCGATCGCCACGGCGCCCGATTGAACGAGTTCGGTGACGCCGTAGGGCTCAAGTGCCCGCAGCAGCGCCTCCAGCTTGGGTAGTGAACCGATCGATTCAATAACGACCGCTTCGGGATGGACATCAACGACGTGTGCGCGGAACAAATCCACGATCTGCAGCACCGAGGTCCGGCACGTCTCATCGGCACGAACCTTCATGAGCAGCATGCGACGCTCGACGGCCTCGTCAGGGTTAAGCTCAACGATTTTCAGGACATTAATCAGCTTGCCCAGTTGGCGCTTGACCTGCTCAATGGGGGCGGTATCCGCATCAACAATGATGGTCATGCGGGAAATATCGGGATGCTCGGTCTCCCCCACCGTCAATGACTTGATGTTGAAAGCACGGCGAGCAAACAAACCGGAAACACGGGTCAGCACGCCGGGCTTGTTTTCCACCAGAACAGAAAGCGTATGCCTCATCAGTCTTCCACCTCCCAGTCGGGGGCGATATCTCGCGCGTATCGGATATCGTCATTGGGGACGCCGGCTGCAACCATCGGCCACACCATAGCATCTTTAGAGACCCTAAAGTCCAACAAAACTGGACGATCGTTAATTGACATGGCCCATTCAATGGCCTCGTCAATCTCTTCAGCATTGCGCACGGTCCGCGCGGCCATTCCATAGGCCTGAGCAAGCATCTCAAAGTTCGGGATCTGCTCACCATCTTGCGGGTTCAGGGTCGTGTTCGAGTAGCGCTCACCGTAGAACAGTGTCTGCCACTGGCGGACCATTCCCAACACGGAATTGTTGATCAGGGCGACCTTCACAGGAATTCCATTCACAGTGCAGGTTGCCAGTTCCTGGTTCGTCATCTGGAAGGAACCATCACCGTCGATCGCCCAGACGACCGATTCGGGGGCGCCCACTTGCGCGCCCATCGCTGCGGGGATGCAGTACCCCATGGTTCCCAAACCACATGAAGAAATGAAGTGGGAAGGCTTTTCCAACTGAAGGAACTGAGCGGCCCACATCTGGTGCTGGCCCACACCGGTCACGTAGATCGCATCGGGACCAGCAATTTCCGAAAGCTTCGAGATCACCTCTTGGGGAGCCATGAAACCGTCGGTCGGCTCGCTCCACCCCAGCGGGTACTTCTCACGCAGACGGTTAAGGTAACGCCACCATCCCGACAGGTCCGGGCGCCCCAAGCGCTCATAGGCCTCGGGAAGAGCAGCATTCAAGGCAGCCAAGGCGGGCTTCAAATCCGCAACCACGGCCACGTCTGCGTAGCGGTTCTTCGACATCTCGGCCAGATCGATATCGACGTGCACAATCCGCGCGCGAGGCGCGAAGGAGTCCAGCTGGCCGGTCACGCGGTCATCAAAGCGCGCGCCCAGAGCCACAATCAAGTCTGCACGTTGCAATGCGCCAACCGCGGGAACGGTACCGTGCATTCCCGGCATCTTGAGGTTGTGCGGGTCAGAGTCAGGGAAGGCTCCACGCGCGGGAAGCGTTGTCACGACGGCCGCGTCGGACAGTTCCACCAGCGTGCGCAGTACTTCTTCGGCGCGGGCGCGGACGAGGCCACCGCCGACGTAGAGCACGGGAGCCTGGGCCTGCGCAATTTCCTCGGCGGCGCGAGCAATTTGGCGTGGAACGGGCTCGAATGCGGGCTCGTAGCCGGGAAGCTGCAGCTCAACCGGCCACTGGTATTCAAATTCTTCAACCTGAGCCGAACGGGTGATGTCCACGAGGACCGGACCGGGGCGACCGGTCGAGGCGATATGGAAGGCTTCAGCCAGACGCTGAGGGATCTCGGCCGCGCGAGTGACCAGGAAGGAATGCTTTGCCAAGGGCATCGATGCCCCAACGATGTCAGCTTCCTGGAATGCATCAGTTCCGATCAGCGATGCGCCGACCTGGCCAGAGATCACAACAACCGGGACCGAATCGATATTCGCGTCTGCGATTGCTGTCAAAGTATTCGTTGCACCCGGACCCGAGGTCACGATGGCAACGCCGACCTTTCCACTTGCCAGCGCATAACCCTGCGCGGCATGTCCTGCGCCCTGTTCATGGCGAACCAAGATGTGGTGCAGTGATGAGCTCATCAATGGGTCAAAAGTGGGAAGAATTGCGCCACCGGGCATACCGAAAACGTCGGTGACCCCCAGGGCTTCAAGGGTATTCACAATGGCCTGTGCGCCGGTCATGACCTGGCGTTGTTCTTCAGTCATCATCAGCCTTCCAGTCGGTTCTACGCTTCCGCTTCAAGGAGCACGGTTTGCGCCGCAATTCCTTGCGCGAATCATGGGGTGTTGGCATGAAAAAATCCCCTTCACAGGTGCGGGCGCGTTCTTCTCTGTTCCCGAGGCCGAAAACGCGTAGCGCAAGTGCGCGGGGATTGTGGCGTGCGTTCCATCCGACAATTCACACGGCAGGAATCGCACGCCTGGGTACGATGACCGAGACGAGAATTCCTGAAATGCGAAGCTTCATCACGTCTCTAACCGTACGGGCTTGCGTCACCATCGGCCTTTTGATCTCACAGTGCAAGATAACTGGGACCTTGGCCTCAAAATCGAAAATTTGTCAGACGTGAGCTAAGAGCAATTAGCACCATTTCCGCAGAATCTTGCGAATCGCCCATTTTGTCCTTTTCCAGAAGAGTCAGATACTGAAAACGGATAGAAAAAATCCTGATCACCAGACAATGGAGCCCTCACAGTGGAGATCTTATTTACCAAGCTTGCTGATCAGCCCGTCCTATTCTTGTTCCTCCTCATTGGCGTGGGAATGGCTTTTGGCCACATCAAGATCAAGGGCATCGGACTGGGCGCAGCAGCTGTCCTTTTCCTTGCAATCATCCTGTCCGCATGGGCTGAAACCTACGGAATTCACCTACGCGTCACCCGAGAGCTGGGCACACTTGGCCTTGCGCTCTTCGCTTTCGCTATCGGTATGAACTCCGGCGCTTCCTTCTTCCACAACATCAAGAGCGCGGTCGGACCAATTTTGGCCATGGTTGCCCTTTACGGAGTATCCGCAGCCGCCGGCGAAGTTATCGGCCGCATGTGGGGAATGGACCCCGCACTCATCGCGGGCACCTTCGCCGGGTCGGTAACCAACACTCCCGCCTTGGCCGCTGCTGGCGAGGCCTCGGGAAAGTTGGACCTTGCGACGGTCGGTTATTCGATTGCTTACCTCTTCGGCGTCGTCGGAATGCTCATCGCTTCTGCAGCAGCCCTTTCTTATGGCAAGCGCGATAAAGATGCCCCCTCTCCCCTGGCGAACCGTACGATTCGCGTCGAACGCGGAGACCATCCCTGCATCGGCGATATCCACACAATGATGGGTTCAAAGGTGACCTTCTCGCGTCTACGCCGAGGCGAAACCGGCCCCATCATGCGTCCTTCGATGAACGACACCCTTGACCAGGGCGACTTGGTGACCGTCGTTGGCCCGCGTGAGTTGGTTGCCCGAGTTGCAACTGAACTCGGTCACCCCTCATCGCACTCCTTGATCGAAGACCGCGCCTACTTGGATTTCCGTCGCGTGACGATTTCTAACCCGAAGCTCGCCGGTCATACCGTTGAAGAACTGGGCCTGGCGGATAAATACTCCGCAACAATTTCCCGTGTGCGCCGAGGCGATGTCGATATGATCGCCGAACCCGGACTGATCCTTCAGCAGGGCGACCGCGTTCGTGTCGTGGCACCCACCTCAAAGATGCGCGAGATTACGAAGTTCTTTGGTGACTCTGCACGAGGCCTCTCCGACCTGAACCCAATCGCTCTGGGCGTCGGCATGGCACTGGGCATTCTCATTGGTGAAATCCCGATCTTTACCCCAACCGGCGCATACTTCTCGATTGGTTCGGCTGCTGGAACGTTGATCGTCGGCCTGATCTTCGGACGTCTGGGACGCATTGGTCCCTTCGTGACCGCAATGCCGTTCACGGCCGGTCAGGTTCTGGCAGAGTTCGGCCTTCTGGTCTTCCTCGCACAAGCGGGTGCTAACGCAGGTGGACAGATCGAAAAGGCCTTCACCTCTGGAACCTGGCTGCAGATCCTCTTGCTGGGAATCATCATGACCTCGATCATGGCCATTGGCCTGTACGTCGTCATGCGCTGGTTGTTCAAGATGGGGGGAACGAAGCTCTCTGGTCTACTCGCTGGTGCTCAAACACAGCCTGCAGTCCTTGCCTTCGCAAACTCTCGAACGAATATGGATCCGCGCGTCTCCTTGGGCTATGCGCTGGTCTACCCCGTTGCCATGATCGGCAAGATCCTCGTCGCACAGATCATGGGCGGCATGTAGTCGCACCCTCCCTGCTGTTTCGAGAGCATTCAATCACGCCGCGCTCGAAACAGCGGCTCAGAAAACTAAAGTTTGGGCCCCGCACCAGCAGGTGCGGGGCCCAAACCCTTGTCTCAGCGAAGACCTCAGTCACGCGGCTTTTCGCGCATTTCCCAGGTCTCGATAATGTCGCCTTCTTGAATGTCCTTGTAACCCAAGGTGATACCACATTCGTAGCCCTCGCGGACCTCGGTGACATCGTCCTTCTCGCGGCGAAGCGATGCGATCTCCAGGTTGTCTGCAACAACCACACCGTCGCGGACCAGGCGAGCCTTGGTTCCACGCTTGATGGTGCCATTGCGGACAATCGAACCTGCGATGTTGCCGAACTTGCCGGAACGGAAGACCTGACGGATCTCCGCGCTGCCCAGTGCGACCTCTTCGTAGATCGGCTTGAGCATGCCCTTCATCGCGGCCTCGACATCGTCGATCGCCGAGTAGATGACGTTGTAGTACTTGATCTCGACGCCCTCGGCATCGGCCAGTTCCTGAACGCGTTCAGCCGGGCGGACATTGAAGCCAATAATGACCGCGTTGTCCACGGTTGCCAGGTTGACGTCGTTCTGGGTAATTGCACCAACACCGCGGTGGATGATGCGAAGAGCAACCTCTTCGCCCACATCGATGCGCAGCAGCGAGTCTTCCAGGGCTTCAACAGCACCGGAGACGTCACCCTTGATGACCAGGTTGAGGGTATCGACCTCGCCTTCCTTAAGGACCTTATCGAAGTCCTCAAGGGAGACGCGCTTACGGCGCTTGGCCAGCATGGCCTGACGTTCTGCGGCCTCGCGCTTATCAGCGATCTGGCGGGCAGTACGGTCATCGGTGGCGACCAAGAAGGAGTCACCAGCGCGAGGAACCGAGGTCAAGCCCAGCACTGCAACGGGGGTCGAGGGTCCGGCCTCGGCGACATCGTTACCGCTGTCGTCGAACATCGCACGAACACGGCCGTGCGAGGAACCGACAACCAGGGAATCGCCGACGCGCAGGGTACCGCGCTGAACCAGCATGGTCGCCACTGCACCGCGGCCCTTATCCAGGTTCGCTTCGATAGCGACACCGCGGGCATCGGTATCGGGGTTCGCTTCAAGGGTCAGCGCTGCATCAGCAGTCAGCAGCACGGCCTCGAGAAGCTCACGGATACCCTTGCGCTGCTTGGCCGAGATGTCGACGAACATGACGTCGCCACCGTACTCTTCGGCAACCAGGCCATATTCGGTGAGCTGGGCACGAATCTTATCGGGGTTCGCGCCTTCCTTATCGATCTTGTTGACTGCAACAACGATCGGCACGCCAGCGGCCTGCGCGTGGTTGATTGCTTCAACAGTCTGAGGCATGACACCGTCATCCGCTGCAACCACGAGGATCGCAATATCGGTGACCTGCGCACCACGGGCACGCATAGCGGTGAAGGCCTCGTGACCGGGGGTATCGATGAAGGTGATACGGCGAGGAGTTCCATCCTCGGACTTCACCTGCACCTGGTAGGCACCAATGTGCTGGGTAATACCACCGTGCTCAGAGTCGACAACGTCGGTGTGACGGATTGCGTCGAGCAGCTTGGTCTTACCGTGGTCGACGTGGCCCATGACCGTGACGACCGGGGGACGCGGCTGCATGTTTTCTGCATCGTCCAGTTCTTCGGCTTCGAGGTCGATGTCGAAGGACTCGAGCAGTTCGCGATCCTCGTCTTCAGGCGAAACAACCTTGACGTCGTAGCCGAGCTCTGCGCCCAGTGCTTCGAAGGTGTCCTGATCCAGCGACTGCGTAGCGGTTGCCATCTCTCCCAGGTGGAAGAGGACGGTCACCAGCGCTGCGGGATTAACGTTGATCTTCTCAGCGAAGTCAGCAAGAGAGGCACCCTGACGGATGCGGATCTGCTGTCCATCACCGCGAGGAATCGAAACACCACCAATGACGGGTGCGTTCTGCTGTTCAAACTCTTGACGCTTTGCGCGCTTCGACTTACGTCCGCGCGAGCTCTTGCCGCCACCGCGACCGAATGCACCCGGCGTTGCACCGCGGCCGCCACCGCGACCACCGCGCGGCGGAGCGAAACCGCCACCGGCATTTGCTCCGGGAGCACCCTGGCCGCCACCGTTACCGCCACCCGGACGGGTACCGCGGCCTCGGCCACCACGAGGACGTTCAGAAGAAGGTGCGGGACCACCCGAGCGAGCGAAGTTCGCCTGTCCGGGCATCATTCCCGGGTTCGGACGCGGGCCGCCACCGGAAGGTGCACCACTGCGCTGCGGACGAGGCCCACCCTGGCGTGCTCCCTGAGCACCACCGGGACGTGCCGGGCGTTCGCCCTGTGCGCCACGTGCGGGACGGTTTCCACCGCGACCACCCTGGCTGCCACCGGGACGGGGCATGCCCTGGCTGGATGCGTAGGGGTTGTTTCCGGGGCGAGGGCCGCCGGGACGGGGTGCTCCGGGACGAGGCGCACCCGGCTTGGCTGCAGAGCCACCGGGACGCGGGGCGCGAGGAGCTCCGGGCTTCGGAGCGCCAGCTGCAGGCTTGGGGGCTTCCTCGCTGCTTCCACGAGCCTGACGCGGCGCCGGCTTGGGAGCACGGGGGGCAGCTTCGGCCTTTTCGGAAGCTGTGGCCTTTGGTGCTGCTGCCTTGGGCGCACGAGGCCCAGGCTTATGAGCAGAAGGCTTGGGAGCTTCGGCAGATGCAGGAGCGTCGTCCTGTGCGGGTGCTGCCGAGGCGGTTTCAGCGGTCTTGGTGGAAGCCTTTGCCTTGGGCTTGGGGGCTGCCTTCTTCGGGGCGCTCTTAGCGTCACCCGATGCTGAACCGGAAAGCTTTTCAAAGTGCTCGCGCGCTTCACGCGCTACGGGCGGTTCAAGTGCGGACGAAGAAGCTTTAACGTATTCGCCCTTGTCTCGCAGGTAGGCCAGCAATTCCTTGCTGGGGATTCCGAGCTCTTTGGCGAGCTCGTGGACACGCAGTTTTGCCACTTTTCTCCTTGTTCGGGAACGTCCCCGAACGGAGACGTATCACTGATAATGCAGGCAGCTCATCGCTGGGTACTCATCGGGTGCCCATGGGCTTTCAACCCGCTTTCGCTACTCGTTGTCCGGCGCCCTGTGCGCCGCAGACAGAATTTCCTTCCCCAGTTCAGCCCACTGTTCGTCAGTCATTTCTACTGATCGACGCAGTGAACGCCCGAGCGCCCGCTTGCGGCGGGCGAGGTCTAGGCAGCGGGCCTCGGGATGAAACCACGCTCCCCGACCGGGAAGTTGACGACGGTGATCAACATGCAGATCCCCGTCAGAGGTCGCAACAACACGGATGAGTTCCGCACGTTGCGCGCGTAATCCACACCCCACACAGGTGCGAAGCATCAGAGTGGAGTCAGACACGCCTTTAAGCTTAGCCGAGTCAGTCCTCTTCCAAGCCATCGGATTGTGAGCGACTGATCACGTCATCAGGTGTGGACGAACGCGATGCCAGTCCTTCTTCGCCATTCTCGGTATCGGAATGAATGTCGATGTGGTAGTCGGTCAGACGCGCGGCAAGTCGAGCGTTCTGTCCTTCCTTACCAATTGCCAGCGAAAGCTGGAAGTCGGGAACGATAGCTGTTGCAGTGCGCTGCTCCACGGAGTGAACGACAACTCGGGCCACACGTGCCGGAGACAGCGAATTTGCAACGAAACGTGCCGGATCTTCAGACCAGTCCACGATGTCGATCTTCTCGCCGCCAAGTTCCGTCATCACCGCACGAACACGCGAACCCATCGGGCCAATGCACGCGCCCTTGGCATTCACACCTTCGCGAGTAGCAACCACGGCAATCTTCGAGCGGTGACCGGCCTCGCGGGCAATGGCCTTGATCCGAACCAGTCCCTGTTGAATTTCGGGAACCTCACGCTCAAACAGTCCCTTGACCAAACCGGGGTGGGTGCGCGAAAGGGTAATACGAGCACCGCGGTCGGTACGCTCGACGGAAACGATCAGTGCGCGCAGGCGAGTTCCGTGCGAGTAGTCCTCTCCGGGGACCTTCTCCGAATCGGGAAGAATGGCCTCGAAATCATCGGCCAGCTTCACGGTGGTCATACGCGAGTCACGCGACTGCTGCACGACACCGGTCACAATCTGACCGGTCTTGCCGGCAAAGTCACCCAAAACACGCTGATCATCAGCATCGCGCAGGCGCTGCATGATGACGGAACGCGCGGTGGACTGTGCAATGCGGCCGAAGTTCTTGGGGGTGTCATCGAATTCGCCGATGGGGTTACCCTCTTCGTCTTCTTCGGTGGCCATAACGGTCACGCGACCCGTGCGCTTATCGATCTCAATTCGAGCCTTTGCAATTGCGCCGGGGATGTTGTGGTACGCCTTCAGCAATGCCTCTTCGATGGCATCAACAAGGGTATTGAGCGATACCCCTTTCTCATGTTCGACCATTCGCAGGGCGGTCATATCGATTTCCATAGCGTCCCTCATTCCCACGAGCCGAAGTCGACGCGCGAACGCGCCTTCTTGATCTCGTCATATGCAATTGTGTGGCTTTCAGCGCCAGTATCTACAGTAGCGCCTTTATCGTCGGCATTGCTGACCCGTCCCACAAATTTGTCACCATTTCGCATCTTGACGCTGACCAATCCGCCAATTTGGCGCATCCAATGGTCAGCTTTCTTCAATTCGCGTTCGAGACCCGGAGTGGAGACCTCCAGCATGTATGCGTCAGAAATCGGGTCAGCGGCATCCATAGTTTTGGAAATCGCGCGTGAGATATCCGCGAGCGCATCAGAGGATAGCTTTTCGCTTCCCAGGGGCTCTTCGACGGTGATTCGGCAGACCAAGGCGCCATTCTGCTTGAGAATAGTCACCGCATCAAGTTCGGCTCCGGCCCCGGTGACAATACCTTCAACCAGCGCACGGACTTGTTCTTCAATCTGTGTGGATGCCACCTTCACTCCTTCACGCGACACGGTATTCTAGGCAATCGTACTCGTCTTTTGACCATGGGATGATGTTGTTGTGAAACACCCGAAACTCTTCACTGCGTTCGTTGCTGCCTGTGCTCTTTGCCTTGGAGCGTGTGGAATCCACGTGGAATCCCCCAGTAGCCTGCCCGCATTGACCGGTTTCGCACTCTCTCGTGACACCTCCGCGCGCACCGAGGCCGCGGCCGCCGATCGCGCTCATTCCCTTGCTTCCCTTGCCACCCAGTGCGCCTCTTGCTCTTCCGCTCTCGAGGCCGTAGCAACGAGTTCCCGGGAACGCTTGGAATTCCTCGGAGGAGTATGGGAGCCCTGGAAGGGCCGCGAGGATGCCGCTTCACTCCCCCAACCCGAGGCGATTGCAGAAGCTCCCTATACGGTGAAGGATTTCGTCTCCTGGCTAGTCATCTCGGCTCGCCGGGATCTTCAGACCGCGGCAAACCCGACCATGACCTCGAGCGAAGAAGCACGCCAGCTTGGCGCAGTCGCACTTGGGCGCTACGCCTCGGCAGTGCAATTGGCGAATGCCTACGCGATCAACCTCGATGAGGGCGAGCACGATGTTGATGCGCTGGCCCAGCGACTGATCGGCCAAAGCGGAAAGACCCCTTCGTGGATTGTCCGAACCGGCACCTCTTCAGATTTAGCCCTCCCCCAGCCTTCGCAGACGACTTCTGCTTTTGCGAACTCGGAACAGGCCGCTTCGACAACAGCCAATTGGGATTGCATCGCTCAGACACTGCCGAAGTCCGCGGTGGCAAGCGAGGACTTCTCATCGGCAGAAACCATTGAAAACGCGCTTCTTGATCGGGCTTCACGTTCTTTGGAACGCGGAAGCAAAGACACACGCCAGCTGCGCTGTTCGATGCCTGATCACTCCCCCGCCTCTCTTGCTCAAGCATCAATGCGTGCGGATATCAATCTCTTCGCTTCAGACTCCCAGGATGTGCGACTTTTCGGCGCTCGCGCCGCACTGGATGATGTTCGCCTGTGGGCCAAAGCTCCCGGCGTCTCGATTCCAGCGGTGGTGACACTTCAATGAGCACGGAAAGTGACAACACAAAACTGGCCTGGCAAGGCGTTGTTCCCACAGGGGATGCCAATTCGCCCCATATTGAGCTCTCCGATTCGAGGGTTCTGGTTTCGGGACGTTTTGCTTTGATCCTGATCGACGATGATCACGTTGTTGATTCGGGAATGTGGTACGAAATCCAAAACGCGCGATGGAACGGCGAAAAGCAGGAACTTCGCGTGACCTGGGTGGATCCTTCCCGCACTCCTTTGACTCTGAAATCCAGCGACTCGTCAATGCGTCCTTTTATGGAAGACCTTTCTGAGAAGGTGAACCGCACGCAGGTCGTTGTCCGAAATGTCACGGCTCCTTCTGGAACGGTGATCACCGGACAAATTCGCAGGCGTGAAGACGGTGAGCTATTCTCCGTCCTCTCGGCCAACGGCCCACTGGATGATGAAGGAATCGCAGTGGCTCATTCATTCGAACGTCAGCTGCGAGAAAGCGTTGGACTGGAGTAGCACCTGCTGCTCGAAGGCTATTGCGCGCGTTCGGTAAAGCGGCGCCGTACTTCTTCCAGACGCATCAGCTCTCGGAATGCTTGGGTGTACTGCGGATCATCTTCGCTCAGGCGCTGAAGGTTCGCATTCGCATCAGCCAGTCTGCGCGTGACATCCAAACGCACCATTGCCCCCATCGCTCCGCGACAGTATGCGCGAAGCTGGTCCTCGCGATCCTGCGGCAACGGGGCAACCGCAAGTTCCATCAAAACCGCTGCAACCTCGGGAATCATCAGCTCGCGCACGTCATCGACGAAGGCACGAGTCGCAGCTTGAACGGCTTTCTCCCCTTTTCCGAAGTGTTCCTCGGCCTGCCGAAAAAGTTTGATGAAGGCGTCAAGACCGCCTGCGGCTCGAATCGCGTCGTGAACAGCGCGGTAAGAGGGAACCGAGAATGCCTCTCCCCCGAGTTCTTCAAATCCCGAACCCACCACGTACATGGGGTATTGAACCAGCGCTTCCAGGGCCTGGCGTTCAATCTTTGACACGGGGTCTTCCGGACCGCGCCTTGCGGGCATAGGGGCCGAGGCCTCGGGAGTCGCTCCGCGTCCGTTCGGAGCGGGGCGTGAGTTCCCAGAGGAGCGCACCGCGCGCGCGACCTCGGAGATATCCATTCCAATCCAGCCGGCAAGCGACCTGGTGTATTCGCGTTGGAGGGCGCGGTCACGAATGCGAGCAACCACGGGAGCCGCGGCTCGAAGGGCCTTAACGCGCCCCTCCGCAGTCCTGAGGTCCAATTGGCGCAGGACGGAGCGAATGACGAACTCGAAAAGCGGAGTCCGAGAGTTCACCAGTTCCACAACCGCGCGCTCGCCTTGAGCCATGCGCAATTCGCAGGGGTCCATTCCATGGGGCTCGACGGCAACAAAGGTCTGCGCGGCAAAGTTTTGATCCATATCAAAAGCACGAAGCGCAGCTTTTTGACCAGCCGCATCACCATCGAAGGTGAAGATCACTTCACCGCCATGGGTCTTCCCATTGCTTAGAACGACTCCCGCTGCACTATCGGCGGTATCTCCCAAGAGTCGGCGAACAATCTTGACGTGTTCTTCCCCAAAAGCGGTGCCACAGGTTGCAACCGCACACCCGACTCCCGCAGCATGGGCAGCCATGACATCGGTGTAGCCCTCAACAATGACAACCTTGCGTCCCTGAGTAATTTCTTTCTTCGCAAGATCCAAACCGTACAGGACTTGGGACTTGTGATAAATCGGTGTTTCAGGGGTGTTGAGGTACTTCGGGGATTCCTTGTCCTCATCGTTCAAACGCCGGGCACCAAAACCAACAGTCGCGCCCGTAATATCGCGGATTGGCCACATCAGCCTTCCACGGAAACGGTCATAAAGTCCGCGGTTACCCCGAGTCGCCAGACCGGCAGTTTCAATCTCTTGATCGGTGAACCCCTTCGAACGAAGGTGGCGCGTCAGCGCATCCCACGAGGCCGGAGAGTAACCAATCCCAAAGTGCCGACACATCGCTTCATCAAAGCCCCTGCGTCCTAAAAATTGACGCCCAAGATGCGCTTCGGGGGAAGTGAGCTGTGCCTGATAAAACTCCTCAGCCACGCGGTGCGCATCAAGAAGGCGCTGGCGGCGACCCGGCTCCTCGCGGCGAAGAGTCCCACTTCCCGCGGCCTCGTAACGCAAAGTAATCCCAGCTTTGAGGGCCAAGGCTTCCACGGCCTCGGTAAAGGAAAGAGAATCAACTTTCTGAACAAAGCTGATGACGTCCCCACCTTCTCCACAGCCAAAACAGTGCCAAAACCCTTGGGAGGGACGAACATGGAACGAGGGCGTGCGTTCATCATGAAATGGGCACAAGCCCTTCAAAGAATCAACACCCGCAGGGCGCAGTGCGACGCGCTCGCCGACGATTTCTTCAATGCGCGAGGCATCACGTACGGCGGCGATGTCTTCTTTGAGGATCAGGCCGGCCATGAGTTCAGTTTAGCGAGTGGACACTTCCTTAGCAGGGGCATGTGGATTGGCAGCGGAGCGCTGTTTAAAGCTGCGAGGACAGCATCCCGCACAGCTTCGCGTGCCAGCGTGAAGCTGAGATATCTGTCAACGAGGCGACTTGGTCGATAACGACCCGCAAACGCTTCCCCTCATCCGTGGTTGCGCGCCATTGAGCGGCAAAAGGAGGTTCAAGGTATTCGGGGCCGGCGTTGATAAGAGTATCAACCAGGTCATTGAGCAGCGTGCGCTGCTGGTAGTACACAGGTTCGCTTTCGCGTGGGCTCATGACGTAGTGGACAGCCATGCCCTTGAGAACCTGGATTTCAGCGCGGGTTTGCGCAGGAACAACAAGTTCCGCACGGTAGCGGCCCAGGGGTTCGTCTCCTGCAAGTTCACGGGTGGCCGCAACTGTCGCGTTACAGAATCGGCCGATCAGCTCGCTGGTGAGGTCTTTTAAGGCGGCCAAATCCGCATAGGAGCCACTGAAAGCACTGAGCCATTCGGGCATGGTCACCAGGCGCTCAAATGCCTGAATGAGATCATTTTCAGAAACCGAGGTCCCATACCACTTCATCGTCGAGTCAATGACACCTTGGGTGTGTGCATCGCTGCGCAAGTGCTCAAGATCCATCTTTCCGGTGCAACCGCGTCTTCGACGTCGTGCACCGAGTACGCGATGTCATCGGAAAGATCCATGATTTGAGCTTCCAGGCAGCGTGCCCCGGGAGTTACGCCTTCACGCATCCATTCAAAAGTCGGGCGATCATCGTCGTAGACCGAATACTTCCGCAGGGATTTTTCCCGGTTCGGGCCTTCACCCTTCGCCCAGGGGTATTTGCAAATCGCATCGAGGGTTGCGCGCGTAAGATTCAGGCCAGCAGGGCCTTCCTCAGCGATGACCTTTGGTTCAAGGCGCGCAACGATTCGCAGTGTCTGCGCATTCCCTTCAAAGCCACCGATCTCAGCTGCAAGTTCATTAAGCGCACGTTCACCATTGTGTCCAAATGGCGGATGGCCGAGGTCGTGGGACAGGCATGCGGCATCAACAACATCGGGGTTGGCCCCCAGTTCCTTCCCCAGCTCGCGTCCCACCTGTGCAACTTCAAGGGAATGGGTCAGGCGCGTACGCACGAAATCATCAGAGGTTGGCCCCAGGACCTGCGTTTTTTCGCCCAAACGTCGCAGCGCTGAGGAATGCAACACTCTGGCTCGATCGCGTTCAAAATCTGTACGAACAGAGGACTTTTGAGTCTCTGAAACGTAACGGTCACGGTCTGCGGAGCTATACGGATACTGAGTGTGCACGTGATAAGCCTAACTGCTTCAACTACCCTTTCGATGCCTAAAACTGCAAGAATAGTGCTGTGAATGCAGCGAAGGGGACCCAGGTAGTAACGACGTTGGTTCATGCTGCCCGGAAAGGCACACACCCGTGGTGGCATTCACCTGCAATTTGCCGTATCCCCCAGCGCATTGACCATGAGATTGCTCGGCTGCTGAGCAAGGAAGCGATTCAGTTCGCTCGAGTGGGCGTAGATGCGCTACTCATTTCCCCGATTCCCCAAATGATCTGGGGAGTCAATCCGGAACTCGCTGCTCTTGTCAGGAAGTTCCATAGGGTCGGCATCAAGATCATCGTCCATCTTCCCGCCTCTGCTGAATGGAATACGCGCGATTTCAACGGGCCTTATTCCAGCGATGAATCGGTAACAACGCTGCTTGGCCGCGTGCGGGCATGCGTTGATGCAGAAGCCGACGGGATCGATCTTGGGACTTTGCCGCTCACACACTACGGACCGCATTCATCTGAGCGCCAAGAGTTCATGCATCTACTTCGCCTGGTGATGGCCGAGGTTGCTAATACGGATACTCTGCCTATCCTCACCTCCAGCCTGCCGCATATGGATGATGCGGATCTGAAGGAAATTCTTCAAGAGTCCTGGTTCCACCACCTGCGCAATGACACTTTTCTCGACATCGAGTGGAAGAACCCGCAGCTGTGCGATGCCATCGCCAATACTTTTATGAACCGTGATCCTTTGGGACACGTGGCTGCATGGCCAGCTCTTCCCTACGAGGATAGCGAGCTCCATCGTGCGCGAACTCTGTTTGCACTCGCCCTTCCTGGAGCCATTTACTTTGATTCGCCACCAAGCGATGCCGTTCCTTCTTCCTTTGCGTTGCTAATCCAGCAGGCGCTGCGTACCCGAGCTGAGCACGGAATGGGAACTGGATCCCTTGCTCATGTACGAGGCCTCTCTTGGGCTGGACCTGATTGCCTGGTCCATATGAGCGCTCAAGTTTTGGTTGTTTTCAACGCCTCGGACTCCACTGTCGTTGTGCCTTCAGAGCACCGACCGCTTGTCTCAACGGGGGTTTTACCCACTCAGCTCAACAGCGACACTCCTCTTGCACCCGGCCAATGCGCATGGTTTGAAACCGCACGCGTTCGACCTCGCATTTTTGCCACGGAATAAGAGCCTCCGTCCCTTTAGACTTAGGGTATTGTTCCATCAAACCTGGAGACCACGTGGACTTCATTAAGCGACTTCTCGCGATCTTTATCCAGGCCGCAGGCCAAAGTATGAAAGAGGAAATGGGTTCCTCGAAGGGACGCAAACGTTCCTCGTCACGATCCTCCTCCCGTTCTTCCTCTTCTTCACGCAGTTCACACACCGCACGTACTTCTTCCTCCACAGCCCAGGCCTCGGGGAAGGGAAACAAAGTGTGGGACGTTCGCGAACACGGACTCCCTCCCTTCCAATACGAACCAAATCCCGATGGGGATGCCGATCCCGGCGAGGTCGTGTGGACGTGGGTGTCCTATGAAGAGGACCCAACCCAGGGCAAGGATCGTCCCGTTGTCGTGCTTTCGCGAGTACAGCAGGGGCTTGTTGTTGCCCAGTTAACGTCCAAGGACCACCGCAAAGATGCCGAGCAAGAGGCGCATTGGGGACGCTACTGGTTCCCGATCGGAACCGGCGCATGGGATCCGCAGGGCCGCCCCAGTCAAGTGCGCCTGGACCGCCTACTCATTGTTGCCCCCGGCGATGTTCGCCGCGAGGGAGCGACCGTAGACCACTCAACCTACAATGCCGTGTGCGACGCGCTGCGTCAGCACTGGAATGCCTAACGACCACTTCCACCACAACACTGCGAGGACCCACAATGACCGATTCCGCTGAAATTGCACGCCTGAAGGCCGAGGCCGCGCAGGCAGCCGCCGAAGCAGCTGCCGCAAAGGCTCAGGCTGCACAAGCTGCTCTCGATGCTGCTCTTGCCGCTCAAGGTGGCCAGGGCGACCAGAACGAGGCCGCGTCCCAGGCCGCCGCTGCCGATGCAGCAACCGAGAAGGCCGAGGCCGCGCAGGCAGCCCTCGATAACGCTTTGGCTGAGCAGACAGCTCCTTCCGAAGCCGCTCCCGCCCAAACCCCGGAAGCTGCGCCTGCGGAAAGTGCGCCGGCTGCCCCAGCTGCACCTGCCCAAGCCGCTTCCGCTGAGCCGGCCCAGGCCTCGGCAAGCGAAGGCGAACTGCAGGGCTACGCAGAGCAGGTCCGCGCGGGCTACTCCTTTACCTCGCCTTCAATGCGACTGGGTGCTTTCTTGGATGGCGATACTCCGGTTCCCGGTGCACCTGTCGGAATTCCGTTGGGGCTCATGAACCGTCACTGCTTGGTTGCAGGCGCTACCGGTACCGGTAAGACGCGAACCCTCCAACTGATGGCCGAGCGTCTCTCGGAAGCGGGAGTCCCCGTTTTTGTCACCGATATCAAGGGTGACCTCACCGGTCTAGCTCAGGCGGGTACCTCTTCTGAAAAGCTCCTTGCACGCTGCGCAAGCATTGGCCAGAACTGGGAAGGCAAAGCATTCCCCACGGAACTGCTCACTCTGGGTGGCCGCGGCGAAGGCGTGCCGATCCGCACAACCATCACCGAATTTGGCCCCCTTCTGCTTTCGCGCGTACTGGGCTTGAACGACACTCAAGCCTCAGCCCTTCAGTTGATCTTCCACTGGGCCGATGGTCAGCAGCTCGCGCTGATTGACCTGAAGGACCTGCGCTCGGTCATTGACTACCTGACAAACAATGACGAAGGCAAGGAAGAACTCAAGGGAATCGGCGGTGTTTCACCGGCAACTGCAGGCGTGATCCTGCGTGAGCTTGCTGCTCTGGAGGCATCGGGCGGCGATGTATTCTTCGGTGAGCCGGCCTTCAATATCGCTGACCTTATGCGCGTGTCAATGGACGGTCGCGGCGTCATTTCGTCGCTGGAACTACCCGACTTGGGCAGCCAGGGCGCTTTGTTCTCGACCTTCCTCATGTGGCTCTTGGCTGAGCTCTTCGAAACTTTGCCGGAAGTGGGCAACCCCGATAAGCCTAAGTTGGTCTTCTTCTTTGACGAGGCACACCTGCTCTTCACCGATGCCTCGAAGCAGTTCCTCCAGGCAGTCGTGCAGACAGTGCGTCTGATCCGTTCCAAGGGCGTGGGAATTGTCTTTGTTACACAGTCCCCCACCGATGTTCCCGACGAGGTTCTGGCTCAGCTTGGTTCACGCGTTCAGCACGCACTGCGCGCGCATACTCCAAACGATGCAGCAAACCTCAAGAAGGCAGTTTCGACCTTCCCAACTTCTCCCCTGGATCTGACTGAGGTGTTGACTTCGCTGGGTACTGGTCAGGCTGTCGTGACGGTACTGGATGAGAAGGGACGCCCGACCCCGGTGGCTCCGACCATGCTGGATGCACCCGCCGCTGTGATGGGCCCCGCCGATCCCGGTGTTGTCTCTTCAATCATCAATTCCTCGCCGCTCCTGTCGCGTTACCGCGACGCGGTCGATAACGAATCGGCATTCGAATTGATGCAAGCCCGTCTTGCAGATGCCGCTAAAGCCGCGGAAGAAAAGGCCGCCGAAGCGCAGCGTCAGCTTGAAGAAGCGAAGGCACAGAAGGAAGCCGAGAAGCAGGCAGCGAAGGAAGAGGCAGCGCGCCAGAAGGAACTTGAACGCTTGCAGCGCGAGGTCGAGAAGGCCGAAGAGCGTAAGCGTCGCGAGGCCGAAAAGGCTGAGGAACGTCGTGCGCGCGCCACGCAGCGTGTGATTGAGTCGACGGTCAAGTCCGTTGGAACGACTGCAGCACGCTCGCTGACGCGTTCGATTTTGGGAACACTGTTTAAGTAAATTCCGCGATTTTTGAGCACTTCTGGACGCTTTATCGATGTCGTGTCACAACCCTTGTCGGATATTTCACCTTATGGTGCGAAAGGGAATGTAATCGTCAAAAATGGAGTTGTCAGAAGTGATAGCAAGGGTGCGTCCTACAACGGGCCGCACGTTCAGATAGGTTTTAGGAGAACAATATGACTCACGCACACCCCGTTGTTGCAGCAGCTCTTCAGCAGGCTCTCGTTGATCTGACCGCTCTGTCGCTTCAGGGCAAGCAGGCACACTGGAACATCGAAGGCCCCGGCTTCCGTTCGCTCCACCTGCACCTGGATGAAATCATCGACGAGGTTCGCCTTGCCGCTGATGATGTTGCTGAACGTATGGCCGCCATCGAGGTTTCACCCGATGCGCGTGCAGCGACCGTTGCAGCGACCTCACTGGTTGAGCCCCTCGAGGCAGGCTTCCTGCCCACCGATAAGACTGCTCGCCTCTACGAAGAGCACCTGCTAGCAACCTCCGAGCGCATCAAGGCAACCCTTGATCCCGTTGACGAGCACGATCACCTGTCCAACGACCTGCTGACCGGCATTGCAACCGGCCTAGAGAAGCAGGCCTGGATGCTGCGCGCAGCGACCAAGGATCTCAACTGATTAGTTGAATCTGACTTCAACTGGGGCGTCTCTTCGGAGGCGCCCCAGTTTTGTCTTTCAGTCTCAGGTACTCCTCAAGGGATATTTCTCCCCTGAAAAGCATTCGCGAGGACCTTTATTCGCGTCCAAGCCTCTCCGCCAATTCCTGTGCTCCCCATTGACCGGGCGCACTCTCACGTCCGCTCACGGCAACGAAAGAGGCAACTCCCCCATCTTCCGGCTGAGTTGCACGCGTCTGACGGCCGAACTCACCCATCGCCAAAACGATTGAGGGAACCGACACGTACTCAGCTGCCCACCTTTGCACCAATTCAACATTGAGTGCATCTCGCTCCGAATTGGCCAAAACCGCAAGCTTTGCGACGTCCGCGCCCAAAACTGCCATGGTTTCCAAAAGCTCCCGCATGATCTCTGATTCGGGAGTCACCTCAAAGTCATGGAAGGACATGACGACCTTCGCGCCAGCGACGTGGGCCTTCTCGGTCAATGCTGGCGCAGCCGGAGCCATTTCCACGTCTACCGCATCCATCCCACACTCGGCCAGCAGCTCAATGATCTGGCCATAAACCGGCGTTGAAACTTCAGCCTTTCCACCCTGAGCAACTGTGCGAACAGTAGCCAAAACAGGCACATCAGAAGCACCCAAGATCTCTGCAGCAGACTTCGAAATCTCTTCGCGGGCCTGGTCACTCAGTTCTTCACCTGAAAGCCCCGTTAGGACGTCTAAGTAGTCCACGCGCCACTCGAACATATCGTGCGGCTCAGATACGGCGGCCTCGATCTGTTCAAGGACTCCACGCGCATCCCCCGCCATCAGGGGAACAATGAAAACTACCGGCTGCCCACCGCCCAGAAGCACTCGGCCTCGTTGGGGAATAGCACCCGCGGGGTCAAGCAATCCCGCGCCCACACCCGAAGGTGCTGCGCCGTAGGCCTCGCCCAAATCACTGCGTCCAATAACAACAGGCTCCATGACGTCCCCTCTACTAAGCAGCCCTTTAGTAGCCAACTTCTGCATGATGAATCGACGCCCGCTCGGCGTCGGTCAAGTATCGGTGTTCCAACCACCCATCGGGCAGGTGCGGGGTCTTCTCTCCCCCAGCGCGCCCACGAGGCCCACGCGCGGCCTCGGGAAAATCTTGATCGAGATCCAAATCGGTCAGGCGATCGCTCAGTTCATCAAGCGTAGAGACCATCCCCAGCGCGTGGCGCTGCGGCCCACCCACCTTGAAACCACGCAGGTACCAGCCGATGTGCTTACGCATTTCGCGCATCGCGCGGTCCTCGTCGCCTTCTTCTTCCACGCACCAGCGCGCATGGGTTTCGATGATAGCGGCAACCTCGTGAAGTAAAGGTGAAGGGAAGGCAGGCCGCCCGTGGTAGGCGGCAACGATATCACGGAAAATCCACGGCCGCCCCTGCGCGCCTCGGCCAACAGAAATGCCATCGCACCCGGTCTGACGCATCATCGCGATCGCATCCGCGGCCTCGAAAACGTCACCATTACCGAAGACCGGAATATCCAGGGCTTCCTTGACGCGCGCAATGTAGTCCCAATGCGCTTGGCCCGCGTAGTGCTGAGTTTGGGTGCGAGCGTGTACGGTCACGGCCGCCGCACCAAGTTCCTGGGCGATCTGCGCGGCCTCAAGGCCGGTCTCGTGCTCGCTATCGATTCCCATGCGGATCTTTACTGTCACCGGAATCTCACGGCCACGTGCATCCCCACTCACGCGCGCTTGCGTGACAACAGCGCGCAACAAGTCGGTATACAGATCACGTTTCCACGGAAGCGCCGCTCCCCCGCCCTTGCGCGTCACTTTGGGAACGGGACAACCGAAGTTGAGGTCAATATGATCGGCGTATTCGCCTTCGATCATGATCTGGGTTGCGCGCGCCATAACCTGCGGGTTCACGCCGTACAGTTGCACGGAGTGCACGCGCTCGGCGGGATCTGGGCGAATCATCGCCATCGTGCGCGCATTGCCCTCGACAAGGGCTCGCGAGGTCACCATCTCCATGACGTACAGACCCGCAGGCGCATCGACGTGGGGCGTCAGTTCTTCGCGCGCACCGCTTTCTTTCCCGATTTCCGAGGCCTCGGCTGGGCGAGCGCTTTCGGCGACGCCGGGAAGAGCGGCTGGGCTGGGCGTGCCGGTCAGGGGCGAAGGTCCACCCAAGGCCTCTTCACCGAACATGCGGCACAGGCGACGGAAGGGGGCATCCGTCACTCCGGCCATCGGGGCCAAAACGACGGGAGTAAACAGCCGCAGTGGCCCAACCTGCAAACAGGTTGGGCCACTAGCGTGAGACTGCGAGGTCACTCAGCAAACTCCCAAGCGCTCAATCAGGTAGGACTTGACCTGGTCGAGCGGGATACGGACCTGCTCCATCGAGTCACGCTCACGAATGGTGACAGCGTGATCCTCAACGGAATCAAAGTCGTAGGTGATGCAGAAAGGCGTACCAATTTCATCTTGGCGACGGTAGCGACGGCCAACAGCACCGGCATCGTCGTACTCGATGTTCCACAGATCGCGCAGCTCTTGAGCCAGTTCCTGTGCCGGGCCGGTCAGTTCGTCCTTGCGTGACAGAGGCAGGACAGCAACCTTGACGGGGGCCAGACGCGGGTCAAGCTTGAGGACGACGCGCTTATCAACGCCGCCCTTTGCGTTGGGGGCCTCGTCCTCGTGGTAGGCCTCGATGAGGAAGGCCATGAGGGAGCGGGTCAGGCCGGCGGAAGGCTCGATGACGTAGGGGGTCCAGCGTTCGCCGGTCGCCTGGTCGAAGTAGTCGAGCTTGGCGCCACTGGCCTCAGCGTGAACACCGAGGTCGTAGTCGGTGCGGTTGGCAATACCCTCAAGTTCGCCCCATTCAGAGTTCTGGAAACCAAAGCGGTATTCCAGGTCAACGGTGCGCTTGGAGTAATGCGAAAGCTTTTCCTTCGGGTGCTCGTACTCGCGCAGGTTTTCCTCGGCGATACCCAGGCCGACGTACCACGCCTTGCGGTAGTCGATCCAGTACTGGTGCCACTCTTCATCAGTTCCGGGCTCACAGAAGAACTCAAGTTCCATCTGCTCAAATTCGCGGGTACGGAAGATGAAGTTACCGGGGGTAATTTCGTTGCGGAAAGACTTGCCGATCTGGCCGATGCCGAAGGGCGGCTTCTTACGTGCCGCGGTCATGACATTGGCGAAGTTGATGAAGATTCCCTGTGCGGTTTCGGGGCGCAGGTAGTGCAGGCCGGCCTCGTCATCAACGGGACCAAGGAAGGTCTTGAGCAGGCCCGAGAATGCCTTGGGTTCGGTCCACTGACCACGAACACCACAGTTGGGGCAAGCTACGTCTTCCAGCGACAAGGAAGATTCGTCAACACCCTTCTTATCAGCCAGTTCTTCAATGAGCTGATCTTCGCGTTGACGCTTGTGGCAGTTCTGGCACTCGATGAGCGGGTCGGTGAAGGCCTTGACGTGTCCGGATGCAACCCACACCTCGCGGGGCAGGATTACCGAGGAGTCCAGCCCGACGACGTCTGCGCGGCGGCGAACCATGTAGTTCCACCACTGACGTTTGATGTTCTCTTTGAGTTCTACACCCAGCGGGCCGTAGTCCCAGGCGGAGCGAGTACCGCCATAAATCTCACCGCAGGGGAAAACAAAGCCGCGGCGCTTGGCAAGAGAAATAACTGAATCAAGACGAGAGGTGGATGGCTGTGCCACGAAAACTCCTTTATTAGGGCTCACCGCACCTGGCTGGCGCAGTGGTCTGTGCATATTTTAGCCGCTGTACGCATAGGGAGCTTGGGGACTGCCAGGCGCGCCAACGATTGGTGAAATTTCAGTGAATTGATTTGCTCTTGTTCCCTGTCATAGCATCGATGCGTGCACACGGTGATCACGACCTTGGCCTACGCCTTCCCACGCGAGATAGTGATCGTGTGGGTTCTTGCTTTTGCTCTGCGTCTTCTTTTCATACTTTTTGTCGCATTCAGTAAGTCGCGTTTAGCGCAGCGAGCCTGGCCCTTGACGAACGTCCACACATTAGATCCGGCAAATTTCCTGCGATTATGCGCATGGACATTAACTGCGTTACTTGGCGGAATGGCAATTTTTGCCCGGCAACACGGCTTTAGCACGGATATCGTTCTTGCCCTTGGCTGGCTCACAATCGCTTCAGTCCTTCTTATTCCCCTGTGCCATCTCCCTCTGAATTTTCCGACGTGGCTGGATCCGCGGTGGTACGACAACGCCCGTAAAGGGCTTGTTGACGAATTAGGAAACCTTCTTCCCCGAGGCGGCACGCTTCGTACAACTACAGAACTCACGCTGGGCGGTAGCCAGAAAAGAGAGTTCTCGACTCGTATTGGCCTTCCTCTAGGCTGGCAGCGCGTTGAGGAAATGCCTTCTTATCTCACGCCTACTCCTTTGGCCCCCGTTGTTCTGGTCGCCCAAGGACCTATGGATTACAAGAATCTGCGGCCATCAACACTGTCAATCTGCGCGACTCCGGCCAGCAGCGAGCAACGTCTGCCTCTGGGAACTTTGAGCGAGGCAATTGCACGGCAGATTCCGGGGTGGTTCACGCTTGACGAGATCACGCAGAGTAAGCCGAAAGCCTCCCTCATGTGCACGGGTACCTACACCGATGGAGGTGTTTCCTTCACTGCAATTCAATGGTCATGGAGTGAAAAACTCGACTCGTCGACATTCGTCAGGATCACCGCCACAGCAACAACAACGACGCGCATGTTTCCCGAGCATTTCAAGGATATGGGCACGATGGTGACGAAGATGAGCGTGGCATCGTGAGCACTTATTTCTCCGCTCCCCTCAGCCTACCGACCGCCTCGGTTCCCGCGTTCATTGCCCTCGCGGGTCCTGCAGATTCCGCGCGGGAAGGTTTGTCGGGGGAAGCCCAGATGGGCCTCGACACTATTTACGAGGCCGATGGCCAGTTGCGTACCCAGGCGAGGAAAGCGCTTGCTGCGATCGGCGAAGCCAAGACTCCTCTTAGTCACCTCTCCCTATCGCCACGGTTTCACCCCAATCCTCTTCACGGTTTTTGCTATTTCTTCGCCGCTGAACAGAGCGCGATTGTTCAAACTGTAGGAGATTGCGAAACAGCGGAAGTTTTCTGTCATAAGAGCCAGGATCTTCCACGTTTCATCGCTGAGAGGTCGCCCTTCCCATCGCGAAAAAATCGATTTGATGGGCCGAAACGAATCTCTTCTGCTTTCCTCAAAGCAGTCCACCGCGGTGACGTGGAGGATGCTCAAAGGATCCTCTACGAAGATGTGAGCTCAGAAAAGAAGCGGTCTTCCTTTTTGCGACAGGTCAGAGAGGGCCAGTGGGAGTATCACACATGGACGCAGTGGGAGTGCACTACAGATGGGTACCGGGCCCGGCAGACAATCAGTACGCTCTCTGTTCCTTCAGCGTTATACCTGGTTGAGTCTTCCTCAATTCCAACATATTTCCCACCGCTGATGCCCAGTTTCACTGTTGCGGAGGACAAAACAACAATTCCTCTCTCGCGATGCACCCGCACCGAGTTGTGGAGTCAGTTGGCACGCTTCTTCGCCGCGTAGTCAATATCGTTTCAGCTAAAAAGTTCTTCTCATCAATAGTGTGTTGAGTTAGAAGATTTATCCAACTCATGATTTGCGAGCCTGAGACTGCAGTTCCTTTCCTCTGGAATTTCCTTCTCTTCTCGATTCCTCACTGTATCTATGCGAACTATCAATGGCAGGAACAGCACGAGTTCATCAACAAGAAGGGAGGACACACTTTTAAAGCATTCCCTGAAAACAGCGAGCTCATCCAATTTAAGATTCACAGGGAGCTCTAAGCTGAAGTCCTTGCCCAATGGACATACCGCGCGTACCCTCAGTTGTATACGCAGCGACGCGCCATCGAACAGCAGATCGCATCATGCGTCTCTGACGCCAGTAATGATCTAAAACGCCTTGAGGGTTGCGCTTTAGATACATATCAAAGAAAGCGTTTCTGGATTGAGCGCATACGGAGGTGCCATAGGCGGCGCCAAAATAGGGGCCGTAATAGGAACATTCGGCGGAGTTCCCGGAATCATTATCGGGGGATTTATCGATGGAATAGTCGGAGGCTATTTTGCAGAGAGAACAGAAACTTTCGTAACAAATATAGGAACTGATGGAGCCGACTATGCAATCGAACATTCCTTTGGATAAATCATGTTCGTAGCCCTTATTCCGCTCACCGTGGTGAGTATCGGTTTGTTCATATGGTGGGTCGAAACCTATACCGACTCACCGCTTGCAGTTTTCTGGCGCACCATTTCATCAGCAAGCCATTTAACTCGTGGTTTCTCGGTACGAATTCCTCTGTTCTGCTTTGGTGGCCTCATAGTATGTCTGTCTGTTTTAGCAGAGCTCTGTGGAGTACCGCAGTGGGCCTACAAGTCTGTAAGGCTACTTGGATACTTCCTTTTCGCCATTGCGGCAGTTTACTTCCTTCCCCTCCCAGTTCCTCACTGCGTTGATGCGAACTGGCAATGGCACAAACGCCGCGGGCTCATCGACGAGAACGGAAAAATCATCCCCGCTAGCTCCGCTGCTGCTGAAATCTCGATGCTCCTGAACGAAAACACCACCGTGACACTCAGCGCAACATGCACAGCACCTAGTAGGTGGCACTCGCTTCCCACCTCTGCAATTCAGAAAACCACACGAGAAACACTGCTTCTCGCGCTCACAGGCCCAGATGATCCCAACGCATGTTTCGCCTCTACGATCATCCTTACAGCTTCACCTACCAACACTCTTCCTCAAATAGGTGATCTCACACGAGCTTTAAGGAACATAATCCCCGGGTGGATCACCCTCGAAGAGATTCCTAGTCCCCTCCCACCAGGAGGCATCATGTGCACTGGAATATACATTGATGAGGGGACATCTTTTACGAGTATCCAGTTCCAATGGACAACACCCGCTGCACCGGTGCCTCTCCGCTTCACGGCAACGCTAACCACAACAACACACCTGTTCCCAACGTGTGTCTCTGACATCTTCACTGTGATCAATACTCTGAAAATTACGCAATGAACACTCAAAATCGATCAGCCATCGAGGTATCAACACCTCTCGCGCAGAAGAAGATAACCTCTCCATGATCAGAACCAACCAGAGTAGAGTGACGCCAGAGAAATGAGTGTGGGGAGCAGCTGTAGTTGCTCCCCACACTCATTTGGCCGATGTGCCTTTCAGCCGACGCGCCGGATGTGGCCGGATGCCGTCAGGGGCCAGCCCGCGACGAGAACTGCTGCCGAAATAAGACCGAGCAGCCAAAAGGCCGGATCCATCGGGGGCAGATAGCCTGACTTGTGGACAAGCGTGAGAATCACCCAAGTGATCGGCACGCCGATGCTACAGATACCCAGCGGGATTGCGAGCATGAGCGCGAAAGTCCTCTTCCAGGTCGAGCCGATGCAACGAGAAACTCCTCCGATGAAACGTCCGGCCCCATCGCAGACGACCCAAGCAAAGACAACAAATAACCACGTGTCGACGCCGAGCGGAAAGGAGCCGCGCCCCATGAAGAAGAGCAGGGGATGGATTGCGATAAGAAGCCACCAGATAAGAGACCCCAAGCCAATGATGATAATGGAATGCACGTAACTCGCTGCGGTGAGTGCGGTGCGCGAGCCACCGCTAAGAGCAGAAGCGCGCAAGTCGACGGTAGCGCTGACGAGCCCGCAAACAAAGAGGAAAGTACCTGTGACAAAAGCGGAGTTTGTGGCGGACTGTTCAGCGTACTTGTTGATGTCGGAGACCGAGAGGTAGACGATGCCGTTGATCGCCAAGTTGGTGAGGAACTGGAGGCCCACAACCAGCAGGTAGAGCACGACAGTGAATCGGCAGCGAACAAGCCCAATACGCAGGGGCGAGGGGGAGGATTTGATGAGGTCTGGGGTTGCAGTGCTCATTGGTCGTTCTCCTGGATGAGGTAGGCGAAGGCGTCCTGGAAAGAACAGGGCGAAGCGGTCAGGGAGTGGGATGCAATCTCATGGTCAGCGACACCACGACCACGCAGGTCCACGATGACTTCTCGTGCGGACCCAAGCGCGCGAGAAGTAATGACGGCGATATCGGAATGATCGGTCAGGAAGCGTTCCACGTCAGCGGCGTTACCGGTAATCGCACAGATACGCGAAGTGAACTCGTCAACGCTCTCGTGGGCGAGCAGGCGTCCGTTCTTGAGAGCTACGACGTCTTCGGCAACGTTTTCAAGTTCGGACACCATGTGCGAAGAGATGAGGAAGGTGCGCCAGGGCCGACGCCCCTCCATGATGTCGCCGGCTAGGGTGAGTAGCTCCTCGTAGAACGCGTATCGGGTGGGGACGTCCATTGGAGCCTGAATCTCATCAAGGACAGTGATGGGCGCGCCCGAGGCCAGCGCGACAGCACCGGTCAAGATGGCAGCCTGCCCCGAAGACATTTTGCGCAACTTCTTACGGCCCTTCAGCTGAAAGTCAAAACGCTGGACGTAGTGGTCAAAAAGTTTCTGATCCCACGTCTGACGCAGCGAGGCATAGGCGACCAGCGCAGCAGCCGAAGAGTTGTCGAAGTCCCTGTCGGAGGAGGCCATAATCGAGTACCCGAGCAGGTCGTTAGAGCTCACCTTCGTCCCATTTATGGACACGTTTCCTGATGAAGGTGGGAGCAGACCGCCGAGGATCTGCATGAGCGTCGTCTTGCCCGAGCCGTTGGGGCCGACCAAGGCGGTGACGGTGGCCTCTCCGAGAGTGAGGGAGAGATCGCGCAGGGCTGGTGCTGCCTCACCCGGATAGGTGTGGCTGATGGAGTTGAGGGTGATCATGAGTTGTCCTTGGCAGTCGTGTCAGCGCTGTAGGCGCGGACGTGGTCGATGATGGCGTCGAGGTCGAGGCCCAGGGCCAGGCCCGCTTCGACGGCGGGGTTCAGGGTTTCCTCCACGTAGGTCGCAAGCCCATCGGCGACGAGCGCGTTGCGAGCTCCCTCAGCGACGAACATGCCGATGCCGCGTCGCTTTTCGACGAGCCCTTCATCGACGAGGATTGCGAAGGCCTTGCCAACGGTGGCCGGGTTGATGCGGTAGGTCGCGGAGTACTCCGTGGTGGAGGTGAGCTGATCCCCGGCGTGCAGGGTGCCGCGCAGGATCTGCGCGCGGATGTCGTCGGCGATCTGGACGTAGATCGGGATCCCCGAGACGAATGTGGGTGCCATGCGCAATCCCTCCCTTCAGCTTCAGTGGTTCATTACATGACTAATTAACCATAGAACTAACCAACCTGTCAAGTCCCCGATCAAAATCTCTTACGTAGCACCGCCCTCCTCCCCCCCCCCGCTTTCACGCAGAAAAAGAACCCCGGCCTCGTCCCCACAATGAGGAACGAGGCCGGGGCCAGGTTGGCGAGAAGCGGGCGCTTAGCCCTTCACCGCACCAGAGGTCAAACCGGAAACGATGTACTTCTGCAGGTACTGGAAGAGCAAGATCACCGGAATTGCGGCGATGATCGAACCAGCCGCGAAGACACCCCACGGGGCGTTACGGTCATCGGCTGCCCAGTTGTACATGCCCACGGCCAGGGTGTACTGATCAGGGGTTTGCATAACAACCTTGGCAATGACGAAGTCTCCGAAGCTGGAAATGAAGCTCAGCAGGCCAACGACTGCCAGAACAGGAAGAACCAGCGGCATGATGATGGTCCAGAAAGTCTGGGCATGCGATGCGCCATCAATCTCTGCGGCCTCGTCAAGTTCACGAGGAACGGAGTTGAAGAAACCAAAGAGCAGGAAGGTGTTCGAACCCAATGCGCCACCGAGGTAGACGCAGATCAGGCCGAGCTTCGAGTTCAAGCCCAGAACCGGGAAGATATCCTTAATTCCCAGCAAGAGCAGGAACAGAGCCACGAATGCCAGCATCTGGGGGAACATCTGAACCAGAAGCAGGAAGGTCAGGGTTCCGCGACGACCTCGGAAACGGAAGCGACTGAAGGCGTAGGCAGCAGCCGCACCCATGAGAACTGTTCCAATTGCTGTGACGGTCGAGACCACCAGTGAATTAAAAATCCACTGCCAGTACATGCTGTATCGATCTGAACCCAATGCCTTGAAG
The DNA here is from genome assembly GCF_000308055.1 of Actinomyces sp. ph3. GTDB lineage: Bacteria > Actinomycetota > Actinomycetes > Actinomycetales > Actinomycetaceae > Pauljensenia. The sequence goes on from NZ_CAGY01000001.1 coordinate 568,095, forward strand.
TTATCGAAGGAGATTCCATTCGACAGGCTCAACGGAGCGTTGATAACAGCATTCGGAACGAAAGACACCGAGAGCACGTAGAGCAGCGGAATAACGCAGTAAATGATGACAGCGATACCAACGGCGTGCTTCCAGCCAACTTCCTTCAACCAACGTAAGCCGTGGAGCGTTGTCAACTGTGCCTTTTCTTTACTTTGTGCAGCCATCACAGTTCCTCCAATGCCTTCGTCTGACGGAATCCAAGCCAGGCAATCACGCCAACCACCACGAAGATGAAGATCGACATGGCCGATGCCAGACCGTAGTTATATCCACCATCGGCAAAGGCGATCTTGTAGACCATCGAGATCAAGATGTCAGTCTGCCCCAAGCCATAGGCCACACCATCGAAGTCCGGGCCCCCCTTCGTCAGCATGTAAATCAACGAGAAGTTGTTGAAGTTAAATGCGAAGGAAGCAATCAGCAGCGGGGTCGTGGACTGCAAAACCAGCGGCAACTTAATTGACCACACGGTACGCAATCCAGATGCGCCATCCATCTTCGCGGCTTCTTCAACGTCTCCCGGAAGAGACTGAAGCGCACCCAAGCAGACGAGGAACATATAGGGGAAGCCGAGCCAGAGATTCACACCGAGGATCGCGACCTTAGCCATGAGCCCATTGGTCAGCCAATGGATCTCTGCCCCACCGAGCAAGACCTTGTTAATGAAGCCAAATTCCTCGTTGAGCATACCCTTCCACACCAGGGTCGCCAGGAAGGCTGGGAAGGCATAGGGAAGGATCATGAGCGACTGGTAGATCTTTCGGCCTCGGATGCGCTGATCCGAGAAGATCAGCGCAAGGACCAATCCGAAGGCGAAAGTCGTCAGCACCGAGCCAATAGCAAAAACGAAGGACCAGACCAAGGAATTCAGGAAGGGCTTGACCAGCCCGGAATCCTTGAACATAGCAGTGTAGTTCGAGGCGCCGACAGAGACTCGCCAGCCGGTCGGCAGCTGGTTTCCCTGACTATCTTCAAAGACGCCCTTTTGGTTATTCGCTTTGTAAACGACGCCCGTCTCAGTGTTCGTCAAAGTATCGGCGGCTTCGTCGTAGGTGAAGGTGGACTTGGCGAGGTAGCCAGAAGTTCCATCCGTCGTCAGATAGAAGCCATCATTCGGGTTAGAGCTTACGGGGACCGTCAGTTTAGAAACTTCCGCCTGGCGGCCGGCAAGAGCAGCTAGGTCGAGGACTTCATAGCCCGAAACCTCGGTAATACCCATTGAAGTGACCGTACCCTGGACACTCTGGAGGGGCTTGGTTGCCGTTCCAAGCTTCAGCTCGCCACTTGTTGGATCCGCAATGACCAGACCAAGCTCGTTTCCGTCTTCAACGACTGCGGTCTGAACAGTTGGAGCTCCTTCAACACGCTGGCGGTTCGCCGAAAGAGCAACTTCAATCGCGTCTGCCTTTGTCGAGTTGTGGCCATCCCCGTAGTTAGTCAGAGAAACATACCCGGTGTAGCCCATGACGAAGAGCTGATAGATCAAAAGGAAGACCATGCCGGGAAGAAGATATTTGGCAGGAACTGCCCTCTTCGAGAAATACACCCAGTTAACGATGATGAGCAGGACCGCCATCACGCCGATGACGATCCGAGAATTGACGGCCCATGCCGCCATGATTCCATAGATGCCCAGTGCGTCAATGAGCATCATAATGATGAGTTTTGCAATAAAACCGGGTCGCATGACGTCACGCGCATGCGAGGTACGGTCCTTCTGAACGGTATTCGAGGAAGAAGCTGCAGGCATTGTGGTCCTTCGTTACCTTGAACAGCGATTAAGGGACCATGAGCACAAAATGCTCAGGTATGGGTTTTGCGGGCGCCCCGTTTTGGCGCCCGCAAAACCGTGAGACCTCACTACTTGTTGATGGAAGTCTGAATGTTGTTGACCATGGTCTCCCACGTGGATGCGGGATCGGCACCATTCACGATGGAAACCTCAGTCTTGCCCCAGTAATCCCAGACGGAACCCATTGCGGGGATTGCCGGCATGGGGAGGCCGTTTCCTGCGATGGTTGCGAACTGCTTAAGGTTCTCATCGCTCAGGGAGTTAGCAACCTCGGTCATTGCCGGAACGCGTCCGCCCAGCTCCTGCAGCTTGGACTGTGCTTCCTTGGTCTCCAGGTACTGGAAGAACTTGCTGACCAGAACTTGGTTCTGGGTCTTGGAGCTCTGGTAGAACATCTGGACGCCAACGAAGGGCTTAGCTTCCTTACCGCCAGCAGAAGGAATCGGAAGGACAGAAACGTCAAGTCCGGCAGCCTTAGCAGCGGTGACGTTCCAAGGGCCGGTCACCATGTAAGCCGCGTTGCCCTTGAGGAATGCATCCTTGGCGACGTCAGCGGTGATATTCGGGTTCAGGGTCTTTGCTTCACCCTGCGCCTTGAGCCATTGGGTGAACTCAGATGCGCCTTCGCCGCCCAGGGTCAGATCGGAGGTGTAGGAGCCGTCAGCGGACTGCTTGAAGACCTCGTTACCGAAGGAAGTCTCGAAAGCGTAGAGGTGGTAGGGGTCACCGTCGGTGCTCATCTGAACAACGAAGGGGTACTCCGAACCGGCCTTCTTACCCGATGCAATCATTTCGTCGAAGGTCTTCGGGGTGTCAGTGGTGAGCTTGTTGTTACGAACCAGTGCAACAGACTCGACTGCGTAGGGCACGCCGTAGGTCTTGCCGTCGTAGGTCACGCCCTGAACTGCTGCCTCGGAGAACTTGGACTTTGCCTCTCCCAAGTCAACGGGGGAAACAACGCCGTTCTTCACCATCTGGCCGAGCTTGTCATGGGCCATAACAATAACGTCAGGGCCATTGCCGGTCGGAACCTGGCTAATGAACTCCTGGTCCATGTCGGTCTCAGACTTCTGAACAACCTGAACATCCACCTTGGTGGCTGCGGTGAAGTCCTTGGCCAGTTCCTGAATCTGCGAGTAACGGGTGTCGTCGGCCCAGACCGTCAGGGAACCGACGGAAGAACCGGAACTTGCGGATGCAGACTGGCTGCTCGAAGAGCTCGAGCTTCCATTGGAGCACGCTGCAAGCGTTGCTGTAACTGCTAAAACGCCGAACATCGCGATGCCTCGTCGCATGTCAACTCCTGATCAATTGAGTTCTGCTCGTACACAGTTGTACTTCGCACTTAAGGACACTGTAGCCGCAGAAAATCATTTTCAGCAAGCCTTTTCAGGATTGTTAGAGAAATGATATCTTTACCCCAGATCCCAACCATCACACTTGCCCCCTTCTGAAAGGCACTTCGATGTCGAAGAACCGCACCCGCATGGCGGATATCGCCTCACATGCCGGTGTTTCCATTGCCACAGTTTCTCGCGTATTTAACGGAGTCGGGCAGGTCTCAGACGACACTCGATATCGAGTTCTGACCGCAATCGACGAGCTCGGCTACGAACGTCCCAGCATGCTGGCTGACGACAATCGCCTCATCATCGGAGTGATCGTCCCAGAACTTACAAACCCCATCTTTGCCACTTTCGCCCACACCCTTCATTCCGAGGTCGATAGGGCGGGAGGCCAGGCCTTCATCGCCTCGCAGACTCCGGGAACCACCAGCGAAGAGGAACACACTCAAGCTTTTCTTGCGCGAGGAGTTTCAGGATTAATCTTCGTCTCCGGCCGACACGCAGACCTTCAAGCAGACTTGAGTCGCTATGCGAATCTTTCACAGATCCACATGCCCTTCGTCACCATCAATGGCGCGCGAAAGGAAGTCCAAGCCCCCGATTTTTCAACGGAAGACGCACTTGGAATCCGCGCATCCATCCAACACCTCAAGGAACTGGGGCACCGGAAGATTGCCATGCTGGGTGGACGCCACCACGTCGTCCCCGCACGACGTAAGGCCGAGGCTTTCCGCCAAGTAATGGCGCAAGAATTCGGGATCACCACACCCACGATCATCGAGACCTTCTACACCTACGAGGCCGCGGCCTCGGCAACTCACGCGCTGATCGACGCCGGAATCACGGCCATCATTGCCGGCTCAGATCTCCAGGCGATGGGGGCAATCAGAACGATCCAATCTCGAGGCCTCAGCGTTCCCGGGGACATTTCAGTGATCGGCTTTGACGACTCTTTCCTCATTCCCCACCTCTCCCCCGCACTCACGACGGTTCGACAACCCGTGCAGGCAATTTCACATTCGGCCGTATCGTCACTTTTTGATGCAATTCAGTCCCAGAATCCGCAGCAGCACCAAGATTTTGCCTTCACTCCCGACCTTGTTGTGCGCAGCTCTACGGGACACGCTCGCTTTTGACAATCATTATCACTTACTCTGATAATGATTATCATGAGTTTTTCGCGTTCACATACTGTTTTTGCCGTTACCGCCGCCGCAGCGCTTGCACTGAGCGCATGTTCTTCTTCGGCTTCCTCACCTTCCTCAAGCGCCTCCGGCTCCCAAGCTTCCGCTTCTCCCATGAAGGTCATGGCCAGCTTCTACCCACTCCAGTACCTCACCCAGAAAATCGGCGGCGATCTGGTTGACGTCGAATCCCTGACTCCTCCAGGAGCAGAGCCTCACGACCTCGAACTGTCGAACCAAAAGGTTCAGCAGCTCTCCCAGGCAGGTGCTGTCGTTTACCTCAAGGGCTTCCAATCCGCTGTTGACAAGGCAGTTGAGCTGAACGCCCCCAAGACCGTCATCGACGTTTCCGGCAGCGTTGATCTGGTTGACGCTGAAAAGCACGAAAGCGAATTGGACGTCGCTGAAGACGGTGAAAAGACCGAAGAAGCTCACGAACATGAGCACGATCACGGCTCAACCGACCCACACTTCTGGCTGGATCCCACGCGCATGGCCAGCGCAGCAACCCAGATTGGGGACGCTCTTGCTCAAGCCGATCCCGCCAACGCAGAGACCTACAAGAAGAACGCTGCAACCACGAAGTCTCAGATGGAAGCACTGAGCAAGAAGCTCGTTGACGGCACCGCAAAGTGCCAGCACAAGGAGTTCGTCACCTCTCACGAGGCCTTCGGATACCTTGCGGACCGCACCGGCCTGACCCAGTTGGGACTGTCCGGCCTCGATCCCGATTCCACCCCTTCCCCCGCTCGCCTCAAGCAGATTTCGGACGCGGTCAAAGCCAAGGGAATCACAACGATCTTCACCGAAGAGCTCCTGAGCCCCAAGGTTGCTGAAACCCTAGCCAAGGACCTGGGAATCACCACTGCAGTTCTCGATCCCATCGAGTCTCAGGCTGATGACTCAAAGGACTACGAAGCAGTGATGAATGAGAACCTTGAAGCACTGCGGAAGGCTCTGAGCTGCGAGTAAGCACTTCACTACAAGCCAACTGATTTCTCCACGTTGGGGCGGCATGATTCCACAGTGAACCATGCCGCCCCAACGACTACACTCGACACTAATGGGAACGACATTCAATATCTCTACTGCCCCGGTGATTTCACTGGACCATGTCCACGTCGCCTGGGACCACGACCTCATTCTTCACGGCATCACAGCATCGATTCCCCAAGGGCAATGCGTCGCAGTGACCGGTCCAAATGGTGCCGGGAAGTCCACGCTGATGAAGGCGATCCTTGGAACTGCACCAATCTCCTCGGGCGATATCACGCTTTTCGGAAATTCGATCCGCAAACGTTCCGCGATTCCATGGCAGCGTATTGGCTACGTTCCCCAGCGCGCATCCTCCGGTGGTGCGATCTCCTCGTCATGCATCGAAGTCGTTCTCTCCGGGCTCCTGGGAACTCGCAAGTGGTGGCACTCTCGCGGTGACCGAGCGAAGGCACTGGAAGCACTGCGTTCCGTCGGCCTTGCGCATCGCGCGAAGGACCCACTCCACATTCTTTCCGGCGGGCAACAGCAGCGCGTTCTGATCGCGCGCGCATTGGTCCGAAAGCCCGAGCTTCTTATCATGGACGAACCAATGGCCGGAATCGATGCCTCTTCAAGGAGCAGACTGGCCGACATCTGCCAGGCCGCAAAGGACGAGGGCGTAACGATCCTGTTGGTCCTTCATGAACTGGGCGAACTTGCTCCGGTCCTTGACCGTGAACTCCACATCCGTTCGGGACACTTCACCTACGATGGGCCCGCGCGAAGCGATTTGCGTGACCCTCACTCTGACCACTGCAACACGGCCGACCACCACGAAATGGAGGGGAGCCGATGATCCTCGACATGCTTGCATCCCCCTTGATGCAACGTTCCCTTCTTGCCGCACTCCTCGTTGGATTATGCGCACCGATCGTCGGAACCTACCTGGTGCACCGACGCCTCGCAATGCTCGGTGACGGAATCGGCCACATCTCCTTGACAGGGGTTGCACTGGGGTGGCTTGCCGGAACCGCCGCAAATGTCACGCCACACGATCAATGGGCAATCCCCGGAGCCTTAGTCGTGTCTTTGCTTGGCGCGATCACTATAGAGCTCGTCCGACAGTCTGGTCGCACCTCTTCTGATGTTGCACTTGCCATGCTCTTTTACGGCGGGATTGCCGGAGGCGTACTCCTGATTGGCTTGGCAAATGGAACATCATCCCAGCTCAATGCCTATCTTTTCGGCTCAATTTCAACGGTTTCAAGCAGTGATGTCTGGTCAATTTGCCTGCTCGCACTGGTCATTGTCGTGATCGGCATCGGCCTGCTTCCAGCGCTCTACTCGGTGACAAATGATGAGGAATTCGCTCGCTCTACCGGGCTTCCTGTTCGCGCGCTCACTATGCTCATCGCGATTTTATCTGCTCTGACGGTTGTCGTTGCCATGCGAATTGTTGGTTCGCTTCTTGTTTCAGCCCTCATGGTTGTCCCTGTTGCCATCGCACAACTAGGGGCTCATTCCTTCCGACGCACCATGGCTTATGCAATGGTCTTGGGAGCGCTCCTCTGTCTGGGAGGACTCGCCCTGACCTACTACATCGACCTCTCCCCCGGTGCAACGATTGTTGTGGCCGCGATTGCTCTCTATGCTGTTGGATACGGAATCCGAGGGCTGCGTGATCACTTCCGTCGCAAGCAGCGAATGCGTGAACTATCCGCGCCCGCGGAACATCCCGAGGCCTCGCCAAGAGATCGTGCGGACACCACCACCGCGCGCGGGTAGGGAAAAGAAATCTCACCACAGGCCTCGTCAATGAAAGGGACGCCATGCAGCGAATGACCAAGCAACGCCAGGCGGTTTTCGACAACCTCAGCGAGCACCGCGACTTCCGCAGTGCGCAGAAGGTATTTGAGGACCTGACCGCACGCGGGCACAAAATCGGTCTGGCAACCGTGTATCGCAACCTCCAGGCGCTGGCTGAAGACCACCAAGTCGATGTTCTACGTTCCGCCGAAGGCGAGGCGCTCTACCGAAAGTGCGACACTCAAGCGCATCACCACCACCTGGTCTGCCGCAACTGCGGGCGTGCTGAAGACCTTGGGACGGGTGAGCTTGAAAAATGGATCTCTGCGGTGGCCACCTCGCACGGATACACTCAGATTGAACACTCAATTGAGCTATTCGGGCTCTGCTCTGAATGCACGCGAAAGGCAAATAATTGACACCCTCGTGGGCATCCTCGGGACTGCCGCTCTTTATCTTCCTGTTTTTCGTTGTTTTTCATCGCGCACAGCTGACCTATTGGCTGGGGCGCGGTGCAGCAAAAGGCGCGTTGGCCTCAGCGGGGAAGAACGGCCTGCGAGGAAAGATCGCTGCTTGGTTTGAAGGGCCTGTCCCGAAGTACGGTGCTCGACTGCTCGAGCAGTGGGGAATCATCATCATCCCGCTGTGCTTCCTGACTGTTGGCGTACAAACTGCGGTCAATGCCGGAGCAGGCGTCGTCCGCATGTCGTGGAAGAAGTACACGCTTGCCATGATTCCAGGCTGCATTGCGTGGTCGATTATGTACGGCCTGGGAATGCTCGCAGTGTGGATGGCAGTTGTTCGCGCGGCGGCGGGCTCAGTGTGGGGTTGGCTGGGACTAGCGGCAATCGCAGCGATTATCACCGCAGTTGTGCTGATGAAGCGACGCCGCGGACGCGGGCAGCGGCACGAACACCTTCACACCGAATTGACACAGGAAGCCGTGGAATAACACACGCCATAGCCTGTGACATTCACCGACTTCGTGCGGAGCTAGCGCAGAGCACGGATGAGGCGGCAGAAAGCGGACGGCTCAGCACTAACCCCGCCTCGACTAGTCGCCAGCCCCGCCAGCCACTAGGTCCTGTGCACCACCAAAACGCCTCTCGCGTCCGGCGTATTCAAGTAGGCAGTCCCACAGAGCTTCGCGGTCAAAGGTCGGCCACGGCCTCGGGCTAAACATGAACTCCGCATAGGCCATTTGCCAGAGCATATAGTTCGAAAGCCTTTGCTCCCCCGAAGTTCGGATCATCAAATCAACATCGGGAACGTCGGGCAGGTACAGGTGCCGAGCGAAAGTTCGTTCATTTACTCCGCGCGGCGACAAACGCCCTGCGGCAACATCTTGAGCAATTGAGCGGGCTGCATCGGCGATTTCCGCACGACCTCCGTAATTCACGCACATCACCAAATCCAAAGTGGTGTTGTCATGCGTCTTTTCTTCCGCACGTTCCAAAGCGTGAATGACCGATTTCCACAGTTTTGGTTCGCGACCGCTCCAGCGGACATGCACTCCCCATTCATTCAGCAGGTCCGTTCGCCGAGCTAAGACATCACTGGCGTAGCTCATGATGAAGCGGACCTCTGCGGGCGAACGCTTCCAGTTTTCCGTCGAGAAGGTGTAGACGGATAGATAGCGCACACCGGCATCGATGGCTCCAGCGATTGTGTCGAGAAGCGCGTACTCGCCGGCCCGGTGGCCTTCTGTGCGCGCAAGCCCCCGTTCATTGGCCCAGCGCCCATTTCCGTCCATGATGATAGCGACGTGGCGGGGTACTTCCCCGGCCGCAAATTCGGGTGCTTGCCGAGGCCACTGGCCGGGTCCTGCAACCGGCTGACGTGGGTCTTTGGGAGCGCGTTCCATGGGCGTCAGTTGTGCAAATTCGGGGCTCATGCGTGCGGGCTCCTTTCCAGGAGTTGCAGTGATTTCAGTCGACGTTCGATATGCCATTGAGTGTAGCTAGAGACAAGGCCCATCATCTCGCTGCGCGCCCATGTCGGCGCGCTATCCGCGCTTTCCCAATCACCACTGAGAAGAGCGCCCATCAACTCCATCGAATCGGGAGCGGGAAGCGAGGCACCTGGCGGACGGCAGTTATCGCACACGGCACCACCCTCAGTAATAGAAAAACCAAGGTGCGGCCCCTCGCTGCCGCACACTGCGCAGTCGTAACACGATGGCGCCCACCCGGCGATCGCCAGGGCGCGAAGCATGTACGAGGCCAAGATCAGAGCCGGGTCGTGCCGGCGATGAGAAAGCGCGTGGAGAGCTCCGACCAGTAGCAGGTACTGCTGGTGAGTTCCATCATCTCCATCGCTTGAGAGCTTATCTGCGGTTTCGACGATGACCGAGGCACGCGAGTACAACTCGTAATCCGCTGCAAGCAGTTCCCCGTGTGAGGCAATTGTCTCTACCTGAATGATCGTGTCGAGGCTCCGCCCGCGGTGAAGCTGAATATCAACAACAGAGAAGGGCTCAAGTCGGGCGCCGAACTTCGATGTTGTTCGCCGTACACCTTTTGCAACCGCTCTAATCTGGCCGTGTTCAGAGGTCAGGAGCCAGATGATTCGGTCGGCTTCGCCCAGTTTTTGCGTGCGCAAAACCACGGCCTCGTCCCTGTAACTCCTGATCACCTTCTTATTTTCACATTCACTGCCAGAGCAGGCCCGCCGCGACACAAAATTGCGCTTGGGGCCGAAGTGACCCCAAGCGCAACATGCCTGTGTGATTACAGATCCTGCATCGTCTGAATAGATGTGGAGTATCTGAAGGATCTAGATCGCGAATAGTGGCGCGACGACCACTCAGATATTGGCCTCGCGAACGCTCTTGTATGCCTCGAGGTCGGTGTAGAGCTCATCGCGCAGCGGGTTCTTACGCCCACGAACAATGACGTAGATCTGGTAGACCGCAACAGCCACGTTAGCCGCGAGTGCGATCGCAGAAACAGTCATCAGAGCCGCGTCGCTATGCGAAGCGTTAACCGCAAACTTCGACGAAGTCACGAAGGAAGGAACTGCCATGGTGAACATCATCCACAGTGCGAGGGTATGCGCACGGTGCTGGAGCCACGCGCCTCGTTTAATGAAGAAGGCGGGGATAGTGCAAGAGATGAGCAGAGCTGCGCCCGCGTAGAAGGAGTGGTCTCCCACGCAGTTGTACACGTAGGCAAAGTTCCACAGATCGTAGGCGATGATCCAGAACCACAACATGTCGGGCCAGATCATGTCCTTTTCTTTATCGCGAGAGATAAAGATTCCAAACCACCCACAGATCGTCAGGAGGTTAAGCAGACCGGCGATACCGTTCATATAGTTCCAGGGGCCAGAAACCATGAAGACTCCGTCGACCATCTCACGCACACCCATAGCACCGACTTGGAAATCACGGATGCAGGCCTCGGTGATGTTAATGGCCAAGATCGCCGGCGGGAAGGCAAGCGCCCACCGGTTGGTCTGCAACTTGGGAATGTAACGGATTGCCATGAAGCCCAGACATCCGGCAAGGGCGGAGTAGACCTTGACCCAGTGGAACCAGGTCCCCGTTGAGGAATCCGGTCCCGCTGTTGTGGGCCAAACGAAGATTGTCAGAACAAGGGGAAGAACGATAAATACTGCAATTCCTGCCCACTTCCAGCGACGGGTGATCTCGTTGCCAATGATCAGAGCAGCAAGGACTCCAAACCAGGCGAGCCAGGAATACCAGGGGATCGATTCAAAGAGGAACAACTCTCCAACTCCTTTGGTGAAATAAGCTGATAAGGAAACATTAAGGTTGTTTTCAGCAGGAGTCATTGGACATCATTTCGAAAGTGTCTAATACTCAAAGGAGTGCGGCTCATACGCATGCCTGAACACAATCGATCCCATCAAGGAAGTCATGTCTACAAGCGCAGAAAACACCCGCGAGAAGCTTGGTGCTGCCCTCAAAGACGAGTTGCGTTCAACACCGATTACAAAGGTCACGGTCCGTCGCCTTACCGAAATCGCCGGTGTCACTAGGCAGGCTTTTTACTATCACTTCCCCGATGTCATGTCCTTGGGGGCTTGGGTTTTCGAACGAGAGATCGTCGCACACATCATGGCTCATGCGACCTACCAGGAATGGTCAGACGGCCTATGTGATCTCTTGGTCTATATGCGTCAGCACCGCGAGCAGACCTACGCTGTCGTGTCCTCGCTCAGCCGTAAAGAAGTGGAAGAATTCTTTTATCGGGCCTTCCGCGAAATGATGGCTGCGATTATCACTGAGCTTGAAGGGAAAGCACCTGAGCGCACCGGCGATGACAGCACCACAACTCCAGTTTTTTCGCCTCTTTCCGCCCAATACCGTGATTTCATCATCGACCACTTCACCTTGAGTGTCGTCGCGCATGTCTTACATTGGCTAAACCAAGATATGCGCACTGATCCATACATTCTGGTGGAGAACATCGAAGTCATCATGCGTGGAAGCGTTCTTACCGCCTTGAAACGTTATTCCACCACTCCGCCCCCGCCGCTGCGCTGACTTCCCTTCCTGCATCCCCCCAGCCTCGATACATCAAGCGGCCTATCATCGAAGAGGAATAAAAACTGCGAGTGGAGGCCACTATGTCAACCCATCCCCAAGACGTGTACAAAGATGCCGGTGAGTGCGTTCTCTTCGTTTATCTACGATTCAATCGCAAGGATCAGGACGCAGAACTAGAGGCCTTCCGTGACTTCGCTGATCGCAGCCAGGCGATCAACCGTTCGATGAATATCCGAGCCCAGAATGACGACCTGCGCGTTGCAGTGGGAGTAAGCCGTAAGGGCTGGGACTACCTCTTCCCGGGCGCACCCCGCCCGAAGGAACTTGAGGAATTCACCGGACTGACCAATCAGGACGATCCTTCCATTGCCATGCCTGAAGGCATCGGCGAAGATGCTGACCTCTTCCTTCACATTCGCGCACAGCGCGAGGCCGTGGTCTACGAGGTAGCCGAGCAGTACCGTTTGTCTTTCAAGGACTTCGCAACGGTCGTCGACGAGACTCACGGCTTCCGTTACCTCGAAGGCCGAGCAATCATCGGTTTCATTGACGGCACTGAAAATCCAACAAATGCCGATGCCCCCTTCTGGGCAGAAATTGGCGACGAGGACCCCCAATTCGTAGGAGGTTCCTACGCTTTTGCTCAAAAGTGGATTCACGACATGGATGCGTGGCGCTCACTGGGCACCGCTGAGCAAGAGCGTGCGATCGGACGCGAGAAGTTCACCGACCTTGAGCTTGATGATGACGCGAAGGCAGCAAACGCACACAACGTTTCCTCAAAGTTCATCGTCGATGGTGAAGAAAACAAGATCGTTCGCATGAACGTGCCCTTTTCTGACCCCGCTGCAGGTGTCACCGGCACCTACTTCATCGGCTACTCTGCGCGTTGGAGCGTCACCAAGGGCATGATCACGAATATGGTCGCGAAGAAGGACTACCTGCTGACCTTCTCGCATGTGCTCTTCGGCCAGGTATTCTTCATTCCTTCCCTTGACCTTCTTGATGAGATTGCCGCTGGCGATTTCCCCTCGAACGAGGCCAACTAAGCTTCCGCGTAAGACTTCTTTTCCCTGCATGAGCGAGGAGAAAAACAGGTGAGGGGGCATCTTAGCGATGCCCCCTCACCTATACGCTGCGCTGGCGGTTACTCACTCACCACAAAGTGCGCATTGGTTACGAAACCTACTTACTGATCTCGAAGTGCACGGTTCACTGCGGAGATCACGGCTTTGTACGATGCGCGGGTAATCGAAGAGTCGATTCCAACGCCCCAGACGATCTTTCCGTCAACAGCTGCTTCAACGTAGGAGGCAGCCTTCGCATCTCGTCCTTGGCTCATTGCGTGCTCGGAGTAGTCCAAGACGCGAACGTCCAAATCGAATCGATGCAGCGCTGAGACGAAAGCATCAATTGGGCCGGTTCCGTTTGCATCGATTGCGGTGAGCACACCGTTGTCCGTGAGCTCTGCGTGCAATTCAACATGCTCGTCGTCGACCGTTCCCACTTGGGACTTACGCAATTCGAAGCGTCCCCACGACTGAAGGCCGGGAGCTGCGCTTGTTGGCAAATACTCGTCCGCAAAGATCTTCCACAGCGTCTCTGCGTTGATCTCGCCGCCGTAAGTGTCGGTATGGCGCTGGACAATTCGCGAGAACTCCACCTGCAGGCGGCGAGGCAGCTCCAGGTTGTGTGCCCGCGACATGAGGTAGGCAACCCCACCCTTACCGGACTGGGAATTCACGCGGACAACGGCCTCGTAGGAGCGTCCAACGTCATGAGGATCGATGGGCAGGTAGGGAAGCTCCCAAACCACTGCGTTCTCATCGCCCCCTGCGGCGTCCACCTTCGTCTTACGAGCAGCAAAACCCTTCTTGATGGCGTCTTGGTGAGAGCCCGAGAAGCTGGTGTACACCAAATCTCCGACGTAGGGAGAACGCGGCGAAGCCTCCATCTGAGTGCAGTGCTCCACGGTGCGACGGATCTCGTCGACGTCCGAGAAGTCGATGCCCGGATCAATTCCCTGGCTGAAAAGATTCAGTCCCAAGGTCAGCAGGTCAACGTTACCGGTGCGTTCGCCTTGTCCCAGGAGGCAGCCTTCGATGCGGTCTGCGCCGGCGAGGAGTGCAAGTTCAGCACTGGCGACACCGGTTCCACGATCATTGTGCGGGTGAACAGACAGCGCAATGTGCTCGCGTCGGGAAAGGTTACGCGACATGTACTCGATCTGGTCGGCGAAGACATTGGGGGTCGCGCGCTCAACGGTCGAGGGCAGGTTGAGGATGATCTCGCGGCCTTCTTGTGGCTGCCAGATATCCATAACGGCTTCGCACACTTCCAGTGCGAAATCACGCTCGGTATCAATAAAAACTTCGGGTGAATATTCGAAGCCAAAGATGGTCTCGTCACCCAGTTGGCGTTCTGCCTGCGCAATAACTTCACGCGTACCAAAGCGAGCGAGCTCAATGGTCTGCTCGCGGTCTGCGTGGAAGACAACCTCACGAAAAACCGGAGCGGTTGCGTTGTACAAGTGCACGGTCGCACGGGGGAAGCCAATCAGCGATTCGACGGTACGCTCAATGAGCTCGGGGCGCGACTGAGTAAGCACCGAAATGGTGACGTCCTCGGGAAGGGCGTCATCTTCCAACAGAGAACGAACAAAATCGAAATCAGTCTGTGAAGCCGAGGGGAATCCAATTTCGATTTCCTTGTATCCCATGCGAACAAGAAGATCAAACATCTTGCGCTTACGTGCCGGATCCATGGGCTCGATCAGAGCCTGGTTTCCATCGCGTAGATCCGTTGACATCCACCGAGGCGCATGGGTGATACGCTTCGAGGGCCACTGCCGATCAGGAAGGTCAACAGGATTCGTGTCGAGGAATGCTCGGTACTTGACCGTGGGCATTCCAGAACCTGCAGGACGAGGAACATTCGATGTAGTCTTCACACCTTCAGTCTATGAAGACCCACTGATACTGGCACTTTGAGTGCACATGGTGGACAGTGTTTACTTGGCGTGCTCGCCTTTACTCGGCGTCGTATTCCTCAAGCTTCGGGACGCTCACTGGTTTCTCCATGAGCCACGCACGGTCTGTGAGCATTCGCGAAATCGCCAGGCCGATACCAATCGCGACAATCGTGAAGAGGACCGTAAAGAGCTGCGCCAATGCGTCCATGGTCTGCCCATTGTTCAAGTAGGTGAGTGAACGGTACAGGGGCACACCCGGGATCATAATGACCACCGCGGGAACGGAGAGCGTCACGCGCGAGAAGCGCGTGCGGTTTGCAACTGCTGCCGCAAGAAGACCCGCTGTTAGCGCTGCAAGCCCAACTGCCGCGGGGACCGGAACCCCCAGGACAACCGCAAGGAAGATACGACCGGTATTAATCACCGCACCGATAAGAGCCGCGGCTGTGCATACCTTAGGCGGAGAATTGAAGAGCATCGCGAAGCCATACGCCGCAACGAAGCTGGTGAAGAAGCGCAATGCAAAGTGAATGATCGGCGGAAGTTCAACGATATATCGCGGAGTGACCGACCAATTGAAGACCTCCGAAATTGTCCATACCGCAACGCCAGCAGAGACCACGAGCATTGCAACATACACGATTCGCTGAATACCACCCGCGAAATCGTGACGGACTAGGTCAATAATTCCTGTCACTAATGGGAAGCCAGGAACCAAGAAGAGTAGGGCGGAGATAAAGCCTGCTTGGTGCGTTGGTTCAATACCCAGATATTTCTGAGCCAGATAGACGCACAGAATGTAGACAGCGGAAGCAACTGCACCACAGAGCATCCACACACCAAAGTGGTTCATGTGTCGCTTGAGCATCTGGCGACGGAGGAATTGCCCAAAGAAGGCTGCAATTGCCACGACAGAGCACTCAACCCATCCCCCGGCGTTGAGGAAAGAGAAGGCCGCACAGGCTAAACCAGAAGCAAGCGCATTCGCCAGCCAGCCATACAGCGGCTTCACACGTTCGATCCGGTCAAGAGCCTTATCGACATCCTCAACAAGCATCTGCTTGCCTTCAATGGATGCCAAGTAGTTTGTAATGCGGTCAATCTTGTCCGCATTCACTCCCAGAAGACGCTGCTCAGCAAGCTCGGTGCGGAAAGTACCATTCGCATAGGCTGTTGCAACGATCTCGGTAAAGGTCACCTGAGCATGGTGCTTCTCAATACCAACGGCCTCGGCACAGGTCCGCATCGAGGCCTTCACGCGGTACGAGCCCGCGCCGGCAGAAAGAAGCATCTGGCCAAGGCGCAAGACAACTCGGGATTGGTGGGACAGACGATCATGTGCAGCCATGCGGTGCACAGTCAGTGACGCGTCGTCCTGGTCAAACGGTAAAGGCGCTGAGGCGTTAGGGTTCTGGGGATTTTCGCTCACGGGATAAGCATGCCACGAAGAAGACAGCAAAGCTCAGGACCCTGGTCAGGATCCTTTTGTTGCATCCCCCACGTTCAGGTATTAGAAGCCCAAACGCTGAAGCATCTTCGGGTCGGACTGCCAGTCCTTTGCGGTACGCACATGCAGATCGAGGTACACACGGCGCCCCAGATATTCTTCAATATACGCTCGGGCCCGGGTGCCGATCTCCTTCAAACGCGAACCTTTCTTGCCAATAATGATGGCCTTTTGGGAATCGCGTTCGACGTAGACATTGACATGGATATCCAGCAGAGGCGGACGATCATCACCCTCGCGCTTGGGGCGTTCAATAATCTCTTCAACCTTCACAGCAAGCGAGTGCGGAAGCTCATCACGGACTCCCTCCAGCGCGGCCTCGCGAATGAATTCCGCGATCATCGTTTCGCGTGATTCATCGGAGATATCGTCCTGCGGGTACAGGGGCGGTGAGAGCGGAACCTTTTCTGCTAAAACTTCACGCAGGCGATCAATACCTTCGTGCTTGAAGGAAGAGACGGGAACAATCGCGCTCCACTCCCCCAGCTTTTCAATAGCCAAGAGGTGTTCAAGCACGCGTTCGCGCGGCACGCTATCGCACTTCGTTGCAACCGCGATCACTGGGCGTCGGACAGAACGCAGCTCTCGAGCAATGAACTGATCTCCCGGTCCGATGCGCTGATCCGCGGGCATACAGAAGACGACGCAATCGACTTCGGCCAAGGCCTCGCGAACCATGTCATTGAGGCGCTTACCCAGCAGAGTGCGCGGACGGTGGTATCCGGGCGTATCGACCAACACCAGCTGGTAGTTTTCGCCGTGGACAATCCCGCGGATGTTATGACGTGTCGTTTCGGGGCGGCCCGAGGTGATGGCGACCTTGTGGCCGACAAGGGCGTTGGTCAGCGTCGACTTTCCGACATTGGGACGGCCAACAATGGAGATGAAGCCCGCGCGAAAATCTTCTGGGAAGTCGGGAACGATGATGTCTGCGCCCGCATTTGTTTCTGCGCGGAGTTGACGCAAGGATTGGACGGAATCCTCAACGTCGTGGGCACGCTCATCATCGGCCTCGTCAAGCTCAGCATCGACGTCTTCATCGTCCTGCGAGTCCTCATCAGGAAGTTCAAGAGCATCGAGATCCACGCCTTCGAAGGCGTTCGGACCGGCCATCAATTCATCATCGCTGGGGAAATGCATCTTTCTCACTCCTGGTGATCTTCAGAGTCTTCGGTCTGGATTTCAGGGACATAGGAACAGACAATTGTGCCAACTTGGCGACGGCGGCCTCGGGCTTCTTCGGCAACCATGTGCACACCGAGCATATCGCCTGTTGCCCCCGGAAGCGGGACACGGCCAATCGCTTTGGCCAGCAAGCCGCCAACGGAATCGACGTCTTCGTCTTCAAGTTCCAATCCCCACAGCTCTCCGAGCTCGCTAATGGAGAAACGCGAAGGAACGCGCCAGACGCCCGGGGAAATTTCTTCGGGCTCGATGGTGTTGCGATCGTGTTCGTCGGTGAGTTCACCGACGACTTCTTCGATGATGTCTTCGAGGGTAACGAGGCCCGAGATCCCGCCATATTCATCGACGACCATGGCCAGGTGGAAGTGTTCGGATTGCATCTGACGCAGCAGGTCATCAACCGGCTTCATTTCGATGGTGAACTCAGCGGGACGCATCATCTGATCGGCGCGAAGTTCATGTTCTCCATCATGGTTTTCAAGGCGCTGAACGACATCCTTAAAGAACAAAATTCCGCGGACATCGTCGGTGTCCTCTCCAATAACGGGCAGACGCGAGAAACCGGAGCGTACAAAGAGGCGTAATGCCTTCCGAGCCGGAACATCGAATGCGATCGTCAGCATTTCGGTCCGCGGGACCATCACCTCACGAACCAAGGTATGCCCTAATTCAAAAACCGAGCGCAACATCTCTCGGTCTTCTTCTTCGAAGCCTTCGGTTTCGCCAACGCGATCAACCATTTCACGCAGTTCATCTGCCATGTCTGCACGCATCTCAGCTTCGGTTCGCTCAGACTGCGGAAGATAGGCCTTGACCTTCTGGGCGGCCGGCGAGAAGAAATGTGCGATTGCGACCAAACGGCTCATCAGGGGTGTGAAGAA
The DNA here is from genome assembly GCF_000308055.1 of Actinomyces sp. ph3. GTDB lineage: Bacteria > Actinomycetota > Actinomycetes > Actinomycetales > Actinomycetaceae > Pauljensenia. Next base: position 586,297 of record NZ_CAGY01000001.1, read on the forward strand.
GAGCGCGATACCAGTGGGATTGCGCTGTGCCCAGCGCGTAGCAATGATGCTGTTGGCAAGGAATTGCGCAATGGTCACAACGACGATCGCGACCAGCCCGCCCAGCCACCAGTAGTGTGAAAAATGCAGAGCAATGGTCGCCATTGAAACAGCAAAGACAACCTGCAGGAAGGTGCGGACGCCTCGAAGGACAAAAATAACCAAGCGACGCTGATCAACCAGTTTGAACAGGGCTCGTGCGTTCTTCTTCTCGTCCTCGATCAGGTCTTCAACCGCAGCGTGGGTGAGCTTAGCGATCGAAAACTCACTTGCCGCAAAAATCATTGCACTCACAAGAGCAATTGCGGCAAGGATACTCATCCCCGCGACGGGGATAGCAGCTTCGATCATCGCTGTGCGAGGAAGCTCAAGAGGAGCTGGCGTTGCAGGGTGAACATTTCTTCTTTTTCTTCGGGTTCTGCGTGGTCATAGCCCAGAAGGTGAAGCATCCCGTGGGTTGCCAAGAAGAGCATCTCTTCAACCGAGGAATGCCCGGCTTGGCGAGCCTGCTGCTCTGCAACCTGCGGGCAGATGCAAATATCGCCCAGGGTTCCCGACTCAGTTGGGTGATCGGCAGTGCCAGGACGAAGCTCGTCCATGGGGAAGCTCATGACATCGGTCGGACCTTCCAGATCCAGCCAGCGAACATGGAGTTCTTCCATGGGCTCAGGGTCGATGAAAATGATATTGAGTTCGACCTCTGTGGAGACATGCATGGCACTGAGCACAAAGTCGGCCAAGCGCACGAACTCTTCACAGTCGATCTGGTAGTCGGTTTCGTTAAGAACTTCAGTCATGACTCAGCGTCCATTGTTTCGGGTACGGGTGTGCAGGGAACGGTCACGGCGTGCTTTAAGGCTGGCCATGGATTCGTCCCAACGTTCGTATGCGTCAATAATCTGGCCGACAAGGCGATGACGCACAACATCGGCGCTTGTCAGATGACAAAATTCTATGTCATCGATGCCACTGAGAATATCTTCAATGACCAAGAGGCCGCTGGAGCGCTCCCCCGCTAGGTCAATCTGTGAGGCATCACCGGTAACAACAACCTTTGAGTTGAAGCCCAGACGGGTCAGGAACATCTTCATCTGTGCAAGCGTCGTATTCTGAGCCTCATCCAAGATGATGAATGAATCATTAAGCGTTCGTCCGCGCATATATGCCAAAGGCGCGACCTCAACCGCACCGGAGGCCATGAGTTTTGGCAGCGCATCCGGATCCATCATGTCTCCCAGCGCGTCGTAGAGGGGACGCAGATAGGGATCGATCTTGTCCGTGAGCGTGCCCGGAAGGAAGCCCAGGTTTTCTCCCGCTTCAACCGCTGGGCGGGTCAAGACAATTCGGCGCACCTGTCCGGAAAGCAAAGAGGATACCGCTTGGGCCATCGCAAGGTAGGTCTTTCCGGTACCGGCCGGCCCCAATCCAAAGACGACGGTCGAACGCTGAATCGCCTCGACATATGCTTTTTGCCCGGCAGATTGCGGTCGAATGGACCGTCCCCGCGAGCGCAGAATTTCTTGGGGGCGTTCCGTGGAGCTAGCCGTCATGAGCAGGGCAATCGCCTGTTCAACGCCGTCGGCGTCAAGAGAATGCCCATCTCGAGCAAGTTCAATCAGCTCTTCGACCAGCTGAGCGGTCATATCCACAATTCCTTCGGGGCCAATCATGGATAAAGTGCGGCCGAGTAAGGTGAAGCGAACCTGGGGGAAGCCGTTTTCAAGAGCTCGCAAAACGCGGTCTGAAGTTCCAAAAAGTACGACGGGATCCACGCCGCGGGGAATATCGATTCGTTTGGCGTCCATGTCACCATCTCCCAATAGCGTCGCTGATCAGTGAAAGCGCAACGGGTCCGGCGCTTGACGCGCGAAGGACGGTATTTCCCAGCAGGCAGATTTTCGCTCCGGCGGCCTCGAAAAGAGAAAGCTCATCGGGGTCAACCCCACCTTCAGGGCCAACAATGACGGCAATCTTGGGAGGACAAGAAGGCTGGGACTCGGGGGCCGAGGCCGACGAGGTGCGGGCGCTTAGCTCGCGCAGCTCGGGCAGGAGTTCACTCAGGCGGCGATCGGTGCTCTCGTGACAGACCAGGACCCAGGCGCCGTCTTGAGTGGTCTGCGCAATCCATTGCGCTAAGGCAGCAGATGAACGGGCTTCTTCAAGGCGCGGGATAAATGCGCGCCGCGATTGTTTCGTCGCTGATCGCAAGGTGGATTCCCACTTTCGCATACCCTTCGCGGCTTTTTCGCCCTTCCAGCGGACCTCACTGCGATTTGCCTGCCACGGCATTACTGCGTCAACGCCAACTTCCGTTGCCATTTCGATGGCCATTTCATCGCGTCCACCCGTCGATAGGGCTTGGATCAACAGCAGCTCAACCTCAGGCTGATCCTCACGCTCAAGGTGGCCAATGCTCAGCGTCAGGGCCTTTTTGGCGCGATCAATAACCGTGCAGCGGGCACGAAGCCCCGCCCCATCAACGACATCAAGCATGGCTCCGACATCGATCCGGCGAACGGTTGCCGCATGAAAACCTTCATCCCCGTCTAGAACGAAGGAATCTCCCCGTGCGCAGGCACGTAATGCATCCGCGTCGGGAGCGATGAAAACCGGAAGCGTCATACAGGTAATGTCCTAACTAGGCGCCGAAGGTTTCGCGAAGCTTGTCGAAGAAGGAGGATCCGCGCTTTTCAGGACGGACGCTTTCTTCTCCGCGAACCTGGGAGAGCTCTTCGAGGAGCTCGCGTGAGCGGTCATCAAGTTTGCGCGGGATTTCGACGTTAATTGCGACGTGAAGGTCTCCGCGACCGGGACGTTGGAGGTGTCCAACACCCAGTCCATCCAAGCGAACCTCATCGCCGGGCTGCGTACCGGGCTGAATGGTCACCGATTGGGCTCCATCCAAGGTCTCCAGCTCAAAGGTGCTTCCCAAGGCAGCTGCGGTCATGGGAACGGTCACCGTCATGTACAGATCGTCCCCCTGACGCGAAAAAGTAGGATCGCGCTTTTCAACAATGTCGACGTAGAGATCACCGTTGGGACCACCGCCGGGACCGGCCTCGCCCTGTCCGGCAAGACGCAGGCGCATTCCGTCACCCGCGCCGGCTGGAATATCAATGGTCAAGGTGCGATGCGCACGAACGCGTCCCTGACCGGAGCACTCGTGGCAGGGGTGTTCAATAACGGTTCCATAACCCTGACAGCTTGGGCAGGGAACCTGAGTTTGCATGGTTCCCAGCATGGTGCGCTGCTGCTGGATCGAGTATCCCTGTCCCTTACAGGTCGTGCAGGTCACCGCTTCGGTTCCCGGTTCGCACATGGCTCCGTGGCACACTTCGCAGGTCACATAGGTGTTGAGCGAAATCTGCTGGTGAGCACCAAAAGCGGCATCCTTCAAGGTAATGGCAGCCTGAGTCAGCTGGTCGCGGCCCTGGCGAGTACGCGAGGCCGGTCCTTGGTTTCCGCCAAAGCCGCCACCGAAGGCTCCGCCGAACATTGTCGTCAGGATGTCACCGAAATCGAAGGACTCTGCACCGTAGCCGCCACCACGCGCAGCATCGGGACCACCGATGTCGTACATGCGACGTTTTTCTGGGTCGGAGAGGGTTTCATAAGCAACCGACACCGCCTTGAAGGCTTCCTCATCCCCGCCGTAATCGGGGTGAGTTTCGCGGGCCTTCTTGCGATAGGCCTTCTTAATCTCGCTCTGGTCAGCGTCGCGAGAGACTCCAAGGATTGCGTAGTAATCGTCGTTCACGAATGTCCTTTTGTAACCCGTTCAGTGTGTGGAATTCAGGAATTTAGAGAGGTACGAGGCCACGGCGCGGACCGTGGACATTGTCGAGGCGTAGTCCATGCGCGTGGGGCCAAGAACCCCCAGGTGCGCGGAGTTTTCCCCGGAAGCGTAGGTTCCGGAGACAAGAGAAGTTTCAACGAAAGCATCGTGGCCGTTTTCAGAGCCGATGGAGACGTGAACATCGCCGTTGCCTTCATCCATCTCAGCAAAAAGACGAAGAAGGACAACCTGCTCTTCCAAAGCATCCAAGACCGGTGCAATATCGTGGAAATCAACACCGCTGCGCGCAAGATTCGACATTCCTGCCATTGCGATGCGCGAGGAGGGCTCCCCTTGAAGCAAGGTCGCAACAGTGTCACTAATCTCTGTTGCAAATGCAAGCAGCGTCGGGGGAAGGGTCTGAGAGAGCGTCTCGCAATGCGCGCGCACCTGAGCGGCACTCATCCCCTGATAAGCAGCATTAAGAACCGCGCGGACAGCCAAAAGATCATCTTGAGTGACGTCCTGAGGCATCTCACGAAGGCGTTCAAAAACCTTGCCCTGCTGGGTAATGACAACAACCAGCAATCGTTGATCCGACAGATCAACGCATTCAATTCGGCTGAGCGTCGAGCGCGAATGAACGGGGTATTCAATGAGCGCCACCTGATGCGTCACTTGAGCAAGCAAACGCACGGTATTCATGACGACATCGTCTAAATCCTGCGCATGTGCCAGGAATTTCTCGACGGCTTGGCGTTCTGCCGCGCTCATCGGCTTAAGAGTGGACAGCTGATCAACGAAGGCGCGATAGCCCTTATCCGTTGGGACACGTCCTGCACTGGTGTGAGGTTGGTAGATCAGCCCAGCTTCTTCAAGGACGGCCATATCGTTGCGAATAGTCGCCGAAGATACGCCGAGGTCTTGAGATTGCGCGATCGCTTTAGATCCGACGGGTTCGCGTGTGTGGACATACTGGGACACGATGGCACGCAGAACGTCCAGACGACGGTCGTTCATTCATCCTCCCTCATTTGGCACTCACACTATCTGAGTGCCAGTTTACCGCGGGATTACCTTTTTCGTCCCCTCATCAATACTTTCCGCCGACTTATTCCAGCCCCGGCTGCGTCACAAAATCAATAAGCTCTTCAACCCGACCCAAAAGTGCCGGTTCAAGATCCTTGTAGTTACGAACGGTTGACAAGATCCGCTTCCAGCCCTGAGCAATATCCGCCTGGTTTGCGTGCGGCCACCCCAAATATTCCAAGGTTCCGTGCTTAATGTCGGTTCCTCTGGGAACATCCGGCCAGGCCTGAAGCCCCAGGCGCTGCGGCTTCACAGCTTGCCAAATGTCAACGAAGGGGTGCCCGACGACCAACACCGCGTCTTCCCAACGGGCCGAAACGGCCTCGGCAATGCGCGATTCCTTGGAGCCCGGGACCAGGTGATCAACCAGGACTCCTGCACGGACGGTCTTCGTGGGTCCAAAAACCTCAAGGATTTCCTCTAAGTGGTCCACACCTTCTAGAAGCTGGACAGCAACGCCGACATCGGCCAGATCCTCGCCCCACACGTGCTGGATCAGTTCCGCATCGTGACGACCCTCAACCCAGATGCGCGATTGCCTGGCAACCCGAGCCACACGCTTCTCAGGTGCGATCGACCCCGAATTCGTCAGCGCACGACCACCCGCAGTGGTGAGCGCAGGAGCTTTTTGAGCGGGAGCAGCCTTCGGAGGGAGCGCAATAATCGGCTTACCCTCCAGCCAAAACCCGCCTCCCAGGGGGAAAGAACGCTTCCGGCCTCGACGGTCTTCAAGCTCGACCAGGTGCACTCCCCCGGATTTTTCGACGCGAGTTACCGCACCAACCCATCCACTGGAAATGTCCTCAAGCACCATGCCGTACTCGATGGGCACCTCCACTGAGCGCGGTCGTCGAGCACCCGGTCCATCGCGGTGCGGGTCGAATTCAAAGATATTTGTCCCGTACATATCTGAAGTCACCGCACCACACTATGAGTGCGAGTGCTCTAAGCAGGCTTCAACACTCGGATGCAGAGAAGTTGTGCGACTCCTAACTGAGTAGCCACAGAGGCTCAGTAACCCAGGGGACTCAGTAACCGATGGGATTCAGTATCCCAAGAGGCACCGAGTCACGTAATCCGCCAGTAGACGTCCCTGAAGAGTGACGATCGCGCGGCCTTGGGCAGCGGGTGCTGACTCGATGAGGCCTTCCGAGGCCAAAGTCGGGAGCGCTTGAAGGAAAGTGTCGCGCTCTGCCCCAGCGCGAGGCGCGTCCACGCCTTCGCTGGTGCGCACTGCAAGCAGAACACGTTCCATTTCTCGTGTTTGCGCATCAAGAATTTCACCTGCCTGCGCGGGGGAAAACCCCTGAGTAACGCGTTGCGCATAGGCAGAGGGATGCTTGACATTCCACCAGCGGTAGCGACCGACATGTGAGTGTGCTCCGGGTCCGAACCCCCACCAATCCCAGTCACGCCAATAGGCAAGGTTGTGTTTCGAGGCATGACGAAGCTGGGTCGAGGGGCCTTCTTCTCCCGATTCCCTCCGGGCAAAATTAGAGATCTCATACCAGACGTATCCAGCTTCGCCCAGCAGGCGATCGGCAATTTCGTATTTCGAGGCCTCATCGTCGGGGTCTGGCATGGGGAGCTCTCCGCGGGCTACCTGCGCTCCCATCTTGGTTCCCTCTTCAATCACCAGCGCGTAAGCACTGATGTGATCCGGTTCCATTGCGATGGCCTCGCGAAGAGAAACTTCCCAATCCTGCAGGCTTTCGCCCGGAGCACCGTAAATGAGATCAACAGAGACATCTAAACCCAGCTGACGAGCAGCTAAAACCAGTCCGGGAAGTTTTGTGGGGTCATGGCGACGGTCCAGCGTGCGCAAAACCGTGGGGACAGCGGATTGCATGCCAAATGACACGCGGGTAAACCCGGCCTCACGCAGACTTTCAAGAACCGCCTCGTCAACGCTTTCGGGATTGGCTTCCACCGTGACTTCTGCACCGGGAGCAATCCCAAAGTTCTGGCGAATGCCCTCAAGCAGGCGGGCCAGGGCGGCGGGGTCAAGAAGGGTGGGGGTTCCCCCTCCAAAGAAAATGCTCGAGGCCGGGCGCGCAGGCATCTGAGCGTCGCTGAGAATTCGCGCGGCTAGGCGCATTTCCGCGAGCGCGCTGGAGTCGTAGCTCACCCGGTCTGCACCGGGACCGAAGCCCACCGTGTAGGTGTTGAAGTCGCAATAGCCGCAACGGACCTGACAAAAAGGGATATGGACATAGATCGACAATGGGCGATCAGCGCTTGCTTCAGCGAGCTGCGGAAGAAGTACGCCGCGTAAATCCCAGGGCTGACCGTCGGGCTGTGCTGGGCTCATCGCGAGTGCGGCCTGGAGGTCGAGCGGGCAACAACTTGAGAAATCACAACAAGGCTTCCTGTCAGTATTGTCAACACAATGAAGGGCCAAAACCAGCTCGCTGTCAGATCGAACATGCGCCCAATAGCCCACGGTCCCAACGCACCAAGACCATAACCAAGGCTTTGGACGAGTGCCGAAAGCGTTCGTGTCTGCGCTGTGGTGGTCGTGCGTTCAATAACCAGCGTAAAGGTAATTGAGAAGAATGCACCTTGACCCAGTCCCCCGCACGCGCTCCACACAACCCACAGGGAGGGAAGCAGAAGCATCCCAAGGGGCATGAGAAGCCATGCACAAGAGACGATCCCCAGGATTGTCGAGGTTTGGCCGCGGATCAATCGCTGAAGGGCCATCATTGTCAGAGGCGCGATGACTCCAATGACGTGGTAGATCGAGGCCGCAAATCCGGCATCAGCGCTGTTCATCTGCAGCATTTCTGCCAAGATTCGCGGCAACCACGCGGCAACACCGAAATAGCAGAAAGTATTGATTGCGAAAGCAAGCGCCATGAGCCAAGCGATTGGCCAGCGATAGATTTCCGAGGCCGTGACCGCTTCAGTGGTGACGAGCACATCGTCTGAGCGGACCTTCCAACCGGCCTTGCGTGCCAAAAACGGCCTAATCCCTGGGTGTTTGAGGGGATAGACAATCAAACAAGCTACCAGCGCAAGTAGAGCTGGACCGACTCCCCATACACCGGCAGCGCCCTGCCAACCGATGTAGGCAACCAGGGGAAAGGTAAAAGCCGTCGAGGCCGCGATCGTCACATCGATCATCGTGGAGTAAACGGCAGTCATGATCCCTGCGCGGTGGCGAAAGTCCCTGCTGATCAGCATGGTGATGACAAGATTTCCCGCGGTTGTTCCAAGGCCGATCAGGAAGGTCCCAAGAAAAAGGGTTGAGCTCAATCCCAGAGAGCGCACAATCGCACCCACAATAACGATTGCTAATCCAAGAGAAACGGCTTGGTTGAGCGCAAAGTGGCGAAGAACAATCGAGGTCAGCGGGGTGAAGAAGCCAAAACAGAAGACGGGAATAGAAGTGACCAAGCCGGCCTGGGCCGCAGAAAGTCCCAATTCTCTTTGGACAACGTCAATGATCGGAGGCAGCGCGGTGATGCCTCCTCGCAATGATCCGGCAAGAAGGATGAAGGCGCTGAGAATGATGAGGATCCACACGAACCTACGCTGGAAAAATCGCGCGTAAGTACCCTGTTTCACGGCAAGCTCTTTCTTCGTTGTGACCGTACACACCCATCAGCAATGTTTTCACAGTTCGCGGTGGAAATCACCTAGCGTACAGATTCCTCCGAAACAGGGGGCACAACTCCAAATGAATAAGACCGTGCCCGCTTCCTCTTTTCGAGGAAGCGGGCACACGTTGCGGACCGAGGCGGGGAATTCTCGGTTCATCGAGGAAGCCCCGCCCCGCGCGTTCTCGAGAGAACGCATCTCCACTCTTCGCAGATCCGCCTATCGCGAAGAGGAAGCCGGCGTTTCACGCAAGGTGAAAGCTCAATGCACCAGACAGCATATAAAACTTTGTCAACCACGTGAAATATTGACACCCAGAATGTCACGCGAATCTCTTTGTGACATGGGAGGAAAGGATGATGATCGCGCAACAATTTGGGCTCCGATCGTCATCATTGTCGAGGCACGCGGACTCCGACGATGTCATGAGCCCTGCGCCCCGCGTCAATGCCTCGGGTTTCAAAATGGGTAACGACTCGCCCCTCGTAGCGGGGAGCAAATCCGCCGCGCTCAGGTTCGGGATCTTCTGAATCAGGTCTTTGCCCTCGATAGGGATTTTCAAAAAGCGGGCAGGCTTCGACGACATCACGCATTTGCCATGCGTAATTGTCCCAATCGGTTGCAAGACGCCACACTCCCCCATCACGAAGGACTCGGGCAACTTCTCTAGCGAACTCATCACTGACAAGTCGCCGCTTGTGGTGACGCGCCTTTCGCCACGGGTCAGGGAAGAACGTCCAGACCTCATCAAGGCTCGCATCCGCTAAAAGGAAGGGAAGGGCTTGGGCAGCATCGGCCTCGAGAACACGAATATTGTCGACGCCGGCTTCTACAGCCTTTGAAACCAACTTGGCAATCCCGGGAACCCACACTTCGAGCGCAAGATAATCACGATTGGGATGAGCAGCAGCCGCAGCAACGATCTGTTCGCCCGTTCCCGAGCCGATCTCCAAAGTCAGCGGAGCACTACGACCGAATAGTTCCACGGGGTCAAGTCGAAAATCTTCGGCAACGGTCGTGTAACCAATACCTCGGCGAGGCTCAATGACGTAACGCTCGGCGTGAGCATCCCACGTCCGCGCAAGGTTTGGGGGAAGCTCACGACTGCGCCTAGTGAAGGATTTGGTCCGGCTCATGAAGACGGTGCCCTCGGGCGCGTCTCCCGGTCGGCGACCATTGCGGATATTGGCGCCGGCGGACTGAGCGATATCAGCAGCCTGTGCTGCTGCCCCGCCCACAGCCTCGTTATCCTCTGCCACGATCATTTCTTTCCGGTGGGCACGTCAGAGGTCAATGCAGCAATGAAGGCCTCTTGGGGCACGTCCACGCGCCCGATCGACTTCATACGCTTCTTGCCTTCCTTCTGCTTCTCCAGCAGCTTGCGCTTACGGGTGATGTCGCCGCCGTAGCACTTGGCAAGCATGTCCTTGCGAAGAGCCTTAATGTTCTCGCGGGCAATGACGCGCGCACCCACTGCAGCTTGGACAGGGATTTCGAACTGTTGACGAGGGATCAGTTCCTTCAAGCGCTTCGTCATCCGCAGACCGTAGGCATAGGCCTGATCCTTGTGGACAATCGCACTGAAGGCATCCACGCGGTCACCGTTGAGCAAAATGTCGACCTTCACTAGGTCGGCAACCTGCTCGCCGCTTTCGTGGTAGTCCAACGATGCGTAACCGCGAGTGCGTGACTTCAGATGATCGAAGAAATCGAAGACGATCTCTGCCAGGGGCAGCTGATAGTGCAACTCAACGCGGTCCTCAGAGAGGTAGTCCATTCCTCGCATGGTTCCACGGCGATCTTGGCACAGCTCCATAATCGTGCCCGTGAATTCAGTCGGAGTCAGGATCGTCGCGTTAACAACTGGCTCACGGACCTCAGAAATCTTCCCCTCGGGGAATTCTGAGGGGTTATCGACCTGGATTTCGGTCCCATCTTCAGCAACGACCTTGTAGACAACGTTCGGTGCTGTGGCAATCAGGTCCAGCTTGAATTCACGCTCTAAGCGTTCGCGGACAATCTCAAGGTGGAGAAGGCCCAGGAAGCCGCATCGGAAGCCAAAGCCCAGTGCCGCACTGGATTCGGGTTCGAAGGTGAGCGCAGCGTCATTGAGCTGAAGGCGCTCAAGCGCGTCTCGCAGATCCGGGAAATCCGATCCATCGACCGGGTAGATGCCCGAGAAAACCATGGGCCGTGGATCACGGTAACCGGCCAGCGGTTTCTCGGCGCCGCGAACTGCGGAAGTCATGGTGTCACCAACACGGGATTGGCGAACGTCTTTCACACCGGTGATGAGGTAGCCAACTTCACCTGCACCAATTCCTTGCGAAGGCGTTGGTTCTGGTGAAATAACACCAATCTCAAGAAGCTCGTGGGTCGCGCCCGTCGACATCATTCGGACGCGCTCGCGGGTGGAGAGCATGCCATCGACAACTCGGACATAGGTAACAACGCCTCGATAGGTGTCGTAGACAGAGTCGAAAATCATCGCTCGGGTCGGGGCGTCGGGGTTACCCGAAGGCGAGGGAATCTGACGGACGATCTGATCAAGAAGGGCGGGAACACCTTCACCTGTTTTGCCTGAAACTCGCAGAACTTCCTCGGGGTCGACGCCAATGAGCTGGCCAATTTCCTGGGCGTACTTTTCAGGCTGAGCTCCGGGAAGGTCGATCTTGTTCAGCACTGGGATGATCGTGAGGTCATTTTCCATGGCTAGGTAGAGATTTGCCAGAGTCTGGGCCTCAATCCCCTGTGCGGCGTCAACAAGGAGAACCGCGCCTTCACATGCGGCAAGAGATCGCGAAACCTCGTAGGTGAAGTCGACGTGTCCGGGGGTGTCGATCATATTCAGCGCAAAAGGTTCACCCTCATAAGCCCACGGCATACGCACGGCCTGGCTTTTGATGGTGATGCCACGTTCGCGCTCAATATCCATACGATCCAAGTACTGATCGCGCATATCTCGACTGGCGACCACACCGGTGAGTTGGAGCATGCGGTCAGCCAGAGTGGACTTGCCGTGATCGATGTGAGCGATGATGCAGAAATTACGGATACGTTCCTGCGGAGTGGCCGCGGGTTGGATCTGCGCGAGCTGCTCAGGAGTAGGAATCGGGGACAAGCAAGACCTCCGGAAGGGTTGTGACGTCTGATCTATCGTCCCATTAGTAAGCACCGGGGTGCCAATTCCACGCCGATAGGGTGTGCGTTCTCACCATTTATCGGGCTTTTATGGGGATATCGGAGGTCGTTCTGCGCTTCGATTTCTGCTAGAGTTGTCCTTCGGACTCCCAGCCTGGTCGGGCAGGGGGTCTGGTTAGAGTCGTTTGCGGGTGTCCCCATGCCCCAGTCCCGACACTGACACAGCCCTCACCGACCTGTACGAACGAAAGACCAAGGAGTAATCCGACTGTGGCGAACATTAAGTCTCAGATCAAGCGGATCCGCACCAACGAGAAGCGCCGTCAGCGCAACCTGGCAGTCAAGTCTGAACTGAAGACCCTGGTGCGCAAGACTCGCGAAGCCGTCGAGGCTGGCGACAAGGAAGCAGCTATTGAAGCTCTGCGCGTCGCATCGCGTAAGCTCGACAAGGCCGTCTCGAAGGGCGTTATTCACCGCAACCAGGCCGCGAACCGCAAGTCCAAGCTTGCCCGTCGCGTCCAGTCGCTCGGCTGATTTAATCGCTTGATGTGGCCCTTGCAGGAAACTGCAGGGGCCACATTTTTATCAACCAAGGCTTAAGTATCTTTATCTGCCAAAGCATAGATATCGCCATAAAATACGAGGCAGATACACCAATCTCTCCGTGGCAGTTTGCACCTTGCCCGCCACACATTGAAGGAGCCGAAGATGACCACTAATCCTTCACCCACTACTCAGCACTTCGCTGCAGGGCCACACCAAGACTGGCCTCGTCTACCAGAGGGCGCCGAGCGCTACCTAGACTCCCCTACTGCGGGCACTCTTCCCGCAGACATTCCAGGTGGCAGGCATCCAATCTTGGATGCGCTTGAACTTCACCCGGTAAACGGAACACGCGCGACCGATCCGGTTCCTACCGGCTTCGAGGTGCTCTACCTTGCCGCGGGTTGCTTCTGGGGCGTTGAACGCATCTTCTGGCGCCAAAAAGGCGTGTGGGCAACGGCCGTCGGCTACATGGGTGGCGGGAATGCAAACCCCACCTACCGAGAGGTCTGTACGGGACGCACTGGCCACGCCGAGACCGTTGCTGTTGTCTACGACCCTTCCGTAACCGGCGAAGGCGGAGCGAGCCTGATCAAGACCTTCTTTGAAAACCACGATTCCACCCGCCCCAACCGCCATGGGAACGACGTGGGCACTCAGTACCGCAGCGCGATTTGGGTGACGACGCCGAGGCAGGCTGAGGTGGCGTCGCTTCTGCGCGCTGCGTGGGTGGCTGAGTTGGAACGCGCAGTGCCGGGGGCCCGCTGTTATACAACGATTGGCGAGGCCGGGGCCTGCTTTGCTCAGTCAGGTGGCCCTTTCTACCTGGCCGAGGACTACCATCAGGCCTACCTAGAAAAGAACCCCGATGGCTATTGCAATCACGGGCCCAATGGAGTGAGCTGCCCCGTGGGAATCCTCAATACGCCCGCGCAAGTGAATGTCGAACCGCCGAAGTAGAGATTCATACACTGCAGCAGGTTGCGGAAGTTTTGTGAATGAGAGAGCTGCGCGGTCTCATGGCGCACTTTCATTCCTCTACTGAGAGCAGCTCCAATACTGGAACAAATAATTCGGGGGAGGCAGAAACTGCCTCCCCCGAATTGCGTTTAACAGCTAGCGGCTCATGCCTCTTCAGGCGTGATGGTCACGCCCTCAACGTCCATTTCGTCCAAGCTGACGGTACGATCCTTCTTCACCAAGTGGTAGCCCAACCAGATGAGCAAGAAGATCGGAAGGCCGATGTACGAGGAGGCAACCTGCAGGAGCTGACCGCGGAAGACGGCCTCGTAATTCTGGCCCAGCAGAACGATCAAGCACATGGTGAAGGCCAAGATCGGACCGAAGGGGAAGAAGGGCGCCTTGTAGGGAAGCTCATCAAGGGAGCGTCCCTGCTTGACGTATGCCCGGCGGAAACGCCAGTGGCATGCCGCAATACCCAGCCAAACGATGAATCCGGAGAGGCCTGAAACGTTGAGCAACCACGTGTAGGCGGTATCTTCACTCACCAGTGCTGCAACGAATCCAAGTGCGCCAACAGCCGAGGTCGCGAGCATTGCGTAGATCGGCACGCCATGGCTGGTGACCTTTCCAAAGAAGCGAGGAGCCTGGCCACTCAGTGCCATCGAGTGAAGCATACGAGTGGATGCGTAGAGTCCAGAGTTTCCTGCGGAGAGAATTGCGGTCAAAATGACGGCGTTCATAACGGCTGCCGCAGCGGCGACGCCCATACGCTCGAAGACCAGGGTGAAGGGCGAGTATGCAATATCCGAGGCGGAATCACGCAGTAGGTTCGGATCGGTGAAAGGAATCAGAGTGCCGATGATGGCGATGGCGCCAATGTAGAAGAACATAATGCGCCAGAACACGGTCTTGATTGCGCGAGGCACGTCGCGGCGAGGATTCGATGATTCACCTGCGGCGACACCGACAAGCTCGGTTCCTTGGAAGGAGAAGCCTGCGATCATGAAGACTGAGATGATGGCCAAGAATCCGCCGTGGAATGGAGCGTCGCCGGTCGTCCAGTTCTGCACTCCCGGAGAGTCATTGAAGATTCCGAAGATCATCAGGGTGCCAGAAATCAGGAAGATGATGACAGTGATGACCTTGATCAGGGCGAACCAGAATTCTGCCTCACCATAGACACGGGCGCTCAAGGCATTAAGAACAGTCAGTAAGACAAGGAAGGAAATTGCCCAAACCCACGAGGGAACATCAGGCAGCCAGTACGACATGACCAGTCCCGATGCGACAAGCTCAGCTGCGACGGTAATCGCCCAGTTGAACCAGTAGTTCCAGCCCATTGCAAAGCCGAATGAAGGGCTGACGAAACGTGTGGCGTAGGTCTGGAAAGATCCCGCGACGGGCATGTGTGCGCTCATCTCACCAAGAGATTGCATAAGCAGAAGCACCATGAGGCCAATGACGGCGTAGGCAGCCAAAGCGCCGCCGGGACCAGCCGTTGAGATCGTTGCGCCCGAGGCGACGAAGAGACCGGTACCAATTGCGCCACCGATCGCGATCATCTGCATGTGGCGTGCCGATAAACCACGCTTGAGTTCCGTGCGCTGGGGCTTGTCCTTGGACTGTGCCTGCTGGTCAGTCTCAAGGTTCACTTCCATTGCACTGGGGTTCGGCGTTTCCATGCCGCACTCTCCTTTGGCTTATCAGTCTGCGGCCGTACGCCGCCGACTCTGGTTCCACCAGCATGTCATCTAATGACCCACTTTTTCCAAACTGTTTACCTTTTGGACATGATTGTGACGGAATTTATATCCGTGTTACTTCGCCAACATATTCAACCAGCAACCCCAAGAAGCACAGTATCCTTGAGAAAAACAGATCAATCCTACAACTGCATGATTGGAATAATTATGAGGCGAAACCTTCCGAAGATGTTATGGGTATGCAGTCTGTCTCTTTCAGCGCTCTTCATTGGCAGTGCAAGTTACGCAGCCCCTACCCTCAGCGTCGACGAAGGCTATGACTTCACCACGCCTTCACACATGAGCTACACAGCATCTATCACCGATACGTCAGGGACAACCCTCACGGAAGACATGTGCAGCAAGCTCCAGCTCGGTAGAGAAACCCCCATTTTTGAGACCAATGGAGCAGCTCATACATGCAGGATTTCAGCAGATTATGAGGGTTCATCGCTCTCACAGTTCCTGACCGTCACCGATACAGGTTTTTCTTTCACATCCCAAACGTCAATAATCTTGGCGGGAATCACCGATGGGGCTAATACAAGCGGCGATAGCCCAACAGTTAACATCAACGCCCAATTCCCCGAGGGATACGTACCAACATCTGCCGATACTTCAGGAGAAGTTGACCCGGCTAAGCGAGCAGTGCATTGGACCAACGCACCTTCTATAGTCAGCGCGACTGGAGAGATCGACACTACCCAACAAGCAGCTCCTTCGGCATCAACCAATGGCGATGAGCCTTCGTCCGACGACGGAAGCCGAGGAGTACCAGGGAAGTACATCTCTATTTTTGTCTGCTTCCTTGCTGCCATCACCGCTTGGACCGTAAGGCTGCGTAAGGGGAAGGATTGTCGGCCTGCCCAGCACCAACAGCGCTAGCTAGGGCCTTTTACCCACTTCAAAAACTCTCACGTCGATACAAAACTGGATCACCTGACGCTGGTTTTGTATCCTGTCTTCGCTTTAAACATCACATATAGAGGGGGCGATTCATGAAACGCCGTATTTTTGGATCTCTTGGAGCAATTGCACTCACCGGGGCATTGGCTCTGTCTGCAGGTACCGCCAGTGCTGATTCCACCATCAGCCTTGAAGAGGAGTACAACTTCTCTTCTGCGACAAAGATGACCTACACCTTGAGGATGAGCGATTCTTCGGGCACCGTGGTCACGAAGGAGTCGTGCGAGAAGGCGCGATCCGCTGGTGCAAATACAGTTTTCAAGCAGGTGAATTCCAGCACTACCTGCGCAATTTTCCAAGACGCTCCTTCTGACGAAGTCGCAAAAATCCTGAAGGTCAGCGACGATACTTTCACTTTCGAATCACAAAGTCGCACTGTTTTAAGCAGTATCGGTTCCCGCATGGGCATTGAAAACATGAAGGTGATTGCGACCTTCCCCAAGGGATACAGGATCGAGTCTGCAGTTGTTCCAGACGGTGGCGACACACAGATTGCCCCAACCGGCGATTCGGTTACCTGGATCAATGCGTCAACGGATGTACATACCGAAGGCAAGATCTATTCATCTTCGTCATCCTCGACAAAGTGGATCCTTCTGCTGATCCTTGGAGTTGTTGTTATTGGCGGCATTGGTGCGTTTGTTGTCATGAGCAACCGCAAGAAGAAAACCCAGCCGCAAACCGACCAATTCCCCGTCCCGCCTCTCGGAGGCCAATTCCCGCAACAGGGCCAGCCCCCCGTACCCGGGCAATACCCCGAGCAGTACCCGGCCGCTGCTGGACAGCCTCAGCCCGCTCAGTACCCAGCGCCGACCGAACAGCCCCAGTCAGGTGTCTCCCCCTCGCAGGATCAATACCCGCAGGCTCCGCAGCAACCTGAGCAGGGCCAAGTTCCTGAGCAAGGAGAGCAGCCAGGTCAGTACCCCCAAGCCTGAGCAATAGTCGTGATACATATGGTGGGTGGCGCGTTATATACGCGCCACCCACCACACTTTTGCACTCAATTCAGCTTCTTTAAAGCATTTCGTTATTCAAACGATACTCAATTCGTCACAGACCTTAGTTACTGCTTATTCTGTGAGCAAGCTTCCCTCTAGACAAAGGAACTTTCATGAAGCGTCGGACGATCGGGGCAGCAGGCGCCCTAGCACTCACAGCCAGCCTCGTGTTGGCGACAGGACCAGCTTTCGCTGACGAACCGCATCTCGGCGTGGATGAGACCTACGATTTCACCTCTGCAACTCACTTGAGCTACATCCAGCATTACAGGGACAGCTCGAAGACTTTGATTACAGAGCAAACATGCAGCTACATTTCAAGCACTAACTCGGACCTCAAAACCAAGTTCCACATAGAAGGCTCAGTGAACGTCTGTGATGTAATCACCGAGGTCAACGAAACTGATATCGATGAGTTCTTGGAGGTCTCTGGAAACAACTTCACCTTCACTTCCGAGTCTGATGTCGTGTTGAAGTCCCTGTCTAAAGAGTTCCCCAACGACAAATTTGACAGCGTTGGGAAGGTGACTGCGAAGTTCGCTGGCGGCTTGGTTCCCAGTTCTGCCGATAATGGCGGCACGATCGATAAGTCGACGGGCACAGTCACTTGGTCCAATGTCAAGATTAATGTCAAAGTAAAGGGCAGTACGGACGGTAAGGCAGCTGCTTCTTCCACAGCGAGCTCAACAGCGAAGAGCGGCTCAACAAGCAGCGCCTCAACTGACTCCGACTCCACCACCGCCGCATCCTCAACACCTGACTCCACCTCCTCTTCCTCATCTTCCGGCTCGAGGGGAATCCTCCTGCTCGTCCTGGCAATCATTGTCATCGGCGGCATTGCCGCATTCGTTGTCATGAGCAACCGCAAGAAGGCCCAGCCCCAAGGCGGCCAATACCCGCAGGGCCAATACCCCGTCCAGCCCATGGGCGGCCAATACCCGCAACAGGGTCAGCACCCCGCACCCGGCCAGTACCCGCAGCAAGGTCAGTACCCGCAGGCACCTCAGCCCGCACAGTACCCAGCACCCACAGGACAGCCCCAGCCCGGTCAATACCCCGAGCAGGGACAGTACCCACAGGCAACTCAGTACCCGCAGGCACCCGAGCAGCCCCAAGCGGGCCAATACCCCGAGCAAGGCCAGTACCCGGGACAATACCCACAAGCCTGAGCAGTTTCAGGCCAATAATTGCAATGGGTGGTGTGTAGAGCTTGCACACCACCCATTCACATTCGCAGCGATCTTCAGGCCACGGCATTTTCAGAATTTAAACGTCATCCAATTCGTCTGTATTCACAAATGCATTTATTCTGTTGAATACATTCCCTCTAAACAAAGGAACTCCCATGAAACGACGCTCAATTGGAGCTATCGGCATCCTTGCCATTGCAAGCTCTTTTGCGTTGACAGCAGGCCCTGCTTTCGCCGACCCAGAGATCGCCGTGGAAGAGGTCTACGATTTCTCTTCTCCGACGGAAGCCAGTTACACAATAAGCACTATCGATGTCAACGGAGAAATCATCACCAAGGAGAATTGCGATAAGGCTCGACGAGGCACTGCAACTCCTACCTTCCGCACTGAAGGTTCATCGACGATCTGCGACGTGACCCAGAAGATTTCGGGTAGCAACGTTAAACAACTTCTCACAACTTCGGGGAGCACATTTACTTTCAAGTCCCAAAGTGGCGATGCGCTCAAGACACTATCAGGGACCATGCCGATCGATAAGATCCAAAAAGTAACCGCCAAGTTCGCGGGCGGCTTGGTTCCAACCTCTGCTGACAATGGTGGCACCATCGACAAAGCTGCAGGTACGGTCACCTGGACCGACGTGACGACTTCGCTCAAGGTCGAAGGCAGCACGAACGGCAAGGCAGCTGCTTCTTCATCAGCGAGCTCAACAGCGAAGAGCAGTTCGACAGCGAAGAGTGGCTCGACGAGCAGCGCCTCAGCTGATTCCGACTCCACCAGCGAAGCATCCTCTACACCTGAGTCCACCTCGTCTTCCTCTTCTTCCGGCTCGAGGTGGATCTTCCTGCTGGTCCTGGCAGTCATCGTCATCGGTGGCATTGGCGCATTCGTTGTCATGAGCAACCGCAAGAAGGCCCAACCCCAAGGCGGCCAATACCCCGTCCAGCCCATGGGCGGCCAGTACCCCGCACCGGGCCAGTACCCTGCACCCACAGGACAGCCTCAGCCCGGCCAGTACCCCGAGCAGGGGCAGTACCCCGAGCAGGGGCAGTACCCCGTCCAGCCCATGGGCGGCCAGTACCCCGCACCGGGCCAGTACCCTGCACCCACAGGACAGCCTCAGCCCGGTCAGTACCCTGCACCCGGCCAATACCCGCAGGCACCCCAGCAACCCGAGGCAGGTCAATACCCTGAGCAAGGCCAGCAACCGGGACAATACCCACAAGCCTGAGCAGCGCTCGCTCTCAGTTGTGAATACTTTTCGGGGCGACCGCGCGCAGCCGCGGTCGCCCCGATGGCAGTTAACCCCTCACAGGAGCATGACATGTCTTTCCCTTTGACAAAGCGAGTTGCGGCCATCTCTTTCGCCGGTTTGTGCGCTTTAGCGATGGTCGCGCCAGTGATCAATGCTCCATCAGCTCATGCTGCGGGCCACCGTTTCGGTATTTCTCAGACTTTCTGGATCCGAGTTGACGGACGTGTCACTCACCAGTTTTCGCTCATCGAGCAGTCCAACTTCATCAGTAAGGAAGCCTGCGAGTCTCTTCCAGTGGCATTGGAGTGGTCTCGCGTCACCTTCAGCGCATCTCCAACCTCAACTCGATGCACCATCGAGACCGATTTCAATCGCCACGTGAACCCCTATGTAGCTGTCGATCAGAATCGAAGCGTAACTTTTGCCGCTCGCCCCATCGCACTTGAAGACCTTGGTCTTGAGCTTCCTGAAGACACGACTCTCACCTACCAGTCCGTGAGCCTCACCGGAAGAGGGTTCCACGCAACGAAGGTCAACGCAGGAGCAGAAACCCGCCAGGACAGCACAGGCGATAACGTCTCCTGGAGGAATATCGGAAAGGATGTCGTTGCCGCTGAGGGGACTATCGATGCCGACAACGATTTCCACACTCAAGAACGCAAGACCTATCAAGGTATCGAAGCCGTTGATATGCCCGGCGATTTGCAAGACGCATCCTCTGCTATCAAAGCAAACGCAAGCAGCTCTAGCAGCCCATCCTCTTCTTCGACGTCAGCGCGTTCGAGCTCAGGCTCCTCGGGAATGATGTCCGGCCTCATGCAATTCATCATTCGCTTGCTCCCAGCGATCGTCGTATTTGGCGGCGCGACGTTTATAGCAAGGTATTCCGCTCGCCGGCGTCGCAAGTACAAGCAGCAGAGCGGCGGATTCCCAGTACGCGTTCCTACACCGCTTCCCTCCCACAGCATGCCGGGAACTTCTTCACAGACGCCAAGCCCCTTCAGCGTGAGCGGAAAGGATGCCTCTACCAGCGCATTCTCAACGGGATCGCAGGCCCCCTCAACCAGCACGCCGCGCGGCACTGTGCCCGCCGATCCCCGCCCCGCACCCAGCGATTCCAAGCCGGCCTCGGCCTCACAAACGCCGACCTCGCAAATTCCACCTTCCCCCTCCCCTGCTCCATCTTCGGAGCCGTACAACCCTTATGCGCCGTCCCCTGACCCCGCTTCTTCCCTGCCTCCAGCGGCAAGTCCCGCGGAAGCCGCCGATTCAGCACCAGACCCGTACTCGACCGACTGGCGAAATTCCCTCTAGGAGTATCTGATGCCTTCTTCTTTCCCGAGGCCCACAGCGCGCTCTTTCCTTGCCTGCGCTTTAGCGTGTGGATTCCTTGCCGCAATTGGTTTGCCCGCCCCTACTCATGCTGAAGAGCAAGAGGTCTCGATTAGCGAAAGCGTTTACGCACGCAATAACGGACGCTCCCAATACGAGCTATCGATCTTTGACCGCACTCAAACTATGAGCGAAGCTGCCTGCGAGGCAGTCCCCTTGGCTCAACAATGGTCGGTTGTCGAATTCGAAGCCAATTCTTCTTACAACTATTGCCACATCGAAACCGATTTCAACCGACACAAGAATCCCTATGTGGCGGTTGACTCAAGTGGGCACCTCACTTTCGCTGCAAAACCAGTGAAAATTGAAGACCTCAACCTTGGTCTTCCCAGCGATACCACTGTTTCTTCGCATCGCTTTTCTTTGACGGGGAGGAACCTGAATACATCACGTGTGAGCGAAGGCGCCTCGGTGCGTCGCGATGATTCTGGCGACACCGTTCACTGGGATGAGGTTTCTGAGGAAGTGGTCGCTGCCGAAGGAACAGTGGAAATCGACGACCGTTTCCACGCTCAAGAACGCGAGGATTTTAACGGCATTAGCGCTGTTGAAGTACCCACTGATCTTCAGGCCCCCAATGTGACGACCCCGTCCAGCGATACAGGAACCGGCGGGCTAGGGCGCATGTTCTTTGGAACTCCTGGCATGAGTTTGGTTCTCTTCTCCTCTCTATTCATCATCGTCGTTCTCGTGCTTATTTCTGCAGTTTTGATTTCACGCAGGAATAAAAAGAAGACCGCCTACTACCAAAGCGGTTTCAGCTCATACCAAGCCGGAGTATCAATCCCCCAACCATATGGCTCAACGACGCCCGGATGCCCCTATACGCCGCCCAGCATGGGCCCACAGGCTGGATCAGCACCGACTTCGCCCTACCAGGGTTCGCCCTCCGCCGGCGCGCAACTGCCTTCTCCTTCTTCAAGCGGCTGGCACAACCCGTTTGAGCCGCCAAAGAACTGAGCATTTTCTACTGGCACAGCGGGAGTGCTCACCTACCTCACCCCACACAGGAGGGCACACTCCCACTAGACTGGCCACAGCCTCGGCAACGATCTTGGAAGGACTCATATGCGATCTACTCTGATGCGACGCGTGGCGCGCCTGCTGGGTATGTCAGCCTGTACGTTCCTCGTTGCCGGCGGTGCGTCCACCCTGATGGCGACACCTGCACTTGCTGACAATGCCAATGTCACCATTTTCGAGAGCTTCACCTTCAGCGATATCGGATTCATCAGCTATGAGCTCAACATCGCGGATTCCTCTCACACAATGACCGAAGAGGCATGCCATTCTCTGCCCCAGACGAACCTCGGCGCGGAAACAACCTTCTCAAATGACAATAACCAGTCATATTGCAGGATTAGCGCAAAATTCATGGGCAATAATCCCTACCTAGCGATCAATAAACAGGGCGATTTCACCTTTGCCGCACGCCCGGTAACTGCTGAGGACCTCCATCTTTCTTTCCCTGCTGATACAGATATCAAAGGCAGGCGTTCCATCAGTTTAGGCGCACCGAACGCCGCAGTTACCCAGATTTCATCGCAGGGTATTATTACCGATGGCGGCAATCACACCGTCATTGTTCAGTGGAGCGGCGATGCACTGAATGCTCCCGTCGCAGCTATTGGCACGCTCAAGGTGCACTCAAATTTCCAACCGATTAACCGCATGGAGCGCGCGGGTATTTCACCAGTTGATGTTCCTAGTGACCTCACTACCGTCAATCAAGCGACCTCGGCTCCGTCCAAAGCCGCGTCGCGACGTGCAACAAGTTCGCAGAATTCAAGCTCCACGCCTGACGCCATTACGTTTTTTGACACCATCTTGAGTTCGCTTCAAAAATACGGTGGTCTTCCGATAGCCATCATCTTTATCGCGATTGTCTGGGGCTTTGACTCACTCAAAAAGAAGAAGAAGAGGAAGAAGCAAAAGAAAGCAGAGCCGTCGCCATTGAGTATTCCCCAGTACTACGAACCAGCTCGGCCGCCTGCCCAGCCAAACTCAGAGAATCTTTTTGATGTAAGTTCACAGCCTGTTACCGAGGCCGAGGCCTCCACAGCGCTCCCCCATCCCGAGCCCTCCCCATCCCCTACCCCGCTGGAACGCAATCCTTTCTCCTTAGAGTCTGCGTCCAGCACCCCGGACATTCCTTCGATTCCCGAGGCAGCGTCGGCAGCCGAGGCCGCGGATGATCCTTTCCGACCATCTTCTTCCACGCAGGGCGGGACAGCGTCGCACAAAGCCTCAGAAGGACGCAATCGTTTTGCGCCGCCCGAGGAATGACTTCAGACTTACGCAATCACAGCCGCAGGAAATCGCGAAAACTAAGGAATTACTCATGAGAGCATCTATTTCCAGACGAAGTCACGTTTTGCTCAGTATCGCTGCCTGTGCGCTCATGATTTCCGCTTCCTTATTCGGGGCAACACCCACTCATGCTGTTCGCAATCAGGCAGAGATCAGAGAGTTTTTCATGATTTTGTCGGACGGCAACGTCAGTCACTCCATTACGGTAATCGACTATTCAAAGACGCTCACCCAAGACGCTTGCGACGCATCTCCTATGGTCCAGCAATGGTCTCAGACTCGATTCACCGATGACTCATATTTGAACCAATGCGAAATTACTACGGATTTCAAGCGTGCAACAAACCCGTACGTTGGCGTCGATCAGGATGGAAAGGTGACCTTTGCTGCGGCTCCGCTGGAGCTCAAAGACCTCGCCCTTGGCCTTCCCGAAGACATTTCCGTGATAGCACGTCGAGTTGACTTCACCGGCCCCTACCTAACCATCACAAAGGGCACAAAAGGCTCGGAACTTGTCGAGAGCGATCCTACGAGCGATTCGGTGAGATGGATTAATGACCTCGGTTCGATCGTGGGTGCCGAAGGATATATCCAAGGTTCTTCTTCTTATTTCCACCCGATTGAGCGCAAAGATTTCAACGAGCTTACGGCCGTTCCAGTACCGACCGAAATGACAGATTTCCCGCATTCACGCACTATTGCGGCGCCGACTCCATACACTCCTTCAGCTACAGCAAGCTCATACACTCCTTCGTCTACAGCAAGCTCGCCATCACCCTTTAGTCTTGAGTGGCTGATCAACCGGGTCATCAACCCCGTAATCGGCGTGGGACTGGGAGGTTTTTTCGTGTGGTGCATGTGGTGCCTACTGAAGAAGGGTTTAGAACGAAATAAGACTCAGGCGGGGACCCTTGCCTCCTCCGACTACCAAGCCCAGTCTTCGACACCCCCCACGCCTACCCCGACTGTTCAAGAACCCCACAATCCTTTCGATTCGGAGTGGCGTAACCCTTCGGCTTAAATCGAGCAGCACTGCACGCGCATCCTTGAATCAAAGCTCACCTTGAGGAAATTTATGCACCCCTATCACCGACACCTTCACCGCCTCCAGACTGGGGCGGCTGTGTGCGCTTCTGTGATCGCCCTGTCACTTTTTGCCGCTACCCCTGGTTATAGCGCCGAAAACGAAGCAAAAATTGACGAAGTCTTCACAATTCAGCAACCAAATTCGGTCACGCACGAAGTTACGGTGCATGATTTTTCGAAGACGCTGACTGAAGAGGCTTGCCAGGCTTCTCCCGTTGCGCTGGATTGGTCCTCGGTGGCCTTTACCCAAGCAACCTATTCGAACGATTGCACGATCCGCACGGAATTTAACCGATACGCGAATCCCTATGTCGGCATCGACGAAGACGGGAAGTTAACATTCGCTACTTCACCACTGACCTTGGAGAAGCTGTCTTTGGCTCTTCCCGAAAATACAGTCGTTTCACGTCAGAGTGTCACGCTTTCAGGGTTTTACATGCGTTTCATTAAAACCAGTAGCGGCGCTCAGATGGATGACAGCCACCCTAACTTCAGTACCGTGGAGTGGCTAAATATTCACACACCCACCTTCGCTGCTGAGGGGATTGTAGAGAAAGCCGCGAATTTCCACACCATCGAACGTAAAAACTTCAATGGGGTTGTTGCAGTCCCCTTGCCAACGAGTCTTCAAGACGCGTCGTACGCGCGTCGCGCTAGCGCTACAAGTTCACCCACGACTCAAGCAGAATCATCCTCTTCCCCAGGAACATTCACACGACTGGTTCTGGCGATGACGTTGTGCATCTTATTTCCGGCATCTGTGATCATTCTCTTGCGTACATGGTTCGACAGACGTCAGAAGCGCAAGGCCAAAACGAAGACTCCCACACCTCCGTCCCCCTTCAGTTCCTCTTCTATTCCAAGCGCGATGGGGTCTTCTGCTCGCACTTCCCCAAATCCTTTCGCGACGGATTGGGAAGGCGAATCGGATGCAACAGGCGACGGCAAGGGACGCTCCGAAAAACCGGGTTCCGCATCCACTGAATTCCCCGGAGCCCCTGGAGATTCACCGCGAAATCCCTACGGACCGCCAACTAGCTAAGCACTCTGCTTCAGCATTTTTGCCACACTAAAACAATTCGATATGCTTGCAGCAGCTTGATTCAATTTCGAAGGATGTCTCAATGAAGCGTTTGTACTCGACGGCAGCCGCACTTGTGCTTGCCGGAGCGCTCGTGCTCCCAACAGCAACGACAGCACACGCAGCTAATTCAGATCTGACCGTCTCCGTGAGTTTGAGCGTCTATAACAAGGGAAGCGTCGGCAAGGCCTTCGACATTTACGACCGTTCCAAGCAAATCGATGAGGGAAAATGTAAATCCTTCTCGAATGGGAATGGCGACTATCGCATCGAATTCACGCAGGGTGATAACTTCACTCGATGCTCGGTCTTCCCTCCCTTCGAAAGCGGAGATGCCGTCGGGAAGTACTATTCGCTGACCGAGCAGGGCGATTTCACCTTGGTCTATTCCGCAGACCAGCTGATGAAAGAAACTGACTTCCTGGGCCGCCAGCGCGATATTGGTTTCATCAATATCCGCCCACTGGTATTCGATCTTGATACTGCCTCCGAAGGTGCCCAGTTCCACGATGAAGACCGCGCAAAGCGTGGCACCGACGAATACTCGCCGGTTAACCAGATCGTGACGTGGCAAAAGCCCACCGGAAAGGTGGCAGTCCACGGTAAAAAGACGAAGTCCTATGAGGGCCCCGCGACAGTGAATGGGCAATTTGGAACTGATATTCCTACCCTCAACCCACTGCCCGAGCCCGCTCCTGAACCAAGTGCGCCTGACCGCAACCGCACCGCTCCTTCGACTCCGACTTCTTCTTCGTCCTCATCGTCACTGATCTGGATTATCGGTGGCGTTGTAGCCGGTGTCTTGGTGGTTGGAGCACTCGTTATTTTCGTTCTTCGCCGCCTTTCTTCCGCGTCTAAGAATGCTGACCAAGCATCGGCAGACGAACAGGCACAGGCAGCAGCTTCACCAAGGCGCGAACGTACTCGTGAGGATAAGCGTCGCGAGCGCGATGAGCGAAAGCGTGCAAAGGCAGCAGCTAAGGCAGCTCGTCAGCAGAGCAGCGCACCCGGTGCGATTCCTCAGGGTTCGGCTCCGCTGGGCACAGCTCCTCAGAGTGCCGCTCCCGCTACTTTCCAGGCCCCTTCTCAATCTGTAGCTCCTGTGGCTCAGCCCGCGGCCCCTGCAGCTCAGGCTGCATCTCAGCCCGTAGCCGCTGCTGCCCAGGCTGCCGTTCCGGCTGCTCAGCAACAGGCCGCGCAGCCTCAGACTCAGGTTCCCGCGGCGCAGTCTCAAACGGCAACAACGCAAGCTGCTGCACCGCAGAAACAGCCCCAGGCACCTGCAGTGCACATTCCTCCGGCACCGAAGTCAGAGCCTTCTCCCGCCCGTCATTCTGAGGTTTCCCAGCCTGAAGCTCAAACACCGAAGCAATCGGCACCTTCCGCACAACCGACGACTGAACCCGTGCAGGCGAAGCCCCACGTGGACGAGCAAGCGGCTGCAGCGGCCTCGACCCCCACGCCAGTTGCTCCGGCACCAACTGTTTCTACGCAAGCTACTCAGGCGCCAGCCGCTCCGGCTCCTTCTGTGCAAGCTACCCAGGCTCAACCTACCCAGGCACCAGCTGTTCAACCCACTCAGGCACCAGCTGCTCAGCCGCAGCCTGGGCAAGGCTCGCAGCAGCAGTGGACGCAGCCTCAACCTGCCCAGTCCCCCGCGCCCCAGCCTGCCCCGCAGCAATGGGGACAGACCCCGGCACCTCAAAGTGCACCTCTGGCAGCGCCACAGCAGTGGGGACAACGGCCACAGCAGCAGCAACCCGCACCGCAACAATGGGGACAGCAGGGATACGCTCCCATTCCCAGCCAGCAGCAGGCGCCTCGTCAGCAATGGGGGCAGCCGCTTCCTCCCCAACAGCAACAACAGCCACAACAGCAAGGTATGAGCTTCCGCGGTCAAAGTATTGTTCCACCGGCTCCGCAACAAAGCCAGCAGCCCCAGGCTCAGGGTTCCCCTTACGGTGCTCCTCAGCAGTGGGGACAGCAACCTGCACAGGGCCAGCAGCCCAGCCAGACCCAGCAATGGCAGTCGCAGAGCCAGGTACCAGCTCAGCAGCAGTGGCAGCAGGGCGGCCAGCCTTCTCGCAATCCCTACGGACCTGCTTCACAGCAGGGCCAGCAGTGGGGCGGGCAACCCGCACAGCAGCCCTACGGCGCTGGACAACAGCAAGGTCAGCAGTGGCAGCAATGGCAGCAGGCGCAGTCCGCTCAGCAGGCACAGCAGTGGGGTGGACAACCCGCACAGCAGCCCTACGGCCCCGGACAGCAACAAGGCCAGCAGTGGCAGCCGCAAAACGGTCAAGGCGCTCAGAATGGGCAGCAAGGCCAGCCCGGCCAACCGCAACAGGGCCAGCAGCCCGGTCAAGGACAGCAATGGCAACAGGGCCAGCAGCCAAATCCCTGGGCGCAGGGACCCACGCAGCAACAATGAGTACGAGAGCTCAAGGATAGGTTGAGGGCTTGGTATCACGTGATACCAAGCCCTCAACCTCTTTGCAGAAACCTTTAACGCACTCTTCCCTCCATTAAGAACGCGCCAGAAGACCTCTACTCGATTACCTTCTCAAAAGACCACACCGGCACATCGTTCCCATCTAAAGACACCGAGTGCTCACCAACGATCCGGTATCCCGCACTCGAATAAAAGTGCGCATTCCTTGGGGTACAGGTAATAAATGCGAGGCAGCCTCCCCCATGGGAACGGATATATCCTTCAATCCCACGTTCAAGGAAAAGCCGCCCAAGACCTCGGTGTTGAAATTCCGGATCAACTGCGATCACCGTCAGGAACCACTGAAAATCAGATGCTTTGCGGACAACTGAATCGGCGGCCTCGGTAAAAGAGAAGAAACGCACCAAGCGATCAAAGCGCATGTACCCAAAGAGTGGCCTGCAGTAGCGCAAGTACTCAAGCAGCCCTGGCGGGCGGCGGTTCAGCAGCGCAACGCCAAGGATTCTCCCCTGATCTTCTAAGACCAAAACCGTGTGATAACGCACGAATACGCGAATCATGACGCCGTGGAGATCACGAATCCAGTCGGAAAATTTTTCGGGTTCAGCAAGTAACCCTTTCACCGCCGTGTGAAGAGGGTAATTTTCGAAGGCTGCACCCGCGAGATCAGCGAGTTTATCTACCTGATCCTCGCGCGCAGAATAAACGTGCATGGCCTTCCCCGATCGTCGGTTCCTCATGTCTGAGTAGGAGTGGATACTGAGGTTTTGAGGCTAATGCATCAACCTGCACCCGTTCTTTCTAGAGTCAGTATGAAGGCAGAACAGCGCACTCGCAACAGTTTGCATTCATAAATGTATCGGGAATTTTTTGAGGAAATTTCAGGCGAGTATCCGATCGCACTTCCTAGCAGCTCTGTGGCGGTTCTCAACAAAACCAACACCTACCCCCACAGCAACAAGCTCACGACCTCTGACTAGCGCTAACCTGAAAATATGTGGCTTCTCTTCGCATTAGGTTCAGCATTCTTCGCTGGCATCACCGCTGCACTTGCGAAGCTTGGAATCCACGGTCACGATTCAACACTTGTCACCGCATTGAGAACTTCTGTCGTTTTCCTGGGAGCTTGGATTGTGGCGGCCATCAGCATCAAAGGCCACTTCGCCTCTGAGCTCACCGCCATTACACCCCACACGTATCTCTTTCTTTTCCTCTCCGGGCTTGCAACCGGCGCCTCGTGGCTGTGCTACTACCGAGCGCTCCAGGAAGGCCCCGCATCCATCGTTGTCCCCATCGACAAGCTTTCAATACTGGTGACGGTTGCATTCTCGGCACTCCTATTGCGTGAAGGCATCTCGGGACGGTATCTATTAGGGATCACTGGTATGTGTGCCGGGGCCGTACTGATGGTCATCGGCTAGCCCAAGGAGGGGAATTATGCTGCGCCGCGCAACACCCGAAGACGCAGAGGCTCTATCCACGCTTGCGTCTATGTGCTTCACGCAGACTTTTGGCAACCTCTACGCACCCGATGACCTTGAACGTTTCATTCACGAGGCCTACTCCCCCGAGGTCCTTCGCGCAGAGCTCGCGGATCCGAAGCGCGCGACCTGGTTGCTTTTCGAGGAGCCTTCCTTGGATGCCGACAGCGCTCCCTCCCCCACTCGTGTCGACGAGGCCTCGGATGGTACCTTGATCGGCTACGTGACGGTTTGCCCCGCGCACCTGCCCCACCCCGAGGTCAAGGAGGGCGACGGAGAAGTGCAGCGCCTGTATTTGCTGCGGGAATACCAAGGTGGCGGGCGCGGTTCACGGATGCTTGAACATGCGCTGAATTGGCTCGAGGCAGACGGGCCGCGAACACTATGGATTGGCGCATGGAGCGAAAACTACGGCGCACAGAGGTTGTACGGTCGCTACGGTTTCACGAAGGTCGGTGAGTACTCATTCATGGTCGGCGATCACGCTGACCGCGAGTTCATTTTGCGGCGCGATGCCGCGGTTCAGGAGTTCTAATGAAAACAGCACACTGGCATGCACTTTTACTCACAGGAGCAGGAGTTATGCATTTCAAGGCGCCGCAGGTTTACGACGCGATTGTGCCACGTAGCCTTCCCGGGAATGCGCGAACCTACACCTTGGTGAGCGGCGCGGCCGAGTTGGCAATTGCCGCTGGCCTTGCACTTCCATTGACGAGGCGACTGGCCGGCTTGGCCGCGAGCGCGTTGTATGTCGCGGTCTTCCCCGCGAACATCAAGATGGCCGTGGATTATCGCAAGGAAGGCAAGCCTGCGGGCGCACAGGCACTTGCGTATGCTCGACTGCCGCTTCAGATTCCTCTGATTCGCGGGGCGTGGAGGGTGTTTAGAGGGAAGTAGGCTGCATCACTGTTCCGCGTCCACAGCCTTTAGTCTTCGGGCAGCTTGCAACGCTACTCAAGCAATGCGTCCATGGCCTTGCGAATACGTTTCTCTTCTCCTGACCCATTCGTCGGAAGTCGCAAAACCGGAACCCCATAGAGACCCAATATTTCATCCTTCATTCTGTCTCTTCTCAACTGTTCAGGATTGTTTTCATGGAAAGCAACTCCATCAACTTCGATAGCAAGGAGTAAGCGAGAGCTCACTTTCGAACTTATGCCAAAGTCAATCGCACTATCGGTATAGACAAAAGCACGTTGCTCGTCTTCAAGCTTTTCCGTGTTTGGTAAGATATCGCGTAGAGGTAGATGCATCTGGCATTTAAAGGCCGAATAACGCGGTACTTGAAGAATCTCCTTTAACAGCTCGAATGCAATATTCTCAGCAGGAGATTCTCCTTTTCCTTTACTTTTCGCACGGGCATAACGTTCAAGCGAAGCGCTATAGGTCGGATAAAGAACATCGAAGACTGAGACGATTTCTGAATGAGTAACTGCACTTGGATCGTAGGTCTCGATATAGTCAAGCAATGCTCTCATGTTGCGACTCTTCCGGACTCCATTTCCCGTTGTCACGACGATGAGCTGCTCTTTGGCACGCGAAACTGCAACATTCGTTAGGCGGTCGTCATCGTAATACTCGTTTCGGGCTGCTTCATCCTCGCTATCGAGCACCGTTGATAGCACGACGATTCCAGCTCCGCGGCCTTGGAATTTATGTGCGGTTTCGACTAGCAAGCGGGGATCGTTCGGTGCAGGCAATTCTCCTTTTAGACGCTCCGCAATTCGGTTCGCCTGTTCGCGATAAGGAGTGACGACTCCCAGTAGAAAGTCTCCTGATGCGTCTACACCGTCAAGATCAAGGTCTTCGCGGAGCACCCTCATTTCTTTGAGTTCCGCAATAATATCGATTTCACGCTGAGAATAACGTTTATTCCTCTTTCGCTCGCCATGCAATGTTCGCGAGTGATGTCCTGGTGCCGCATAAACAACTTGAAACGGCGACGGTGCATCTTCGCTCGGCTCAGACATTGCCACCAATTGGCCGTCATAGTACATGCGATTGCAAAACTCGATGATCGCTGGGTGACACCTATAGTGCTCAGTCAATAACGTACTGGGAACATTTGCGCTATACGCCAGCATTTTGGTCGCTGTCAGCAATGACAGTTTTCGTACATCAAACCGTTCATTCGGAGGCTCATATTCGCTCTCTTCCCACCCGCTTAAAATCGGTCCGATCTGCTTCTCATCTCCGACGATCACCGCATTTCTAGCTTTGGAAAGTGCGGCTAATCCCTGAGGAAGAATAACTTGCGAGGCCTCATCGATGATGATCCAGTCGAGAAGCACATCATTCGCTAAGTTGTTACGAATTGAAAAACAGGTCGATGCAACAATCGGAAAGCGATTCAGCAAAGCCTCTGTCTGTTCATTGATACGCTCACTCTCGTCTAAAACATTTTCTTCATCTGAGGCAAGACGCCGCAGTAAGGAAGCATTAAAAACTTTTCGCGCATAGTCGCGATAGCTTCTGCCGACTTGATCGTTCTGATTATCTGACGATTTTTCTAACTCAACATTCAGGCGTTCTTCCGCTTCACGTTCCACAACCTGGTAAAGCAACAATTGAATGACGGACTGCACGCTTGCATCACTAAGATCTAGCCCCTTAAGCGATCCGTAGGTTCGATAACGCCGCCATCTTTCTATTAGACCTTTTATTCCTCGTGGAAGACGCGGCTGCACAAGTGCGCATGCTAATAAATCGCCAATGAGAGCGGCATCGGCATGCGCAAATACGTAGTCAGAGAGGTCTGGCAATTCAAGACCACTACGACTGAGTTTTTCTTCAAAGATTCCTCGTTCTCTCTCTATCTCCCTCAGTTGTGCGCGCAAACGCGGAATTTCTCGTGAACTGACCCACGATGAGACTAAAGAATTTTCAGTTTGGCGTAGGCGTTCTCTGAACATTGGTAGTAGCGTCGTGTCTACATCAGAAAGCACAGCTGAACGCCACTCCTCTTCCAATTTCTGCAGCTTTTCCTGATCTTCCCAAAACTGGTCAACATGCTCTCTATTTCCCAGGTTTGCGAGAAGGAAGCCATACCCTTCCTCAGTGAGCTTGTCGACGACATTCTGTACCGCAGAATTAGCTCCCGCTACAATCCCTACTCTTTTCCCCTGCCATATAAGCGTTGCAATGAGGTTCAAGATTGTTTGCGTTTTGCCTGTTCCCGGAGGTCCATCAATAATCGAAATCTGATGCCTCAGAGCAGACTTGATAGCCAGCCGTTGATCAAAATTAGAACGGAAAGGCATGACGACCTCCGCAGAAGCACCTGTTGTTGCATCGCAATTCCCGCTCAGAAACGCCTCGAGCGCAGATCCCTCTGGGGCACGAGGTAGCCGCTGCCAAATCGTTGCGAGCTGCGCAGCTATCCCCGCCTCGCCCTCCCCAAACCACTCTTCATAACCTTTGTCATTGATGCAAAGTTCAGCACCTTGCCTGTGCGCATAGTCGAATACTTCTTCGCAGACATAATCAATGACTAGTTGCGACTTAATCTGCGCAGCGCTCGCTTCACGAACATCTAACTGCCCCGCGGCCCTGCGATGCAGCTTTATTTCACCGTTCTTGTTTATACAGGCAATTGTGTATCGAACTTGGGACGGCGTCCCCTCCCAACTCAAAACCCAGATCTTGGTGACGTTTGTCCAGATTGCTCCGTCAACTTTGACCTCATCAAGAGGATGAATGTCATGTTCACTGATCTGGGTATAGATACGAACGTTCTCGCGACGATACTTGTATCCGCTGCTGGGAGGAACCACGGCATGGACACCCATATAGAACACTTCAATATAGTCACCACGATCTTCCCAACGGACAACATCGTCGGTCCGGTCGAAAAAATTTTGACTACCGTTCGACCTTATCAAGATGTGTTCTTTTGTTTGGTCCATGGCTTCATCGCCCTCCATCCGTCGTCGTATTCAGAATATGAAGGGCACTTGCACCAACGAACCGTTTTAATTTTTTTCCATCTTCTTCTTAGAAAACTCCAAGGTAAAAGTTTTCCCCAACCGGGACACACTCATTGGGAGAAAGAAAGAGCCAATATTCTACTGTTTTTTCAGCCCTCAGCGTCAGCACCCGGAGGCGGGAGCTGACGCAGGTGTTGCTTGAGTCGATTGGCCTGAGTCTGAAGCGAAACGAAAGTCATGCCACCCGAAATCACTCCGCCAATAAGCGGAAGGATCTTCGACATTGTTTTGGTGAAGCCCTGCTTCGTCACGGAAATTCCGATGACCTTGAGCGATTTCTTGACGACCGGATACCAGGTCCCCTTCATCAAGGCCTTGCGCGCAACTCGCTTTTCAATGGCAGGAGCAACGATCATCCGAGCAAAATCTCGCATCGATTCAGCAGCCCCGGCAACTCCCAGCATGACGCCGAAGAAGAGGCCCATCTGTGCAATGGTCTCATCATCAACATCTTCTGGATCAGCCAGGAATTCTTTCCATCCATACAAATAGGCAAGTTTTTGCACGATCCGAAGCGAGTGAACGTAGTACTGCCCCAAGTCAGCGGGAACGGTCCCCACCATTGCGAGCCCACCCGGAATACCAGCGACAAATGAGAGAGCGGTCGATTTCTTCGTTTCATAAGAAATCGCGTCATTGGCCAATTTGTCCAAACGTTTCTGAGAAATTCCCGCTGAGATCGGATCACTGGCAATAGCCTCTTCAATCTGCGACTCACTCAAGTGGGCTTTCTGAAGCTCTTGGCGCAGGAAGTCTTCACGGGAGATCCGCACTCCCCGAATGCGCACGAGCTTCTTCAGAAAGAAGACCGCATAGACCGAGGCCCCTTGTCCCTCCTCCGTTGAGAGTTCAGAAAGCAGCGGGCCATTTTCATCATCTTCAATGAGTTCACCTTCAAAAACGGGAGCGTCAAGAAGTTCATCTTCTTGATAGCCATGCGCGGCTTCTTCGGAGAACAAAGGTTCTTTCTCCTGGCTCATATTGCCTCTTATCACTCACATCGAAAACAGGTAGTGCGATTCTACTGGAAGTAGGCATTACTCACGCTTCGTCGGATAGCGCCGATCCTCGACCCCCTGCCCACGGGCCCGGCGCGCGCCAGCAGGTGCTGCGCACCTACTTCCCCGACATGAACTTCGACGAACCCGGCGTCGGATGGGCGGAATTCCAACGTATTCGCGCGCTCGATACGGCCTCGAAAAACCTGGTCGGAATCGCCCGCATCCTGGCCGAGCTGCGCCCCGACACGCCCGCGCTCGCGGCCACCGGGCGCGTGCCCGTGCACATGCTGTACGGGGACCAGGACGAGATCTGGCCGCCCTCGTGATACGCCGAGGAGGCCGCCGACCTGGGGGCCCGCGAAAGCATCATCCGAGGGGGCACGCACAGCCCGCAGCTGCAGTTCCCGCAGCAGCGGGCGGAGTTTGCCAGCTCGTACTGGGCGGACGTGGAATCGGGAGCGCTGGTCTGGTCCATGTGACGTGAGATGATGTGACATCGTCCCAAAACAGACCTTGTGATGCATATCTGTGAGGATGGATGCTTAGTATTGTGCTTATGAACAAGCGTTCCGTCCTTACTGCAGTGCTGGCTCTCGGCCTGGGCGTCACCGCCCTGACCGGCTGCGCCACCGATTCCGATTCCGCTCACTCCTACGTGACCCCGAAGGACGTCAAGACGGTCGAGCGTCCCATCGCTCAGATCGACGAGCACGGGATCAAGGTCCCCGAGAAGCACGACCTGAAGGTCAAGCTGGCCGACTCCGACAAGGCCGCCAAGTGGACGATCGAGGTCTCTGACCCGACCGCCCTTGAGGTGGGCAAGTCCGAGAAGAACATCGTCACCCTGCACCCGCTGCGTGCGCTGGGCGAGGACGACGACCCGATCACCGTGACCCTGACCGATCCGGACGGCATCAGCACCGAGATCACCGTCGTTATCACGCCGGGCGCCAACTGAATCTAACCCTGTGAGGGCCCGGGATCGGTATCGATCCCGGGCCCTCACATGTTGGCGCCTAATCGAAGTGCTTCACAGAGCGTCTATGAACTCCCGGAGTGCGCGTAGCGGCAGCATGAGGTGGTTGTCTGCCCCCGGGCAGGGAACAAACTGCGAGGACTGGTGGAGGTAGAACTCACGTGCCCGGTCGTCCGCGCAGTGGACCAGGAGGGCAGCAAAACCGACGTCGTTGCTGAGCTTGTAGGCTCGCAAGAGGGCGTCCTTGAGGAGCGCTGCACCGATGCCGTTTCCCTGTACGCGTCGATCGACGGCAAGCCGCGCGAGGAGAAGGATGGGACACGGGTCCGGGCGTCGACCGGGTTTGAGGGCATCTGGGAGTGTGCTGCGTTCTACTGCTCCCATAGACAGGGCGTAGAAACCAAGCGTCTCTGGTTCCTGCCTCGTGACGAAAACGCGAGTGTTACCTTCTCGATGGTTCTGCCATGCGAAGCGGTGGAACCAATCGTCGATCTCGGTGTCGCCCGACTGGAATCGTGATCGGTCGTCTTTGTGTTCAAGAAGACGAGGTTCTTGCAGAACTGATACGTACATCACTGATCAGAGGTGCGTGGAGTGGTCAGATTGATGTGCGTGCCGAAGGGCGACGGGCGCTCGAAGAGCCTGCGCAGCTTGGGATCGTCCGTCGGCGGCGCCTGCAGAATTTCTTCGAAGCGGGCGTATTGTTCGTCGTTCATGAAGAAGAGGCGCTGGTCGGCAAGACGTCGCTGCGCTTCCAGTGTTGCAGTGGAGAGAACGAAATCGCTGATGCTACGGGCATCCTGTTCAGCCGCTCGACGAATGAGTGCATCCTGTTCTTTGGTGAGGCGCAGGTCCAGGCGCTGTGTCTTCATGGTGCTCATTGGAGTCTCTCTTTCTTCTGTACGGAGTTTATCCGTACACCTGCCTAACATAGCATAGATCTATACAAAGAACCACTTCCGTTAGTGTCCTTCAAAGTGTTCTGCCCCATACATGTGAGAGGGTTATGTAGTGTCAAGGCGTTGTACGTTAGCGCGCTAGCTAGTGCTTTGGTCGCGCAGAGATGAGGTCAACGCGCAGTCGCCGCGGGCGAAGATGCGCTGCCAGGTGCCAGCGGGCCTCCTCGTCGCGGCCAAGGAGGAAGATGATCACAGAGGCGCTATGACGGCTCCCGCGCGGCGCGCCCAGGCCGATCACCCCGGTTCGAGCGCGGGCACAGCGCCACGGCCGTCTGGCGGGCGCGCAGTCACCGGCGGTCATCGGCACGTATGTACACGCCGTGGGCGACGTGACAGTCGGGTCCGATGACGCCCAGCTGATCGACGAACTGCGTCGAGGAGAAGCCGCACCCACGCGAGCGCATCGCCGTGAACGACGAGGAGTGCTCGCTCTTCCACAGGTCGGCCAGTGCGGTCGTGCGCGTCTCGGACCATCCGGCCTCGGAGTGGGACTCGCCCAGGTGGATGACGAAGCTCGCCTGCATCCTCGAAACCTGCGTGTTTGCGGCCGTCGGTGTTGTCGTCGGCTCGATCCTGTACGCGGTCACGCTTCCCGCGTGGGGCGCCCTGTCCTTCCAGGGCCGCCCGATGGGGGTCGGCGAGATGTGGGTTGGGGGTCGTTGCCCTCCTCGTCGAGGGGCTCGCTATGATCCTCCTGGCCGCCCTGTCCTCGTGGCTAGCCATGCGCACAGTCGCAATCACACCCCTGGGCGTCGCGCGCCGTACGCAGGCGGGCCGGGTGAGCGCGGTCGGCCCCGTCCTCGGCTTGGTCCTCCTTGTGGTGTGGCTAAGCGTCGGCACGGCTGCGATGAGTCTGGGACCAGCGATCGGCATGGCCGTGTTCATGGGCTTCATGGGCGCTATCTTCCTGATCGTCAACCTAGTGGGCGTCTGGTCGATCAGCCTCATGGGTCGCATCATGGCCTCCGTGGCGCGCACCCCTCAGATGATGGTGGCCGGGAGCCGCATGGCCGACGACCCACGGACCTTCTGGCGCTCCTTCGGGGCGGTGGCCCTCGTCGGGTTCCTCGTGTACATCATGTACCCGGCCTCCTCCGCGATCTCGATGAGCGGGGAGAGGACCGACGAGGTTGCGCTCGTAGTCATCGGCGATATCAACAGGGGTATGCTGCTGACCTTCGCGATCACCCTCGCCCTGGGCGCCGTGTCGACCGCGGTCAACCAGTCGATTCGCGTCCTCGACTCTGCCGATCAGGTGCGTGCTCTGTCCTCTATGGGGTCCCCGCGCGGCTTCATGGACCGTAGTCGTCGCCTCCGAGGCAACCGTCCCGCTGCGTCGCCGCATCCTCGCGAGCGTACGCGAGGGACGAGAGTAACCCTCTTCAGCGTTGACGCATGTCCTGGCCTTGGCCTCATCCCTCTCGACGAGGCCGGGGCCGACCCGTGTTACCCGGATAATCTCGAAAGTAAAAACGTGTGATCCTCGCCTCATGGGTGGTAGGAGTGCGCCATTCACACCGCATAAGTCGATGGAGACACCGCGTACCGATCGCCTTCCCAGTACTCGCACGCGGAGGGGGCCTGTGGGGCCGCGCTACTCATCGCAGCCATTGCGCCAACTTCTCAGAAAAGAACAGTTCATACCCAATATGAACCTTGTTTTATTGTAGCAAGTACCATTTTCTATTATAATAAATTGTACTTATAAAATAGAAAGGTCATAAGATGGGAACTCTTGTTAAGCATAAACGTGTAGAATTTTCAGAACTATTTTATGACCTAGTGTTTGTTTTTGCAATTTCAAAAGCAACTGCTTTAATTCACCCGCTTCATAACGGTATTTTGGCTTGGGATTCTTTACTTGATTTCTTCATCTCTGTCTTGGTTGTCATCAATTCCTGGATGATTCAAACCATTTATACCAATCGCTATGGAACGAACTCGTTATTTAATATGGTAATCATGTTTATCAACATGGGACTTATGCTCTTTATATCCAATATGATTGGATACAATTGGCAACAATGGTTCTATTATACCTGTTGGGCTGTTGGTACTTTAACCCTTACCCTATTTCTTCAATATTTGGTTGAGTTTTTTAGAGAATCAACCGATAATACTGATCGGGAAAGTATCAAAGGTTTTCTATGGTTAACAGGTCTACAAAGTTTAGGAGTCTATCTGGCAGCTCTTTTCCCTATTTACGTTGGAGTCTATATCTTTATTGCTAGTATTCTGCTAACATTTATTGTGCCAATTTTCTTGATTACTAAAGATGAGCATTTCCAGGTAAATCTTCCCCATTTAATCGAGCGCGTCTCCCTTCTTGTCATCATTACGTTTGGAGAGATGGTTGTTGGGCTAGTTAGCTTCTTTACAATCGAGGATTTCTCGATTTATTCGGTTCTTAATTTCGTTATCATGGTTTCCCTGTTCTTGTTTTATTTTGGTGAATTTGACCATGCTATTGATGAAGGATCCAATCAAAAGGGAGTATTTATAATTTATAGTCACTATCCTATTTTCATTGGGCTTATGTTGATGACGGTTTCGATGGGTTTTCTTCTGAATCCTGAGGCTAATCTTCTCGTTGCAATCAGCCTCTTTTATATCGGAATTGGCCTCTTCCAAGCTGCTGTCCTAGCAAATGGGCCCTATAACAAAAACTATCTTCGCTATCCAAGAAGTTACTACTGTGCTCAAGCGACACTCTATCTAACTGCCTTGATTGTCTCTTTGGTTTTCGCTTCTAATCCTATAACAGTGCTGAGTGTTGCAACCATTTTTACTCTAGCTATAGCTAGTCATTTTATTTCTTTCTGGGTTATACGTACTAAACAGTATTCCGTGCCTTACTGGGGGTTCTTCTAAACTAAATTTGGCTATTATTCGTCTATCAACTTCCGTAGGTATCGTAGATTTTAGAACCAAATGGGAGTCATTAGTTATTGTCTCGCTTTTACCTCATTTTAAAATCCTGACATTGAAAGTACCTAAAAGTAATTCCCTGAAATCAGCTGAGTTTTAACATCCTGTTCGTTTTCAATGCGAAAGGTTCTTACAAATTCATGTAGGGGTGGCGGCCACCGGTACCACGCACGATGGGGTGCCTCATGGTGTGTTGCCTCATCCTGCTTGGTCGAAACGGGCAATGGTGTTGCAACCACCGCCGACGCAACCTCTTCCAAAGAAGCCGTGGGTCCCCAAAATTTGGATCCTCTTTGCTGTCATTGGGCTGTTGTTGCTCCTTGCTCCGAGCATCATGACATTCCTGATTAATTTAGAGCCTGTGGATCATTCGGATAATGGCGATGGTCAATACTTGCTTTCGGGTCTTCTTCTCATCCCATGCGCGCTTTTTGGTCTGCCGACAGTGCTCCTTGCGTACTGCGTCGGAATTGCCAAGCGGGTGATGTGGGTGCGAGCAGCGGGGCCGCACCAAACGACGAGCCTGTGTGTCGGGTCCCGTGACTGTCGATACGTGGCGTGAGCATGCGCTCCTTTAGGATTGTGATTGCAGCCCGCATGGGTGGCACCTATCAACACGTGAAGGACCGACCGTGACAACCCCGAATCCACACCTCCCGGACTTGCATCCCGCTCCGGGGTATCCTCCGGAGTACGCGGCTCCCACTCAATGGGACGCGCAGCCTATGAACGGTGCGATGGGTCAGGGGTATGTGCCTGACGCGCAGCACGGTTATTGGGGCCAGGAACCCGCGCCTCGCCCGAAGAAGAGGCGGAGCATCGGCGGCATCATTCTGACCGCCTTCGGCACAGTCATCATCGTGGCGTCGATCGTTGGCTGTATCGCGATTGATCTCATCCCTGGAGACCATGGGGATAGTGGCGACGGGCTCGCCTGGGCCGGCGTCGCACTTCTTCTATACGTGGTCCCCTTTGGCCTGATGCTGGTGGTCTCTGGGCTCATCTTGGTGTATGCGGCCCGGAGCCGCTCACGGTGACCCCATCCGGTGGGTACTCAGACGCAACGAACAACGACTGAAGGACCGATGATGACAATGCCTCATCTCCCGATTCCGGTCTGCCTGGCAACCCCGGAAACGCACCGATCTACCCCGGTACCGTGCCGGGCAACCCCTACGCCGACATGCAGCCGGCGCCGCAGGTTGCGGCTCCACCCGGCCAAGGCCTCGGCGTGGCCTCCATATGCCTGGGGATTATTGGACTCATCCTCTGTGCTAGCGGACTGTTCTCGGGAGTGTATCCCGCATTTAGTGCGAAAGATTCCGTTGAGCAAGCTCTCGCTCCCTTCAGTTTCATTGCCATCTCCGGGACGATCTACATCCCGGGCGCGATCATGAACGTCATCGGTCTCATCCTCGGCTTGAATGGGCGCAAGCGGGTGCAGGACCCACGTCACGAGAGGATGTACAAGGTTGGGGTTTGGATGAATGCAGCCCCGATGATTGTGTTTCTGGTTGCCGAGATCACGGCCATCCTCTGGTTGATGGGGGGCCTAATTTATCCCGGACGCCTCTGTCCCATTGCCCTCGACAAATGAAGGACTACCTGTGACGACTCCATATTCGACCGGCCCCGGCTTGAACGGGTATCCGGCGCAGGTTCCCCAGCAGTCCGGCGTACCTGCGCGTAGCCGGGCAAAGCCTTAGGGGCAGCGTGCCGCGGATTCGGGATCACCGGGCTTGTTATCTTCGCGCTAGTCATCCTCGGGACGCTGGTGAACGTGCTGATTCCGAGCGGTGAGCACTGGCTGGACCTGGCTCCGATCAGCTTCATCTTCGTGGCCGAATTCTTCTCCATCCCCGTCGTCGCGGTGAACATTATCGGCCTTGTTCTCGGCTTCGTTGCGCTCAAGCAGATGAAGAACCGCTACGAGCACGGCTACATCACCCAAGCGAGCCTGTAGACGCGATGGATGTGCATACTCCCTCACACCAGCGAACCCCAATCAGCAAGACTGTCACCCTGAATGGGATGTTCTGAGGATGACGTTGGTCACCGCTTCCAGCGGCTACGCCTTGAAGAGGAAGTCAACAGCCAGAATGACAGCGTTTTCTCGTGCAGAACCGAGGTCAGGTATGGAGGTCGAGGCTAGGTACGGAGAACAACAAAGCCTGCACCGCTCAGAAGTCTGGCGGACCATTGCGACTTTCTGCGCAAGCAGGTGATTCATATTTTAAAACGACGCCCGAGAAGGCGGGGTTTGTGAGGGCGTCCTGAGATTCTGATCGGCTCTTCCAACGGGTTTCGTGCCCCCCCCTTGAGAAAGGTCAGATACAAAACAGAAGTGGCCGGGGCACACGCCCCGGCCACCACTACGTTTCAAAGAACTCACACGTTGAAGCGGAACTCCACGATGTCGCCGTCCTGCATGACGTAGTCCTTACCTTCCATGCGGACCTTGCCGGCAGCCTTCGCAGCAGCCATGGAACCAGCCTCGATCAGATCGTCGTATGAGACGATCTCAGCCTTAATGAAGCCCTTCTCGAAGTCCGTGTGGATCACGCCGGCAGCCTTGGGAGCAGTATCGCCCTTGTGGATTGTCCAGGCGCGCGCTTCCTTCTCACCAGCGGTCAGGTAGGTCTGCAGCCCAAGGGTATCGAAGCCAACTCGCGCCAACTTATCCAAGCCGGATTCGCTCTGGCCGGACTCCGCCAACATTTCTCGCGCGTCATCCTCGTCCAGCTCAACAAGCTCGGACTCGAACTGTGCATCCAAGAAGATCGCTTCAGCGGGGGTAACAAGCGAACGCAACTCGTCCTGCAGTTCCTTGTTGTCCATTTCTTCGGCATCCATATTGAACACGAAGATAAAGGGCTTAGAGGTCATCAGTTGGAAGGACTTGAGTGCATCCTGATCAAGCTTTGCCCCCGCGGGGCCGCTGAGCAGTTCGCCCTTTTCAAGCAGTTCCATTGCTGCGCGCGCAGTTTCCAGGACAATTGCCTCGGTCTTCTTGCCGCGAACTTCCTTTTCCAGACGCGGGATTTGCTTCTCAAGCGTCTGCATGTCAGCCAGAATCAGCTCGGTCTTAATGGTTTCAATATCCGACTCAGGATCAACCTTGCCATCAACGTGCACAACGTCAGGGTCGGAAAAAGCGCGCGTCACCTGGCAAATGGCGTCGGCCTCGCGAATGTTCGCAAGGAACTGGTTACCCAAGCCCTCACCCTCAGACGCACCACGCACAATACCCGCGATATCAACGAAAGAAACGGTCGCGGGAATGATGCGCTGAGAACCGAAGATCTCGGCGAGCTTGTTCAAACGCGCATCGGGAAGCGGAACGACACCCACATTCGGTTCGATGGTTGCGAAGGGGTAGTTTGCAGCCAGAACGGTCGCGCGGGTCAGAGCATTAAACAGAGTGGACTTGCCAACGTTGGGCAGGCCGGCGATACCAATAGTTAAAGACACGCCCCTATCCTATCCGACGAGGCCGCACTCCCGTTCGCCCGCGCTTAGAAAGTGCGTGAAAAAGCGGGTGAACTTGCGCTCAGCTGGTGTGATCAGGCCCCGCAGTACGGCGCGCGTGAGGGCGATTATCAAGGTGACCAGCTTCCTTAAGGTCCGAACGCAGATCGCGTGGAAGCGCGAAGGTCGTCGTCTCCGTCTCGGTTCGCACCTCTTCAACGGTGGGAAAACCGCGTTCTTGCAGCCAGGCGACAACATCGCGTACAAGGATCTCGGGCACCGACGCACCGGAAGTCAGACCGACCGTCGAGGCTCCCGCAAACCATTCTTCTTGTAGTTCCTCGGCCTTATCGATGCGATAGGCAGCTGGAACGCCCGATTCGAGCGCGACATCAACCAGACGTACCGAGTTCGAAGAATTCGCCGAGCCCACGACAACCATGACATCAACCAGCGGAGCAATGACCTTCACGGCCCCCTGTCGGTTCTGTGTCGCATAGCAAATGTCATCCGAGGGCGGATCAACAAGTTTGGGGAAACGCTCGCGCAGGCGATCAACAGTCTGGCGAGTCTCATCAACCGACAAGGTCGTCTGTGAAATCCACACGACGCGCTCGGGGTCACGAACAACCAGATTGTCGACTTCTTCAGGACTTCCAACGACTTGAATATGCTCCGGGGCCTCACCAAAGGTCCCCTCAACTTCCTCGTGACCTTCGTGGCCCACCAAAATAATGTCGTAATCATCCTTCGCGAAACGCACGGCCTCGCGATGCACCTTGGTCACCAGCGGGCATGTCGCATCAATGGTTGCTAGGTGTCGCTGCGCTGCGACCTCATGAACCTGCGGGGAAACTCCATGTGCGGAAAAGACTACGCGCGCGCCTTCGGGGACCTGATCGGTTTCTTGGACAAAGACTGCCCCGCGCTTGCTCAAGGATTCCACAACGAATTTGTTGTGAACGATTTCTTTGCGCACGTACACGGGGGCGCCGTACAAATCCAGTGCTTTCTCTACGACATCAACTGCACGGTCAACACCGGCGCAATAACCGCGCGGCGCTGCAAGCAGGATCTTCCCACCTTCGACGCGGGAATCGCTTTCGCTAGTACGAAGGGTGTCGTCATGAGTCATAGATCAACCGTACAGGCCGCCATGTGCATCTGCGAACCATAATTTCTTTTCCTTCCCAGTCTGGACGCAAATGCCCCTTGCCTGTGTCATGCTTATTTCGTGTCAGAGAACATGCCCCCCGCAGCAAAAGCTGCTGATACGACGCGCGAAAACCCGTGGCCGCTGCGTAGACTCACGCAGAACATCAAGATCTACGTTGATCGGATGTCTTCGCTCTGGGTGGAAGGACAGGTCGTCCAATACAACCCGCGCCCGGGCTCGCGCATGGCGTTTTTCACCTTGCGCGACACCGAATCTGACACCTCGATGACCGTTACAGCTTTCCCGAATGTCATTTCTGCCGTTGGCGCAGGATTTGAAGAAGGCGTCAAAGTCGTCACGCGCGTCAAGCCTGTTTTTTGGGAACGCAGCGGAAGCTTGAACCTCCAAGCAGCCGAGGTTCACCTTCAAGGTCTGGGCGATCTATTGGCTCAAATTGAACGCCTGCGTCAAATACTCGCAGCCGAAGGCCTCTTTGACGAAGGACGTAAGAAACCTCTTCCTTTCCTTCCGCGCGTTATTGGCCTTGTGTGCGGGCGAAATGCGAAGGCAAAAGATGACGTCATTGTAAATGCAAGTGCACGCTGGCCCGCTGCGCGGTT
Organism: Actinomyces sp. ph3; assembly: GCF_000308055.1. GTDB lineage: Bacteria > Actinomycetota > Actinomycetes > Actinomycetales > Actinomycetaceae > Pauljensenia. The sequence goes on from NZ_CAGY01000001.1 coordinate 630,498, forward strand.
CGAGGTCCGTGAGGTCGCGGTCCAGGGGCAGTACGCGGTGCGCGAAGTCAGCGATGCCATTGCCGAGCTCGATCAAATCCCCGAAGTTGACGTGATTGTTGTTGCCCGAGGCGGCGGTTCCGTTGAGGATCTTCTTCCCTTCTCTGACGAGGCCTTGGTACGTGCCGCTGCAGCCGCTTCCACTCCCCTGGTGTCGGCAATCGGGCACGAAGGCGATGCGCCACTTTTGGATTATGTGGCAGATTTCCGCGCTTCAACTCCGACGGATGCGGCCAGACGCATTGTTCCCGACCTTGCCCAAGAGCTTGAGGGTTTGGCTGCTGCTTCTCAAGCAATGCGCAATGCAATCGAGCGCAGACTGACACAAGAACGTCATCATTTGGATCTTGTCGTTTCGCGTCCCATCTTCCTCACACCGGCAGCAACGCTGGAACCTCATCGCGTCCTCATCGATTCAGCGGTAACAAATTTGCGTTCCCGGATAGAGCGACGCCTAAGCGAGGAACGCCAAGGAATCGTTCAGGCCTCGGCAACCCTGCGTGCGCTCTCACCGCAGGCCACTTTGGAACGCGGGTATTCCATGCTCAAGCTTCCCTCTGGCGAATTGGTTCGCGACGCCTCGCAAGTCCCGAAGGGCACTTTGGTCGAAGGCATCCTTGCCTCGGGCCGCTTGGTCGCCCAAGTCGTTGGCTCCACCCAAGCGACAAGTAACGCAGCGCAGGCAAACGAATAAACCGTCCGACTTTCTCACCAAAACAGCCACCCAACTTGGAGGATCACATGGCAGAAAATACACTCCCGGCACCGGAATCCCTGTCGTATGAAGCAGCGCGCGATGAATTGATCGCCATCGTGAAGACGCTGGAAAGCGGACAGGCACCCTTAGAAGACACTCTTGCCATGTGGGAACGCGGCGAAGCCCTTGCCACCCGCTGCCGCTCGATTTTGGACGCAGCAACCCAACGGATGGAACAGGGAACAGAAAATTAATTCTCCGTCGCCCAGGACCCCAGAGATTGGTTAGACTGAGAACGTCAATTGTTCGAGGAAACCAGCCGACGTGGTCTGGAAACAGGAGGAAACATGGACCTCGCAACCGACCCCCACATCCTCTCCATCGGAGAAGCCCTGATGGATATCGTGGTCCCCGCAGACAGCCCTATCGCGGCCGTTGAGATCCCCGGGGGCTCACCGGCAAACGTCGCAATGACGCTCGGACGCTTGGGCCGTAACGTTGGCCTGCAAACGTGGCTGGCACACGATGAACGCGGAGACATCCTCGAAGAACACTTCACGGCCTCGCACGTTGTCATCACTGAGGAGTCCTTCGGTGCTGATCACACTCCGACCGCACTCGCAAAGCTCAACGAAAAGGGCGCGGCAACCTACACCTTTGATCTTGATTGGTGTCCAAATAGCCCCATCGCCGTATCCACACAGGCTCGAATCGTCCACTCCGGTTCCATTGCTGCAGTGATCGAGCCCGGCGCACACGCCGTTTTGGATGCAATGATCACCGCACGCCAGCACGCCATCATCACCTATGATCCCAATGCTCGCCCCGCTCTCATGGGAACACCTGAAGAAGCATTGGCGACCGTCAACAAGTTCATCGGTATTTCTGATGTCGTCAAGGTGTCCGACGAAGATATCGCCTGGCTCACCAACGGCCGCGAAATTGAGGATGTAGTCCGCGATTGGCTCACCGCAGGTCCCTCGCTCATCGTTGTCACGAAGGGCAAGGAAGGCGCAGCGGCATTCACCTCCAGTGGTGTTCGCCGTTCTATCCCCGCCGGAGATGTCAAGGTCGAAGACACCGTTGGCGCAGGCGACTCCTTCATGGGAGGCCTGATTGATGCCCTGTGGTCGCTCGGTCTGGTGGGTGCCATGTCGCGTCCCGCTCTGCGTGATTTGGATGCCTCAAAGGTCGACTTCATCTTGGAGCGTGCGGCAACAATTGGCGATATTACGGTCTCTCGTGCGGGAGCGAACCCCCCGTGGCTCTCTGAACTCGCTGAGTTCCTAGCCTGAGACGATTCAATCGTAAGGCGTTGAAAGACGCAGGGGGGGCGCGGATCAAAAGATCCGCGCCCCCGCTGTATCAAGCCGAAACCTTCACACAGGGAACTACTTCCCCATCCGCCGCTCTCTTTGGGCGTAGGCACGAAGCGCGCGAAGGAAATCAATCTTCCTAAAATCTGGCCAATAGGTTTCGCAGAAATAAAACTCAGAGTGTGCAGACTGCCAAATCATGAAGCCTGACAGTCGCTGTTCGCCAGAGGTTCGAATGACAAGATCCGGATCGGGTTGGTCACCGGTATACAGGTGTTCGGCAATGTCCGAATCCTTCAAACGCGAAGCAAGTTCTTCAAGACTCTCACCCCGCTGCCCAGCGTCACGGATCACCTCACGCACGGCCTCGACAATCTCATGACGACCGCCGTAGCCAACCGCAATGTTGACACTCAAAGCGCTCTTTGAGGGACTTTCCTGAGCAGCCTGACGAAGAGAATTGGCGATATCTTCAGGAAGCAGTCGTAGGTCACCAACAATTCGCAGGTGCCACTTACCGGCCTGGCTCAATGCCGAAACAGCCTGGGAAATAATCGCGAGCAGCTCAGAGAGCTCATCACTTTGGCGAGATAGATTATCTGTCGAAAGCATCCACAAGGTGACGATTTCAACGCCTACTTCTTCGGCCCAACCCAAGAATTCGGTGATTTTCCCTGCACCAACACGGTGTCCCTGGGACGCGGTGAAGCCAATCGATTTGGCCCAGCGACGATTCCCATCCAAAATTACGCCGACGTGGCGAGGAATTGGACGCCCCAACAAAGACGCACGAAGGCGCTTTTCATAAACGTCGTAAAGCACATTCCACTGTGACACTGCTAAACCCTCCCACGCGTGAGCGCGTCAACATGGGTTAAGAGTATCGCGAATATGACGCTCATCGCATATTTCTTCCTCATGCAAACATCCAGTCTGACTGTTCACAATCAGCGGAAGACTGCTGCCTTTCCCTTTAAATTGGCGTACCCTACGGTGTAGTAAGTTACGCATGCGTAGGTTGATCTTTCGTGGAGGCACTCATGAAAATCGCTTCCCTCAAACCCACTCAGTGGTTTCCCGGACAGAAGATATCGGTTAAGCCCCACCTGCGGGGTTGGATTCACCTTGTCGCCGCACCGCTGTCTTTGGCGGCCTCGATTGTCCTCACCTGCCTTGCACCCACCGGCGCAACCAAAGGCGGGTCTGCAATCTACCTTGCGGCCTCGTTGATTCTCTTCGGGATTTCTGCGCTCTACCACCGCTTCTATTGGTCCCCGCGCTGGGAAATCGTGTGGAACCGCCTTGACCACTCAAACATCTTCCTTCTGATCGCAGGTACGTATACTCCCCTCTCCATTGCGATCCTCCCCCATGACCAGGCAGTGACAATCTTGTCCATCGTCTGGGGCGGGGCACTCCTGGGGATTTTGCTCAATCTCTTTTGGCCGACCGCACCGCGGTGGCTGGCAACACTGATCTACGTTGCTCTGGGATGGGTTGCGGTTTGGTATCTACCGCAGTTTTGGGCCTTGGGTGGCGCTGTGATCGTGTGGCTGCTTCTTGCAGGCGGAATTCTGTACACAATCGGCGCAGTGGTCTACGCGACGAAGAAACCGGACCTTTCACCGCGTTGGTTTGGCTTCCACGAGATCTTTCACCTGTGCACCGTGCTCGCGTGGGCGTGCCACTGCGTAGCCGTGTATCTCGCTGTCTTGTAATTCTTTTTCCACAGATAGCGCAAATGCGCCCGCACCGCCTTTAAGGCTGGTAGGCTGTCAAATCTGTAGAGTCAAAGCACACGTCGATACTCATCGACACATGTCGGAGGCAAAGTAATGGCTGATACCCAGTGGCTGACCCAAGCCCAGTATGACAAGCTCCAGGCGGAGCTGACGGAGCGCGTCGAGGTACGCCGCCCCGAAATCGCACGTCTCATTGACGCCGCGCGCCAAGAAGGCGATCTGCGCGAGAACGGCGGTTACCACGCTGCGCGCAACGAACAGTCCTTGAACGAGACTCGCATTCAGAGCTTGGAAGAGATGCTGCGTAATGCGCAGGTCGGCGAAACTCCTGCCGATGACGGCGTTGTTGAGCCCGGAATGGTTGTGACCGCCATGGTTGCTGGCCGCGAACAGAAGTTCCTTCTGGGCTCACGTGACGCCGGCGGCGACCTTGGCGTGCAGGTCTTCTCCTCGCAGGCTCCGCTGGGCGCTGCGGTCATCGGACACCGCAAGGGCGACACCCTGACCTACGAGGCCCCCACGGGCCGTATGATCGAGGTCGAGATCCTCGACGCCACGCCCTTCGAAGGCTGAGTCCGCAGTCGGCCAGGCCCGCGCGGCCTCGCCCCTCAATCAACGCGAAGCGGGTCCCACCAACCGGTGGGACCCGCTCTTGCATATGCGGCTAAGGAAGCCTTACGCCTCCACGTGGGGCATCGGAGGCGCCCCCGACTTCTGCTTCTCATCAGCCGACGTTTCCTCCCGGGTCGCGTCGCCCTCCGACTCGACGCGGGCCTCGACGTGAAGATCCACGGACGCCACGACCTCGTCCTCGCTCGACTCCGCGCGAGCCACGTAGGGACGCGTGTCGGGCTTACCGGCGTAGGAGGCTGCGATCTCCTCCTCGAGGGCGCCGGGAGGACCACCCGGGCGATCCGACGCAGTCGCGAGCTCGGGCATCGGGTCATACCCGTGCAGGTACATGACGGTCGCATTGATGAACGCCGCAATCGGCACCGAGAAGACCGCACCAGCGATACCAGCGATCGCCGAACCCGCGGTGATGACGAGCATGACGGCGACGGGGTGCAGGGACACCGCGTTCGACATCATGAAGGGCTGCAGAATGTTGGATTCAACCTGCTGGACGACCAGGATGATCACCAGCATGATGATGGCCTTCGTCAGGCCACCGTTCACGGCCGCCACCAGCACCGCGATGACACCGGACGTCAGAGCACCCAGAATGGGCACGAACGCGGCGAAGAAGGTGATGACACCGATCGGGATGGCCAGGGGCACGCCCAGGAAGAACGCGCCCAGCGCGATACCGATCGCGTCGATGGCCGCCACCTGGATCTGCGTGCGCACGTAGGAGCCGAAGGTCGCCCAGCCGCGGATTGCGCTCTCATGAACGGGAACGCGGGCGGGGGCGGGCAGCAGGCGCACACACCACAGCCAGATCGAGCGCCCCTCCTTGAGGAAGAAGAACAGACAGAAGAGCATCGTCAGGCCGGAGGTCGCCAGCGTGCCCACTGACGATGTGATGCTCAGGGCGCCGGTCGCCAGCGTTTCCTTATTGCTATTCAGCCAGTTCACCAGCTCGGAACCCAGCTGCTCGGCCACATTCGTCAGGACGGTCGTGTCCATCTTGAGAGGGCCGTCCTGCAAGAACTCGTTATGCGCAATCGCGTCAAGCAGCTTGCGGAAGCCGTCCGCGGCCTCCGAGGCCAGCTGCGGCACCTGCTGGATGAGTTCGGCGGCAGCCTGGCTCAGTGCACCAGCAACGACAGCGAAAAAGACCAGCAGGCCGACGGTTGCGGCCAGTGACGAGGGAAAGTGCAGGCGGCGGCGCATCCAGGAGACGAGGGGTTCGAGAAGCGCCGCCACCGTCAGCGCGATCGCGACCGGCATGATGACGATCGTCAGGCGCGCGATGCCCCACAGCACAGCCAAGACCAGGCCGGCGACGACCAGAGTGCGCCACGAGAATGCCGCAGCCACGCGCAGGGTGCGCGGGACGGCCACGGCGACATCGCGCTCGTCTTCGCGCTCCTCGCGTACCGACACCATGACGGGAGCGGGCGTGGGTTCGTCAGTGTGCTTCGCGGGCAGCGCCGCAGAAAGCCTGCCCATGAGGTCGGATAGTTTCCAGCGCGGCTGTTCCTGAGTATCGGCCACGGTCCCTCCTTTTCATTCTTCCCTAAGCGTACCCCCCACTCCCCCATTTCCGTTCGCGCACCGCGCCATGTGCGCACACGAAGCGCATACTGTCAGATATGAGAAATATCTTCACGCTCGCGCAGACGGATGTTCATCCCACAACGCACGCGGTCCTTGGGTCGAACATGAGGGCCGAGGCCGGGACAGGCCAGGAGGTCATCTACCTGGCCGCAGGGTGTTTCTGGGGCGTCGAGAAGGCCCTGTGGAATACACCCGGCGTCGTCACCACGGCGACGGGCTACATGGGCGGGCATTCGCCCAACCCGACGTACGAGCAGGTGTGCTCACATTCGACGGGTCACGCGGAGACCGTGCGCGTCGTCTTCGATACCGCGCTCACCAGCGCTGCTGACCTGGTTCGGCTCTTCTTTGAGATCCACGATCCCACGCAGGTGGGCGGCCAGGGCAATGACATCGGCGACCAGTACCGCTCTGCGATCTGGACGACCACTGAGAGCCAGCTGCACGATGCGATGGCTCTGCGAGCTGCCTACCAGGAGGTGCTCACCGAACGGGGATTCGGCCCGATCCAGACCGACATTTCTGCCGCACCCGACGGGGACTCCACCGCGCGCTTCTGGTACGCGGAGGACTACCACCAGCAGTACCTCTTCAAGAACCCGGGCGGCTACGAGTGCCACGCACGCACGGGCATCGCGTGCCCGGCGCTCCCCCACAAATAAACGGGTACTGCGAGCATAGGACGGGGCGGGTCGGCACGAATGTGCCGACCCGCCCCGCATTGGCGATGAGATCAGTTCACGCCGAGGATGTCGGTGACGAACACGAGGGTCGCGCCGCCGGGGATGCCCGCCTGCGGGACGCCACGCTCGCCGTAGCCGAGTTCAGCGGGGATGGACAGCAGGACGCGGTCGCCCACGCGCTTGCCCACGAGGCCCTCATCCCAGCCGGGGATGACCATGCCGACGCCGATCTGGAAGCTCAGGGGTGCGCCGCGATCATAGGAATTATCGAAAACATTGCCATCCCATACCTGACCCAGGTAGTGGCAGTGGATCGTATCGCCGGGTTCAACAACCTGGCCATCACCCTCATGAAGAACCTCAACCAGCAGTTCATCGCTGGGGGTCGAATCGGTAAATTCCAGAGTGGGCTTGCGGCCGAACTCGCCGCTGACGTTCATGTTTTCCATGCTTCCTCCTTGGGGAATCACAGTGGGGAAAAATGGTGACGCTCTAGTTAAACATTCCCACAACCCAGGCGCGCGAGATAGGATACGCGATCCCTAAATTGCACAAATGTTCCCAAAGATCAACCTAGATTCACTGGACAAACAGGCATATTCATACTTCAACGCAGCATTCGATGGTCAGCGGAAGAATGCACCGCGCATAGGAAAGGAGCCGCCTCTATGTGAGAGCGGCCCCTTTCAAACGTTAAACGTCAAACGAGCTTATCGACGATCCAGAATTGCCAGGATGCGCAGGATCTCCATGTACATCCAAACAACCGTCACCATGATGCCGAAGGCGCAGTACCATGCGAACTTTGCGGGAGCGCCTCGTTCGACGCCCTGCTTCACGGTATCGAAATCACTAATGAGGCTCATCGCCGCAAGGAAAACAGCAACCACCGAGACAACGATTCCCAGCGGAATACCCATGATGTACATCGAATCAATGGGCGCCATCAAGCCAAAGGCAACCAGCACTGCATTTGCAATGCGGGTGATCAGCAGGCCGAAGATACCAATCAGCGTGAACTTCATGAGCTTGGGCGAGTTGCGGACCTTGCCCGAGGCAAAAAGCACCAGGGTCAGGCCGGTAACCACAACGCTTGCGATAAATGCCTGAGCGACGATACCCGGGTATTCCATTTCCATGACGGCCGAAATGGCACCCAGCATGAGTCCTTCAGCAAAGGCGTAGGCGATGATCAGTGCGGGTCGGATGGTCTTGGAGAAAATATTGACCATAGCAAGAATGAAGGCAACCACGCCGCCAATAACGGCAAGACCGAGTCCCAGAAGCGGACTTGTCAGCGTCAGAATCCATGCCGGAGCTGCGCCCAAAAGCAGGACCAGGAAAGTGATGCCCGTCTTGATCAGCGCATCATCGTAGGTCATGCGACCGCGGTCAACGGCATCTGCAGAGGGCGCCTGGTATGCGGCTTGCATATCGGCGTAGGCCGAAGGATCAACCGCCGGGGCCCCGCTTGGCGCACCGTAGGGGTTCTGCGCAGAGGTTTGCGCCGAGGCCTGCTGCTGAGCATAGGGGTAGCGCTGCGGGTCCAGCACTGTTGTTCCAGAAGGCTGAGCATTCGTTGGCTGGTAGCCGGGCATGGTCGGGTAGCCAGCGGGAGTCGAATCAGCGCGCGACCAATCGCGCTCCATCTTTGAGAACACAGGGTTTGACATGTTAGTTTCCTTTCCCTCGGTTCCTGTTCTATTGAGTACCCCCAGTCGGACTCGAACCGACAACACACCGATTTTAAGTCGGTTGCCTCTGCCAATTGGGCTATGGGGGCACAGCCCACTATCGACGATTGAGCATCGAAAGTGCGATACCGTCAAGGATATCGTGTTCTGAGACCAACGCGCCCGCGATTTCGTGTCCGCTACTCTCACAGCGAAGAGTCACTCGATCCATGACACGCTTCCAAATGAGCGCTCCGCCTGCAATAACGTCAGCACGCCCCTCAGGCATAAAGCCCAGAGCGGCCTTCACAGCAAGAGGTTGCTCAAGCATAAAACGCACAGAGGAATCGGTGGCCTCGTGGCTCAAGAAAGCACCGTCAATCTTTTCGGGCTGGTAGGAACTCAAACCCAAAGCATGCGCAGCAATCGTCGTGATGGTGCCGGCGACACCAACTACGGCGCGGACCGAAGAAAAATCAACGACCTCCTCGGCCTCGTCAAGGCGAGCATCAATCCACTCACTTGCCTGCGCCTGCACCCCGTCGGGAATCGGTTGGTCACTGGCGCAAGAAGCGAAGAACTTCTCCGTCACGCGGACGGAGCCCATATCTGCCGAATAAGCCTCGGTAACTCCCTTTCCCAAAGTTCCCACGACCATTTCGGTCGATCCCCCACCGATATCAACAACAAGTACCCTGCCGCGTTCTTGGCCAACGACGCCACTGGCTGCACCGGCGAAGGAGAGAGCGGCTTCCTCGGTTCCGGGAACGACCTCGGGATAAACGCCAAGGATTTCCTTCACAGGTTCAATGAATTCATCGCGGTTCTCCGCATCGCGCATTGCAGAGGTTGCAACAAAACGAATCTCTTCGGCTTCGAGATTGTCAATCATGCGCTTGTACTCACGCACTGCGGCAAGTGTCCGCTCGATCGCCTCGGGAGCCAGTCGTCCCGTTCGATCAACGCCCTGCCCGAGGCGCACAATGCGCATCTGGCGCGTCAAATCGCCCAGCGCAATGGCATCGCCCTTAAGCACGCCATCGGCCACTAGAAGTCGAATTGAGTTTGTTCCACAGTCAATTGCCGCTACCCGCGTCATGATCTCATTCTTTCTTAGTCGTATTGTCAGTCAGCAGGTGCAGGCGGCCGTGTCCCACAGTCCGCGCTCACGCATCATATCCAGCGCGCGATCCCCGATCGGATTCACGCCGCGACCAGCAGCCAAGGCATGTCCAACCAGTGCGTGCAGGCATTTGACGCGGGTCGGCATTCCGCCAGCAGAGACCCCATGAATTTCTGGCACATCAAGTTTCAGCTGCGCGCCCAATTCCTCGCGCGCTGCGATGTAGGCCTCATGGGCATGCTGATAGGCCGCGCGCAGTTCCTCGTCTTCGGCAAGGTCCTGGTTGAATTCCTCCATCACCTTGGTTGCTTCCAAGGTCGAGCACGCACGGACAGCGCCGGGGCTAGTCAGATAGAAAGTCGTGGGGAAAGGCGTTCCGTCTTCAAGGCGAGGCGCGGTTGCCACGACTGTGGGTTTTCCACACACGCAGCGGGCTGCAATCCCAACAACGCCGCGCGGAACGCGTCCCAATTGTTCTTCAAGGACCTGAAGATCGGCGTCGCTCGCCGGCGTAATGGCGCTCATCATTCCTCACCTTTCGAATAAACCCGGTTTATTTTACTCGATCACGGGCAGATGACGGCAGTAAGCCCAATGAAAAAAGACACGAAATGGGCTGCCACCTGCACAGTTCACCCGGGATGAATATGCCCACTTTACGAGGCCGTCCGCCCGGTGTGAACGCTGAAGAAGAAGTTAATTTCCCGACCCCTGCGAGCTTGGGGTTTGCGAGGCGCCACCACCCTGCTCCGTACCGGCCGTTTCGCTGGGCTGGGGAGTCTGACTGGGAGAGGTCGAAGAATTGCCTCCCGCAGTCTGCGCGGTTTGGATATTCCCCGTTGGGTGGTCTGCCTCTTCGACGGTGAGCGAAAAAACCTGGATCCACGGGCGGGCCGGCCCAGCTTCACGCGCGGCGGCAACCTGAGCCTGATCCTGATAGTCCTTACCCGGATCAAGAACCGAATACTGAGTTTCTCCGGGTTTCACGTAGCCCAAACGCTCGCGCGCCTGAGAAGCAATGTATTGCGGATTCGACCAAAGTTGAAGCTGCTGACGTTTGGCGTCGTTATCAGCTTGCGTCTGTTGAACCTTATTTTTGATCGCAGACAATTCGCGTTCTTGGCTCCACAGCTGCATAAATGAGGGAACCAGAAGAAGGGCAAGGAGAGCACCCAAAAGAAGAAGTCCCAAGATCCTCAGAGAGATTTCGATACCACCAAAGGACAGGGAGGCAGGGCGCTGCGCTGTTGCAGACGCAGAAGTACGCGTCCGGGCCGCTCGCTCTTCCTTCCTTCCGCCTTGCGGGCGAGAAGAGCTCGCTGAAGTCGAGGCCTGGGAGCCTGGCGCAGAAGAACGCAGAGGATTTCGACTTCCTTGCCGAGGCCGCCGTTGCGCATCGGGCTCAGAGACGCTGCGCCGCCTGCGGGCGCTTGGAACGACCGGTCGTCCCTTTTTCGGTTTCTGAGCCATGTCCCTATGGTGCCTTACATCGGGCACTCGGGTCGACTCTAAAACTCGCGTGGTAGCAAATGAGGGACGGATCGCAAAATGAAGGGTGGGTGACGATTTCTCGTCACCCACCCTTATTCACGCTTCTAGGAGCGTGTCAGTGCGTTCTTCTCAGAAGGAAGCGCGGGGGAAGGAGGAACGACCCGCGTACACTGCTGCATCGTCGAGATCCTCTTCGATGCGCAGGAGCTGATTGTACTTCGCGACGCGCTCGGAACGAGCCGGAGCACCGGTCTTGATCTGACCGGAGTTGGTGGCAACTGCGAGGTCAGCAATGGTGGTGTCCTCGGTCTCGCCGGAACGGTGCGAGGTCATGGAGCGGTAGCCGTTGCGGTGTGCCTCTTCCACGGCGTCCAGGGTCTCGGTCAGCGAACCGATCTGGTTCACCTTGACCAGCAGTGCGTTTGCTGCGTGCAGCTCGATACCCTTGCGCAGACGCTCGGGGTTGGTGACGAAGAGGTCGTCGCCAACGAGCTGGACGCGGTTGCCGATTTCTGCGGTCAGTGCGGTCCATGCATCCCATTCGTCTTCCGACAACGGGTCTTCGATGGAGACCAGCGGGTAGTCGCGGATGAGCTTCTCGTAGTAGGAAACCATGTAGTCGGTCGAGCGGCCTTCGCCTTCGAACTGGTACAGGCCGTCCTTGAAGAACTCAGAGGAAGCAACGTCCAGTGCGAGTGCAACATCGGTGCCGGGCTTGAAGCCAGCCTTCTCGATGGCCTCGATGATCAGGTCCAGCGCAGCGGCGTTGGAGGAGAGGTTCGGCGCGAAGCCGCCCTCGTCGCCCAGACCGGTAGACAGACCGCGTTCCTTGATGACTGCCTTGAGGGTGTGGTAGACCTCTGCGCCCCAGCGGAGGGCTTCACGGAAGGTCGGTGCGCCCAGAGGAGCAATCATGAACTCCTGGATGTCAACGTTGGTGTCTGCGTGAGAACCACCGTTGAGGATGTTCATCATGGGAACGGGAAGGATGTGAGCGTTGGGGCCACCCAGGTAACGGTACAGGGGCAGGCCTGCGGACTCAGCTGCAGCCTTTGCAACAGCAAGGGAGACACCGAGAATTGCATTGGCGCCGAGCTTGCCCTTGTTCGGGGTGCCGTCCAGCTCGATCATGATCTCGTCGATACGACGCTGATCGGATGCGTCTTCGTCAATGAGTTCGGGGGCGATGATCTCGTTCACGGCGTCAACGGCGTCTTGAACGCCCTTGCCCTGGTAACGACCCTTGTCGCCATCACGACGTTCAACGGCCTCGAATGCACCGGTGGATGCACCAGAGGGAACTGCTGCGCGCTCAAAGGTGCCGTCTTCAAGGACGACCTCAACCTCGACGGTGGGGTTACCGCGGGAATCAAGGATCTCGCGAGCTCCGATTGCTTCAATGCTTGCCACGTTAATTCTCCAATCGATTAACTACGTGACTACTGTCGTGTCTAACGCTAGTACATTCGAAGCTCAAGCAGAACTGCTACACCCATACACCGCTGCATATTCATGACGGCATTCATTCGTTATTTGGCGGAAATTAGACATAGGTCCCCATAAATGCCGTATCGCCCACCCCGAAGGGTGGGCGATACATCACATTTAGACGATCGATCAGTCTTCGTCGAGCTACCGCTGTGCTCCACTATTGGCGCGGATGACGTCAGCGAAAACACCTTGAGTCAGCGAACCACTTTGCGGATCCAAGGTGCCGTACCGGGGGTTGATTTCAACCTTGGTTGTCTGGATCGTGTTTGCCAATTCCGCATTCGCCTGGGCCAATTGCTCTTGAGACATCCCAGAAGAGCGCAGCTTCTGCTGGGCGATCGAGTTCTTAATGATGGTCTTCAGCAAAGGGCTGGGATTCGTAATGGGCGTGCTCTTCCCACCACGCTGAACAACTTCTTGTCCCATCTCAGCAAGGCTGTCAGTGATTTCCTGGTCAGAGACCGTGATGCCGTTCTTCTCGGCAACCTTGCCGATGGCCAGGTTCTGGTTCAGAGTCGGAAGCAACCGTGAGGCATCGACATCTTGACCAAGCAGCCCACTGAGCTGCTGACTGGTCAAGCTCACATCGGCTTCACTGATACGCGTATCTCCAACGATTGCGGCGGTTCCCGGGTGAGCAGAGCAAGCTCCGAGTCCCAAACCACACACGGCAAGAAGGATCGCGGCCTTTGATGCGCGCGCACGTGAAACCATGAAAATATCCTCCGGTTCTTTCACTTCGTAGTCAGTGTCAGTGTAGCGCTCTCATCAGCGCTTTGAAGCCACGGTCGGATTCAGAACCTTTGTCAGAAGGTTCTCGATCCATTCAATCAAGGCGTGATCGGTCAAAGGTACTCCCCCAACCCGCGCCGTCATGGGGAGAGGAACCAAAAGCTGGCGAACCGCAGCTTTAACGACACAACCGGGGTACAAACGCTTCAGACGAAGCGCCTGAGATTCCTTCAATTCGATCGGGTGAATACGCAGGTACTTGCCCTGTGTGGCGACTTCGTCGATTCCGATCTGTCGAAGAAGAGCACGTAGGCGCGCAATTTCGAAGAGCAAGTCCACCTGAGGCGGAATGGGCCCGTAGCGGTCTGTAATTTCATCGCGCAGGTCCTTTTCCTGCTCACTGTTTTCCACCGCAGCGATCTTGCCGTAGACCTCCAAACGCAAGCGTTCTGCGGAAATATAGCTTTCGGGAATATGCGCATCAACGGTCACGTCTAGGCGCAGGTCTTTCTTCTCTTCCTTGCGTTGCCCCTTGAAGGCCGCAACCGCATCGGCAACCATCCGGACGTACAGGTCAAAGCCCACGCCTTCGATGTGTCCAGATTGAGCGCCTCCCAGAAGGTTACCGGCGCCTCGGATCTCAAGATCACGCTGGGCAACGGCAAGCCCCGCCCCCAGATCAGCGTTCTGGGCAATCGTTTGCAGCCTTTCGTGGGCGGTTTCTGAAAGCGGGCGATCCGAGGGATAGAAGAAGTACGCATAAGCGCGCTCGCGGCCTCGGCCCACACGCCCACGCAACTGGTGCAATTGGGACAGACCAAAGGTATCCGCGCGGTCCACGATCAATGTATTCGCATTGGAAATATCCAGGCCGGTTTCCACGATGGTCGTACACACCAGCACGTCAAAATCGTGGTTCCAGAAATCAACGATGACGCTTTCCAACTGATGTTCGTTGAGTTTTCCGTGAGCGACCCTAATTCGCGCCTCGGGAACAAGCTCTTGAATATGTGCTGCGACCGAAGAAATCGAATCCACGCGGTTGTGGACGTAGAAAACCTGCCCATCGCGCAGGAGTTCCCTGCGAATCGCTGCACTAACCTGCGCATCGGTGTGGGCACCCACAAAGGTCAGGACGGGCTGTCGTTCTTCGGGAGGAGTCTGGAGGATCGACATTTCACGAATACCCGAAACCGCCATCTCCAAAGTTCTGGGAATAGGCGTTGCCGACATCGAGAGAACATCAACATCCGCGCGCAACGCCTTAAGCGTTTCCTTGTGTTCAACGCCAAAACGCTGTTCCTCATCAATGATGACCAGACCCAAGTCTTTGAAAGCAACGGCACCGCTGAGCAGGGAGTGGGTACCAATCACCAGGTCCACTCCTCCCGAGGCCAAGCCTTCCTTGACTTTCTCTGCTTCCTTCGGCGTTGAGAAGCGCGAGAGGGTACCGATCGTCACCGGGAATCCCGCGTAACGCTCCGCAAAAGTTTCCGCATGTTGTTGAACCAGAAGGGTCGTTGGAACCAGTAGCGCGACCTGTTTCCCGTCTTGAATCGCCTTAAAAGCCGCGCGCACTGCAATTTCGGTCTTTCCATAGCCAACATCGCCCGTCAGTAGACGGTCCATGGGCATCGGCTTTTCCATATCCGCCTTGACTTCGTCGATAGTGACCAGCTGATCGGGAGTCTCGACGTAGGGGAAGGAATCTTCCAATTCACGTTGCCAAGGGGTATCTGGACCGAAGGCATGCCCCTTCGTCGCCTGACGGACGGCATACAGACGGATGAGCTCTTGCGCGATTTCCTTAACAGCTTTGCGCGCCTTAGCTTTTGTTTTCTCCCAGTCGGCACCGCCCATCTTGGTCAGTGCGGGCTGATCAGAGCCGGTGTATTTCGAGATCTGATCCAGGCTATCTGTGGGGATGAATAGCCGGTCTCCGGGCTGGCCGCGTTTCGAGGGCGCGTATTCCAAGACCAGGTAGTCCCTGGTCACCTGGCCATCACCGCGTCCAACGGTTCGGGACACCAATTCAATGAAGCGCCCAATGCCATGCTGGTCATGGACGATGTAGTCGCCCGAATGCAGGCTGAGCGGGTCAACACCCTTGCGTCGCCGCGAGGGCATCTTGCGCATATCGCGAGTCGTTGCACCAACTCGCCCAGAAAGATCCGATTCAGAGATGATCGCCAGTTTCAGATCCGGCGCGACGAAGCCCTTCGTGCGGGGAGCCGCCACAACATCAAGAACCGATGAATCCTGCGTGGGATCGATTTCTTGAACAATTCGGCTTCCGATTCCCGCATCGGTTGCAATCGAATACAAACGCCGTGCCGGACCTTCACCTTCTGCGGCCAAGATAAGCGTCCATCCGCTGCGAATAAGCGTTCGAATATCCTCAAGTGCGCGAGTGTAGTCCCCTCGGTAGGGGCGAACATCGCGCGCACCAAGCGCCACCAAGGTATCCGACACGATGACCGAGTGCGCTTCCTTTTTGAGCAGCGCTCCCGATGCGACATCGCTTTCGGCCTCTTCCCCGAGGCCGTGGGAATTCTTGGCCATGGCCTCGGCAAGTTCAGCCGGGGGAAGCGCCGTCAGTTCCCACCACGGGCGTCCCTGCGCTCCCCAAATTTCCTCTAGGGGAATGAAAGAGGCATCGCCCGCCTCGAGAGGGACCGCTCCCCCACCTGCGGCCTGTGACCATGCGGCAGAGAGAAATTCTTCGGTAGTTGCAACCAAGTCAGCGCCGCGAGCGCGAATACGTTCGGGATCGATTGCGACAAATAATCCGCCCGCGGGGATTAGGTCGAGGAAGGAATCCATTCCACCGACAAGGATCGGTGCCAAAGATTCGAGGCCGGGAGCCGCAATCCCCTGAGAGGCAAGCTCGAGGATCTCTGCGGCGCCAGGTAGGCGATCCATCTCGCTACGGGCCTTTGCACGAACTTGCGGCGTCAGCAGTAATTCGCGGCAGGCAACAGCCCAGACACCCGAATCAACAACTCCCAATGTTCGTTGATCTGACAGTGAGAAGGCGCGGATCTCATCGACCTCATCCCCCCACAATTCGATACGCAGGGGGTGCGCTTCCTGAGGTGGGAAAACATCGAGAATGCCACCGCGAACCGAGAACTGTCCGCGCTGCTCAACCATATCGACGCGCGTATAACCCAGGTTTTCAAGCTCCCTGGCAAGGTTGGGCAGATCGACGATATCCCCGGCTTTGACACGTACGGGGGCGCGGTCCGCGATCCCGTGAATGATGGGCTGCATGAGAGCGCGAACGGGGATGACAACGACATTCAGCGCCCCGGCATGTTCGTCTCCCGATTGCGGGTGGATCAGACGACGTAGGACGGCAATTCTTTGCGCCATGGTGTCGACTTGTGGCGACAGGCGCTCATGAGGAAGCGTTTCCCATGAGGGAAAAACCTCGACGTCTTCAACCCATGCGCGCAGAGCGCTTGCGGTTTCTTCTGCTTCACGTCCCGTAGGAACGACGACGTAAATTGTCTTATCCCGGCGTTGAGCCATCGATGCGATCAGAGGAATGCGCGCACCCGCAGGAGCAACAACACATCCTGATTCACCGTGATCGATGGATTCAAGGACGCGATGAAGCGCCTCATCCTGAGCAAAGACGGGAAGAAGAGCAGAAAACTGTGGCACTTAGGCTCCCTGACGCGTGTGCAGGCGCTGCTGCGCCTCACTGAAACTGGTGGTCACAATATCTTCGACAACATCAGCGGCCTGGGCGATGGTGACGGCTAGGTCATCAAGCTCGCTGCCATTCATCCGCGCTAAGACGTAGTCAGCAGGATTCATACGTCCCGACGGACGTCCAATCCCGATACGTAGGCGGTTGTAGTCTTTTGTCCCCAGTACCTGGGAGATCGACTTCAAGCCGTTGTGCCCACCTTCGCCACCGCCTGTCTTCAAGCGCAATGAGCCAGCCGGAAGGTCCAGATCATCGTGGACAACCAGAAGATGTGAGGGATCAACATTCATGAACTTTGCAAGGCGACCAATGGGGCCGCCGGAGGTGTTCATGTAGGAATCGCTGGTTGCGACAATAACGCGGGGTCCGGGGATCCCTCCGGGGAGCATTCCCAGCCGAATATCCGCACAGTGGGTTCCCGAGCGGTGTGAACTGAGCTGCACTCCCGCATTGTGGGCAAGAAGATCGATGAGCATATGGCCGACATTGTGACGGGTATTGGCGTACTGCGCGCCAGGGTTACCCAGGCCGACAACCATCCAGGGATCCGTTGAAGTCATAGAACGATTGTGCCACCCCCTTCCTGCATCTGCGTCCAGGAAAGAGGTGGCACACCTCGCTCATGCGTCAATCAGAGGAATCAGAGTTTGCCGGCCGGCTCGGAAGGTACAGCGACAATGAATGCCGGGGCATCCAATCCACGTTCGCTATAAGCCTGCGCGACCGCCTGTGCGGTTTCCTCTAGGCGCTCGCGGTCAACAAGCGCAATTGCACTTCCACCAAAGCCACCACCGGTCATCCGCGCTCCGTAGGCCCCGGCTGCTCGCGCGGCGTCAACGGCAACGTCGAGCTCCAGGCACGACACCTCGTAATCATCGCGCAGTGAGTCATGCGAATCATTCATGAGGGCGCCGACAACTTTGAGGCGCTCTCCCTCAAGCGGCCCCTCTTTAAGGAGCTCAATAAGGGCGCGGGTGCGCGCAATTTCAGAAACAACGTGACGCATACGCTTGATCAAGCGCTCATCACTCAAAGCTTGAGTGGCAGCCTCGAGGTCCTCGACGTCAACAAGCTGATCAACGCCCAACTGGCGTGCGGCCTCTTCACAATCGGCACGACGCTGACCATACTGCCCGTCCGCGAGTGAATGAGCAGCACGGGTATCAATGACCAGTAAAGCAAGCCCTTGCGATTCCAGATCGAAAGGAATGTGCTCAACACTCATATCTCGACAATCCAGTGCCAGCGCGTGTCCGCTTTGGCAACGCAGTGAAGCAGTCTGGTCCAGGCCGCCGGTGTTCGCGCCTGCGATCTGATTTTCTGCCATGCGAGCACACTCGACAAGTATTGTTCGACCGGCGTCATTGGGCTGGCTCACGTTTCCAGCCAGACCCAGCCCCTCGGCCTCGTCGATCGCAACAGCCATCGCGCACTCAAGCGCAGCCGAGGATGAAAGCCCGCCACCGCGGGGCACGCACGAGTAGAGCGCGGCGTCGAAACCATGAAGCGGACCGTACCCCGATTTCTCAAGGGCCCAGGCAACGCCAGAAAGATACGCGGCCCAGCCGCTTACTTCGCCCTCGCAGCCGCGCGGAGCAATGCGGTCTAGGTCCAACTCATCGACGGCCTCGCGAGTCTGGGGCGAGACCAAGCGCAACAAACGGTCTTCGCGGGGGGCATAGGCAATGAATGCCCGATGCGGCAGCGCGATTGGCAAGCAGGGACCACCGTTGTAGTCGACGTGCTCACCAATGACGTTGACACGCCCAGGGGCAGACCAGACATCTTGGGGCTGGTAGCCAAAAGTTTCTTCAAAGAGCTGAGCAGCTAGTTTGCGTCCTTCTTCGGCGCTTAAAGCCGCTGACCATGACAGTTCCACGTGCACACTTCCTTGGGTGTTTCAAACTCGTACACTACCGACAAGCCTAGCCTATTCAGGCAGTTCTCTACGCAACGATCTTTGCCAGCTCAATGTGCTTCGGACCCCTACGTCCATGTACCATGAGCAGGTTCCTATTCCCCATTTCAGGTAGTTCAATGTATCTTCCACAGCGCTTACCGGGCCAAGAATGGCTGGGCGTTGTTATTGCCCTGCCTGAACCATGGGTAAGCGTTCTTACCGATATCCGCGTAAGCCTTGGGGATGATCAGGGTACGAAAGTGCCCGCGCACATCACGATTCTTCCGCCAACAGCGGTGGATATGGAACGTCGCGAGGAAGTGATCGAACACCTTCGCGGCGTCGCTCAGCGTTACACGCCTTTCCGCGTCACCCTGGGAGACACCGGCACTTTCCGTCCCGTTTCTCCCGTGGTTTACCTTTCCCTTGCCGAGGGCGAGCGCGAGTGCACGATGTTGGCCGAAGATATTCGCTCGGGTCCCTTGGATGCACCCGCACGCTTCCCCTATCACGCTCACGTGACCCTGGCGCAGGGTGTCTCCGACGCGCTCCTTGATCGCGCAATGAGTTTGGGCCCCTGCGACGAGGCCTCGTGGATGGTTCCCGGATTCCGCTTAGATCGCGTGGATGAGAACGGCGTTTACTCCTCCATGGCCCTCTTTGATTTCGAGAGCGCCTGAGTTCTTAGAGTTCGTAGCTCACCGAAAGTGGGGCGTGGTCGCTCCAGCGTTCCTCGTACGAGGCCGCACGGCCGATTGAGAAAGACTGAGCCTTTGCAGCCAGTGCGGGTGTTGCGAACTGGTAATCGATGCGCCAACCGGTGTCATTGGTAAATGCCTGACCGCGCTGGGACCACCAGGTGTAGGGTCCCTGAACATCTCCAGCAAGGTCGCGCATGACGTCGTGCCACCCCGCGTCAAGCCACTGATCAAGGAATGCAATTTCCTCATCGAGTACGCCCGCACGCTTATTGTGGTTTGACGTCCAATTCTTAATATCGGACCTGGTGCGAACGATATTGAAATCTCCAGCCACAACGGTTCCCAAGACGTCCGGAGAACCCGCTTCGGCCTCGGAAAGAAGCTCTCCCATGCGCTGACCAATGCGCGGAAGGTGAGCCATCTTCGCGTCCTGCTTGGGGGTGTCTTTTTCGCCCGAGTGGAAGTAGGCCGAAACAACGCGGACGCGCCCCGCCTTGGTTTCAACCACTGCTTCTAGCCAGCGTCCCGAATCGACATCGGTTTCCTGATCATCAAGAAAAAGGCGCGGTTCTCCACTGATATGAGCGCTATCCTTGCGTACTGCGACTGCAACGCCAGCGCGTCCCTTAATTCGGCAGGGAAGAATGATGCTTTCCCACGAATCACCCAGCAGTTCGGTGGCGATCTCTTCATCTGCACGGACTTCTTGGAGAAGAAGAACATCACAGGGGTTGGCGTCGAGCCACTCCATCATGCCCTTGCGGTGTGCGGCGCGGATTCCGTTGACATTAACGCTGGTAACAGTGAAAGCCATGGGCTTCAGTGTACTTGCTTACGAATCAGCAGGCTGAGAGAGCAATCTTTGCCTTCAGTGAAATCGCACTCTATCAACTGCAGACCCAGCTATTTACGAACTAGCGTTATGGGCACAGATCCTTCTACCCAAGGAGAGTCATGCGCGCTGTAGTCATGCACGAACCCGGCAACGTCACCGTCGAAGACATGCCGATGCCATCCATCCTGGAACCCACTGACGCCATCATCAAGCTGGCGGCCACGTGCATCTGCGGCTCGGACCTGTGGCCTTACCGCGGTGCTCAGCCCGTCCACGAACGGCGCATGGGCCACGAGTACGTCGGCACGGTCACAGAGGTTGGCTCCGCCGTCACAACCGTCAAGCCCGGCGACTTCGTCGTCGGTTCCTTCTGCATTTCCTGCGGTGAGTGCGAAATCTGCCGCGCCGGATACCCCTCGCGCTGCGCGACCGCCGCCGCCCAAGGAGATCCTTTCGTCGGCACGCGCGCGGGCGGCACCCAGGCCGAGTACGCTCGCGTGGCCCTCGCGGACGGCACCCTGGTAAAGACGCCCGCAGCCCCCACACCCGAGCAGCTTCCCTCGCTCCTAGCTGCTTCCGACGTCCTCGGCACCGGCTGGTTTGCCGCCGACGAGGCCGGGGCCGCCCCCGGGAAGACCATTGTTGTCGTGGGCGACGGTGCCGTGGGCTTGGGTGCGATCATCGCTGCCAAACAGCTGGGCGCGTCCCGTATCATCGCGATGTCGCGCCATGCGGATCGTCAGGCACTGGCCCGCACATTTGGCGCAACCGACATTGTCGAAGAGCGCGGTGAAGAGGGCATCGCACGCATCAAGGAAATGACCGACGGCCTGGGCGCTGACGGCGTCGTCGAGGCGGTGGGCAACGAAGCATCCTTCGACCAAGCTCTGGGCTGCGTGCGCCCCGGTGGCCACCTGTCATTCGTGGGCGTTCCCCACGGCGTCTCCCTAGACATGAGTCGCATGTTTAGTGCGGAGGTGCACATGTTCGGCGGTCCCGCTGCCGTGCGCAAGTACCTGCCGACCATGATTGATCTGATCTACCGCGGTGAGATCAACCCGGGTGCCGTCTTCGACTTAGTCCTGCCGCTTGAGCAAGCCGCCGAAGGTTATTCCGCAATGGACGAGCGCCGCGCAACAAAGGTGATGTTGACACTCTAATCACCAGCTCCGTCAACTCTCAGCGCCCTGTCTTCAGTCAAGACAGGGCGCTATGCTTGCCTCATGCGTTCTTCACTCACTCCTTCTCCCCAAGACGAACATCTGGCGGCTCCGTGTGTACCCGGGGTGAAGGAAGATCCCTGTGCAGAGTCACTGAACACCATTGACGGACGCACTGAATCCACAACGCATTCCCACGGTCACGATCATTCGCACGGACATGCTGCCTCTCGAAAGAGGCTTGCGATTGCGCTGGCAATTACAGGGACGATTTTCATCGCAGAACTTGTTGCCGCTTTCTTCACATCTTCTTTGTCTCTTGCGGCCGATGCCGGACACATGGCGGTTGATTCTGCCGGGCTCGTCATCGCTTTTATCGCGACAACGCTTGCTTTGCGTCCCCGCGATAACCGGCGGACATGGGGATGGGCACGATCGGAAGTTCTTGCCGCAGCCTTCCAAGCTGGCATGTTGGTCATCATCAGTCTTTTGGTTGCGGTTGAAGGCATTCAGCGCTTGCTCTCCCCCGTTGAGGTCCATGCAACACCCATGCTG
Organism: Actinomyces sp. ph3; assembly: GCF_000308055.1. GTDB lineage: Bacteria > Actinomycetota > Actinomycetes > Actinomycetales > Actinomycetaceae > Pauljensenia. The sequence continues at coordinate 652,577 of NZ_CAGY01000001.1, forward strand.
TGGGTTGGAATTTTAGGTTTGGTGGCGAACGCGCTCTCACTCTTGGTCCTGATCGGTGGACGCCACGCTTCGCTCAATATGCGCGCTGCCATTCTTGAAGTGGCCAATGATGCCTTGGGGTCCCTGGCGGTCATCATTGCTGCAATCGTTGAATTGATCGGCGGATGGAATCGCGCAGATGCCGTGGCCTCGATCTTCATCGCACTGCTTATGGCTCCGCGAGCCTGCATGCTACTACTTCGCACTCTGCGAATTTTGATGGAGGAAGTGCCCGAGGAAATCGATCTTGCACAGGTCCGCCAGCACATGCTCTCGATTCCCTTGGTCGAGGAGGTCCATGACCTTCACGTGAGCTCAGTGGCTTCGAACCTCATCACCGTCACCGCACATATTGAGGTTGCCGAGGCCGTCACCGCCAGCCAACGAGACCAGATCATTCACTCACTGAACGAATGCGCGATGCACCATTTCCCCGTTGAAATCGCGCACTCAACCTTCCAGGTCGAATCAATCTCTCACGCACAACACGAGCATCTTCAGCACTAAAACCTTTTCGGCTCTACGCCCTCCACTTCTCCCAAGCTGCTCAGGGACAGACACCCACACGGCACTGTGCGCGCATAAGCGAGGGCCGCAGCCACTGCCTCGGCAATGACCACGGCCCCCAGACGCGAACTTAGTTCAATGTCAGCGGTTCGCGCGGTAGAACTCGATGAGCGAACGAGTTGAGGAATCCTGTTGGTCCAAGACCGCCTGATCGCCCTCGATCGCGGGAAGAATCTGCTTGGCCAAAACCTTGCCCAGCTCAACGCCCCACTGATCGAAGGAATCCAGTCCCCAGACCGCACCCTCGACGAAAGTGATGTGCTCATAGAGCGCAATGAGCTGTCCCAAAACCGAAGGGGTCAGCGCGGGCGCCATAATCGAGGTCGTGGGACGGTTGCCTGTGAAGACACGGGCAGAAACCAGTTCTTCTGCAGTGCCTTCAGCGCGAACCTCTTCTGCGGTCTTACCGAAAGCCAAGGCCTTGGTCTGAGCGAAGAAGTTCGACAAGAACAGCTCGTGCATATCGGCATCAGCGTCGCGAATCGGCCACGAAGGCTGAGCGAAGGCAATGAAATCTGCGGGAACCATGCGGGTTCCTTGATGAATCAGCTGGTAGAAAGCATGCTGACCATTCGTTCCGGGCTCACCCCAGAAGACCTCGCCGGTGTCATAGAAGACCGGGCTTCCATCGCGACGCACGGACTTGCCATTCGACTCCATGGTGAGCTGCTGCAGGTATGCGGGGAAACGGTGCAAGTACTGCGAGTACGGGAGCACTGCATGGGTGTCCGCACCCAAGAAGTTTGAATACCAAACGTTGAGCAAGCCCATGATAAGCGGAACATTATCCTTGGGCGCTGCCGAAGCAAAATGCTGATCGATCGTGCGCATGCCTCCAAGGAATTCCTCGAAGTGCTCAGGACCGATCGCGATCGCCAGGGAGGTTCCAATTGCAGAATCTACCGAGTAACGGCCGCCAACCCAGTTCCAGAAACCGAAGGCGTTTGCCGGATCGATACCGAATTCTGCGACCTTGTCCAGCGCGGTCGAGACAGCAACGAAATGCTTGGAAATTGCTTCCTTTTCTTGTTCGGGGTCATCGCCGATGACACCCTTTTCACGCAGCGACTTCAAGAACCAGTCACGAACCGCATGGGCGTTGGTGATGGTCTCCAAAGTGGTGAAGGTCTTCGAGGCTACGATCACCAGAGTGGTTTCGGGATCCAGATCCTTGGTGGTCTCTCCCACGTCGGTCGGGTCGATATTGGAAATGAAACGGCATTCCAATCCCTCTTGGACGTAGGGCTTCAAGGCTTCGTATGCCATGACGGGACCCAGATCAGAGCCGCCAATACCCACGTTGACAACGGTTGCGACACGCTTACCGGTGACGCCGAGCCATTCTCCGCTGCGCACACGGTTGGCGAAGGAGTAGACGCGATCTAGAACCTCGCGAACATCTGCAACGACATTGCGTCCGTCAACGATCAGTTCCTCACCGGGAGCGCGACGCAGCGCGGTGTGGAGGACCGAACGGTTCTCAGTGACATTGATGCGGTCACCACGAAGCATGGCATCACGAAGAGGAAAGACCTCGGTCTGATCTGCCAGTTCAAGAAGCTGATTGAGAGTCTCTTCGTTAATCAGATTCTTGGACAGATCGATGTACAGGTCCCCGACTTTCTTCGTCCACTTCTGGGCGCGCTCTGGGTCTTGCTGGAACCAGCTACGCAGATCGGGGTTGAACACTTCTGCATGCTCATCCAGTGCTGCCCAAGCGGGGGTTGTCGTCGGGTCAATTGCGCTCATCGTGCTTTCTCCTGATGATCGACGGTCACGGGAATTTCCCGCTTAGTGATTAAAGCTTTCTGCTTGCATGATAGTCACCGGCTCGAGCTCTCGCGGCTGGGACTGCATGGACACTGCGGTGAGAATCGGGCGAAGATCAAGCCACCACTGATCGAAGGGGCGACGATTTGCCATGTCCAAATCGTCAAACATTCGATCTACCGGACGGACCTGGATTGTATTGCCCACGTCGCCGATGTAGACAGCCTGCGAACGTCCCTGCGAGAACTGGCTGTCCAATTCACCCAGAGCGGCAAAGACTAAGCGAGTCGCAAGAAGGCGGTCATAGGGGCTGGGAGCACCGCCCTGCTGGAGGTGTCCAAGCGCAGAGGAACGGACGTCGTAGAGCCCGTCACTTTCGGCCTCGAAAACATTCGCAAGGAACTCACGGTTGTAATGCGCGTCTGCTTCCTCGTTCACAACGACAAGGAATAGACGGCGACCGGCCTCGAAAGTTTCACGCAGGCGGTGCGCATCCTCGTCAATCTCTGCCAGGGTCGTGTTTTCCTCATTCAAATAGGCGTATTCGGCGCCCGAGGCGATTCCTGACATGAGCGTGAGGTAGCCGCAGCGTCGCCCCATGAGTTCTGCGACGAAGCAGCGCTTGGAGGCAGCCGCGCTTTCCTTAATACGATCCAATGCCCACACAGCATTATTCAGTGCGGTATCGGTGCCAATCGCCAGTTCAGCGCCGGGAAGGTTATTGTCGATCGAGGCTGGAATCAGAACGATGGGAATACGGAAAGCCGGGTAGCGATCGAGCTCCGAGGTCATTTCCTTGACGGCCAGGTATGCATTAAGACCACCGACCACCAAGAGGGCGTCAATTTCATTGCGTTCGATTGCGCGTCCCAAGGCGTAGTACTCGTTCACTGAGGGAACGGGGCGGCGCGTTCCAAGTTCAGCACCACCGTGGAATGCCCATCCTTCAACGTCATCCCACGTCAGCTCGCGAACCTGATTATCAGCAAGACCTGCCCAAGAGCCCTCAATGCCAAGCATGGTCCAGCCCTTGGCGATACCAAGCCTGACGGCGGCGCGCGCAGCAGTATTCATTCCCGGAGCAAGACCGCCTGCGTGGATGATAGCCACGCGCTTAGCGGATCCGCTGGGGGGATTCTCTGCCAGCGTCGGAGGCGTCGACAGGAGCTGGTTAATTCCAACCATCGCGGTGAAGGAGCGTCCACGCGCTGCCTGCGCGGCTGCAAAGTCCCCAGCCTTGATAAGGTCTTTGACGCCTCGAGTCTGATGGACTGCTTCCATGAGCGGAATTCGGGTCACCCGATTATGGCGGACACCCAAAATTGTCGCTACATCAGGATCAGCTGGGTTCAAGATCTCTTGGACTGCGGCAAAGCCCAAGAGTGTGGACATCCAACGGTCATACGCGGAAGGAACGCCGCCTCGTTGAACGTGACCGAGGATGGTGATTCGCGCATCCTCTCCGGTACGTTCTTTGAAGGCATCAGCGATGTCTTGAGAGGAAATGGGGTTACCCGCGCGGTCGGTAGCGCCTTCGGCAACGATGATGATGGATTCACGTCGTCCTGCAGCACGCCCTTCTTTCAGACGCTCGACCATTTCATCTTCCCAGCCATCACGTGCCGGATCCTCGGGAGTGAAGACATAGTCAGCACCGCCGGCTACCGCTGACATGAGCGGTAGATACCCGCAGTGGCGTCCCATGACTTCGACAACAAAGGTGCGCTGATGCGAGGCTGCAGTCGAAGAAATCTGGTCGATGGCATCAACGATGCGATGGAGCGCGCTATCTGCCCCAATAGTCATATCGGTACCGACCATGTCGTTATCGATAGAGCCAACCAAGCCGACAATATAGAGGCGCTGGTGCAGCTGCGCTTGCTGCGCAGAGATAGCCCCTTCATCGACCAGTTCGCTGAGGTGTTGAGACCACTCGGTGCGGAACTCTTCCGTACCGGACAGCGAGCCGTCGCCGCCGATGACGACCAGGCGATCGATTCCCTTTTCAATCAGGTGCAAGGCTGCCGCGTGACGGCCTTCGTATTCACGAAATTCGGGGCAGCGAGCAGTCCCAATGACGGTTCCACCCTCTGCAAGGATTCCCGAGGCATCCGACCAGCTCATTTGGCGAATGGAAGCTCCGCCTTTAACTGCTCCCGCCCAACCGTCGAGGATTGCGTAGGGCTGAGCGCCACGTGCCAGCGCGGTGCGGACAACCGCACGAACCGCAGCGTTCATTCCTTGGGCATCGCCACCGGAGGTGAGGATACCAATCTTTACGGGCTCGGACGCGCTTGTGACACTCACTTGCTCCACGAGTCGTGCTCCATTTCCACAGTGATCATCGGTGAACAACTGCTTTAAGTCTATTGCTTAACGCACGCAGTTGCATCCACCCTAGATCCCGGGTGAAAAAACGTTCAGGAACGCGGGCTTTCGGTGATTGTTACGCCGTTCAAAGCCGCGGATTCCGCAAGTTCTTCCTTGGTCACAACACCCTCGACCGAAACCTTATGCAGGTAGGCCATACCGTCAAAGGCCAGCTCACGCGTGTGTTCGGAATCGCCCTCGGGACCCAGCTTGCCGCCGGTCAGACGGTCCATGATGATCGCGATCGCGCCATCACCCGTCACGTTCGTTGCGGTACCGAAGGAGTCAAGAGCAATGTAGGTGGCAATCATCAGGGCAACCGCAGAATCATCGAAGCCCAGCATCGACTGCAAGATACCGGTAGCGGCCATAATTGCGCCGCCGGGGACGCCCGGAGCCGCCACCATGGTGATGCCGAGCATGAAGATGAATCCGACCCACTGCGTGGTGGTCACGGTCATGCCCTGGGTGTAGACGATCGCAAAGGCAAAGGCGAAAATCTTCGAGGTTGAACCGGCCAGGTGAATCGTTGCACACAGAGGAATCGTGAACGAAGAAACAGCATCGGACACGCCATTCTTTCGGGTCTGGCGCAAGGTGACAGGAATCGTTGCTGCCGAGGACGAGGTTCCCAAAGCGGTCAGGTACGCGGGAAGCATGGTGAAGATGGCCTTGAAGGGGTTGACGCGACCAACCGCACCGGCAACAAAGTACTGCGTGAGCAGAATGACTACTTCCAGAATCAGAACAATGACAACTACGCGGATCAGGGTTCGCATGATGTGAACCGCTTCGCCGGTGTAGGTGAGGTTCAAGAAGATGCCGAAGATGTGCAGGGGAAGAAGAGGAACGATGATGTTCTCGATCAAGCGGGTGATGATCGCACGGAACTCAATAAAGCCCTTGCGCAGAACGCCCCGAGGCACCAAGGACAGGCCAATGCCGACGACGAAGGACAGCAAGAGCGCGGTCATCACACCAACGACCGGAGGCATTTCGATGGTGAAGTAGGTCTTGAGGACTTCCTTCGGAGTTTCGACCTGAGTCAGCTGCCCAACAAGAACCTTCGGGAAGAAGTAGGCGCACACTCCGTAGGTCAGGAAGCCTGCAAACATTGTCGAGGCGTAGGCGAGAGCCGCAGTCAGACCCAGCCAGTGGCCTGCACCCTTACCCAGGTCAGCGATTGCCGGGGTCACCAGGCCGATGATGATGAGCGGAATTGAGAAGGACAGGAACTGCCCGAAAATAGTAGAGAAAGTTACGAAGACATCGCCCAGTGCCGACGGCATAATGTGGGAATCACCAATAGTGACAGATCCCAGAACCAATGCCAGAACGATCGCTACCAGCACCCAGATCAGGATGCCGCTCTGTTCAAGAAACTTTCTCATTGCTCAAACCTCGTATAAAGAAGTACGGACTTGGCAAGAGTGACAGCTTTCGCCTAAGAAGTCACCATCGACCACATTATGGACGCTTTGTCTACCGCGTCACATTCACCCGAGCCCCAGCGTTGCAGTGTAGGGCGAGAAGTACCAAATCACGGCCCCAAGCAGGACATACAATCCAACATCCGCCCACCGACGCCTTGAAGCGAACCAGGGACGCCCAGGCCACACCGCACGCATCACCGCCATGATGAACATCGTCACAACCAGGACCAGGACAGCTTTGTGCGGGTGATTAAAAACAGCAAGAAGGGTAATCAGCACGCATGCAAGGACAACGAAGGCAACGCTCACTAAGGTAGCGACTCCACCTGTCGATCCCGAGGACTGATCTTCCATGCCTTCAGGGTATCGCGAAAGCAGACATAAGCGCGACGCACTTAAATGAGCGGACTACGATAGACCCGTCGGCTCACTTGATTGTTAACCAATCCAGCCAAAAATACATACCGATATAAAGGAGTAGACGTGAGCACCCGTTTTATCGTCATTGCCGCCCAGGCAGAAGCCGCCTCACAGGTCAGTGACGACTTCGCAGCGCTTGTCCCCGCTTCAACGCTGGCACGGGTGAGCGCCGCCGGTACCTCCACTTCCGAGGCCATCACCTCCGACCCCGAGCAAGCCCTCCCCCGCGTCGTGGAAGATATCCGCAGCCACACAGAGGATATTGTCCTGATCGATGCACTCCCCGAAGGCTCCGTTTCGACTTTCGACACCTTGGGATGGAACCTCGACGTGGCGGCATCGACCAACGCTCGCGTCATCGCAGCTTTCGATACCGAAGGCGCCTCCCCCGAACTTATTGAACGCGAGATCGAGGTTCTTGATCGTCGCGCGCGTCAGCACGCAACTCGCCTCGCAGCGGTTGCTCTCCCCTCAGCAGTCGCCTCGCACGTTAAGACTCAACTTCCCGTTCTCGAACTGCCTTTCAACGCACAAACTCTGGATGCGGCCTCGGCACTGGAAGCTCCCCAGGTTGTTACCCCCCTTTCCTTCCAGGCGGATCTTATTGACCGCGCACGTTCCAACCGCAAGCGCATCGTCTTGCCCGAACCGGAAGACGATCGTGTCCTGCGCGCAGCAGCCATTGTTCTTGAACGTGGAATTGCCGATCTGGTACTGCTCGGCGATGCGCAGGCAATCAACGCACGCGCTGCGGAGCTTGGCCTGGATGTCTCGGCAGCTACCGTCGTTTCCGTTGACGACCCCGCATACGCGGAGCGCTACGCGGAGGAATTCGCACGCCTGCGCGCCAAGAAGGGCGTGACCATCGAGCAGGCTCGCGACAAGGTTCGCGATGTCTCCTACTTCGGCACGATGATGGTCCACATGGGCGACGCCGACGGCATGGTCTCTGGTGCAATCCACACCACCGCTCACACCATCGTTCCTTCCTTCCAGATCATTAAGACCGCTCCCGGCGTCTCGATCGTTTCTTCAGTCTTCCTCATGCTGCTGAAGGATCGCGTGTGGGCATTCGGCGACTGCGCCGTCAACCCCAACCCGACCCCCGAGCAGCTGGCAGATATCGCGATTTCCTCGGCTGCAACCGCGCGCCAGTTCGGCCTCGATCCGAAGGTTGCAATGCTCTCCTACTCGACCGGAACCTCCGGTTCGGGCGTGGACGTGGACGCGGTTGTCGAGGCCACTCGCTTGGCTCGCGAAAAGGCCCCCGATCTGGCCCTCGAAGGACCGATCCAGTTTGACGCTTCCGTTGACGAGGCCGTCGCCTCGGTCAAGCTTCCCGACTCCCCCGTTGCCGGCCACGCGAACGTCTTCATCTTCCCCTCGCTCAACGCTGGAAATATTGGCTACAAGGCCGTTCAGCGTTCCTCCGGTGCGGTCGCAATCGGCCCGGTTCTGCAGGGACTCAACAAGCCCGTGAACGACCTCTCACGCGGCGCTTTGGTTGAAGACATCGTCAACACCGTCGCCCTAACTGCCGTTCAGGCGCAGGGCTGAGAATTCTCGGGGGTGTGGGGACAATCCCACACCCCCGAATTCCGTCTCCATCACTTCCACGCGTAAACTGCACTCATCAGACCACTCATCCATGCATTACATTGCCCCGCACACCGCGGCCTCGCAGGTGATTCTTAGAAAGGCACGTCGTGACCGACACCGTTCTTGTTATTAACTCTGGTTCTTCCTCTATCAAGTATCAGCTCATCAACCCCGACAACGGCGATGCGATCGCCAAGGGCTTGGTTGAGCGCATCGGCGAATCCGAGGGCCACATCCAGCACAAGTACGGCGAGAAGGTCGTCGATGTGAACGAGCCCATTGCTGATCATGAAGTTGGCATGCGCGAAGTTCTGCGCCTCTTCGATGAGGTCGGTCCCTCTCTTGCCGAGGCCAACATCGTGGCCGTTGGTCACCGCATCGTTCAGGGCGGTAAGTACTTCGACGGTCCGGCTCTGATCACCGACGAAGTTCGTGACCTCATCGATGAGCTGTGCGCACTGGCTCCCCTGCACAACCCCGCGCACCTCAAGGGCATCGATGTTGCTCGCGAGCTCATGCCCGATACTCCTCACGTCGCGGTTTTCGACACCGCTTTCTTCCAGCGCTTGCCTGAGGACACCGCAACCTACGCGTTGAAGCAGGAAGTTGCCGAGAAGTATTCAGTCCGTCGTTACGGCGCTCACGGAACTTCTCACCAGTACGTTTCCGAAAAGGTCGCCTCCCTGCTGGGCGATAACGCTCTGCGTCAGATCGTTCTGCACCTGGGCAATGGTGCATCCGTCTCTGCCGTTAAGGCTGGCCGCCCCATTGACACCTCTATGGGCTTGACCCCTCTCGAGGGCTTGGTCATGGGAACTCGCACCGGTGACATTGATCCCGCCGTTGTTTTCCACTTGCAGCGTCAGACCGGTTGGAGCGCCGACGAGGTTGATGACCTCTTTAACAAGCAGTCGGGTTTGAAGGGCTTGACCGGCGAAAACGACATGCGCGCAGTCCGCGACATGGTTGATTCCGAGGATCCCGAGGTTGCGCGCCGCGCACGCCTGGCCCTGGACATCTACGTCACCCGCATCATCAAGTACATCGGTTCCTACACCGCCGAACTTGGCGGCCTGGATGTCATTACCTTCACCGCTGGCATTGGCGAAAACGATGCTGATCTGCGCCGCGAAGTTTGCGAGCGTCTGCTCCCCTTCGGTGTGCGTATCGATAACGAGATCAACGACCAGCGTTTCTCTGCTCCCACAACCATTTCGACCGATGATTCCTCGATCACCGTCATGGTTGTTCCCACCAACGAGGAGCTGGCAATCGCACGTCAGGCTCTGACGCTGATCTGAGTCTAGACGCGACTTTTCATCGCAATTCGAGGCCGGGGCTGCCATGTGCACCCCGGCCTCGGCGTCTATCCACAGGCGTTGACACTCACCTTCAGCTGAACTAGATTGACAAATGGTAACGGCGAGCTTGTCCTCGCAGAGTGCCAATCCGCGGACCCGCGCGCGCACATTGTGCGGCGTGGGTTTTTGCGTTTGTTCTCAGTGAGGAGAAGGCATGCTCATTGCCTATATTGACGAAGTTGGCGAACCTGGAGCATTCGTTTCATACGACCATGCCAAGTTCAAAACCTCGCCGGTATTCGGATACGCAGGTTTTGTCGTTCCTGAAGAACGGGTTCATGATTTCTCTCGGCAAGTCATGCAAACGAAAAGGGAATTTTTTTCGTTTCTTCATCCCACAGATAATTTCATTCCTACTTGGGAAAGGAAGGGTGCCGAGCTATTCCAAAAAGGGGCGATGGAACGCACGAAAGGACGCAGAGAAATACTCGCGCTTCGTGATCTTTTAGAGAAACTGCCCACTGCCGGTGGGAGTCTGTTTTATTTCGTTCGCGAAAAGGCGATCGGTACACCCGGACAGGTGTGGGGAAGCGCCCCCGGCAGCCCCGAGACTCGGTCACGTATAGAAGAGCGAACACTCCAATGTCTTGCTGAGACGATCAACCGCCTGTGCACACACGCGGATTACAAGAATCAAAATATTCTCTTGTTCCAAGACATGATTAATGAAAGCCAACGAAAAGCACAAGTTGCTCGCAGTTATGCAAATATCTATGCCCGCATGAAAGAACACCAAGAAATGCGGCGCATTTTAGAAGCCCCTGCATATATCGATTCTGACCTGTCATCAAATATTCAATGCGCCGATTGGATTGCTGCCCTCATCGGCCGCGCATGCAACTATCAGCTCAATTCTTCGAGTCCCTATGCGTGGGTTGGGGATACTTTCCGCGAGCAACTTCGCGGTAGCTTTACTTATGAATCAACTCTGCAATTCCATGCGCGCGGCATTGAGAACATTCGTCATTCGGAACTACTCAGTCACAGCCGTCCCTTCCTCAAGGCGAGTCCGCAACTGTCAGAAGATGATCGCCGCAAACTCCAACTTATTCACGCAAAAGCAAGCGCTCCCATAGCACTTGAAATACGTCAAACACATAGCGAGAAGAGCACATATGACCAGTGATATCTCAACCCTTGCGAATTGGATTCACACCTCTCCTTCGACGGTATTTTTCGGCGGCGCGGGAGTCTCCACAGAGTCAGGAATTCCAGATTTCCGCGGCGCGAACGGCTTCTACTTCCACAAGCGCACAATCCCCCTGGAGCAGGTTCTCAGTATCGATTTCTTCTCGGTTCATCCCGAGGCGTATTGGGAGTGGTTCCGCGAGGTACACAAGCCGGTCGAACCCAATGGCGCCCACCGCGCCCTTGCCACGCTCGAGTCAGATGGGCTTCTCGAATGCGTCATCACCCAAAATATCGACGGCCTTCATCAGCGCGCAGGATCACGCACAGTTTGGGAGCTTCATGGGAATTGGGAGCACCTTCTGTGCACCGCTTGTGGGGCCGGCTATCCCCTTTTTTCTATTCCCGAGGCCTTTGAGGAGTTAGTCCCGACCTGCCGGCGCTGCCACGGACAGCTCCGTCCCGATATCGTCATGTACGGCGAAGCACTGAACGAGGATGTCATCAGTGGTGCCGTGCATGCGATTGCGCACGCCGATCTCTTGATCGTGGCTGGAACATCTTTGGTCGTCTATCCCGCGGCCGGATTGCTCAACTATTTCTCGGGTTCACACCTGGTCTTGATGAACGCGACACCAACAAATGCCGATGCCGACGCAGACCTCATCATCCGCGACCCCGTCGCTCAGTCTTTTGAAGCTGTGATAAAGGAACTGAACTAGACACACTGACCCGGCTACGGCCTCGGGAAGGCACAAGCCGCCCAAGTAGGCGACAATAGCCCTAGCGACTCAGGAGGAAAGCCATGAACTTCCATTCCCTTTACGACCAGGGCTTTACGCGCGTGGCGGCAGTGACGCTCCCCGTTCATCCCGCACAGCCACTGGCCAATGCTGAAGAAATCATTGCAGCCGCGCGAAGCTGCGATGAACGCGGCGTCTCGATCGCACTCTTCCCTGAGTTGTGCGTTTCGGGGTATGCAATCGATGATCTTCTCCTTCAAGATGTTCTTCTTGATGAGGTCGAGCGCGCACTCACCACCATCATTGCTGCCAGTGCAGATCTCCTCCCCCTGATCGTCGTCGGCGCGCCACTGCGCAAGGGAGCAGCCCTCTACAATTGCGCGGTTGCAATTCACCAAGGCCGTGCACTTGCCGTCATCCCGAAGTCCTATCTTCCGAACTACCGCGAGTTCTACGAAAAGCGTCATTTCGTCACTCCGCCGAGCTTTGATAACGATCTTCTTCAAGCTCCGTGGGCCCCAACAGAGCCCTACACGGGGGATGCTCCCCTGCTGCCTTTTGGCTCCGTGACGATCGATGTCACCGATATCCCGGGGCTGTGTGTGGGTATTGAAGTCTGCGAAGACATGTGGGTTCCCGTCACCCCCGCTTCACTCCTTGCGCTCTCAGGCGCAACCGTGCTGCTCAACCTGAGCGCCTCCCCCATCACTGTCGGACGAGGCGACGAACGCAAGCTCTTGGCACAGTCGACCTCCGCGCGCTGCGCCTGCGCCTACGTCTACACCGCCGCCGGACCGGGTGAGTCAACGACTGACCTTGCTTGGGACGGGCAGACCCTGATTTACGAGGCCGGCCAGCTTCTTGCCGCCGGGGAGCGTTTCGCCTCGGGAACCCAAATCACCATTGCCGACGTTGATATTGAGCATCTGCGCACCGAGCGTACGCGCCAGAATTCTTTCACCGACAATGCTCAAAAGATGCTCGACGGCCTCTCGATTCCACGCCCCTACAGCATTGCCATTGAGATGAACCCGCCGCGAACGGATCTAGGTTTGGAACGCGAGGTCGATCGCTTCCCCTTCGTCCCCGACGACCCGAGCCAGCTGGAGCAGGACTGCTACGAGGCCTACAACATCCAGGTTGCGGGGCTCGCGAAGCGCCTGAGTGCTATTGGACAGCCCAAGGTTGTCATTGGTGTTTCTGGCGGCTTGGATTCAACGCACGCGTTGATCGTTGCGGCTCGTGCGATGGACCTCTTGGGTCGTCCGCGTACAGATATTCTGGGCTACACGCTTCCCGGCTTTGCAACTTCTGCACGCACGAAGACCAATGCGATTGCGCTATGCGAAAGATTGGGAGTCTCCTTCAAGGAAATCGATATCACCCCTGCGGCCAGGCAGATGCTGGCTGATATCGATCACCCCTACGCAGATGGTCACGACGATTATGACGTGACCTTCGAAAACGTTCAGGCAGGGCTGCGCACGGACTATCTTTTCCGCCTCGCAAATCACCTGGGCGGTATTGTCTTGGGTACCGGTGATCTGTCAGAGCTTGCACTGGGTTGGTGTACGTACGGTGTGGGCGACCAGATGAGTCACTATGCCGTCAATACCGGCGTCCCCAAGACGATGATCCAGCACTTGATTCGTTGGGTAGTGTCTTCCGGCCAGTTCTCCCCCGAAGTTGGCGAGATTTTACTGTCGATTCTGGGAACCGAAATTTCTCCGGAGCTCGTTCCCGCGAAGCCGGGACAGAAGATGCAGTCCACGCAGGACAAGATCGGCCCTTACAACCTGCAAGACTTCAACCTGTACTACGTGCTTCGACGTGGAGCTCGCCCGTCCAAGATTGCATTCTTGGCAGAGCACGCCTGGTCAGATGCTTCTCGCGGCAACTGGCCAGCTGGCTACCCCGAAGAGGACAAGGTTTCATACTCCTTGGACGAGATCGTGAAGTGGGAACGCTTGTTTATCCGTCGTTATTTCACTCAGCAGTTCAAGCGCAGCGCACTTCCCAATGGCCCCAAGGTTATGGCTGGCGGGTCGCTTTCCCCGCGCGGGGACTGGCGTATGCCTTCGGATGTATCTGCCGAGGCCTGGCTGCGCGAGTTGGACACTGCAGTGCAGGGGCTGATTGAGTAGCACGATCTGACGGAGTGCCCGCCAAAACAGTGAGATGATCCGCAAGAGTTGCTGCAGGTTTCTACGCTCACCTATTTTTATTTAGGTAAGCCTTTCTTAATTAAAAGCCTACACACTCGCTACTCTCACATTCTGCTGGAGAAAAACATGTCGCGTAAGCTCCTGTCTCTGACCGCTCTTGGTGCAGCCTCGTTGATGGCACTGACCGCCTGCTCCGGGGGCACGGCCTCGTCAAGCCAATCCTCAACAAGTGCTGCAGCAAGCTCAAGCAGCTCCGCACCCAGCTCTGTCACTATCGAATCCGACCAGGGAAACGTTGAAATCAAGCTGCCCGTTCAGCGCGTTGCATCCCTTGATAACCGTACATTCGAAGTCCTGGCGCAGTGGAACGTGCCCTTGGTCGCCGCCCCGAAGAAGCTCATCCCCTCGACCATCAAGGCATACAACACCGATTCCGTCGCCGACATCGGCATGCACCGCGACCCGAATCTTGAAGCACTTGCGGCGTCAAACCCTGATCTGATCATCTCCGGTCAGCGTTTCACTCGATTTGATGCGCAGATTGCGGAAATGAACCCCGGAGTCCCGTTGATCAACCTCGAGCCACGTGACGGTAAGCCTCTTAATGAAGAGCTCATCCGTCAGGTCACCGACCTCGGCGAGATTTTTGGACATCAAGAAGACGCGAAGAAGCTGGTCGATGACTTCAACAATGCGTTGAATCGCGCAAAGAAGGCATACGACGGTAAGTCCACCGTCATGGCCGTGGACGTTTCCGGTGGCAACATCGGCTACGTTGCTCCTTCCAAGGGGCGCACATGGGGTCCGATCTTCGATCTTTTGGGCCTCAAGCCCGCGCTTGAAGTTCAGGGCAGCACCGACTCTCACACCGGTGATGACATTTCCGTCGAGGCCATCGCTCAGGCAAACCCCGACTGGATCTTCGTTCTTGACCGCGACGCCGCGATTTCCAAGGATGGCAGCTACACCCCTGCACAATCCGTGATCGATGGGAATGCTGCACTGAAGAATATCACTGCCCTGACGAAGGGTCAGACGGTTTACGCACCGAATGACACCTACACGAACGAGTCCATCATCACCTACACGGAGATTTTGAACTCGATTGCTGATTCCTTCGAAAAGGCTTCAGCAAATAAGTAAGTTCCCAGTGATTCGTCTGAGAACTCAGACTTAACACAGGGGTGTGTTGGTCCTTTCGAGGGCCAACACACCCACAACACTTATGGCTCAAATTTCTGTGACAAACCAGCACTCACCCCAGGTCTTTAAACGACGAATCGCACTGCTTGTCTCTGCGTTCATTGTCCTTGGACTTCTTATTCTTTCGTTGTGCACCGGGGAATATTCGATTCTGTCCCATGATGACGGATGGGACATGTTCATCACGGTTCGCATCCCGAGGACCGTCGCACTCATACTTTCAGGCGCGGCGATGTCGATGTGTGGTTTGGTTATGCAGATCATTACTCAGAACCGCTTCGCAGAACCCACGACAACGGGAACCACCGAATGGGCAGGCTTGGGATTACTGGCGATTATGATCATTTACCCCAGTGCATCGGTCCTTCTTCGTATGACGGTAGCAGTTGCCTTTGCCTTCTTGGGAACCATGGTGTTTTTCGCCTTGCTCCGAAGAGTATCGCTGCGTTCTTCACTGCTGGTACCAATCATGGGAATGATGCTGGGAGCGGTCGTTTCGGCAGTTTCAACCTTCCTTGCCCTTGAGACAAATACTCTTCAAAACCTCAGCGTCTGGTTCCAGGGATCCTTCACGAGCGTCTATACCGGCCAGTATGAAGTTCTGTGGATCGTCACACTTGCAGTTCTTGGTGTTGTCGTTTTAGCTGATCGCCTGACAGCGGTGGGCCTTGGTGAAGATATCGCAACGACCTTAGGTGTGAACTATCACCGAGTAATCCTCATTGCCACGGGGTTGATCGCCTTGGCCACAGGCGTGGTAACCGTTGTCGTTGGCTCCCTACCTTTCCTTGGACTTGTCGTTCCCAACCTGATCTCTATGGCTCTGGGTGATCACCTTCGCCAAAACCTTCCCTGGGTCTGTCTTTCCGGTATCGCACTTGTCACGATCGCTGACCTTCTGGCGCGGACGATCATTTCGCCCTTCGAGATGCCCGTCTCTGTCATCTTGGGGATTGTCGGCGCCTTCGTTTTTATCGCACTCATCCTGCGCCAAAGCCGCAGAGGAGGATTGCAATGAGGCGCTCTTCATCTTCGTCTTCCTTTGTAAATTCGTCTGCGCGGCGACGCTGGTGGTTGCTCTTTGCCGCGACACTGATCGTTGCGGCCATTTGCTGTGTTGGTCTATTGCTGTGGAAGAATCCCGTTCCTGTCACCAGCCCAAAGTTTTGGCCGATCGCCAGAAGACGCGCGTTTTCCATCCTTGCAATTGCTGTTGTCGCCATATGTCAGGGCCTTGCGACCGTCGCCTTCCAAACCGTTGCGGGCAATCGGATTATCACCCCCTCGATCCTCGGTTTTGAATCTCTGTACCGCGTGATCAATACATCCGTAATCTTCTTTGCCGGTGTTGCTGGGTTTAACGCTGCACAGAACCTACCGATGTTCATCTTCCAACTGGCCATGATGGTTCTTTTCACTCTGCTGCTCTATTCGTGGCTTTTGACCAGCCAACATGCGTCAATGCACGCAATGCTCTTGATTGGAGTGATGCTGGGGGCAGGCCTTGGATCCGTTGCCACCTTCATGCAAAGGTTATTGACCCCCAGTGAATTCGACGTCTTGACCGCCCGTTTATTCGGCTCGATCTCAAACGCTGATCGTGCCTACTACCCCGTTGCTCTCCCCATCGTTGCTATCGCAGCGGTATCCCTTTTCCTTTTGTCGAACCGACTCAACGTCATCGCATTAGGGCGCGAAACCGCCACTAACCTCGGCCTCAATCACAAACAAACCAGCATCATCGTGTTGGTTCTGGTTTCACTGCTGATCGCCACATCGACCGCCCTCGTTGGCCCGATGACTTTCCTGGGCTTCTTGATAGCAACGCTTTCCTATCAATTCTCACCAACCAGCGATCACAAATACTTATTCGCAATGTCGGTTGCCCTGGGACTGGCGGTTCTTTCCGCTTCATATTTCTTGATGAACCATGTCTTTAACGCACAGGGTGTTGTCTCAATCATTATTGAATTTATCGGTGGCTTGGCCTTCATCGTGACAATTCTGAAGAAGGGGCGTCTATGATTCAGCTCAATACAGTCGCGAAGCATTATTCCGAGGCCGTCCACATCGGTCCCGTTAGCCTTGAGCTTCCGCGTGGCGGGATCACCGCCCTTGTCGGCCCAAACGGCGCCGGAAAGTCGACGCTTCTGACCATGATTGGCCGCCTCCTTGGCATCGACGAAGGCACAATTACAGTCGGCGGTGCGGATGTATCAACAACAAAGTCGAAGGAATTGGCGAAGATCTTGTCTATTCTTCGCCAAGAGAACCACTTCGTCTCGCGCCTGACTGTTCGCCAGCTTGTCGCCTTCGGTCGTTTCCCTCACAGCCATGGGCATCTCAACGCCCAGGATGAAGACATCATTACTCGCTACATCAATTTCTTGGGACTTGATTCGATCGAGACGCGTTATCTCGACCAGCTCTCTGGCGGACAGCGCCAACGCGCCTACGTTGCGATGGTTTTATGCCAGGAAACGGACTACATCCTTCTTGATGAGCCGCTCAATAATCTGGATATTGCACGCAGCGTTGAAATGATGAAACTGCTCAGGCAGGCAGCTGAAGAATTTAAACGCACGATCGTCATTGTTCTTCACGATATTAATTTCGCGGCCCGCTATGCCACGCGCATCGTTGCACTCAAAGATGGCACTGTTGCTTACCAGGGCACTCCCGAAGAGATCATGACTGACCAAGTACTCACTGATGTATTCGATACTCCGGTTCACGTCATCAAAACTGAAGACGGGCCTCTTGCAAGCTATTTCTAGGTCTTAACGCACTGCGATTTTCACGCGCCTTTAGAGGTGAACTGAGGGGGGGTGAAGGCCTCGGCCTTCACCCCCCTCAACAAGCGCAAAGTACTTTTACTTCTTAGGCGCACGCTCGCGCGAGTCAAGCATGAAAAGCGCCAACTTCGAGGGCTCCAATGCGCGCACTGCATGCGGGAGGCGTGTTCCAAAGTGGATGACATCACCGGGACGCAGAATCACTGTACGGCCATCAGCTGTGATTTCCAGAGCACCCTCGAGGGTCTGAAGAATCACCGGCATTGCCGCGGTGTGCTCACTGAGAATCTCGTCCTTATCGAAGGAGAAGAGCACCAGACGCATTCCTTCGCAGTGCATGACGGTACGAGAAACCGTGGCCTGTTCGTTGATCTGGATCATCGAGGCGATGTCTTGAACATCAGTCATGATCGGCACGGGGACCTCAAGATTTGTGTCGTCACTGAGCGTCATGGCGTTCTCCTTTCAGTGGCTTGTGGGCCACGATTGTCACCCCGCACATTGAATCTTGATAGGTGCGGAAAGTCTTCCTCATTCCTAGCACACGCTCACGTAGCTCTCGATCTGAAAGAACATTTCGAATAATCCGCAGGGTTTGAAGAAAACCCTCATCGCGAATATTCCGCGAAAAATCAAGGAGAGCCATAGGCGCGGTGTGAACGCTATCGACCGTCAGTCCACATTCTTCCAAAAGCTGGGACCACTGCGCACAGGTGAGGGGACGAGCATTGACATGAATCGCACGCGCCAAGTCTTTGCGAATCTGTGTATGCAATTCTTCGTCGATGCTATCGGGTTGGACGGCTAGCTCATGGATCGCATAGCGTCCTCCCGGTGCCAGCAGCCGCACGGCCTCGGAAATGATGGCTTTCTTGGACTTCTCTCCCTGCATAGTCAGCATGGCTTCACCAACGACAACGTCGGCAGAGCCCGACTCCAGTCCGGTATCAGCGGCATCGGCATTGATCACTGTCCCCCGCGTGCCGACCAACTCTCTCACGTGTTTGGCAGCAACCGGATCCTTGTCGACCCCGGTGTACGAGGCCGGGCGCGCAGCAAGAATTTCCGATGCGGTTCGCCCCAACCCGGGAGCGTATTCAACCACCCGGGAGCCCGTTAGTTTCGCGTCGGAGAGCATCTGAAGAGTCAGTTCCAAGCCGCCGGGACGCAGAACTTTCTTTCCGACTCTTGCGAGGACCCAGTGCCCGGGTGCAGTAGATGCCGGACGCTGAGAAATCGGTAATGCGTTCTGGCTATCTTCTTCCTGAGGCATGTCAGTCACATCCTTGTCACTCACACTATTCCTTCCTACTCAAAGAGCTTTTGACCAACATAGGTGTCAGTTTCTTTGACGCCCGGGAACATGAGGTACACGCCTGAGGCCAAGTGCTGGAGGTACTCGGTCAGTTGATCGCTCTTCATCTTCGCCAAAACGGGAATGAAACCCTCAGCGGGGTTACGAACGTAGGCAATGAAGAACAGGCCAGCATCCAAGCGCCCCAGGTAGTCCACACCTTCAAGGTAGTTGTATCCACGGCGCAGCATACGCCGCCCCGAGTTGTTATTTGGGTTCATCATGGCAACATGCGAATCGGGAGCGATTGCCAGCCCTGAAGATCCAACGGTGGGATTTCCTTGCTGTCCTTCCTTCGCGAAATCTGGATTGGTGAATTCTTCACCGCCCGACAGCGGTGCGCCGTGGATCTTGTCGCGCCCGATGATCTGTTCTTGTTCAGCCAGGACCAGTTCGTCCCACACTTCCATCATCATCTTGATCTTGCGCACGCACATGTAGGATCCACCGGCTGCCCAAGAACCTTGATCATCCCCAGCTTGGATCCACAAGTGCTTATCGAGTTCCGACTGGGAATCCTCAGCCTTGATGTTGGAGGTTCCGTCCTTGAAGCCAAAAAGATTACGAGGCGTTTCCTGGGACTTTGAGGTCGAGGAAGTTCGTCCATAGCCCAGTTGCGTCCAACGCATGGTCGCGCGACCAAATGCGATACGCGTGAGGTTGTGAAGGGCGTGGAGATTGACCATGGGGTCTTCGGAACAGGCCTGGATGATGAGGTCTCCACCGCCGCGCTTGGGGTCGAGCTTTTCTGCTGCCATGGGAGGAATTCCATCACGCAGGGCAACGGGAAGTTTATCGCCAAGACCAAAGCGATCTCGGCCCTCGTCATCGATGAACAAGGTTTTGCCAACCCCGAAGGTGATGGTGAGGCCTGCAGGACCAAGCCCCATCGATTCACCGGTATCGGCCGGCGCCTTCGTCAGGGAAGTTGTGTAGTCCTTGACGAGTTCGCCATGAGTCAGGCGTTCAGCGGCCAAGGTCCAGTCTTGGAGAAGCTCAATGAGCGTATCACGGTTCGTAGTCGTTAAGTCGAATGCGGCAGTGTGCATCTGCTGCTGAGCTGGGGTAATGATTCCCTGCTGATGTTCACCACGGAACTCGTAGGTCTTCTTCATGACATCGGAATCGATGCCATCACCCGCGTGGCGACCGAGGGCAAATCCGCCGCCACCGCCCAGCCCAAGGGTAAGTGCGCCGAGGCCGGCTAATCCTAAAAATTGGCGACGCGAGAGTCCTTCTTTGGTGCCCTCGTGATCGGCATTGCCATTGTTTTCAGCTGCTTCGTGATGCTGAGTCATGACTGGGTCCTTAAATGACAGATGGATTTTGATGATGCGGTTGGGCGTGGCACCCCTCCGAAGTGCGCCACGCCCAACTCGCTGTGTTCAGTAATTACTGAACGATTGCTGCGGTCAGCTGAGCCAAGGGAAGGCGCAGCGCGTTGACCTTGTCGGAAAGAGCCTTGCGGCCAGCTTCGTCGATGGTGTCGTAAGAGACGTAACCGTCGCCGTCCTTGTGCTTATCGAGCTCGTGCTGAAGCTCGGTGAAGGCATCGGAGATCTTTCCTGCCAGCTTGGGGTCCTTTGCCTTCGCAAGATCTTCAACCTCGCCGTATGCAACCTTGGCGCCTTCGACGTTTGCAACGAAGTCATACAGATCAGTGTGAGAGAAGGCTTCTTCTTCACCGGTGATCTTCGTGGTGGCAACCTCTTCAAGCAGCGAGATCGCGCCGTTGGAAATATCGGAGAGCGAGATCTTGAAGTTGTCGGAGTAGACCAGATCGTAGAGCTTTTGAGTATCCTCAACCAGCTTGTCAGCCATCTTCGAACGTTGATCCTCATTCAGGCCTTGGTAGCCATCCGGGCGCCACAGGTCTTTTTCGATCGCGTGCCAACCGGTCCATTCTCCGTCCGCGCCTTCTTCCTGCCAGTCAGCTTCGCGCTGGTCAAGAGCGGGGTCAATGTCGCCAAAGGCCTCGGCAGTGGGCTCAATGCGCTCGTAGTACATACGCGCGGGAGCGTATGCCTTGCGAGCCGAATCGAAGTCACCCTTCTTGTACAGCTCGGCGAAGGACTTGGTTTGCTCCAGGAGCTGACCGGACTGATCACGGACGTATGCGGTGTAGTTGGTGACGGCGGCATCGATCTGTGCCTTCTCGTCCGAGCTGACCTCGACGGGCTTTCCGGAGTCGGTCACGGTGAACTCAGTGGCGCCAACAAGTGCACCAACCATGTTCTTCTTGCAGGCGGTGAAGTACTTTCCGGGCTGCAGAGTCACGGTGTAGTCAACTGAGGTTCCGGGGCCCAAGTTTTCGCGCTCGCCGACAATGCGGAGCTTGTCTTCTGCAAGGATTTCGAACTCATTGCGAACGGTTCCGTTGTTCGTCAGCTTGAAGTTCACGACGCCGGAAGGCACGCTTGCAGCAGAGACCTTACAGGTGTCATCGGTGATGGTCACGCTCAGGGGAGCGTCGCTTGCGCCCGCACTTCCCGAGGCCGAAGAACTTGAGGGGTTGTTGGCAACACATGCGCTCAAACCCAGTGCTGAAACAGCCGCAATTCCAATAACGAGGCGCGTGCGGGAGGCGTTCATTTCTCTCCTTGTGAGGTGTAGTGTTGTGAGCCGATCATCCCGGAACGCACCAGGAAAAGCGGCAGAATAATGACGATGTAGAGCACCCAGCCAATAAGCTGCAGGTGGGTGGGTGCGGCATTGACGTTGAACATTGCTTCCAGAAGCGTCCACCACCACGTGGAGGTGGTCAGCCACGAATAGACCGAGCCATCTAGGTATGCGGTGATGTCATAGATGGGGGTTCCCCATCCCGGAATCACCGAGGCTTCCTGAAGATCGCCGATACCGTAGGAAACGATTCCTGCAGCGACGAAAATCAGAAGAAGACCGGTGATATTGAAGAAGATTGAAAGGTTAATTCGAGCTGCACCGGTGTAGATGAGCCAGCCGATGATAACGGCAACCACAAGTCCGGTCACAACGCCAAGAGCGGGCGCTGCAATTGCATTTTCGGCAGAAGATTTGATTGTCGCCCATACGAAGAGCGCGGTTTCAATGCCTTCCCGCGCAACTGCAATAAAGGCAATCCATACAACTCCCCACTCCGAGCCAGATGCAAGTTGTGCTGCCGTATCCTCACGAAGCTTGCGCGCAAATTGACGCGAATTTGAACTCATCCAGAGGATCATCCAGGTCACCATAGCGACCGCAACAAGCGAGAGCGTTCCTCCCAGAATTTCCTGCGCCTGGAATGACAGCGTGTAGGGCCCCCAGGTCATGATCGCACCAACGCTTAAGGGCAGCGCTGCGGCAATGATGACGCCAAACCAAACTTTGGGGAGCAGGTTCCTGCGTCCAACCTTCACCAGGTATGCCGCTACAACTCCGACGATCAGTGCGGCTTCGACACCCTCTCTGAGGGCAATCAGGAAGTTCGCGAGGAACATTTATCTCCCAACCGAATGATTTACGACAACCATTCATAACCTAATTAACTGAACTTAGGATAACCTGTGTTACCTATGTACGCCCCCTTTCGTTGTCTTTCTCACGCTAAACAGACGAAAGGCGGTGTAGGCTCATCCCAGGAATGCCGCCCAAGAAGGAGAAAACATGCGTCCCATCCACTGGATCATCGTCTTGATCGTTGTCCTTGTTCTTTTTGGCGCTCAAAAGCTCCCCGACTTGGCGCGATCCATCGGCAAGAGCGCAAAAATCCTCAAAGAGGAAATGAACGACCTGTCTCAAGACTCCTCATCCACCAGCGAGCAGACATCTACGTCTGAGCCTGAAAACACAGATTCGTCGAAGTAATTCCCCTCTCAACGCGCCATCATTTCGCTGCGAACCAATGACCCGGGCTGATTCTGACGCATATATGTCATTGACGCGCCACCTCCTCGAGCTGCGCGCGCGGCTTCTGCTCAGTCTTGCAGGCATCCTCGTTGGAGCAATCGGCGCGTGGTTCCTCTACACTCCGGCAACCACGTGGCTCACGCGTCCACTCGCCTCAGCCGGGGCCTCGGGAATCAACTTCCGCACAATCATCGGCCCCTTTTCGACCCACATCACCTTCGCGCTCTGGGCAGGCTTCATCCTGACAACTCCGTGGTGGCTGACCCAACTCTGGCTCTTCATCGCCCCCGCTCTGACGCGCACGGAAAAACGACGCACCGCACTGATCGCAATTCCCAGCGCGATTCTTTTCCTTGCGGGAGTCGCCTCGGCGCTGTGGTTTCTCCCCCACGCGGTCAGCCTTTTACTTTCTGAGCTTCCCCAAGGCACCTCCGCGCTGCTGGATTTTGATTCCTATATCAGCTTCGTCGTGATCCTGACCTTGGTGATCGGCGCGTCGTTCCTTTTCCCCATGATCATTATTGGGATTCACGCCTTGGGACTTGCCTCAACTGGGCAGATCCTTCGCCATTGGCGCTGGGCTGTTGTGGGGGCGACCGTCTTCGCCGCGATTACAAATCCGCTTCCCGACCTGTGGTCGATGATTCTTCAGATGTGCGCGCTTCTGGCTCTGTATTTTGGGGCGATTGGGGTGTGCTGGCTGCGCGATCTTCTTGCGCGGCGCCGTCAGCGTAAGCGCGAAGCTGCGCCATCGCTTGATCCGACTGCTGCCTGAACGAGGCGGTGAGCGCTTGGTAGCGCCTGTGCACATCAATGATGCGCCGCGCTGCTTCACTCATTCCTTTGGGGCCTAGAACCGCAAGGACGACCACAGCGATGATGATCGCTTCGGGTCCACTGATTCCAAGAAAGTCCATGTCTTCACTTTTGCACGCGTAGCTGCCTGGGGGCAAGCACAAGGGAGCTTGCCATCAATGCAAGGCCCGCGGTGGGAATGACCAGCATTGCTGCCAGCAGAGACGTGTGCTGAACCAAAACACCGACAAGAGGCGGTGCGACAAGAAAAGCCAAGCGCCCCAACCAAGAGACAATCGTGAGGCCAACCGCGGGATCCATTCCGCGGATATCGTGAGCGGCGTTGTAGGCCAGAGGTACCGAGGCCGAGGCACCAATTCCCGCCGTCGCAAAACCGAACAGCAGGGCTGGGGTTGTTCCGATGAGCAGTCCGCCTCCCATCCCGATAAGGATGAGCGCTCCCCCACCCGCTACGACTGCGCGCGGGCCAAATCTTCCGACCAAGGGATCTGCAATAAAGCGTCCCAGAGCATGAGTCGATAACAGGACAACATATCCACTTCCCGCGAGCGCCGCGCCTGTCTTTGCGTAATCACGCATAAAAAGCGTCGCCCAGCTAGATCCGGCATCCTCGATGAGCATTCCAGAAATACACAAAACAACAAGCAATCCCAAAACAATCGCTGGCGCCAAGGGACGAGTTCGAACACGAGAGAGATCCTCTCGATCTGTTTCTTCTGAGTTGTCAGGATCTGCGCCGGGAAGGGTAAAGGGAAGAACAAGTAATCCAAGTGCAATGCAGCCCAAAGAGGCAATGAGGGTGTGGGCCAGAAGCGAAATGTGCAAGGCGGTCGTGAGAATTCCAAAGCCTCCACCCGCAGCCGCACCCACGGACCACATCCCGTGGAATGAACTGATGATTGGGCGGCGATATTCACGTTGCAGACGCAAGCCCTGCATATTTTGTGCGACATCCACCAGAGAATCACTGCAGCCATTCAAGAAGAATCCGCACGCAAGAAGCAGATACAACGAGACTGAGAGAAGAGAATCGTTGGAAACTAGGGGACGCAGAGTCGCACTCAGGCCAATTGTCAGTACCGCGATTCCGATCCCAATTGTCAAAAGTGAGGCCGCAATACGTGATGTTAAGCGGCGAACAACCTTCGCAGCGAATGGGCCAGCAAGAATTCCTCCCAGCGATGATAGAGCGATCGTGGCGCCGTAAACACTTGCCGAGAGGCCAAACACATCCTTGATTTCTGGGAAGCGAAGCACCAAGCTCCCAATAAGAAGCCCATTGGTGAAGAACAGCGCGCAGATTGCCACGCGCGCTTTTCTCCTGCGAGAGTGCGTGTGTTCTGGCATCATCGTCACTCTCCTATGAGCGCTTCGGGTTTCCCTTTTAATATCTACCGGATAGTAGCAGCCATTTCAGGAAGGAAGCTCATCGCCTGAACAACCAATCCGGATGCTTGTTCATAACCGGAGGCACTGGGGTGGAAACCATCACTAGCCCAAAAGTCTGAAACCAGCTCTGCGTGTGCGACATCAACAAAATCGCCGAGGGCGCTCTCGTCGTCTCCTCCGTCGATGAGGCGCTTCAGATCGCTCGCGAGGAAACGGCGCGTACGGACGCCCCCTACATCTGGATCACGGGCGGGGCTCAGCTCTACGCGCAGACCCTTCCCCTCCTGGACGAGGCCGTGGTGACCGACCTGGAGCTGGACGTGGCCGCGAGCGCTCCCGAGGGATCGACCTTCGTATACGCGCCGCCGCTGGATCCGGCGCTGTGGCGCAGGGACGAGGAGCGCAGTGACGCGCAGTGGCGTGAGCGCTCCGGGGACGCTCGCTGGAAGGTGAGCACCTGGGTGCAGCGCTAAGCGACGCTCCCCCCGCTTCGATACCTGTCCGGCAAGGCCCCGCGCATCGCGCGGGGCCTTCGTCGTAGGATGCACTGTGCCCTCATCACCTTTGCTGACGAATCCGACGCTGCGCGCGCTCGTGGCGATCGCGCTGTTTACGTACACGGCGCAGAACATGCTCAACGTGTCGATCGCTCCCCTGTCGCGCGCTCTGAACCTGCCCGAGTGGATCGTGGGCGCGGCCGTGTCCTTGGCGGCCGCCGCGGTGACGGCGCTCAGCCAGTTCTGGGGGCGCCGCTCGATCGCCTGGGGGCGCAGGCGCGTCATCCTGTTGGCGCTGTTCTTGGCACTCACGGCGGGCACGCTCTTTTCCGCGGCTGTGTGGGCGCGAGCGGCCGGTTACATCGGCGCTTTCCTCGCGGCGGGCGCCATCATGGCGGCGCGCGGCCCCTTCTTCGGAGCGGCCGTCGCGGCTATCCCGCCGACGGGCCAGGCCCTCGTCGCCGAGGTGACCCCCGACGAGACCTCGCGCGTGCGCGGCACGTCCGCGTTTTCCGGTACGATCAACCTGTCAGTCATGGTCGGCTCCCTCGTCTCCTCGGCACTGGGAGCCTGCTGGATCTTCGGCCCCGTGCACGCCACCCCGATTTTCGTCCTCATCGCCCTGGCCATCGCCCTGTTCTGGCTGCCCCGCGACGGAGCATCGACGCGCCCAAGGAGGAGCCTGCCCCGCCTGACGGCCAGGAACACGGAATCCGAGCAAGCGGCCCCGGCCTCGTCGACTGAACCGGTGACAAATTACGCGAGCGGTGCGACGGCCACCACCGACCTACCCCCGCGCGTGCGGTGGACCGACCGGCGCATCGCCCCGTGGATCGCTTCGGTGTTCGGCATCTACTTTGCGAACGGCGTCGTTCAGATCACGATGGGTTTTCTCGTCCAGGATCGCGGCGGACTCGATCCCACGCCCGCCGTCTCCGTGACCGCCCTCATGCTGCTGGCCAACGCCGCTGGCGCCATGCTCATGCAGCTGATCGTCGTGCCGCGCCTGGGGTGGAGTCCGCGCAGACTGCTGCGCGCCGGCATGACGCTCGCCCTCGTGGCCCTCACGTGCCTGACGATCGCGCCGTCGCTGTGGGCGCTGGCTGTCTCAACGTTCGCGATGGGCGTCGCCTCGGGCATGGCCTCCCCCGGCTACTCGGCGGGCGCATCCCTGGCGGTGAGCGCACGCGAGCAGGGCGGCATCGCCGGCGTCATCAACGCGACCGGCGCGATCACGTGGATCGTGGCCCCCGTGAGCGCCACGGCCCTGTACGGCTGGATGCCGCTGTCGCCCTTCGCGCTGGCACTCTCACTGGTCGCGCTGTCGTGCGCGTGCGCCTGGTGGCTCCTGCACCGAGCGGACATCGGGGCACGCGCGCGCGACTAGGACGAGTGCCCCACACCTCACAGCGCGCGCGGCGCTATCCTAGGAGGGTACGTAAGCCCTACGCGAAGGAGCCACCTGTGGCACAAGAAACCCGTACCGAATCAGATTCGATGGGAACCGTTGAGGTTGCCGCAGATCGTTACTGGGGAGCACAGACCGAACGTTCACTGCACAATTTCGACATCGGCCGTAATACTTTCGTCTGGGGCCGCCCTATGGTGCGCGCACTGGGAACGCTGAAGAAGGCTGCGGCACTGGCAAACGCCGAGCTGGGAGAACTGCCCCAAGATATTGCAGACCTGATTGCACGCGCAGCCGATGAGGTCATTGAGGGCAAGCTCGACGACCACTTCCCGCTGGTTGTCTTCCAAACCGGTTCGGGCACTCAGTCCAATATGAATGCCAACGAAGTGATCTCGAACCGTGCTATCGAGCTTGCGGGTGGCGTCATGGGATCCAAGACTCCCGTTCACCCGAACGATCACGTTAACCGCGGCCAGTCCTCGAATGACACCTTCCCCACCGCAATGCACATTGCCGTGGTCCAGGAGCTCCAGGCCATGTACCCACGCGTCGAGCAACTGCGCAACACCCTGGACAAGAAGTCAAAGGAATACGCCGACGTCGTCATGGTTGGCCGCACCCACCTGCAGGACGCAACGCCCATTACCCTGGGCCAGGTTATTTCCGGCTGGGTTGCACAAATCGATTTCGCGCTTGATGGCATTCGCTACGCGGATTCTCGTGCACGCGAACTGGCCATCGGCGGAACCGCAGTGGGAACCGGCCTCAATGCTCACCCTGCATTCGGCCAGCTGGCTGCCAAGAAGATTTCCGAGGAAACCGGCATTGAGTTCAAGCAGGCCTCGAACCTGTTCGCAGCCCTGGGCGCACACGACGCGCTGGTGCTGGTCTCTGGCGCACTGCGCGTTCTGGCGGATGCACTCATGAAGATCGCCAACGATGTGCGCTGGTATGCTTCCGGCCCGCGCGACGGCATCGGCGAGCTCATCATCCCCGAGAATGAGCCCGGATCGTCGATCATGCCCGGCAAGGTCAACCCGACCCAGTGCGAGGCCATGACCATGGTCGCAACCCAGGTCTTCGGCAACGACGCAACCGTCGGTTTCGCGGGTTCACAGGGCAACTTCCAGCTCAACGTTTTCAAGCCCGTCATGGCATGGAATGTCCTGGAATCGATCCGCCTGCTGGGTGATGCCTGCGTTTCCTTCGATATCCACTGCGCATACGGCATTGAGCCGAACCGCGAAAAGATTCAGCACCACCTGGATATCAACCTGATGCTGGTTACCGCACTGAACCGTCACATCGGTTATGACAAGGCCTCGAAGATCGCGAAGAACGCCCACCACAAGGGCATCTCGCTTCGCGAGTCCGCTCTGGAGCTTGGTTTTGTCACTCCCGAAGAGTTCGATGCATGGGTTGTTCCCGCGGATATGACGCACCCCAGCGCCGCTGACAAGTAAACCCACTGGGTATAACTCGCACTTATGCCCCGGTTTGGACGGTGTCCAAACCGGGGCATAGTTCTGCGCGATAGAATACAAACATAAATCTTGAAGGAAAGAGGAATCTGGTGGCACTTTTTGAACGTCAAACCGACGGTGGCTTCATTGTTGCGCTTCCATTTGAGAATGCGTTTCCTTTACTGGTTCAAGAGATACAAAAACTTGGTTGGGGAGTTCATATGGTTGCCCCCACGACCGGCCACATTAAGGCAACAACCGATATGTCCATGTTGACCTACGGTGAAACGATTTGGATCTCAGCCTTCTCCATCCCGCAGGGCACATCGGTAGCAATGCGCGTTGAAGCCACGGGTTTTGCTCCCGCATTCCAGGGGAAGCAGAACCGCAAGAACATCAAAAAGCTTCGCGATAGCATTTCGGTCTTCGCTCAGACCTTCGACGCTCAATAACTGTTGCTTCCACACCAGACCTTTGACGCTCAATCACTTTTTCTCCCACGTGAGCTACGGGAAGATTAGTACACTTTCAATTGACTGAAATCACAGGCTTTCTCTACCCGGCCTACGCATTGCCGTTCTAGTAGCCGGTTTACTTGCGGCTATTTTCCTGCCCTTCACAGCAATCTGGAACCATTCAGCAGCGGACGGCGCATTTTACGCGCGCAATCTGGGCTATGCCCTTGTCATGGCACTGATTCTTCTCAGTCCATCTGTCACGGTTCTGCTGATCGATTCGGCAGCTTAAACGGCGTAACGTGTTGTTTATTTCGTGGGATGACCCTTCGTGGCCGTCCCGTTTTTATACACTGATTTGCACAAAAATCATTGACAATACTTAAATTCGCAGGGATAATTATTCACGGGTGCACCAAAGAATCGCTGCACGCCACTTGTTATCTTCTCACGGCTTCCCGGCCGCCACCGCCAGATTGGCACTTCATTTCAACCTTTTCGTCTCCAAGGACAAACAATGAAGTTAACAAAAGCACTAGCGATTGCAACAGCGCTAGCCTTCATCGCCCCCCATCATTTGCAGCTACAAACGACCTCCCTCAGGACGCAGCTGAACAAAGAAGTTGCTCGGCATCCCGCGCCTTAACAAGACACGAGCTAGAAGAGTCAAACAAACTACTCACCCACGGATTAGAGGTAATTCAGACACGGGAACAAGCTACTACGGGCTCCACGCCTAGCGACTTTAGTGTTACACAGGGATACCGAAGCGCGTCAGGGTCCGGAAAACTACAGCTCGACACTTTCGTCGGCTATACCCATTCTGGGACGTACGCAATTCAGCGACTCTACAATCCCTCTAATCCAGAGGCAACAATTAATGAAACTATCTCTCAAGTTTCAACCAACCTCAAGCTAGAGAGTTCGTTTGAAGTGATCAGTACAACTTCAAACGATACGACCCCTCAAGACGCACCAAGAGGCCGTTGCAAAACACTGGACTGGGGATGCGCAAAGAACCGCTGTGGCTGGGCTATGGACATTTGCCGCAAGCGTATCCAATGCTTAGCGGTACTTTGCATTTATGCGGTGGGTTCATGCTGCACCGAATGGGAACCAAACCCCTATCAATAAGAAAGGAGATCCTACAATGAAAATCATCGACGAGAAGAGATCGTCACTCGATAGCTTGATCTACGTCTTTTTCTTCCTTGGCACCCTTGGAATCGTCTTTTCATTGAAGGGAATGTTCAGCGATCAGCCAATGTTGTGGCTCTCCAAGCCACTCGCATGGGGCATCATCATTGGGTTTGCATTAACTCTTGCGGGATTGATCCTCAGGCTGGCGAATCTGGTCCAACTTTCACGGTCAATCCGCTGGATTGCGATCGCCTACAACTTCGCAATTCCGTTCGTAACTCTGGGAGTTCTGATTGGAACCTTCCAGATGAACGCAATGCCCAGTTTTGGCGCATTCCTCAATGAATATAGCGATGTCATTACAGCGCCAGCACTACTGCCATGGCTGTTCACAGGCACGCTTCTCTCCGACCTTTTCCTTCCATACAGGATGGGAGAACTCAAGTCCCACACGCCGACTTTTGGCTCGGAAAGCGAAAAGACAGCATAGGTGAACACCTGTCATTCTGGGTGGTGAACGCTCAAGTTCACCACCCAGATCTATTAGCGCCAGTAAGGGCTGACAACGACTTCGGCCTTCTGCAGGTCCTTCACTTCCGAATAGCCCGTCGAGGCCATTGTCCGCTTAAGCGCGCCAATGAAGTTGAGCGTTCCATCCGCCCGCGTTGATGGCCCATAGAGAATCTCGCTGAAGGTACCCGAGGTCCCCACGCGAACGCGATGCCCTCGCGGAAGCTCTGGGTGCGTGGCCTCGGATCCCCAATGCCACCCACGTCCGGGAGCTTCTTCAGCACGAGCCAGGGCCGCACCCATCATCACTGCGTCCGCTCCACAGGCAATCGCACGTGTCATATCACCAGAGCGCCCAATTCCACCGTCTGCAATCACGTGAACATAACGTCCACCCGATTCATCCATGTAATCACGACGCGCTGCAGCAACATCTGCGATGGCCGTCGCCATAGGCGCATGGACTCCAAGAGACTGGCGCGTTGCATGCGCCGCTCCCCCTCCAAAGCCGACCAAAATACCTGCGGCGCCGGTTCGCATGAGGTGCAGGGCAGCGGTATCTGTTGAGACGCCGCCAACGATCACCGGAACATCGAGTTCATAAATGAAACGTTTAAGGTTCAGAGGCTCCGCGCGCGATGAAACATGCTCGGCCGAAACGGTAGTCCCACGGATGACGAAGAGGTCCACCCCGGCCTCGACAACTGCACGCCAGTAGCGCTGGGTACGCTGCGGCGAAAGTTTTCCGGCGACAACGACACCCGCCTTGCGAATATATTGCAAACGTTCGGTGATGAGGTCTTCTTGAATGGGGGCGGAATAGATCTGCTGCAAACGCGCAATCGAGCCATCTGCAGGTAGCTGCGCGATTTCGTCCAAAATTGGCTGAGGGTTTTCGTAGCGAGTCCACAATCCATCCAGATCCAGGACCCCAATTCCGCCGAGTTTGCCAAAGAGGATCGCAGTGTCGGGACTCATCACCGAGTCCATAGGTGCGGCCATAATAGGGACGTCGACGTGATACGCATCGATTTGCCAGCCAACATTCACGTCCGCAGGATCCCTGGTCCGACGCGCCGAAACTAGTGCAATGTCATCCAAGGTATACGCCCGACGACCACGTTTTCCTCGACCAATTTCGACCTCGTTAGCCATGACGCCATTCTAGTCGCACAATCTCGTCGGACGCGTCACCAAGGGGCGGAAGACACGAAGCCCCACCGGCCACATAATGTAAGCTATTTCACATATTGTCTACATGACGATACGGTTTTACATTCGATCACAAACGCCTGTGGACACATGGTAAAAAACCCAAAAATTTTACTTTAATTTTATTCTCTTTATGAGGTGGCCTTGGGTAAACTTCACCACTTCCTCACCTTTACCCAATCACGATTTTCCCTAGAGACGAAAGCGAAAAAGCCGCTTCACGAAACACTTGAAACAGGCTGAGCGGACAGGCACACTGTGTATGTCATCACAGAGATACACCTACTACCGGTGTTCGTCATTTGATCCGCAGGAGGTCACCATGTTGACAGCAGCAGCTGCCATTACCAAGGATTTCCGACGCAGTTCACGCACGGAAAACCGTAATCGTCAGGATGTATCGCGCCGTACAAGCGAACGCGCACCCCGGAAGCTCGAATCACGAGATCGCGCTCAGATGCCCTGCGCATACACGCGTTTCTCCTTCCCCTTGCCTTTGCATCCCTGATCACTGGCCAGTTCCACTCTGTCCCGCTTCTTCGTCGAAGCGGGACACTTTTATGTGCCGCGGACTGAAAAAACTGGACGCAAATGACAGGGCGCTGATGCACACTTAAGTCATGGCAGACACACACCCTCATTCTTGGGCTCAGCTTCCCTGGCTGGGCTTCGATACCGAAACGACAGGCGTCAACCCCCATCGCGACCGTCTTGTCAGTGCGGCTCTGGTTCTGCGCAGCGAAGGCGCATCTGGATCCCCGGATTCCGACACTATTAAGACGTGGTTAGCTGATCCGGGCGTCGACATCCCGGACACAGCCGCACAAATCCACGGTATTACCACCCAGTACGCACGCAGCCATGGGCGACCCATCGAAGAAGTCCTCGAAGAAGTGGCATCTGCACTGACAGCGCACATGGCGCAGGGCTACCCAGTCGTTGCCTTTAATGGAAGCTACGATCTCACCCTGCTCGAAGAAGAGCTCCGCCGTCACTCGCTCCCAACACTGTGCGACAGACTTGGAACCCCAGAACCGGCACCGATCATTGATCCCCTGGTATTGGACCGCCATCTTGAGCGCTTCCGCAAAGGAAAGAAGCAGCTGTCACTAATGGCAGCGGCTTACAGCGTTCCTGTCTCAGAAAACGCACACACTGCTGAATACGACGTAATCATGACCCTTGATGTCCTGGCTGCTATTGCCCGGAAATATCCGGACTGTGCATCTAAAGGCTGCCGGGAAATCCACGCCTTCCAGAAGGACGCCCACGCAGCTTGGGCAGAAAACTTTGAGAATTTCATGCGCTCAAAGGGCAGGGACACGCATATCGATCGCCGCTGGCCCATGCAATAAGGGCGCGGCTCAAATGCAATAAGGACACGCTCCAAATACTTTAAGGGCACGGCTTAAAGCCGTGCCCTTAAAGACTTCTTACTGACGAATCACTTCGTCGAAGAGTGATAGTTCGGAGCCTCAGTCGTCATCTGAACGTCATGCGGGTGCGATTCACGCAAGCCTGCAGAGGTAATGCGAACGAAACGACCATTACGCTTCACAGCGTCAATCGTCGAGGCACCCAGGTAGAACATCGTCTGATGCAGACCGCCCACCAGCTGGTAAACAACCGCAGCAAGCGAACCGGTGTAGGGAACCTGGCCCTCGATGCCCTCGGGAACGATCTTGTCATCCGAAGAGACATCAGCTTGGAAGTAGCGATCCTTCGAGTACGACTTGCGTCCGCGCGAACTCATCGCGCCCAAGGAGCCCATGCCACGGTAGCGCTTGTACTGCTTGCCATTCGTGAAGACGACCTCACCGGGTGATTCCTCGCAGCCAGCAAGAAGCGAGCCCAACATGACCGTGTCCGCACCGGCAACAATTGCCTTACCGATATCGCCGGAGTACTGCAGGCCGCCATCAGCAATCAGGGGCACACCTGCCGGCTTGCATGCCAGAGATGCCAAGTAGATCGCGGTCACCTGAGGCACACCCACGCCGGCAACGACACGCGTTGTACAGATCGAACCCGGGCCAACGCCCACCTTCACAGCGTCAACACCGGCATCGATCAGGGCCTGAGCACCTTCGGTTGTTGCAACGTTGCCACCGATGATCTGAACACCATCGAAAGAAGAGTCAGCCTTGATCTTTCGGATCATTTCCAAAGCCAAGGCAGCGCCACCGTTAGCAGTATCAACAACCAGGACGTCAACACCTGCATCGCGAAGCGCACAGGCGCGTTCCCAGGTATCTCCCCAGTAGCCAACCGCTGCGCCGACCATCAGACGACCGCGATCATCCTTCGTCGCATTCGGGTACTGCTCGGTCTTAACGAAGTCCTTCACCGTGATCAGACCGGTCAGACGCCCATCTTCATCAATGATGGGGAGCTTCTCGACGCGATTTGTCGCAAGCAGTGCCTTCGCTTCCTCACGGCTGGTCCCGACCTTGCCCGTCACCAGACGTTCGCGAGGAGTCATGCAATCACGAACCTTCAGGGTTGCCCACTGATCGGTGGGAACAAAACGCAGATCGCGGTTCGTAATAATGCCAATGAGCTGCTGCTGATCGTCAACAACAGGAAGGCCCGAGACACGGTAGTGGCCGCACAAACGATCCAGTTCCTCGATGGTGGCATCGGGGCCAATAGTCACCGGGTCCTCAACCATTCCCGATTCAGAACGCTTCACCTGACGAACCTGGGAAGCTTGCTCTTCAATCGAAAGGTTTCGGTGCAAGATTCCAATACCGCCCTGGCGAGCCATTGCAATCGCCATGCGCGCCTCGGTCACCGTATCCATCGCCGCAGAAAGCAAGGGAATACGCAGGCGGATCTTCTTCGTCAACTGAGCAGATGTATCAACCTCAGAGGGAACAACATCGGTCAGTTCAGGAAGGAGCAGAACGTCATCGTAGGTCAGTCCGGTCAAAGCAAAAGGATCATTGTGAATGTCTGCCATGAACAGAGTTTAGGCCCGAAAGTGGGCCAGAGCATACTGGGTTTGACCTAAAACCCAGTATGCGTGGCTAAGTTCACCCCAGAACAGTGAGAGTAGAAGCGAACTACGCCTCTTCTTCTGCCTGCTCCTTCAAGGCAAGAGCAAAGCACGGGGTATTGCCAACCTGCGGCAGAAGCAGCATCTGCGCAACGTGGTAGGCATCCGCTTTCCCCTCCCAAGTCGTCCCAGACTCCGCTCCCGAGGCGTCGACTTCGTGGATCCAGCGACCGGTGGCCTCGCGAAGGTAGCGGTCCGCCCAATCGACCCACTGCGCATACAGAGAACTCAGCTCCGCAACACGCGCGTCATCTCCGGCCTCTTCGTGAACACGGCCTAAGACACATGCAGAATTGACAGCCTCGCACAGCACCCAGTGCATGCGGGTATCCACAACCGCTCGACCGTCCCAGTCAGTGGTGTAAACAAAACCTTCGGCGCCATGTTTATCCCAGCCATCAGAGCATGCGCGGTTGAAAAGCTGCTCAGCAGCTTCAAGCATCCAATCTTCGCTCTCCCCCATAGCCAACAGGGCCGCACGGGTGTGAAGGATCAGTCGTGCCCATTCCATCCCGTGTCCGGGGGTTGCGCCGTAGGGACGGAAAGGATCCGAAGGACGATCGATGTTGTGATCGGGAAGCATGTTCCACTCGGAATCGAAGTGTTCGGGAATACGCCAATGCAGCTGTTCAGCGACCTCGGCAACGAAACGACAGATTCCGCGTGCACGATCCAACCAGATGCGGTCTCCCGTCGCGTCATAAGCAGCTAGGTAAGCCTCGACGGTGTGCATATTCGCATTGACACCACGGTAGCTCTCACCACGGGTGTAATCACGGTTCCAGGATTCACAGACGCGGCCGAACTGAGGCTCCCACCAGTGGAGCTCTTGGTCAGCCAGCGCACGATCAAGAAGCTCGCGGGCCCCCGGACGGCCAAGCACTGTTGCAGCGCTCGAACAGAGGATGACAAATGCATGCGCGTATGCCTGCTTCAAGCCGTCATTCGCTGGTTCAATCGCCTTCCAATGCGGACCATCCTCGCGTTCAACAATCTCTGTCACGAGCCCGGAGAACCAACCGCCATTTTCGGCATCGTACATGGGGCCTTCAGTCAGGCAACGAATACCATGATCAACCAAGGGGATTGCCCAGTCGTACCCCTTAAGCGCCGCGAGCGCGAAAACATAGGTCATTCGCCCGGTAATCCACAGTTCAACTGGCTTTGAAGGATCCACTACCCCATTGCGATCCATGTACCCGAAACCGCAATCTACAACCGAACCCGCCGCAAAATGAACAAGTTCTTCGAATTCTTCATCGAAGGCTTCGATAAGCTGGCGATCTTCCCACGGGGTCATCTTTAATCCTCTGTGCATGCCGCACCTGCGCGACCTAATAGATACGCGTCTACGCTAACACGTTGCAAGAACATGCAGTAATTGAAAGAGGTAACGCAGAAGAACTCAGCGAACGGAAGCTGCGGGGACCTTCGCACTGAGCAAGGCCAAAGTCTCCTCAACGCACGCTGAGACCGTACGAACGCGAAGAACATGGTCGTCGAGAACGCGCGGGGATTGAGTTCCCACCTCGATGACGTCAATTCCGTGGTTGTGAACTGCCGCTGAAACGAAGTTCTTACAGTCCTCACCCTGTCCCATGGTGATCAGAGCAGCGACATGTGAATCAATGTTTTCAACAAAAGCATCAAGTTTTTCGCGGCCACCAATCCAGCCGCGGCTACACGCTCCCAGCACCACAACATTCGGGCCATACCAACGCAGGGCCACCCCAATGACATGCGCGGGAAGAAGGTGCGCACGATCGCCCAAAATAATGATGCTGGGCGAAGACGGGAACTTAGGTTCGGGCCGTTGCTCTGACATGACGCGAAGAACGTCATACATCGCTTGGCTGAGCATTGACGAACCCGCGATTCCCGGAATTTCGCCGTGATAATCGGTAGCCATCACTTCAAAAGCGGGTTCGACCAAAAGCATCCACGTATGAAGCAGGCCTTTTTCACTGACGCTGGCTTCGATCAGATGAACAAGGCGGTCCCGATCACCTGCTCGCGCGGCAACAACCAGTTCATCTGCCGTGCGTGGGGGACGAACTTCTTCCAACTCTCCCTTGTCTTGAGCAAGAACGATCGCAGCGGCATCAGAGGGGGTGACTCCACTTTGAATCAGCTCGATCATATGCGTCAGCCTGGCGACGTCTTCCGGAAGGTAGCGACGGTGGCTGCCTGCGGAGCGCTCTCCGGGGCCCAGACCGTAGCGCCTTTCCCACGTTCGCAGTGTCGAGGCCGAAACACCGAGTTTCGCAGAAACTGCAGTGACGGTCAGCGGCGCATCGTGAGCAGCGGGAAGCACGAGCTGTGCACGGGGCATGACCACTCCTGACGTGATGAAGGATACCTAAGTGAATGCTACCTAATTGATTGTCAGTTTTCCTTCTTGTCTTTTCCAGTCGAGTGGTCAGATTTTGTCCGCTGACAGCTAAGAACGACTATGTAACGGGCAACAAAATTACGCTTTCAGCATTTCTGCAGCGTTTCGTTATCTCCCGTAATAATGCGGTTTTCAGCGTCACTTCGGTCATCTGAAGTTTCCTGTGAAACAACTATGATTCCGTGAAGGGGCCTTGAATAACTCTTGCACAATTCGGTACCCTTCTTGCAGTCCTTCTCGCCGAGAACGTCTCGCGCTGGGAAGCGCAATGAATGGAGGTACTCATGTCTGACGTCTCTCGACTGCCAGGCCCGTCGATTGACGCGTGGGAATGGCAGTACCAGGGCGCCTGTCGCGACCTCGATACGGAACTTTTCTTCCACCCCGAAGGTGAACGCGGTTCAACCCGTCGTCGCCGTGCCGCCAACGCAAAAGCCATTTGCGCAACTTGTCCTGTCATTGAGCAGTGCCGCGAATATGCTCTGCGAGCTCAGGAACCCTATGGAATCTGGGGCGGCATGACTGAAGAAGAACGTCGCGAAGAAATTCAGCGCCGTCGTATTCGTCGAGTCTCCTGACACACTCACTACGTCATCTCGAACTCGCTCGGGTCGGTGTTCCGAGCGAGTTTCTTTTACCTAGTGTCAACCAACCCGTAGCCCCGTTCTCTTCCTCTATTCCTCACTCTCTATGGAATAGACTGAAACCCATCCCCGTCATCCCCTGCGAAATGCGAAAGGTGCCCCATGGAATCTCGAGGCCTCGGCAAGCAGAGAATCATTGCCGTTCTTCTTCTTGCATGTGCTGTCGTTCTTGTTGCTGGTGCAGTCTGGTGGGCCAGCCGTCCGTCAACTTCTCAACCCCAGATGATGGCATCGGCCAGCGCAGCTCCAATGCAGCAAGCACAGGAAAGCAGCGCCGCCCCACAGCAAACACAAGCAGCCTACGCACCAACTGTTACCGATCAACAGGGACTCGACATCATCCACTCCCAGCAGCGTCGTGATGCCAATGATGCACGAGCAAAGGGGTCGATCGACGCTCCCGTCGTGATGGTGCTTTACTCTGATTTCTCTTGCCCCTACTGCACGCGTTTCGCGAAGCAAGTCGAACCACAACTGCAAGATCTGGTCGACAACGGTACCTTGCGAATCGAGTGGCGCGATCTGGCACAAATTTCGAAGTCTTCCCCCCTTGCCGCTCAGGCGGGCATCGCTGCAGCCAACCAGGGACGTTTCTGGGAGTTCGTGAGCGCAGCCTATGGCGAGGCCAACCCATCCGGCCACCCCGAGTACACGATGGATTCCTTGACCGCTCTGGCACAGAAGGCAGGAGTCCCCGATATCTCACGCTTCCAAGCTGATACCAACGATCCTGAAACGGCAGCAGCAGTCAAACAGGCCCAAAACGACGCCTACAAGATCGGCATCCAAGGCACTCCCTTCATGTTCATTGGCGATAGCTTCATCTCGGGCTTCCGCGATGCCGACTACGTGCGTGCAACCATCCAGAACCAGGCAGAACACCTCAAGAAGTGAATCCTCTTATCGCTTTCCTTGGTGGAGTATTGACGCTGCTCGCACCGTGCTCCGTCATGCTTCTACCCGCTTTCTTTTCCTATGCGTTTCAATCTCCACAGAAATTGATCGCTCACTGCGGGATATTCTGGCTGGGCTTACTCACTCCTCTGATCCCGCTGGGGGCAGCCTTATCAAGCGTTGTCGCGCTGATTAGAGAACACTCGGCCTTCATTACCCAAGTCATCGCCCTTTTGGTGATTATTGCTGGACTGATCACGCTCTTCTCCTTGGATGTTCCTGTTTTCCGCGTGCGTTCCCTAGAAAAGGCTTCTCGGTCACGCGATACGGCATGGGCGGTCTACCTCCTGGGTATAACCTACGGAATTGCAGGGGTTGGTTGCGCAGGCCCCATCCTTGGAGCAGTACTGGCAACTTCCTCTTTGGGCGGTTCAGTCGTCGAAGGCATCATCGCAGTCATTTTCTATTCCGCAGGAATGGCATTTCCCCTCTTGGTGCTCGCACTACTCTGGCAGCATTCCGCGGGGCGTATCCAAGCGATCGTGCGTCCAAAACCCGTGACTCTATTGAAGCGCCAGACGACGTGGACGAATGTGGTCTCTGGACTGGTTCTCATCATTTTGGGTGTCACAATTTTCAAAATTGACTTGAGCAATCCTCTTGGCGGGATCATCTCCATTGACACTCTTGCTTCGTGGGAAGAATCCATCATGGGCCTTTTTGGGGCACTACCCGCATGGGTGGTCGCCCTTGCAGGAGCACTCATTATCGGCGCTGTTGTTGCCTTGCTCTGGAAACCGCGCTCTGCTTCTCTTCCCTCTTCCACACCTTCAGAAGAACAACAGGACTAACGATTGCCAGTACGCAGTCGCGACGCACAGCAGCACTAACATTGTCAGCCGCAGCGCAGTCACGCTAAATAGCGCTCACAGCACCCACGCTCAGAACATAAAAAAGCAGTGAGCCCGGAGGATTACTCCGGGCTCACTGCTTCATGCATCACGCGGATGCATCAACGTCTATTCAGCGCTCGACAATTGCCAGAACGTCGCGTGCAGACAGGATCTGCAGTTCTTCGCCGTCGTACTTGACTTCGGTGCCACCGTAACGGCTGAAGATCACGTGGTCGCCCACCTTGACGTCCACGGGGACGCGGTTGCCGTTGTCATCAACGCGGCCGGGGCCCACTGCCAGAACTTCGCCTTCCTGCGGCTTTTCCTTGGCGGCATCGGGAATGTACAGACCGGAAGCGGTCTTCTCTTCGCTGTCAACCTGACGGATGACAATACGATCTTCGAGGGGCTTAATGGTGATAGCCATTTCAGCACTCCCTTTCTTCTCATAACGATTAATGTCATCCCGTCCCTGCCGTCGCGGGGGTCAGGTTTGGGATCGCATGTGTGCTTACCCACTCAGTCTAGGGCTCGATTGGCACTCTAGCAAGCTGAGTGCCAATGCTGTCTACCGCCTCCACTCAGCCTCCCACACGCCCCATATCTTTTCTCCAATTCCCTGAAATTCCGCAACAATAGAGACCATGTCCTCCATTGACCCACTCTGCTGCTCCCCCGGACGTGAACTTCTTGCTCAATGGGAAGAAAACGAGGAATACCGCCACCTCTCACCCATGGAGCTCAGTTTGGCAATTCGCGCGCAAACGGATGACCCAGCTCTGGCCTCGGCAATCGCCTCTCAACTGCAGTTACGCACCCAGGCAGAAGGAAAATTCGGCTCCCTTGCGCGCACGATGCTGTGGACGCGCGATGGCTATGAGCAGGCAACGCGATGGGTTCTTGCCCGCGAACACGCCGCGCGCTTCGTCAAAGCCGGCGCAACGCATATCGGAGACCTCGGATGCGGGATCGGTGCAGATTCCCTTGCTTTCGCGCGTACAGGCATGCGGGTTACCTCCTACGACATCAATGACGAGGCCCTTTCCGCCGCTCGCGAAAACCTTTCCCCTTTCCCCTCCGCACGCGTTGAGAAACGCGACGTAAGCACGCTGGGTCCCGAAGATTTCGAGGCGGAAGGTTTCGACGCACTTTTCGCTGACCCCGCGCGCAGAACAGGCAAACAGGGCGGCTCCAAGCGCATTTCATCGCCCTCGGATTGGTCTCCTTCTTTGGACCGCGTTCTGTCCTGGGCACAGTCTGTCCCGCGCTTAGGGGTAAAAGTTGCCCCTGGTATCCCCTACGAGCTCATCCCTTCCCGGTTCCACGCGCGCTGGACCAGTGTTGATGGAGATCTTCTCGAGGCCGCACTGTGGTCCCCTTCCCTAGCCAGCGAAGGGGCAGGACGCTCGGCTTGCGTGATTACCCGCGACGAGATCCATACCCTTGAGGACCCTGAGACACCTTTCGCCGACTCCCCTGCTAGGCAGGCAATAGTCGGGCAGCTCGGCAGCTACCTCTACGAGCCGGATTCTGCGGTAATTCGCGCCGGAATGGTCGCCAAGCTCAGTGAAGACCTTGACGCGCATCTGATCAGCGAATCTATCGCTTACCTCAGCGCATCGCAGCTGATGCCAACTCCCTTCGCCGCAGCATTCGAAGTGATCGATCAGGTGAACCTGCGCGCGAAAAATATCCAGCAGGCACTTCGAGCACACGATATTGGACGTGTCGAAGTCAAGAAACGCGGGGCCGACATCCAGCCCGATGCGCTGCGCAGATCTCTCAAACTCACGGGGAGCCAAGCGGGAGTCGTTATCGCCACTCGAATTGGTCAGTCGCACCGGGCAATTATTGCCCGACGGATCAGTGCCGAGGAAGCATAGAGGTTTGCGTCAAGGGCATACCGGAATCGGGAGAGAAATCCCAATCTGAAGGTTCAACCCCTGCACGTACAAGCTCTGAGCCCATGGCGGCAATCTGCGCCCCATTGTCCGTGCAAAAACGCAGCGGAGGCATGCGGACTTCCAAACCGGCAGCCTTGCCTCGCTCAGTCAGCAACGCACGAAGCCGGGAATTTGCCGAGAAGCCACCGCCCACAACGATCGTCGAGCACTCGTGATCGAGTGCAGCGCGAACTGCCTTCGCCGTTAGGGAATCATTGACAGCCTCGGAAAAGCCCGCACAAATATCCTCAGCGGGGATCTCCTCGCCGCGTTCCTTAAGGCCTTCAACGTAACGGGCAACCGCGGTCTTGAGCCCAGAGAAGGAGAAGTTGTACTTGTGGCGTTCCTGGTCCTTGCCTGCGGCCAGACCTCGCGGGAAACGGATCGCAGTGGGGTCGCCCTTTTGCGAAAGACGGTCGACGTGCGGACCGCCCGGGTACGGAAGGTCGAGGAGACGGCCAACCTTATCGAAGGCCTCGCCAGCAGCGTCGTCAAGGGTTCCGCCGAGCTCACGAACATCCGTTGCGATGTCATTGATGAGCAGAAGATTCGAGTGCCCACCGGAGACGACCAAGCCAATGAAACGCTCGGGCAGAGGACCGTCGGCGAGCTTATCGACCGCAAGGTGACCAATCACGTGATTGACCCCGTACAGTGGTTTCCCGATCGACGAGGCCAGCGCCTTCGCCGCACAAATACCAACCGTCAGGGAGCCCACCAGGCCAGGACCAGCAGCGACGGCCACGGCATCGACATCGTTAAGAGTCACGCCGGCCTCGTCAAGGGCGCTTTCAAGCGTGGGAAGGAAAGACTCAAGGTGAGCGCGTGAAGCAATTTCGGGGATAATTCCGCCGTAACGGGCGTATTGATCCATTGATGTAG
Organism: Actinomyces sp. ph3; assembly: GCF_000308055.1. GTDB lineage: Bacteria > Actinomycetota > Actinomycetes > Actinomycetales > Actinomycetaceae > Pauljensenia. The sequence goes on from NZ_CAGY01000001.1 coordinate 694,993, forward strand.
CCGTGCGATCGACCAAAAGGTCGCAGCCGCGCACCAGCGCAACGCCTGTTTCATCGCAGGTTGATTCGATACCCAGTACTAAAGGATCTTTTTCACTCACCCGGCCCAGTTTAGTCCGCTGCTGTGCTTGGTGCATTCGCCCCCGCATTCCGACAAAAAGGTGTGGGGACGACCCCAATGGGTCGTCCCCACACCGATGATGTAAAGATCCCTTTAAAGGATCACACGCCCTTGAGCGCTGCCTTACCAAGCTGACGGTTCAGCGTGGAGATGACATCAAGCGGAATCTGCTTGGGGCAGACGGCCGCGCACTCGCCGATGTTCGTGCAGGAACCGAATCCTTCTTCGTCCATCTGGTTGAGCATGCTGACAACGCGGCGGTAGTTCTCAGGCTTGCCCTGCGGGAGCAGGTGCAGGTGAGTAACCTTCGCCGAGGTGAAGAGCATTGCCGAGGCGTTCGGGCAGGCAGCCACGCAGGCGCCACAACCGATGCAAGCAGCGGCTTCGAACGCGCGGTCCGCATCCTGCTTGGGAACGGGAGTGCCGTTAGCATCCGGAGCTGCACCGGTGTTCACCGAGATGTATCCACCGGCCTGGACGATACGGTCCAGGGCGCTTCGGTTAACAACCAAGTCCTTGATGATCGGGAATGCTTCTGCGCGCCAGGGTTCGATGGTGATGACATCACCATCATTGAAGGAGCGCATGTGCAGCTGGCAGGTCGTGGTGACCTCAGGGCCGTGGGCAATGCCGTTGATGACAATGCCACACTGACCACAGATGCCCTCACGGCAGTCAGAGTCAAATGCGATCGGTTCTTCGCCGCGAGCAAAGAGCTCTTCGTTCAACACGTCGAGCATTTCCAGGAACGAGGATTCCTCAGAGATGCCGCGGACTTGGTATTCGTGCATGGCACCCGGATCCTCGGGTCCGTTTTGGCGCCAAATCTTCAGTGTCAGGTTCACTTGTAACTCCGCTGCTTGAGCTCGATGTTGTTGTAGATCAAGGCTTCCTTGTGGAGGATCGGAGGCTGGTCCTCGCCACCCCACTGCCAAGCTGCAACATAGAGGTACTTGTCATCGTGGCGAAGGGCTTCACCTTCGGGGGTCTGCGACTCCGCACGGAAGTGACCGCCACAGGATTCTTCACGGTGCAGGGCATCGATGCACATAAGCTCGCCCAGCTCCATGAAGTCTGCAACACGGCCAGCCTTTTCAAGGGACTGATTGAGTTCACCAATCGACTTGCCCGGAACGCGAACGTCACGCCAGTAGTCGGCGCGAAGCTTGCGGATCATCTCGATGGCCTTCTTCAGTCCCGCTTCGCGACGCTCCATACCGCAGTATTCCCACATGATCTGGCCCAGTTCCTTGTGGAAGGAATCCACCGAACGGGAACCGTTGATCGACATGAGCTTGTCAATGCGTCCCTGAGCGGAGTTCAGTGCCTCAACAACATCCTCGGAGGACTCATCCAGCTTGGGGAGATTGAAGCAGTGTGCCAGGTAGTCGTTGATGGTGTTCGGAAGAACAAAGTAGCCATCAGACAGGCCCTGCATCAGTGCGGATGCACCCAGGCGGTTTGCGCCGTGATCAGAGAAGTTTGCTTCACCGGCAACGTAGAGGCCGGGGAGGTTTGATTCCAGATCGTAGTCAACCCACAGGCCACCCATCGTGTAGTGAACAGCCGGGTAGATACGCATGGGCACTTCGTAGGGGTTGTCGCCCGTGATGCGCTCGTACATATCGAAGAGGTTGCCGTACTTGGCGGAGACTGCAGCCTTGCCCAAGCGACCAATGGCCTCGGAGAAGTCCAGGTAGACGCCGCGACGCATGACGCGATCATTGCCTTCGGCATCGGTCTCGCGAATTGCGGGGCCTACGCCACGACCTTCATCACACATGTTCTTCGCCTGACGCGATGCGATATCACGAGGCACTAGGTTGCCGAATGCGGGGTAAATACGCTCAAGGTAGTAATCGCGATCCTCTTCGGGAATATCGCGAGGATCCTTGTCGCAGTCCTCTGCCTTCTTGGGAACCCAAATACGACCGTCGTTACGCAGGGATTCGGACATCAGGGTCAGCTTGGACTGCTGATCTCCGTGCTGCGGAATACAGGTCGGGTGAATCTGAGTGAAACAGGGGTTCGCGAAGTATGCGCCCTTGCGGTATGCACGCCAAATTGCGGTGGCGTTGCAGCCCATGGCGTTCGTCGACAGGAAGAAGACGTTTCCGTAGCCGCCGGTTGCCAGAACAACCGCATCCGCAATGTGGGTTTCAAGCTTGCCAGTGGTCATATCGCGCGCGACGATACCGCGAGCGCGGCCGTCAGAAACGATGAGTTCGACCATTTCATGGCGGGAGTGCTCGGTAACGGTACCGGCAGCAACCTGACGCTCGAGCGCCTGGTAGGCGCCAATCAGCAGCTGCTGACCTGTCTGGCCACGTGCGTAGAAGGTACGCGACACCTGGACGCCACCGAAGGAACGGTTGTCGAGCAGGCCGCCGTATTCACGTGCGAAGGGTACGCCCTGTGCGACACACTGGTCGATGATGTTCGCGCTGACCTCGGCCAAACGGTAGACGTTGGTCTCACGTGCGCGGTAGTCGCCGCCCTTAACGGTGTCGTAGAAGAGGCGGTAGACGGAGTCGTTGTCGTTGCGGTAGTTCTTCGCGGCGTTGATACCACCCTGCGCTGCAATGGAGTGCGCGCGACGAGCGGAATCCTGGTAGAAGAACACGTCGATGTTGTAGCCCATCTCACCCAGCGAGGCGGCAGCTGCGCCACCGGCAAGGCCGGTACCCACGATGATGACGTGAAGCTTACGGCGGTTTGCGGGGTTGACCAGAGCCGCAGTGAACTTACGCTTTTCCCAAGCGTCTGCGAGGGGAACATCCAGCGGGGCCTTGGTGTCGGCGATATCGTCGCCTTCGCGGTACAGCCCGTGAATCAAAGTATCAGTCATGTCTCAATATCCTTGTCAGGAGATGTAACCGGCGACAATCGCCAGCGGGGGAAGCGCGAACATCAGGAAGATCAGTGCGCCGACCAGGCCGGAGAGAACTTCCATGAACTTGCGGGTTCCACCGCGGACCCAACCCAGAGATTGGAATGCCGACCAGAAACCGTGAGAAACGTGGAGTGCTGCCAGACCAATGAAGATCAGGTAGACAACAACCATCAGGGGGTTCTGGAAGGTCGCGACCATGCGCTCATAAGGAGTGGAGTCTGCGACGAATCCGGTACGGATGGTTCCCGTGGTGAAGTGCAGGATGTGGAAGACGATGAGGAAGAAGAGCAGAACGCCGGTCATACGCATGGTGCGTGCTGCATAAGCATCAGCTGCACTGCGCTTGACGACGTACGCACTGCGACGTGCGCGGCGTGAGCGCTTCCAGGTCACTGCTGCTGCCCAGATGTGGATCACCAGCATGAGAACCATGGCTGCGCGGAATACCCAGATAAACCCACCGTGAGGGAAGATCGGCACAAAGGCTTCTTCTTTCAGCCAGTGTGCGTAGTGATCGTAGGCTTCCTGCCCCAAGAACATCTTGAGGTTGCCGTAGGAGTGGAAAAGAAGGAAGAGCACGAACACGATGCCGGAGATCGCCATAAGTTGCTTGACGAAGACGGTCGTAGTCCATGCGCGACGCTTGCGAGTTGCGACAGTTTTTGTGGCCATGACTCAAGCCTAAGCTGAAGGAGTGTCATTTCCGTAGGACTGCTGGCCCGCGCGCTCCTTATCTGCTCACAGCGTCAGATAAGTCTTCCCTAAAACCCTGATTTTTCAGGGAAATAGCAGCGCGGAGGAGCCCAGTAAAAATGCGTCACAAAGTCGACAAAAACTGTCAGAAAACACCGTATTAGGGCAACATAATTTTTCGTATTTTCATGCGCCGAAAACAAGACGCATGTTTACCGCATCTTCGCGCGGGTTCCGGAAATAAGCCTTCGTAACGCCGACACGTTCAAAACCCGATTGCTCGTACAGCGTGATCGCCGGGGTATTGGACGCTCGCACTTCCAGGAAAACTCGTTCACTCCCCCGCTGACGGGCAAGCTCAAGCAAAGCGTCCATCAGCGCGCGGCCCAAGCCACGGCCTCGGAAATCGGGAAGGACACCCATGGTCATCACGTCGCTATCGAGCCCAATCTTGACACCCGCGTAGCCACACAACACAGGAAGTTCACCCTGGGGAGCATCGGCGCACACGCCAAAGTAGACGCTCAGTCCCGAGGAAAGCTCCTCAGCAACCATCCCCGGCGTCCACGGGTCCTCCGGGAAAATCGCCTGTTCCAGTGCGATAACCGCATGCCAGTCCTGTGGACCCAACACGACAAGCTTTCCTCCCGAGGCCTGGGCGAGCCTGTGCGCGCACGCGCTCAGCGTTTCCTTAGCTCCCTGGGCGGAGGCACCGGGGTCTGCTGTGCTCACATGCGCTCCGGCGCTTGTCCATGAATATCGGGGCGACGCAGGTACAGAGGTTCAGTACCCAAACGATCCTCTCCTCCGCGGGCCAAACGCGCACGGACAATGCGAACCATGACTGAAGGATCTAGGGGAAGAACCGGCCCCATTTCTGCGCCGGCAAGTTCATCGACACTGTGCGCCGGGATCGGCGCATCAGAAACCAGCAGTCCTTCTTGTTCACGCAAGGCACTGCTCAGGGTGCGCGCGTAGCCAACCTCAAGACGTCCGACCAAACGAACATCATCGGGGCCTTCTGCAAGGTAATGTCCCCAATACAGTTCCTTACGGCGAGCATCGGTCAATGCATACACATGAGTGTCCGGAGACAAGTGATCCAAAGCAGCGCGGGCGATCACATCCAAAGAGCAAACGCCGTAGACCGGGATCCCCGCCGCTTTCGCGAAGACACGTGCTGAAACAAGTCCGGCACGTAGACCGGTGAAGGGAGCAGGACCAGTGCCTACGCACACGGCGTCAAGACCGGCCTTTGCGACGTCGGTCGGCAAACCGGCCTCTTCAAGGGCCTCGAGGACGCAGGGGGTAATTGATTCCGCGTGATGACGACCCGACTCATTCCTCGAGCTCCCCAGTATCTTTCCGTCATCAACGACGGTTACTGCAGTTGCTCCGGAGGTATCAATGCACAATTCGGTCATAAGTCGATCCTATTCCACGCTCGCACGTAACTGTGGTGCGAGGTCATCAAAGACACCGTACCAGCGGTGCGAGTAGGGCGTAAATGTGATGATACGTTGACCGTCATCCATGCTCTCGAGGTCTACAACATCACCGTCACGTGCGGCCTCTCCCCCGCTCGCGCGCCGCACCTCGATTTCAAGGCGCGCATCACTCATGGCTTCGGTCTTGCCTTCGCCCCACTCAACAACCGTCACAGCCTGATCGATAGTTGAATCCAGATCAAGCGTCTCAAGATCATCGAGGTCGCGAATTCGATAGGCATCAGCGTGGATGAGGTCGGGTCCTCCGACCAGCGAGGGGTGAACGCGCGCGACAATGAAGGTCGGTGAGGCAACGGTCCCTCGAACCTGAAGTCCACGTCCAATCCCCTGAGTGAAGGTGGTCTTACCGGCACCCAATCCGCCTCGGAGCATGATGAGGTCGCCCGCGCGCAAGTGATGCGCAAGCTGCTCACCCAACTCGCGAGTCTGCTCCGCATCGCTCACACGATAGCTGTACTGCTGTATTTGCGTCATTATTCCTCTTCGTTCACGTACTGCCTGGGGATGCGTTCTCCCAAACGAGTAATGACCTCATAGTTGATTGTGCCCGCATGCGCGGCCCACTCATCTGCGATCGGGTATCCCTTGGCCGGATCACCGAAAAGAATTGCTCGATCTCCAACCTGGGCGGGCGCATTGCCACTGTTTTGCGTAGCTGTGCCTTCCCGCCCCTCAGCGGGCCCCAGGTCGATGATGAATTGGTCCATGCAGATTCGGCCAACGATCTGTGCCTTCACCAGACCTGAATCAGTTTCAACAGCAACCGGCGCACCATTGGAGGCCGCTCGTAGGATCCCGTCTCCGTATCCCAGCGGAACCAAACCCACCCAACGACGGCTTGGGGCCTGCCAGGTTCCCCCGTACGAGGCCGGGGTCCCTTCTTCGATGACCTTCACTGACGTTAGTGGAGCGCTCAGCGTCATCACCGGTGTCAGTCCCAATTCCTGAGCACTGGCGACTGAAGGATCAGGGGAAAGTCCATACATCCCGATCCCCGCGCGAACCATGTCGTAGTGAGTTTCCGGGTGCCACAAAATTCCCGAGGTTGCAGCAAGGTGGCGAATCTGCGGATGCACTCCTGCTTCGGCGAGAATGCGCAGACCCTCTTCAAAAATCTGACGGTGCCGGCGTGTAGATTCTTCGCCGGCCACGCTGGGATCATCTGCTCGCGAAAGGTGACTCCAAGCACCAATAACCTGGACAAGTCCGGCATCTTCTGCGGTTCGTACAGCCTGGGCAAGCTCCGGAAGATCGGCCAAGGTCGAACCCGCACGTGACATCCCTGTGTCGACCTTGACGTGAATTCTTGCGGGGCGCCCGCAGCGACGTGCCGCTGCGCAGACCTCGTCAAGAACCCATGTCCAGGACACAGACAGGTCAATATCTGCGCAGATCGCGGATTCGAAATCACTTCCACTGGTGGAAATCCATGCCAGGATCGGCGCACTGTCACGCGCGATTCCCGCCCTATCGAGTCCTTCACGTAGTTCGAAGGCCTCGGCTAATTGAGCGACGCCCAGCCAATCGGCTCCAGCACCCAAGGCGGCGTGAGCAAGGGGAAGCAAACCATGTCCATAGGCATCTGCCTTGATGATCGCCATCTGCAGAGAAGACGGGGCGCAGCTTCGCAAATGGGCAAGATTATGCGCGAATGCTGCAAGATCAACGGATGCTACCGAGGGGTATCCGCATCCACGTTTGGAAGTTTCCACTCCCCAAGTATCGCACTCTCAGGGACTAGGAACACAGTCCGCCGATGATTTCCGGAAGAGCGCGAGCAATGTCAATAGCTTGAATGGGATGTGCATGCCCTTCCGAACTCACGCTTGCGCGGAAGGCCGCTTGGGCATGCACCCACGCGCCAAGGCTCGCAAGGCTTGCGCATTCGGCCTCGGAAATCGACGGGTTCCCCTGACGGCGCTCAGCTCGTGCCTGGAACCCCGCAGTGATCCCCGCGACCGTCCCGGCAAGCACATCACCACTGCCTGCGACCCCAGCCCAGGGGGTTTCTTGAGGAATCGAGAAGATTTCTTGCGTTCGATTCCCCTGGTCGTGATGGAGATACGAGCACAAAGTAGTCGAGCTTTTCAAAAGGATAATGGCACCCGTGAGCGAGGCAAGTTCCTTGGCAGACGCGGCAGGATTAGCATCAATATCCGCGCGAGAACGCGGGCTACCCAACTGCGTGAGAAGACGCGCGGCCTCGCCGTGATGAGGGGTGAGGATTGTGCGCGAAAGGGAACGTGAATGCGCATCCGCGTAGTCACGAAGTCCTTTAACTAAGTCAAGCGCACCCGCATCGATCACCAGAGGAAGCTTGGAGTCGATACAAAATTGCGCGAGCTCACGACAATCCTCGTAGCGCTCATTCGTACACCCCGGACCGATTACTCCACTTTGGATTCGACCGCCCACGGTCACAACACCGGGAGCGTAGTGAAGAACAAGATCTTCTACGCGGCGGGTCGAATTCAGGCGAACCATGCCCACTCCGGTATTCGAGGCGGCTAAGGTTGCCAGCAACCCCGCACCCGGGTAGGTATCAGATCCCGCGACAACTCCGACAACGCCTCGGCGATACTTATCCTCGTCAGAGGAAGGCGCAAAAAGGAACTCGCGCGCGCTTTGGGGATCGAAGAGAGGGATCTGCTCAGCCATATGCCCATTGTTTCACGTGTTCAACGGGAACATCCGACACGAGCGAGGTCTAGCTGAATGAGCGAGCAACACCCACCATGATGACCCCGATGACCATGACAACGACTCCGATGATCGTCCAGCGCATTTCTCGGGAAGTTCGCGTCTCGTGAAGGATCAAGATCCCGCCAAAGGTCTGGATGATAACGCCCATCTGCGACAGGGGGAACGCAACTGCGACGCCCATGCGCGACGAGGAAATCTGAGTGAGCAGAATTGCCGCACCCCACATGAGTCCAGGAAGGATCTGGCGGACGGTGAGCCAGCTCCAGCGGCGGTCTTCCTTACCAAGCTGAGGCGAAAGCGCGGGGATCGTTGCGATGAGACCGACAAGGAAGTAACCAACCGATTGAGGAAGGATCACGGAGCGTCCGTCCAAGCCGAAGCCTTGAACAATCAGGAGGTAGGCGACAAGGCAGGCGGTTGAGATAACGAGAAGTATTGTTCCGCGCTTCCAGTCAACGTTTTCGGCGGCTGCCTCCTGAGTTTTTTCAGTCTTGGAGATGAAGACGACGCCCAGGGTGAGAAGCGCGATAGAGCTCAGTGCAAAGACAAGCGCAAGGCCATGGTTCATCTCACCGAAGAGAATGATCCCACCCAGGCACATGAAGATAATCTGGCCTGCAGTCGTCAGCGGCATGGTGCGTGAGACACCGAGGACCTTCAGACAAAGAATTTGGAGATACTGCCCGAATCCTAGGATCAAGCCTGAGAGGAAGGAAATGAGCAGTGTCTTGGTTGTCCAATGAACATCGATGAAGGGGGTTGCCAGAGCTGAGAAGAGGAAAGCACCTCCCAAAGTTCCCAGGGTCTTTTGTCGATCATCGCCGCCTTGAGCGACAAGGACGATGGACATAAAGCCAAGGAAAAGAGCCGGAAGTAGCGCGATGAAGTAGTCGATCATGACACCTTCCATTTTTCGTTTACGTCAATACAGACAACCGTTTAGGCAACTGTTTCAGGCTAGTAGATGATTGAGATTGCACAAGATGTAAGTTGCCGTCTTCACCTGCGCAATAGGTAACACTTTTACAGAATCAGGATCATTAATTGGCTTAAGCTCCCACGGGCTTGCCACAATATTGACTGTGAGCGACAGCACCACTTCCGAAGATTCTCCCTTCGACTTCTATTCGCGTGCCCAGTGGGACAAACTGGCAGACCGCACTCCCCTTCCGCTGACGCATACTGATTTGGCACGCCTAGCAACCCTTGGCGATCCCATCGATATTGCCGAGGTCGACGCGATCTACCGCCCTTTGACTGCGCTTCTCCAGCTCTACGTTGAGGGACATCGACGCATCGAGCAGGAACGTTCACGTTTCCTCATGCGCCCGTGCCGCACTCATGTACCTTTCATCATCGGTATCGGTGGTTCAGTTGCAGTGGGCAAGTCAACTGTTTCACGCCTTCTTCGTTTCTTGCTCTCACGCTGGGAGAAAACCCCACGAGTTGACCTGATCACCACGGACGGTTTCCTTTTCCCCAACGCAGTACTCCGCTCCAAAGGCTTGCTCGGGAGAAAAGGTTTCCCCGAGTCCTACGACCGTCCCGCCCTTATTTCTTTTCTCTCGGCGGTGAAGTCAGGGAAGCGTCATGTCCAAGCACCCGTCTATTCGCATGTCGTTTATGACATCGTCGAAGGCGAAAGTGTTGTCGTTGATTGCCCCGACATCCTGATTGTTGAAGGACTCAATGTCCTTCAACCTCCCAAGTGGGGTCCCGGAGTCATGCCGGTGGCTGTCTCCGACTTTTTTGATTTCAGCATTTACGTTGATGCTTCACCAGACAACATCGAGCAGTGGTACGTTGATCGTTTCCTCACGCTGCGTCAGACCGCATTTACTCGTGAAGATTCTTTCTTCCGCACCTACGCTTCGCTGACCGATGCTCAGGCCGAGGCCACGGCTCGCTCGATTTGGGAAGAAATTAACCTCCCGAACCTTCTGGAGAACATTGCCCCAACCCGCGAGCGCGCAACGATGGTCTTTACAAAGGGTTCAGATCACCGAGTCGAATCGCTCAGACTCAGAAGGTGAGTTCGAGTCCGATTGCGTAGTGCAAATCGGTCTGTGGGATCACGAGGCGTGATGAGCCTTCACGATTCTCAACGATGACGGGTTCGGCGCTCCCAAGGATTCGCGCTTCAAGAACTTTCCCGGGAATCTCAAGCCACGTTGACGCAAGGCCAGCAGGGGCAAAAGTCGCCTCTTCGACGGAAAGTTCTGTGGCCTCGTCAGCGGGCGCAGCCGGGGGCATCCCAAAGAAGAAGACCCGCTGGTCATCATCCTTGGGCCGCGTCGCGTACCACGACCATCCTTCTTCTCCCGACACCTGGTCGATATCCGTCCACGGACGAGTTGAGTAGATCCCCTCTCCGTTGACGTCCAAGAACCTACCAAGCTCCTCGAGGCCTCGCCCGATCCAACTCGACATGCGCCCTTGGGCATCGGGGCCGATCCCGATCAAGTAGTTGCCGCCTCGAGACACAATCGCCAAGAGATTGGAGATGATGTGGCGCATGGGCTTGATCGGTTCCTCGGGGCGCATCGAACACCACCCGCGAGTCATGGTGATGCATGATTCCCAGGGATAGAGTCGGATATCCTCGGGGACTTCCTGCTCGGGAGTTCGATAGTTTTCATTCACCCCGTGAACCTCACGGTCCACGACCAAAATATCGGGTTGGAGCTCGCGAGCATGCTCGGCTATCTGATCAATATCGATCGGCTCATCGGGTTCGCGGACCCATCCTGCGTCAAGCCACAGCACGTTGACCTTGCCATAGTTGCGCAGCAGCTCATCGATCTGATTGTGGGTGTAACGAACGAAGGAATCCCACTTTGCGCGGTGCGTCTCAATATCGAAGTTGTGATAGCGGTCAGTGATCGTACGTGCACGATCCCAATATCCTGGATGGTTCCAATCGGCCTTCGAGAAATAAACACCTGTCTCCATGTTGTATGCACGGAAAGCATCGAACATCTCGCGGACAATGTCCCGCCCCAGCCCCGCATCTTCACTGGTTGACTTAAAGTTCGAGAAATCGGTGTCGTACATGGCATAGCCATCATGGTGCTTTGTCGTAAAGACCAGATAGCGCATTCCCGCCTTTGCGCAGGCTGATGCCCATTCCTCGGCGTTAAAGTCTTCTCCGGTGAAGCTGCGAGCCTGATCGCAATACCAGGAGTGGTATTCCTCGTCGCTCCCCGTCCATTCTTCAGGCGGATCTGTGAAGCCACCCAAACGCTGGCGGTGCAGTGACCACGAACCATCCTGTCCAATGTGAGAGAAGATTCCCCAGTGGATGATGACACCGACCTTATGGTCCCTCCACTTTTCTAGGGCGGCGAGGGTACGCGGGTCTGAGGGCCAAATATATCCGGGATCTGGATATTGACGCAGAGCACCTGCGGCCTCTAGCGCGTCGGGGGCAAAATCTTCACTCAGTTCGTCACTCATGAGTTATGCCTTAAAGGTCTAGAACTTCAAACCGCCGTCTTCAATCCCGCGGAAGAAGTATTTCTGCGAGAAAGCAAAGACTAGGACAACCGGAACCAATGCCACAACAGCACCAGCCAACACCAACTGGTACGTCGTTCCCTGAGCGGAATTTTGAATTGCCGTCAGTTCCAGCATCAAGGTGTGCTTATCGTTGTCAACAAGCATGAGCAACGGGAAAAGGAAGTCGGACCAAGCACCGATGAAGGATGTCAGGCCAACAACCGTGAGAGTTCCGCGTACCTGAGGGAGGAAAATCCTCCAGAAACGCGACCATTCACCCGCCCCATCAATCAGTGCTGCGTCTTCAATTTCTTCGGGGATTCCAAGGAAAGCCGCGCGCATCATGAGGATCTGGAAGGGGCCGATCATGGCGACCATCCACACACTGGTAAGCGTCTTGTACGTGCCGATTGAGACCATCATCGAGTACAGGGACAGCATGATCGATTCGAAGGGGAAGATCATCGCCGAGAGGACAACGAAGTACATGATGTTGCGGCCAGTCCACCCACGCCGCGAAAGCATGTATCCGCCCAAGCAGGACAAGATGATGTTTGAAACGACTGTCAGTGTGGCAACGATGACCGAGTTGCCGATTGCTCGCAGGATTCCAGTTTGTTTGAACAGCGTCGCAAAAGCTGCCAATGACCAATGTTGCGGGAAGATCGTTGCGCCCTGGCCGAAGACGGACTCTCCAGGTGCCTTGAATGCTGCAAGGAGAGGAAGCAGAAGCGGGCCGACCATGAGGATTGCAACGACGACCAGCGTGATGTAGCGCAGCACAAGGCGAGAACCCTTGATCTGGCGCGATGCCACATTTCGTGACTGATTTTCAAGTTTGCGAGCCTTGCGCCATTGTGCAAACTTCGACGAGGACGTGGCTGCACTAGTTGCAGATGCGGTACTCATTGATCTTCAGCCTTCCTCTGGAGCTTCTGGGAGGCAATAATGAATCCGAAGGTGATCAGGAAGAGACACACTGAAGCGGCATCACCCTTGCCTAGAGAGCCATACGTCGGATCGGTCCAGTCTCGGATGTACATGGTCAAAGTCTTCGTTGGTGAAGCGGTTCCGCCAAGCAGATAGACCTCGGTGAAGATTTTGAGACAGCCAATCGTTGTCAGTGTCGCAACCAAGAACATCATGACCTTGACACCGGGAACAGTGACGGTGAAGAAACGACGGACGCTTCCTGCCCCATCAAGCTCGGCGGCCTCGTACAGAGACTTATCAACGTTCGCCAAGGCGGACAAGTACAGAATCATGTAGTAGGGCAAGCCCTGCCACAGGGTAATGAGCATGGCGCAGAACAGGATCAGCCACTGATTCGAGAGGAAGGGAACCGTATCCATCCCCCACGAGGTCAGGAGGTTATTGACGGGACCTCTTTCATTGAGCAAGTAGCGCCACGCCAATGAGATGACGACCAGCGAGGAAACCGCCGGCAGATAGTAGAGCGCGCGGAAAAATCCGATTCCTGGAACATAGGACTTGACCAGGAGCGCAAGAAGAAGAGGGAGAAGCACCATCAAAGGAACAACGCAGACCGCGTAGATGAGTGAGTTGCGCAGAGATCCCCAGAATTCCGGGTCGTTCAGAACGTAGGTGTAGTTTTCGATCCCGATGAAGGGACCAATTTTCCTCAGCGGTTTGGTCTTCGTGAAAGACACGAAAACCGTTGTGATGAAGGGATAAATGTAGAAAGTAATAATTGCCAAGACCGGGAGTGTAATCCAGATCCACGGCATCCATCCCGGGCGGAAACGCGCTGCCCCATTAAGAGATCGGCTTGGGGCACGTCCTGTACGCGACGACATTGTCAGGTCCTTCGGTGCTGTTTAGAGGTTTTGCCGGGGCGAAACACGCTGTGGTTTCGCCCCGGCAAGGGTTAGATCATTCGCCAAGAGCCTTGAGCTTCTTGTTCATCTGATCTTGTGCAGTCTTCAGAGCGGTCTTGGGGTCTACCTCTCCGCGGATTGCCTTGTTCACATTCTCAACCAGGCTGTCCTGAACAGCACCGGTGGTGTAGAAGACGTCGGTGTAGGCCTCGGCGTCCTTTGCAGCCTTTGCAGCTTCTTCGTAGGCAGCCTTGAAGACCGGGTCGTTAGCGATCTCCGGCGGGTTGGCAACAAGCTTGTCAAGAGCACTTGTTGCTGCCGGGAAGATGATCGCGCCGCCGTCGTGGGTCCATGCGTATTCGTTCTCAGCGTTGGTGATCCACTCGGCGAACTTCATTGCCAGAGGAGCGTTCTTGGTCGAGACGGACACGCCGATGTACTGGCCTTCGAAGACCGGCTTGATTCCGGGGTTGGTCGGGAAGGGGCCGACACCGGTGTTGTTGTAGACGGTCGCGTTGTTGGCCTTCACGGACTTCAGGAAGGAGGCATTCGGGGTACCGAATGCGAGGTTTCCATCGGCGTATGCCTTGCCGGGATCGGGTTCACCGGTCAGAGAGTCCTTCGGAATTGCACCGCTCTTGTAGAGCTCAGCCAAGCGGGTCACATACTTGATGGCCTGTTCATTGTCGGCAAAGTTGAACTCGGTCTTGTCAGCGTTCATGAGGTTGACACCCATGCCGTGCAGCTGGGCGGTCATGTACCACTGCGGGGAGCCGTAGATTCCGTAATCGCCCTTGCCGTCTGCACCGACCTTAGCGGCGTAGTCGAACATCTCTTCCATGGTCTTGGGAGAGGTGTTTTCATCCAGACCTGCGCGCTTGAAAACTTCCTTATTGTAGGTGGTGATGTAGGGACCGAAGTACCAAGGAAGAGCAGTGTGGTGCTTGTTTGCACCAAGCTTGGTCGAATCCCAAATAGTCTGAACGAACTTGTCGCCGATACCGGGAGCCTTCACATCAAAGTCCATGAGGAGGTTGGACTTTGACAGAGCGAGGATGGTCGAGGAAGGAACGTTCACAACATCCGCCATCTGGCAGTTTGTTGCCTGTGCGGTGATGGTCTGGTCGAACTCAGCGCCACCTGCCTGGTCAGTCCACTTGATCTTGACGCCGGGGTTTGCGTCCTCAAATTCCTTGATCTTCTTGGTGAAGAAGTCACCGAAATCGGTCTTGAGGCCCTGAGTCTGGAAGGTGATTTCACCTTCGACCTTCGAGGTGTCGATCTTCGAATCGTCGAGATTCGTTGCGGGAATATCGCAGGAAACATCAGGCTTGGGGATAGAACCCGATGCCGATCCGCTACTTGCGGAATTCGAGGAAGAGTCGCTGCCGTTCGAGCAGGCGCTCAACCCAAGAGTGCTCATCATGGCCAGGGCGACAACACCGGCGGCCATCCTTTTCTTCAACATGCGAAACCTCCGTTGGTTCGTGTCGTAGATCGATATGAATACCGAATCACTAACTATCTCGTGTTAGTTGATAAGCCTAGGCTACCGTTGCCAGCCAGACTTCACGTTGCATAGCGAACAATTGTTATAGATCCGTTACACAAAGGATGAATTCCATGGTGCGCGCTGCCATACGAGCACCGAATTCGGGGCGCGCATCAGGACCACACGAGCGAGTCCCAATGCCGTCTTGAACGGCGTCAAGCCAGACAAAAGTCCGATTTGATTCCGACAAGTCTTCCCAATGACCAGCCTGGGCAAGCTCTCGCTCGCTCCAGGGCGATGCACTCCATCCCATCTCGCTGCGGGGAATGATTATGAGTGCACGCTCTTCCCCACGTAGCTCAAGAATCTTCAATCCCGGTCGATGTCCACCTTCTTGGGGTTTGACTCCCACATCCCAAAGCCCCTCAAGCTCAGCGTGCCCAAAACCATCTGGATTGGCGCCAGGAATATCTGTATAAGCAATGTCCGTCTCCCCGACCCACGAGGCCGTCCACCCCGTTCCCGGAATGCGTAGACGAACCCCCGCGCGGGGGATACGCTCGGGCCACTCTCCATAGGGGGTCATTTCAACCTTGACGAGGAGGCGACTTCCCGGCAGTGCAACACCCGCAGATGCGCCTTCGTTTTCTCCGTCTACGGAAGTAAAAGTCCAGCGTGCTTCAAGTCCAAACTGCGCAGCAGGTGGCGCCCAACGTTCAATCAGCACTCGCGTTCCGTGCTTAAACGAGCTTCCGTGCCAGGTCCTGCGCAGAAGGTGCAAACGCACCATTTCCCAACGCTGGGCATGGGAGACTCCCCACTGCCCAGTCCCCGTTCCCAGCGGCCCTAGATCATCAGAAGAAATCCCCCAATAGTCGACGGGACCGCGCCCGCGATCATTATCGGTCGGCGCACGGTAGACGCTGATCTCCGCCATGATCGGAAGCCCTCCCACGGACTCCACGCGCCCGCGATCGTCAAACACGGCGCTGCTCTCGGCCTCGCTAGGGGCAAGCAGAGAGGAAGCTGCGGAAGCCAGAGCACGCAAGCGCTCCTCGGCCTCGCCACCCGATTTCTGCGCACGCTCACGAAGGATCGGCGCATCAGGTGCGAGCGCGCGAATCCATGCCCTGGTCCCCGCATAGGGACGCGAAAGCGCATCAACCAAACCATCGCAGACGAAATTCCCGTCGTGGACCTCCTCGCCAAAATCGCCGCCGTAGGCAAGAGCACGACGCCCGTCAGGAAGAGTGCGCCACAGTGCATGGTCACGCCACTCCCACACGAAGCCTCCCGCATGACGCGGATGGGTCATTTGCTGGGCATAAGCAGCAGCCCCACCAGGCCCAGTTCCCATCGCGTGGAGATACTCGCACATGATGTAGGGAGCGCTGCGAATACGTTCTTTCGCGGCATCATCTACGGCCGCGCTCGGATGACTTGGGACAGCAACAGGAGCATGCAGATCCGTGTCATCAAGCACCGCGGCGACTTCTTCAAGCGTCGGATACATTCGCGAGTAGATATCGACATACTCCATGGCGTGGTCGCCTTCGTAGTGGACGATCTCTCGCCCATTGGTGCGTTCATGGAGCCAATGCGCAGATGCCGCCAGGTTGCGACCTGTTCCAGATTCGTTCCCCAGGCTCCAGCAGAAAATGCTGGCATGGTTCTTGTCGCGCTCAAAAGCGCGTTCAGTGCGGTCAAGGTAGGAGGCTTCCCAGCGCGGATCGTCGGTAGGGTTATCGATCCAGGTACGGTTCCCCTCAAAACCGTGGGTTTCAATATCCCCCTCGAGCATGACCCACAGCCCAATTTCATCGGCCAGATCAAGCAGGCGCGGGTGAGGCGGGTAATGAGAGCTTCGGATCGCGTTGATTCCCATCGACTTCATGAGTTCAAGGTCGGCGCGCGCGAATTCTTCGCTAAATACTCGCCCCTCATCAGCACGGATTTCATGGCGATTAACACCATTCAGCTTCAGTGGCTGTCCATTGGCACGCAGCACGCCATCAACAATTTCGATCCTTCGGAAACCGAGGCGCAGGTGACGCACTTCCGTCAGGCGGCCTCCCTCCCCCACCGCTTGCACGCGCGCGGCGTAAAGTTTCGGGGATTGCGGGCTCCAGGGCTGAACAGTTCCGAGGCCGATGTTTTCGCTCCTGTAACGGCCATCCTCCCCTCGCGTGAGCGTCAGCACTGAGGTACCGAGGCCCTCGATGTCCAGATTCACACCAAGCGTTTCACTCTGCGCCCCGCGCACTCTCAGCTCAAGGGCCACAAATCCTTGCCCGGCCTCGTAATCGGTATCGATCCACAGGTCCTCAATGGAGAAGTCGGGAAGGTATCGCAGTGAAACTGAGCGGAAAACTCCGGGAAGCCACCACTGATCCTGATCCTCAAGATAGGACCCCGCACTGAACTGGTGGACGCGAAGAGTCACCGTATTTTCACCGGGGACAAGTGCCTGGGTGATGTCGAATTCATGCGCAAGGCGTGAACCCCGGGCCATTCCGATCCATTGGCCGTTGACCCAAACAATGATCTGGGATTCAACGCCCTCGAAGCGTAGGCGAACCTGCCCTCCCGAAGTAAGCCAGGATTCTGGACACGTGAAACGCCGCGAATAGTCGCCGACAGGATTTTCTTCCGGAGGAAAGGGTGGATCGACGGGGAATGGGAAATCAACGTTGGTGTAGGCGGGAGCACCCCAGCGACCTTCTCCCCTCAAGACCCAATGACTGGGCACGTCAATAGTCTCTGTCTCAGGAACAAAGGGCTGCTCGAAGGCCAACTCGGGGTTGGCATCGGGGTTTGGATCACTGCGGTGATAGTCGAAAAACCACGTTCCATCCAGACTCAACTCACCCGGGTCATCAGCAAAATATGCACGTGGTGAGGCAAGTTTCCCTGTTCTCGGTGCATATGAGGGCGTAGTCTTCATCATGAGCCTTTCAGGTAAGTCAACATCGACGCCTTGTAGCACACCTAGACTAACACGTTATAGTTGTTGCATTCACGCAGATTCGGTGGACTCAGCACCAGGGAGATGAAATGGATCGAGCCACACGGGCAGACGTCGCTCGCGCAGCGGGCGTCGCTCCCTCAACTGTATCGCTCGTGCTCAATGGTCGCGGACCCGAAGTCAAGATTGCACCCGCGACGATCCAGCGTGTCCAAGATGCCGCGCGCACTCTCAACTACATTCCCAACGCTGCCGCACGCTCGCTTCGACGTGGAAGTTCACGACTCATCGCACTTTTGATGGCTGAACTCCCCGACAACCCCTTCGTTCCCGTGGTCCACACCGTTTTAACAACGGCGATGATTGAGATTCAACGACGTGGATACCTACTGCTTCCACTGTTCCAATCTAGTGCGGACCCTTCTGACGCAGAGACGATCCGCGCCGTTCTTGGAGATACCCAATTAGCGGGTGTTATTCGCGAAACCACCTCGGCGGAGAGCTTCGCCTCTACTCTTTTAGGGAATCTGGGGATTCCCGTCGTTGCTATGTCGATGATTAACACCGACGACCGCCAAGGTGCACACGCTCTTGTCAGAATTGACGAATGCGCGGGAGTCCAGGAAATCCTCGACCACAGCGCGCAGACATCAGGGAAACAACACGCAGTATTCCTTGCCGGGCCAAATACGAATCACTCCCGACAACAACCGCTCGAAGCCACATTTGGGAAGCGGTTCGCCATGCTGGCACTTCCGGACTGGGACGCGTCAACCGCCTATCAAGCAGCTTTACGCTTACTCTCGGAGAACAGCGAAATCGGCCTTGTTGCTCTTGCCGATGACTCCCAAGCTCCCGGCGTATTCAAGGCAGCAGCAGAACTCGACCTGCGTGTCCCCCAGGACCTTTCGATCCTTGGATTCGGAAACCAAGATCCCGTGAATAGCTCAGAGCTGGGACTCACTACCGTAGAGTGGCCACTCCACGAAATGACTTCTCAAGCAGTAGACGCGATCATCAGGGCTGTTGAGAAACCTCGCGGAAAAGCCAAGCCACAGACCATCACCATTCCAACTCGCGCGGTATGGAGACAATCTGTGGCTCGTAGAGGCTAAAGGAGCCGAGGCCGCGGAGCCTTCAGCGGTTTCAGAGCGCCAAGTTTTCCTTCACGACATCAGCCAAGCGCGAAGCCACGCCATCGGCCTGGGACTGCGTTGCGGCCTCGACCATGACACGGACCAAAGGTTCGGTACCGGAGGGACGAAGCAGGACGCGACCCGTATTGCCCAGCACGGCCTCGGCAGCGGCAACTGCTTCCTGAACGGCCGGGTCGGTGTTCGCGCGCGAACGATCCACTCCCCCAACGTTGATCAGCGTCTGAGGAAGGCGCTTGATGAAGCTTGTGAGGTCGGCCAGATCTCGACCCGATTCCTTCACCATGCGTGCCAACAGCAACGAGGAGAGGATGCCGTCGCCAGTAGTTGCGTACTTCTTCGCGATGATGTGTCCGGATTGTTCTCCACCCAGCGAGTACCCACCTTCGAGCATGGCTTCTAGGACATAACGGTCACCAACTCCGGTCTGGACCGTCTTGATCCCTGCCTCTTGCATGGCAAGAATCAAGCCAAGATTCGACATGACAGTGACAACCAAGGTGTCCTTGGCAAGCTGGCCCTCGTCGCGCATATGGACAGCAAGTGCGCCCATGATCTTGTCGCCGTCAACAATGTTGCCATCGCGGTCCACAGCCAAGCAACGGTCGGCATCGCCATCGTAAGCAACACCAAAATCAGCTTCGGAAGCAACGGTCAGGGCCTGAAGTTGCTCGGGATGAGTGGAACCGGCCTTGTCGTTAATGTTGCGCCCATCGGGAGCCGCATTAATGACAACGGCATCGGCGCCCGCCTGACGGAAGGCTTCGGGAGCAAGGAAAGACGCACCACCATTGGCGCAGTCAACCGCGATGCGTAGACCATCAAGATCGGTACCCAAGGAGGCCATCAAGTGCTCGATGTAGGACTTTTCTGCCCAGTCATCGTCGTATTCGACCTCACCGACTGCAGCGCCGGTCGGACGATCCCACGAAGTGTTGAGAAGCTCTTGAATCTGGTCTTCAACTTGGTCGGGAAGCTTATAGCCGCCGTGAGCGAAGAACTTAATGCCATTGTCGGGCATGGGGTTGTGCGAGGCAGAAATCATGACGCCCAAGTCAACTGAGGATGAGGCCGTCAGATGCGCAACGGTCGGCGTGGTCACAACGCCAACGCGGACAACATCCATTCCCGCACTTGCCAAACCCGCCGCCAGCGCATGGTCCAGGAACTCGCCGGAGATACGCGTATCGCGGCCGATGATCGCCTTTGGTTTATGTCCCGAGGCCGGGCGTCCCTGAATCGTCAGGCGCGCTGCCGCTTCACCCAGTTCCAAGGCAAGTGGCGCAGTCAAGTCGACATTTGCAAGTCCACGCACGCCATCTGTTCCGAACAACCTGGCCATCGGGGTACCTCCCGCTCGAAAATTAATCCACCGCTATTCTAGCTGCTCACTGTTCACTCAATCGATTGACCAGCAACCAACATTCCAGGAAAGCAAGCAGAGAACTAGGCATTTCGACTACAAAAATGTGGCCCCAATCTTCCGATTGGGGCCACACCTTGAAGTAAAGGCGAAGATCAGCGCTTCGAGAACTGCGAAGCCTTGCGTGCCTTCTTGAGGCCTGCCTTCTTACGCTCAACAGCGCGGGCGTCGCGGGTCAGGAAGCCAGCCTTCTTCAGTGCGGGGCGGTTCGCGTCACGATCGATCTCGTTCAGTGCGCGAGAGATGCCCAGGCGCAGCGCGCCGGCCTGGCCGGAGATGCCGCCACCATTGATACGAGCGATCACATCGAAGCGACCGTCGATATCAAGCAGGGTGAAGGGGGACTTCACGAGCTGCTGGTGCAGCTTGTTCGGGAAGTAATCTTCAAGAGTGCGTCCGTTAATGGTCCACTGGCCGTTGCCGGGAACCAGGCGAACACGGGCAACGGCTTCCTTACGGCGGCCAAGGCCCGCGCCGGGCGCGGTGATGGACTGACCAGCACCAGCAGGCGCTGACTCAGTCTCTGTGGTGTAGGAGCTGGGGACAACTTCCTCATCCAGCTCAAGAATCTCGGTGGTCTCAGCCACAGTTCTCCTCAGTGCAGTTCGTTGGGCTCAGAAGCGCGACGCGCTCACTGGGCGACCTGGGTGATTTCGTAGGGAATCGGCTGCTGGCCGATGTGCGGGTGCTCAGCTCCGGCGTAAACGTGCAGCTTCTTGAACTGCGCGCGGCCGAGGCTGGTGTGAGGAAGCATGCCGCGGACTGCCTTCTCGACTGCGCGTTCAGGACGCTCAGCCATGAGATCGCGATAGCGTGTTGCGCTCAGACCACCGGGGCGACCGGAGTGGCGGTAGGCCATCTTCTGGTCAAGCTTCTTACCGGTGAGGGCAACCTTGTCCGCATTAATGATGATGACGTAATCGCCCATATCGAGGTGAGGGGCAAACGTCGGCTTGTGCTTCCCACGAAGGATAGCGGCAACTTGAGCCGCCAGGCGACCGAGGACGACGTCAGTGGCGTCGATGACGTACCACTGCTTGTCGGCATCCGCCGGCTTAGGTGAATAGGTGCGCACGGGCGTAACCTTCAATTCTTTCTGTCATGGGGCCTAGCATCGAATATTCGACGCACCGGCCCGCTATGAAACGGTTCCGCGAGGCATCAGCCGAATTTCTTCTCCGGCGAGTGGGAAGGCACCAGAGGTCCAGCTGACACACAGCACCTGTTAGTTTATGCGCCAAAAGGCAGCGGGGTCAAAGCGCAGACCAGAGTGTGGCTTATTCCTCATATCGTTTCTGAATCAACCAGCGCAGCAATTGCCGCCCATGGCCCATTCTTCAAGGCTTCCGTCAAAGGCAAAACCACGCATACGGCGCGCCCGGTGGACCTGATCGCTCCACTCGGCCTCGTCAGGATAACTCACGGATTCCAGGGTCAGCCCATGCGCGGGGGCAATGGGGGCCGCGTCCTGGCGCGAGGCCTTCTCAAGCAGCTGCGCGGGCCAACTTTCCTCGCGCGCTCCCCTACCGACCTCAATTAAAGCGCCAACAAGGGAACGAACCATGGAATGGCAGAAGGCATCAGCGCACACATGACACTCGAGCACCCCGGTCCCCCCGGCCTCGGGAACAATGCGCAACTCACGCAGTTCGCGGATTGTCGTTGCCCCCTCACGCGGGCGACAGAAGGCAAGGAATTCGTGCTCGCCCAGAAGAGGCTGCGCTGCTCGGTTCATCGCCTCGGTGTCGAGGGGCTGGGCAACCTCGTACACATCCCAACGTCGCGCCAGAGGCAGTTGCCCCTCGGGGACGAGGCGATAAGTGTAGGAGCGCTCAAGCGCTGCGAAACGCGCATCGAAGTCTGCGGATACCACGCTTACTTCCAAGAGACGGGCATCAGCAGTCCCCCGAGGCACTCTCAGACCGGTTGTCGCCATGTGCTCGATATATTCACGACCAAGAAGCGAGTTCACGCGTCGCAACAGTGCGCGGCAGCAGGCCTGGTTGAGTTCTTCTTCGTCTTCGGGGCGGTCGGATTCGCGTATCAAAGACTGGAAGGCGTCAGAAGCGCAATCAAAATGGGCGACTTGATGGCGTGCATGAACTCCGGCATCAGTTCGTCCTGCGACAGTCAACATCACAGGACGGCGCAAAATTGTCGAAAGCGTCTGGGTGAGAACACCCTGGACAGTACGAAGGCCATCTTGTGCGGCCCAGCCGTGGAAGAAAGTGCCATCGTAGGCAAGATCCAGACGGATTCGTAGCTGGGAATTACTTAGAGCTCCCACGAGCGCACTCCTCCGATAATGCCGGCATCGTTGGGGACAATGATCACGTCCTCACCAAGACGGTCACGGTAGGTTGGGACAATTCGTTTTGAATTGCCACCGCCCAGATACAGACGATCCCACATGTACATGGGACGCAGGCCGTCCACGACTCGGCGTACGCGGCGAGACCAATGAACGTCTCCTAGGCGAAGTCGCTCATGCTCGCCGATGTAATCGTCGTAGGTGAGACCCCATCGAATCGGCCCCTGTGAGACCTCAACGTGTGGCGAAAGCTGCCCACCATCGAAGACCGCGTTTCCAAGCCCCGTGCCCAGTGTGATGATCATTTCCAGACCGCGTCCGGTGATCACGCCGGCTCCGGCAACTTCAGCGTCATTGAGAACCTTGGTCGGAATGCCAAGAGCACTCTCAACCGCCTGCCCCATATCAAAGTGATCCCACTTCTCAACGAGCTCGGGAAGAACACGTGAGCGCGGCCCGTCCTTCGTGATGTAGTGCGGGGTTGCAATAACAACCCCATGACGAATCATTCCCGGCATCCCAACGGTCACGCGATGAGCTTCTGGAAGCTGAGCGGCAAGGTTGATGATCGTCTGAACCAACAATTCAGGAGGAAGCGGGTAGGGAGTGGGCGTCCGTTTTGGCGGGGCAACCATTGTTCCCTGCCCATCAAGGACGGAAGCTTTAATTCCGCCACCGCCGCAATCCACTGCCAGTGTCATCTCGCGAGTCATAGTTACAGGCTACAGCCACCTGTGGCTTTCATCCTGAAAAGACAAGAAATATGAAGGCTAGGATCGGCACGACAAAGGGGCCGGTACCACGAGTGGTACCGGCCCCTTTCAAGTCGCTTACGCGAAAGAGATCACTTCTCTTCTTCGACCTGCTCGGCGGCGTCAGCCTCTTCGCCGGCCTCGGCTGCGATTTCTTCAGCCTCGTTAGCCATGGCAAGATCGCCCTCTTCGCGAGCCTCTTCGGCGCGCTCGGAAGCGGCTTCTGCAGCTTCCTCAGCCTCTGCTGCAACCTCGGCTGCAGCGGCCTTTTCGGCGGTCTTCTCAGCAGACTTCACGACTGCCTTCTTCTCGACGGCCTCCATGCAGAACTCAATCTGCATCAGAGGAGCGTTGTCGCCCTTGCGGTTACCCACGCGGGTGAGGCGGGTGTAGCCGCCCTGACGCTCGGGATCAAGCGCGGGAGCGATGACGTCGAACAGGGTGTACAGGGCGTTCTTGTCGGTGATGACGCGAGCCACGGTACGGCGAGCGTGCATGTCGCCACGCTTTGCCTTGGTCACGAGCTTCTCAACGAAGGGGCGCAGGGCCTTAGCCTTGGCCTCGGTCGTGGTAAGCGAGCGGTGTTCAATGAGCTGAGTCGCAAGGTTCTTGAGGATCAGCTTCTGGTGTGCCGGGCTTCCGCCCAGACGAGCACCCTTCTTGGGGGTGGGCATTTTGTCTCCTAGGAATTTATGCGTCCATCGGACGCAGCATGTCAGATGGACTGATCGTCGCTGAAGTGGATGGAACCGGATTCGCTGGCCTCACCGGAGGGCAGGACGGAATCCTTCAGGGTCATCCCAAGGGTTGCAAGAGCTTCCTTGATTTCTTCAATCGACTTCGTACCGAAGTTGCGAATGTCAAGCAGATCCGCCTCGGAGTGAGCCACGAGCTCGCCAACAGTGAGGATTCCGCGACGACGCAGTGCGTTGTAGGAACGCGACTGCAGGCCGAGGTTCTCAATGGGCAGCGCGAGGTCGGCAGCGAGGGTGGCATCCGTGGTCGAGGGACCGACTTCAATGCCTTCGGCTTCCTCGTTCAGTTCACGCATCAAACCAAAGAGCTCAACCAAGGTCTTGCCAGCGGAGGCAACGGCGTCACGAGGGGTGATTGCCGGCTTGGTCTCAACATCGATGATCAGGCGATCGAAGTCGGTGCGCTGCTCAACACGAGTTGCCTCGACCTTGTAGGTCACCTTGACAACGGGAGAGTAGATCGAATCGATCGGGATGCGGGAAATTTCAGCCTGGGGATCCTTGTTCTGAGCAGCCGACACGTAGCCGCGGCCACGCTCGACGGTCAGCTCGATCTCAAGCTTGCCCTTTTCGTTAAGGGTTGCCAGATGCAGATCGGGGTTGTGAATCTCGACGCCGGCCGGAGGGGTGATATCCCCTGCGACGACCTCTCCCGGGCCTGCCTTACGCAGGTACATGACAACAGGCTCGTCGTTCTCGGAGGAGAGAACGATCTGCTTGATGTTCAGGATGATCTCGGCAACGTCTTCCTTCACGCCCTCGATCGTCCGGAATTCGTGAGGCACACCATCAATGCGGATGGAGGTCACGGCAGCGCCGGGGATCGACGAGAGCAGGGTTCGGCGCAGGGAGTTACCCAGCGTGTAGCCGAAACCGGGCTCGAGGGGCTCCAGGATGAAACGGGAGCGCAGTTCGCTGACCTTCTCTTCGGTCAGGATGGGTCGCTCTGCAATGAGCACGTCTTAGTCCTTTCTTCCCGGCGCCCGCCATATGACGCCGGATCGGGGTCCCGCATTGCGGGGAAAAGGTAAGGACGAGGCCACGTATTCTTGTGTGATCCCGCCCAGACGTGGGGGGTGGATTTCCGTGGGATCTCCACCCTCCGGGGCTCAGACGCGACGACGCTTCGGGGGACGAGCGCCGTTGAATGCCTGGGGCGTCACGTCCTGGATCGAACCGACCTCCAGGCCAGCAGCCTGAAGCGAACGGATCGCGGTCTCGCGGCCGGAGCCGGGACCCTTCACGAAGACGTCGACCTTCTTCATGCCGTGTTCCTGTGCGCGACGCGCGGCGGCCTCGGCAGCAAGCTGAGCAGCGAAGGGGGTCGACTTACGCGAACCCTTGAAGCCCACCTGGCCGGAGGAGGCCCAGGAGATCACCGCACCGGTAGGGTCGGTAATGGAAACGATAGTGTTGTTGAACGTCGACTTGATGTACGCGTGTCCGTGAGTGACGTTCTTTGAAATCCTGCGGCGCGGCTTGCGTCCCGCGCCGGAACGAGTGGTCTTTGCAGCCATGTGTTTCAGTTCCTTCGAAGTCGTGTGTTAAAAGTCCACGCTGGACTTAGCGGCCTTACTTGGCCTTCTTCTTACCTGCAACGGTGCGCTTGGGGCCCTTACGGGTACGCGCATTGGTCTTGGTGCGCTGACCGTGGACCGGCAGGCCACGACGGTGACGAAGTCCCTGGTAGGATCCGATCTCAATCTTGCGACGGATGTCTGCCTGGACCTCACGACGCAAATCGCCTTCCACCTTAAAGGTGTTCTCGATGTATTCGCGAAGCTTGACGAGGTCTTCCTCGGTGGCATCCTTCACGCGAAGATCGGGGCTCACGCCGGTGGCCTCGAGGGTCTCCTTGGCGCGGGTGCGTCCAACTCCATAAATGTACGTGAGCGCGATCTCCATACGCTTTTCGCGAGGGAGGTCGACGCCGGCAATACGTGCCATGTTTATGCTCCAAATTGTTCATCGGAGGTCGTCACCACTCCTCCCGGGTGAGCCACCCGGCCCCGGCCTCCGAACCGAGGGTCGCGCAAGCGCGTGTGGAATGATGCTGCCGGATTACTCCGGCGTTATCGCAGCGAGGGTTCAGCCCTGGCGCTGCTTGTGCCTGGGGTTGTCACAGATGACCATGACGTTGCCGTGGCGACGAATCACCTTGCACTTGTCACAGATCTTCTTGACACTCGGCTTGACCTTCATGGTGTGTACCTCCGCTACCCGCAGGTAGCTTGTGTCGGTGTGTTCACTTGTAGCGGTAGACGATACGGCCTCGGGAGAGGTCGTAGGGGCTCAGCTCGACGACCACTCGGTCCTCGGGCAGAATGCGGATGTAGTGCTGACGCATCTTGCCGGCAATGTGGCCAAGCACGATGTGTCCATTGCTCAATTCCACGCGGAACATCGCATTCGGCAAGGCTTCGATAACCGTGCCTTCGATTTCGATGACGCCGTCCTTCTTCGCCATATCCTCCGTCTATCCTCTACTACTTTTTCGGATTCGAACGGCCTGAGACCGTTCGGGATTGTCCCGGAAAGCAGGCATACTGCCCCCAAAGACACGTCCAAGGGTCGAGCCTACGCTATTTTGGCCCTTCTTGGAAAGCTGGATGCGGTGTCTATCGCCTCACGCTTAATGCTTGCGAGCTATCAACATAGACACGCGCGGGAGACTAGTCGAGCAGAACAGGAGTGACACCAAAGGGCGCGAGCCCTGCTACTCCCCCGTCAACTGCACTCAAGATCGCAACGCCGTCATCCAAAATCGCAATGGTGTGCTCCCATTGAGCAGCATCTGAGCCATCAACGGTACGAACCGTCCAGTCGTCATTCTCGGTGACATTCTCAATGTCTCCGCTTGTCAGCATCGGCTCGACAGCAAGAACCATTCCGGGACGCAACTTGGGCATCAGACCACGCACGCGGTAGTTCAGAACTTCCGGATCCTGGTGCATCGCGGTGCCAATCCCATGTCCGGTGAAGTCCTCGATAATTCCCGCTTCCCAACCGAGGTCCTCCGCACGCTCGGCAACGACGCGCTCGACGGCCTCGCCAACTGCGCTCACGCGCTTTCCACGAGCAACCGAGGCAAGCGCCGCCCACAGCGCCTCACGAGTAACGAGGTCAAGCTCGCGCCTGCGCGCAACGCTCCCCTGCTTTGAAACTTCCCCTGCCGAGGCCGAACCGGGTTCCCCCGCCTCGCCTTGAGGAGCGGAAGGGATAGCGCTCCCCCAACGCTTTCCTGCGCGCGGGCCCTGGTGGCGACGAACCCATGAACGCGCGAACTCTTCATCAGAGGTGAATTCATCTCCGACGATCATCGAGAAGGCTGCGTCTCCGTGCCACTGTTTGCCACTTCGTTCAAGCCATGCACCGCAGTCAAAGGTCACAATGTCACCGACTGCAAGCTTGCGCTTGTCGGGAATGCCGTGAACGATCACGTCATTGGGGGAAATGCACACTGTTGCGGGATAGCCGTAGTAATTGAGGAAGTTCGAGCGCGCACCGCAACGACGGATCGCATCTGCGCTGACCTCATCCAGCTCAGCGGTTGTTACGCCGGGACGTGCCGCTTCTCGCAGGCTTCGGTGAATTTCCGCAACAACCAGCCCGGCTTCTCGCATCCACTTGATCTGATCAAGAGTCTTGTATTCAATGTGGGACATTGTGCTTCCTTTGGATGAAACTCCGGGGCGCGATGGCTTTCACCACCGCGCCCCGGTTCCGTATCAGCGCTGAGCAGCGCCAGGGTACGTGTTGCTTACTTGTTGAGACCGTCGAGAAGGGCGAAAATGCGCTCGCTCACTTCGTCGATCGAACCGTGTCCGTCAACGACCTGAAGTAGGTCTTGATCGGCGTAGTAGGTTGCCATGGGCTCAGTCAGCTCGTGGTAGATCTCAAGGCGGTGGCGAATCACTGGCTCAGTATCATCCGAGCGATTCTGCTCGGTCGCCCGCTTGAGCATGCGAGCCACGACCTCATCTTCGTCAACCTGAATCTCTAGGACAACATCCAAGCTCACACCTAGTTCGGCAAGCATGTCACGTAGAACGTGCGCCTGTTCCAGGGTGCGGGGGTAGCCGTCAAGGAGGAAGCCGTTAACGGTATCCGGTGCGGAAAGGCGCACCTTCACCATGGGGTTCGTTACCGAATCAGGAACGAACTCTCCACGTTCCATGTATTCCTTGGCTCGTTTACCCAATTCCGTGCCTTCAGACATATTGGCGCGGAAGATCTCTCCGGTGGAGATGGCGGGAATGTTCAGGCGCTCGGCGATACGCGCGGCCTGGGTTCCCTTACCAGCTCCAGGGGGGCCGAGGAGAACGATAGCGGTCATCGCAAGAATCCTTCGTAGTGATGCTGTTGAAGCTGAGTGTTGATTTCCTTCACCGTCTGCAGGCCGACACCGATGATAATCAGAAGGGTCGTGCCGCCGAAGGGCATCTGTCCTTGGGAAATGTGCAACGGAATGATCGCCAACGAAGGAATGAGCGCGACGATGACCAGGTAGAGCGCACCGGCGGTCGTGATTCGGTTCATCACGTAACGCAGGAACTCAGCCGTAGGACGGCCTGCGCGGTATCCGGGGATGAAGCCGCCGTAGCGCTTCATGTTATCCGCCACCTCATCGGGATCGAAGGTGATCGCGGTGTAGAAGAAGGTGAAGAAGAGTGTGAGCAGGGCGTAGCTGGTCAGGTAGGGCCATGCGTCCTGGTGGAAGTTCGCGCTAATCCACTGAACCCACTTGGAGTCCTGGCTGCCGAACTGTGCAAGCATCGGAGGGAATGCCAGAAGTGAAGAGGCAAAGATGACGGGGATAACGCCCGACATATTGATCTTCAGAGGAATGTAAGTCGTCGTACCGCCGTACTGACGGCGACCGATCATGCGCTTTGCGTACTGAACGGGAATTCGGCGTTGAGCCTGCTCCAGATAAACCACGACGATCGAGACGACAAGCATCAGGCCGACGATCGCGAAGACCGCTCCCCACTTACCGCTCTGGCCGATGGTCAGAAGCTGAGAAGGCATACGCGCGGTAATAGAGGTAAAGATCAACAGCGACATACCGTTACCGATACCGCGTTCGGTGATCAATTCGCCAAGCCACATGATGACACCGGTACCTGCGGTCATAACGATCATCATCAGCAGGAAGGTCCACACCGAATTCGAAGGGATGATCTTCTCAGAGCATCCTGCGAAGAGGTTTCCGGAACGGGCCAGCGAAATAATAGTCGTGGACTGAAGAATGCCCAAGAAAATGGTCAGATAACGCGTGTACTGCGTGAGCTTCGTCTGGCCGGTCTGCCCTTCTTTGTGCAGATCATCAAAACGAGGAATCACGACGCGCAGAAGCTGGATGATGATCGACGCGGTGATGTAGGGCATGATGCCCAGCGCGAAGATCGACAATTGGAGGAGCGCACCACCAGAAAATAGATTCACCAAATCCAGCAGCGAAGCGTCACTCTGCTGAGCAAGACACTTGGTAACTGCCTGCGAATCAACGCCCGGAGTTGGGATGAAAGATCCCAAACGGAACATCGCCATGATGAATAGCGTGAATAGAAGTTTCCGTCGAAGATCTGGGGTACGGAATGCCTGCGCGAACGCACTGAGCAAGGCTTCCTCCTACGTAACGAAATAATTGCGACCATTTAGATCGCACGACTCTCAAAAGACTACCTGAAATGACAGGGATACTGTGAATCAAAAGTAGAGAACTTGAGAAACTGTGATATGGGTAAAGGCCCTCTCCCGCTTGGAGAGCCACTGAAATCGGGGGCTTCAGCGACTGGGGAAACGGCCTCGACGTGCAAGAAAGCGAAACGGGGGTAGCCCGGAAACCGAGCCACCCCCGTGGCAATCACCACTCAGCGGGTCTTGATAGAACCGCCGGCAGCAGTAATCTTCGCTTCTGCCGAAGCCGACCAGGAGTCGACCTCGATATCGAGCTTAACGGTGAGCTCACCGGTGCCGAGCACCTTCACTGCCCAACCGTCGCGCACTGCGGAACGTGCAACGAGATCCTCAACAGTCACCTTTCCACCTTCGGGGAAGAGCTCCTGCAGACGACCAACGTTGACGACCTGGTACTCAACGCGGAAGGGGTTCTTGAAGCCGCGCAGCTTGGGAAGGCGCATGTGGATGGGCATCTGGCCACCCTCGAAGCCTGCGGGAACCTGGTAACGAGCCTTCGTGCCCTTGGTACCACGTCCAGCGGTCTTACCCTTTGAACCTTCACCGCGACCGACGCGGGTCTTCGCGGTCTTTGCACCAGCGGCGGGACGCAGGTGGTGCAGTCGAACGACGCGACCCTGCTCCTCACCGGTGTTCTTCGTGGAGTCCGCCATGGTCAGTCGACCTCCTCAACTGTAACCAGGTGACGAACGGTGTGGATGGCACCGCGAACGGTTTCTGCATCCTCACGAACGACGCTCTGGCCGATCTTGCGCAGCCCGAGGGTGCGCAGTGTGTCCTTCATGTTCTGCTTGGCGCCAATGCTGGACTTGACCTGCGTGATCTTCAGCTTTGCCATCACTCAGTCACCCCCGCAGCAGCCTTATCAGCTTCGCTTGCCTCAGCGGCAGCGCGCTTTTCAGCTTCGCCTTCTGCGCGTGCACGGAGCATGGAAGCGGGAGCAACGCGCTCGAGCGGAAGACCGCGGCGAGCTGCGACTGCTTCAGGCTGTTCCAGAAGCTTCAGTGCAGCAACAGTTGCGTGAACAATGTTGATTGCGTTGTCAGAACCGAGCGACTTCGTCAGCACGTCGTGGACGCCTGCAGCCTCGAGGACTGCACGGACGGGGCCGCCGGCGATAACGCCGGTACCGGGGGCGGCGGGGCGAAGCAGAACTTCACCTGCCGCGTCGCGGCCCTGAACAACGTGGGTGATGGTGCGGCGGATCATCGGGACGCGGAAGAAGTTCTTCTTCGCTTCCTCAACACCCTTGGAAATAGCCTGGGGAACTTCCTTGGCCTTTCCGTAGCCGACACCGACGGTGCCTTCACCGTCACCGACGACAACCAGAGCGGTGAAGGAGAAACGACGTCCACCCTTCACAACCTTGGAAACGCGGTTGATGGTGACAACACGCTCGATGTACTGATCTTTACTTTCGCCCCGACGGGTGTCGCGGTTCTCGCGACCGGAGCGGCGGTCACGGCGTTCGCCGTCGCCAGAGCGCTCGGCGCCTTCCTGACCGTTCCTGCCTCGCTGCGATGCAGCCATCAGTTGATCTCTCTTTCCTCGAGGCTCAGTCACAGCTCAAGTCCGCCCTCACGGGCGGCTTCTGCGACTGCCGCAACGCGGCCGTGGTACTTATTGCCACCGCGGTCGAAGACCACAGCGGTGATGCCTGCGGCCTTTGCGCGCTCTGCAATGAGAGTGCCGACCTGGTAGGCCTTGTCCTTCTTCGTCCCTTCAGCGGCAACGAGTGCTGCTTCCTTGGTCGAAGCGGAGACCAGGGTGTGACCGATGGTATCGTCCACAACCTGTGCGACCATGTGGCGGTTCGAACGGGTGACAACCAAACGCGGACGCGAAGGGGTGCCCTGAACCTTCTTGCGCAGGCGCAGGTGGCGACGCTTGCGAGCGACGAACTTGCCTTTGCCCTTGACTGTGTACGCCATCACTTACCAGCCTTTCCGACCTTGCGACGGATGGTCTCGCCCACGTAGTGGATACCCTTGCCCTTGTAGGGTTCAGGCTTCTTGAGCTTACGGATGCGAGCGGCGGTCTCTCCAACGAGCTGCTTGTCGATGCCCGACACGGTGAACTTCGTCTGAGATTCGACGGAGAACTCGATGCCTTCGGGCGCCGGGACGAACACGGTGTGCGAGAAGCCGAGGGAGAACTCGAGGTCCTTGCCCTTCGCAACGACGCGGTAACCGGTACCGGCAATTTCAAGCTGCTTCGAGAAGCCCTTCGTCACACCTTCGATCATGTTGGCGATCAGGGTGCGGGTCAGGCCGTGGAGCGAACGAGCAACACGATCATCGGAAGGACGGGTCACAACGACCTTGCCTTCGTCGATGGCGGCGCTGATGGGTTCAGGCACAACGTGGCTCAGTGTTCCCTTGGGGCCCTTAACGGTAACGTCTGCACCATTGATGGTGACGTCGACGCCCGCAGGAATTTCGATCGGATTCTTACCAATACGCGACATTCTTCAGCCTCCTCATCACCAGATGTAGGCGAGGACTTCCCCACCCACACCCTTCTCGGCTGCCTGACGGTCGGTGAGCAGGCCGGAAGACGTGGACAGAATTGCCACGCCGAGGCCGCCGCGGACCTTGGGCAGGTTGGTGGACTTGGCGTAGACGCGCAGACCGGGCTTGGAGACGCGCTGCAGACCCTCAATAGCGGCCTCGCGGTGCGAGCCGTACTTGAGAGTAAGAACCAGCGTCTGGCCGACCTTGGCATCCTCGACGTCGATGGAGGCAATGTAGCCTTCCTCGACGAGAATCTTCGCGATCGCGGCCTTGAGCTTCGAGTACGGCATAGAAACCGACTCGTGGCGCGCGTGGTTCGCGTTACGCAGACGCGTCAGCATGTCTGCGATCGGATCAGTCATTGTCATTTGGGGATTCTCCCCTTCCTCGTCGCGGTTTCTCCGGAAAACCGGGACCTACGACGTCAGTTTTACCAGCTGCTCTTGGTGACACCCGGGAGATCGCCACGAAGGGCGAGCTCACGCAGGCACACACGGCACAGTCCGAACTTGCGGTACACCGAGCGGGGACGACCGCAACGGTTGCACCGGGTGTAGCCACGCACGCCGAACTTGGGCTTACGCGCAGCCTTGATCTTCAGTGACGTCTTAGCCATGGTCAGTCCTCCTTAAACGGGAAGCCGAGGTGACGCAGAAGAGCACGGCCTTCTTCGTCAGTGGAGGCCGAGGTAACGACCGTGATATCCATACCGCGAACGCGGTCGATGGAATCCTGATCGATCTCGTGGAACATGGACTGCTCCGTCAGGCCAAAGGTGTAGTTGCCGTGTCCATCGAACTGCTTCGAGGACAGACCGCGGAAGTCACGAATACGCGGGAGCGCAGTCGAGAGGAGGCGGTCCAGGAACTCCCACATGCGGTCGCCACGGAGGGTGACGTATGCGCCAATAACCTGGCCTTCGCGCAGCTTGAACTGTGCGATGGACTTCTTCGCCTTGCTCGTCTGAGGCTTCTGACCGGTGATGGCGGTGAGGTCGCGGATCGCGCCCTCAAGTGCCTTCGAGTCACGAGCAGCCTCGCCGACGCCCATGTTGACGACGATCTTGGTCAGACCGCCCACCTCCATGGGGTTTGCGTGCTTGAATTCAGCGCGCAGAGCATCGCGAATTTCGGAGTTGTACTTTTCCTTCAAACGCGGGGCCATAATCAGATCTCCTTGCCCTGCTCGATGCCGCGACGGGCTCCGCCACGGGTGACGCGAACGCGAACGGTGCGCGTACGGCCGTCACGCTCAACGGTGTCCTCACGGAAGCCAACGCGAACGCGCTGCTTCGTCTCAGGATCAACCAGAGCAACCTTCGACAGCGAGATCGGAGCCTCGACGGTGATGATGCCACCAGCCTGGCCCTGGGTCTGTCCCTGACGCACGTGGCGGGTCTTCAGGTTGATGCCCTCAACGAGGACCTTCTCCTGAGCGGGGAAAACGCGAATAACGCGACCCTGCTTGCCCTTGTCGCCGGGCTTGAGGGGCTCGAGGCCCTGCTCGGCACGGCGTGCGTTGCGCTTTGCGAGTTCCTTTTCGTCCGAGGTACGTCCGCGAACGACCTCGACCAAGTCACCTTTACGAATCTTCGCTGCCATCAGATCACCTCCGGTGCGAGAGAAACGATTCGCATGAACTTCTTTTCGCGCAGCTCACGGCCCACGGGGCCGAAGATACGCGTACCGCGGGGTTCACCGTCATTCTTGAGAATGACTGCCGCGTTTTCATCGAAACGGATGTAGGAACCGTCGGGGCGACGGGTCTCCTTGCGCGTACGCACGACGACCGCCTTAACGACGTCCCCCTTCTTAACATTTCCGCCGGGGATTGCATCCTTGACGGTGGCGACGATCAC
The DNA here is from genome assembly GCF_000308055.1 of Actinomyces sp. ph3. GTDB lineage: Bacteria > Actinomycetota > Actinomycetes > Actinomycetales > Actinomycetaceae > Pauljensenia. Next base: position 729,172 of record NZ_CAGY01000001.1, read on the forward strand.
GTCGCCGATTCCGGCATAACGCCGACCAGATCCGCCGAGAACACGGATGGTGAGGATTTCCTTGGCACCTGTGTTGTCGGCGACCTTCAGTCGCGACTCCTGCTGGATCATTTTCTACTGACTCCTGTCGTCGAGCCGGTTCTCTGCCCCGGAGTTACCTCCGGGGCCGAGCCTTGCCGAACGGATTTCGGTCTGTTAGGCGAAGGTCACTTCGCCTTTTCGAGAATCTCGACCACGCGCCACCGCTTGGTGGCGGAGAGCGGACGAGTCTCCATAATCAGGACGAGGTCGCCAACGGAGCACTCGTTGTGCTCGTCGTGAACCTTGACCTTCTTGCTCTTGCGCATAACCTTGCCGTAGAGGGCGTGCTTCACACGGTCCTCGATCTCGACGACAACGGTCTTGTCCATCTTGTCACTGGTGACGTATCCACGACGGACCTTGCGCTCGTTGCGCACAGTGGTTTCTGCCATGTTAGTCACTCCTCAGTGCCAGGTGCGGTGCGGTAGCCGAGCTCCCGTTCACGCGCGATGGTGTAAATGCGGGCAATATTGCGACGAACAGTCTTCATACGACCGTTGTCTTCAAGGGAGCCAACTGCCTGCGCGAAGCGGAGGTTGAAGAGCTCAGCCTTTGCCTTCTCAAGCTCCTTGGACAGCTGTGCATCGTCCATGGCGTCGAGATCGGCGGTGGTCAGACCCTTATCTGCCATCAGTTGTCACCACCCTCGCGGACCACGAAACGGGTCTTCATCGGAAGCTTGTGCTGGGCGCGGCGCATTGCCTCGCGAGCAAGGCTCTCGGGCACACCGGCCAGCTCGAACATGATGCGTCCCGGCTTAACGGGAGCAACCCACCACTCGACTGCACCCTTACCAGAACCCATACGGGTTTCGGCGGGCTTCTTGGTCAGCGGGCGGTCCGGGAAGATGTTGATCCACACCTTGCCACCACGCTTAACGTGACGGGTCATTGCGATACGAGCAGCTTCGATCTGACGGTTGGTGACGTAGGCACCCTCGAGTGCCTGAATCCCGTAATCGCCAAATGCGAGCTCCGTGCCGCCGGTAGCAAAACCGGTGCGGTGCGGGCGGTGCTGCTTGCGCCACTTAGTACGACGGGGAATGAGCATTGGGCTCAGGCCTCCGTTCCGGTCTCGGTAGCGGCAGGTGCTTCAGCCGGAGCTGCCTGCTGCTGAGTGTTCTCGTGCTGCTGCTGGCCACGCTGTCCGCGACGGGGGTTGCGACGATCGCCGCGTCCACGTCCACCACGGTTGGCCTGCTCAGCCTGCTGGCGGGCAAACTCACGCTCGGTGATATCGCCCTTGTAGATCCACACCTTGACGCCAATGCGACCAAAGGTCGTACGGGCCTCGTGGAATCCAAAGTCGATGTTTGCACGCAGGGTCTGCAGCGGGACACGGCCTTCGCGGTAGAACTCGCTACGGCTCATTTCAGCGCCACCCAGACGGCCGGAGACCTGGACACGGATGCCCTTGGCTCCCGCACGCTGTGCGGACTGAATGCCCTTACGCATTGCGCGACGGAAAGAGACACGAGCAGCGAGCTGCTCAGCAATTCCCTGTGCGACCAGCTGTGCATCCAGATCGGGGTTCTTGACCTCGAGGATGTTCAGCTGAACCTGCTTGCCGGTGAGCTTTTCCAGGTTCTGACGAAGACGATCTGCTTCTGCTCCGCGGCGACCAATAACGATACCGGGGCGAGCGGTGTGCAGATCAACGCGAACGCGGTCACGCGTACGCTCGATATCGACCTTTGCAATACCTGCGCGCTCAAGGTTCTCAGTCAGGTTCTTGCGAATTGCGACGTCTTCTGCAACGTAGTCAGCGTAGCGCTGACCTGCAGTCGTCGAATCGGAGAACCAGCGAGACCGGTGATCAGTTGTGATTCCCAGGCGGAACCCGGTGGGGTTAACCTTCTGGCCCATTTACCGGTCTCCCTTCTTCTGATCTTCCTTAGTGCCAACCACAACGGTGATGTGGCTGGTGCGCTTAAGAATGCGTCCTGCACGGCCCTGAGCGCGGGGGCGGAAGCGCTTCATCGTGGGACCTTCATCAACGTAGGCTTCGAGGATCAAAAGATCCGCCTCATTGAAGGTCTCCTTAGCGGCTTCAGCCTTAACCTTCGCGTTAGCGACTGCGCTCAAGAGCACCTTGCGGACATCGGTGGCGACGGCCTGCGGGGCGAACCGCAGAATGTCGGCTGCCTCCAAAGCAGCCTTGCCGCGAACCTCGTTCACGACACGGCGTGCCTTCTGGGGCGTGACGCGGACAAAACGCGCCTGCGCCTTGGCTTCCATGAAATCCTGCCTTTTCTTCGTTACGCAAGGCCGGCTCAGCGCCGACGTCCCTTGCGATCGTCCTTGTCGTGGCTACGGAAAGTACGCGTGGGAGCGAACTCTCCGAGCTTGTGGCCCACCATCGACTCAGTGACGAAAACGGGCACGTGCTTACGACCGTCGTGCACGGCAATGGTCAGACCCAGGAAATCCGGGGTGATGACCGAACGGCGCGACCAAGTCTTGATAACGTTCTTAGAGCCGGATTCGACCGCGGCGTCAACCTTCTTCATGAGGTGATCGTCGACGAAGGGGCCCTTCTTCAAACTACGAGGCATTCCCAGCTCCTACTCAGCGATTCTTGCCGGTCTTGCGACGACGCACGATCATGCGGTCGCTGGCCTTGTTCGGACGACGGGTGCGTCCCTCGGGCTTGCCCCAAGGCGACACGGGGTGACGACCACCAGAGGTACGGCCTTCACCACCACCGTGCGGGTGGTCAACCGGGTTCATAACAACACCACGGACGTGCGGGCGCTTGCCCTTCCAGCGCATACGGCCAGCCTTGCCCCAGTTGATGTTGGACTGCTCGGCGTTGCCGACCTCACCAATGGTGGCGCGGCAGGTGATTTCGACATTGCGAATTTCACCGGAGGGCATACGCAGCTGAGCGAAGCGGCCTTCCTTTGCGACGAGCTGAACCGAAGTTCCAGCAGAGCGTGCAATCTTTGCGCCGCCACCGGGGTAGAGCTCCACAGCGTGGACGACGGTACCCAGGGGGATGTTGCGCAGGGGCAGGTTGTTGCCGGGCTTGATATCGGCCGCGGGGCCGGACTCGACAAGATCGCCCTGATTGAGCTTGGCAGGTGCCAGGATGTAACGCTTCTCGCCGTCTGCGTAGTGCAGGAGGGCGATACGAGCGGTGCGGTTGGGGTCGTACTCGATGTGAGCGACCCGTGCGGGCACGCCATCCTTGTCGTGACGACGGAAGTCGATCACGCGGTAGGCGCGCTTGTGGCCGCCGCCACGGTGGCGAGCAGTCACACGGCCGTTGTTGTTACGGCCGCCAGTCTTGTGCAGCGGACGCACCAGCGACTTTTCGGGCTCGGAACGAGTGATCTCGACGAAGTCGGAGACGCTCGAACCACGACGACCCGGGGTCGTGGGCTTGTACTTGCGAATTCCCATGATTTTCCTCTAGTTCTCCGACGCTCAGGCCTGCTCGCCGAAGATGTCGATGGTGCCTTCACGCAGGGTCACGATGGCGCGCTTGACATCCTTGCGCGTACCGATTCCGTTGCGAGTGCGGTAAACCTTGCCCTTGCGGTTCTGCGTAGCCACGGAGGCAACCTTCACGCCGAAGATCGCTTCGACGGCCATCTTGATCTCGGTCTTGTTCGAGCGAGGATCAACTTCGAAGGTGTACTTGCCCTGATCCATCAGGATCGAGGACTTCTCGGTGACAACCGGACGCAGAATGATGTCGCGGGGGTTCTTAGCGGCTTCGATCGAGCTCACTTCGTTTCCTCCTTGGTGCCAAGGAATGCCTCGAGGGCGCCCTGGGTGAAGATGACATCTTCGTTGTCGAGGACGTCATAGGTGTTGAGCTGATCTGCCCACAGCACGTGAACCTCGCGAGCGTTGCGGAGCGACAGAGCTGAAAGCTCATCGCCGCGCTCGAGCACGACAAGTGCCGGACGGTCAGCAACGAGTGCGCGAACCGCGGCCAGTGCCTGCTTGGTCGAGGGCTTCTCGCCTTCGAACAGAGCGGTCACGACGTGAATGCGACCATTGCGTGCACGGTCAGAAAGAGCCGAACGCAGAGCGCCGACCTTCATCTTCTTGGGGGTGCGCTGCGAGTAATCGCGGGGCTGAGGACCGTGGACAATGCCACCGCCAGTGAAGTGAGGCGCACGGATGGAGCCCTGACGAGCGTTACCGGTGCCCTTCTGGCGGAACGGCTTCTTACCGCCACCGGAAACCATGCCGCGCGTCTTGGTTGCGTGCGTGCCCTGACGGCCTGCAGCAAGCTGAGCGACGACGACCTGGTGCATCAGCGGGATGTTGGTCTCAACGTCAAAGACCTCTGCGGGGAGGTCGACGGTGCCGGCCTTCTTACCCTTCAGGTCAAGAACATCGATGGTACGGATTTCAGACATGATCACGCACCCTTCACAGCGGAGCGAACCAGCACGATGCCGTTCTTAGGTCCGGGAATTGCACCCGAAATCAGGAGCAGACCCTTTTCCACGTCAACGGCCTGAACGCGCAGGTTCTGGACGGTACGACGGACACCACCCATACGGCCAGCCATACGCTGACCCTTGAAGATGCGACCGGGGGTTGCGCAAGCACCGATCGAACCGGGCTTACGGTGGTTACGGTGAGAACCGTGAGATGCGGACACGCCAGCGAAACCGTGACGCTTCATAACACCGGCAAATCCCTTGCCCTTGGTGTTACCCGAAACATCGACGCTCTGTCCAGCTTCAAAGATTGAGGCATCCAGTTCCTGGCCGAGCTCGAAGCTATCGGCCTCGGAGGTGCGAACCTCGGCGAGATGGCGGCGGGGTGCAACCCCAGCCTTCGCGAAGTGAGCAGCCAGGGGCTTGGTCACCTTGCGTGCATCGATATCGCCGAAGCCAAGCTGAATAGCGGTGTATCCGTCGGTTTCCTCAGTACGGAGCTGAGTAACAACGTTGGTGCCAACCTGCACGACAGTCAGGGGCACGAGGCGGCCGTCGGCGTCCCACACCTGGGTCATACCGAGCTTGCGGCCGAGCAGCGCCTTAACAGGCGCAGCAGCGTGCTGCTTATTCTTTGTCATTGCAGATGTCCTCAGAGCTTGATCTCGATGTTGACGTCCGCGGGCAGATCGAGACGCATGAGCGAATCGACGGCCTTCGGAGTCGGGTCGATGATGTCGATGAGCCGCTTGTGCGTACGCATTTCAAACTGTTCGCGGCTGTCCTTGTACTTATGGGGCGACCGAATCACGACAAACACGTTCTTTTCGGTCGGCAGCGGCACCGGGCCCACGACAGTGGCACCTGCTCGCTGCACGGTGTCCACGATCTTGCGCGCGGAGCTGTCGATGACCTCGTGGTCATACGACTTGAGCCGGATGCGGATCTTTTGTCCCGCCATGCCGTCTTACCTCTTCTCGTACAGATTCGGCGCCGGTACCCGTATCCGGGCGTGTCGCTCTTAGCGAGAGCGCCCGGTGCGGACCGGCGTCTTGTCCAAAGATCTTGGGCATTTTGCCCGATTAAGCAGTGATTGCACTGCCTAACCGCCCCACCTCTAGCGGGGCAACCCTTCTATTTTGGCAGAAATACGCAGGCTTCCTCAAGCTCGAGGCCAAGGAAACCCATGTGAATCCACTGACATAGAAGACGTGCGCATGCATTGCTCCAATGGAGGTACGTTGCGCACCGGATATCTACACTACACCGCACTCGGGCGTGTCGCAAAGTCAGATCGGTCACCTTCACGCGCACCACTCCCCCGCAGGCAAACAATCAATTCCCCACACTCAGACAAGAAAAGAGCAGGTCCGTTCAAAAGAACGGACCTGCTCTACTGAAGATTCAGCGATCGCTAGGCGATCAACAAAGTCACTTCAGGATCTTGGTCACACGACCGGAACCAACGGTGCGGCCACCTTCGCGGATTGCGAAGCCGAGGCCGGGCTCCATGGCGATGGGCTGGATCAGCTGAACGGTGATCTCAGTGGTGTCGCCAGGCATGACCATGTCGGTGCCCTCGGGGAGGGTGATGACGCCGGTCACGTCGGTGGTACGGAAGTAGAACTGAGGACGGTAGTTGGAGAAGAACGGGTTGTGACGTCCGCCTTCTTCCTTCTTCAGGATGTAGACCTGGCCCTCGAACTCGGTGTGAGGCGTGATGGAGCCGGGGACGGCCACAACCTGGCCACGCTCGACCTCGTCGCGCTTGGTACCACGGAGAAGCAGACCACAGTTCTCGCCTGCCCATGCTTCGTCCATCGACTTGTGGAACATTTCGATGCCGGTGACGGTGGTCTTCTGGGGCTCGCGGATACCGAGGATCTCAACTTCGGAGTTGATCGGCAGCTTGCCACGCTCGACACGACCGGTAACGACGGTGCCACGACCGGTGATCGTGAAGACGTCTTCGATCGGCATGAGGAAGGGCTTGTCCATGTCGCGCTCGGGGGTGGGGACGTAGTCGTCCACAGCGTCCATGAGCTCTTCGACCTTGGCGGTCCACTCGGGGTCACCCTCGAGGGCCTTCAGAGCCGAAACCTGGATGACGGGAGCGTTCTCGCCGTCGAAGCCCTGCGAGGACAGGAGGTCACGAACCTCTTCCTCAACGAGCTCCAGCATTTCTTCGTCATCAACCATGTCGGCCTTGTTCAGGGCGACGAGGATGGTGGGCACGCCGACCTGACGGGCGAGCAGAACGTGCTCGCGGGTCTGGGCCATGGGGCCGTCGGTGGCGGCGACAACGAGGATGGCGCCATCCATCTGTGCCGCACCGGTGATCATGTTCTTCACGTAGTCAGCGTGGCCGGGGGCGTCAACGTGTGCGTAGTGACGCTTCTCGGTCTGGTACTCAACGTGAGAGACGTTAATGGTAATACCGCGATCGCGCTCTTCAGGAGCGTTGTCGACCTGATCGAAGGGGGTGAACTCGTTCAGATCCGGGTACTTGTCGTGTAGAACCTTGGTGATTGCTGCAGTCAGCGTGGTCTTGCCGTGGTCAACGTGACCGATGGTACCGATGTTGACGTGCGGCTTGGTGCGCTCGAACTTGGCCTTCGCCACTTGTGTCCTCCTGGACTCGGGTAGAAATTCTCAGCCTATGGCTAGGTGTCAGCATAACACCCAATGGGGCATGAGACCTACAGGTTTATTGATTCTTGTCAGGTCGGTCACAGCTCAGGAACAATTTTGGCTGTTCCTGAGCCGCATCCAACCCTGTGGGACTCACTCGCCCCGAGACTTTCCGATGATCTCATCCGCGACGTTACGCGGGACCTCGGCGTAGCTATCGAACTGCATGGAGTACACCGCGCGGCCCTGCGTCTTAGAACGAAGATCGCCGATGTAACCAAACATTTCGGACAGCGGAACCTGTGCGCGGACCACGCGCACACCGTGCTGCTCGTCCATAGACTGGACTGCACCACGACGAGAGTTCAGGTCGCCAATGACGTCGCCCATGTATTCTTCGGGCGTACGGACCTCGACGGCCATGATCGGCTCGAGCAGAACCGCTGCAGCCTTCTTGGCGGCTTCGCGGAATGCCATCGAACCTGCAATCTTGAAGGCCATTTCCGAAGAGTCAACTTCGTGGTATGCACCATCAAGCAGGGTTGCCTTGACATCAACCATCGGGTAACCGGCAAGAACACCATTCTGCATGGCGTCCTGGATACCAGCGTCAACCGAGGGGATGTATTCGCGAGGAACGCGTCCACCGGTGACCTTGTCCTCGAAGATGTACTCTTCTTCGGAGCCAGCCGGGATGGGCTCAAGCGCGATGATGACACGCGCGAACTGACCGGAACCACCGGTCTGCTTCTTGTGCGTGTACTCGAACTTTTCGACGTTCTTACGAATGGTTTCGCGGTAAGCAACCATGGGCTTACCAACGTTTGCCTCGACCTTGAATTCGCGACGCATACGGTCAACGATGATGTCGAGGTGAAGCTCGCCCATACCGCCGATGACGGTCTGGCCGGTTTCGGCATCAAGCTCGACGGTGAAGGTCGGGTCTTCTTCAGCCAGCTTCTGGATGGCGACGCCCATCTTCTCCTGGTCAGCCTTCGACTTGGGCTCAACGGCCACGAAGATCACGGGCTTGGGGAAGGTCATGGATTCAAGAACAACCGGCTTGTCGATCGCGCAGAGCGTATCGCCAGTGGTGGTGTCCTTGAGGCCGATGACGGCGTAGATGTGGCCTGCATGCGCCTCTTCGACCGGGTTTTCCTTGTTGGAGTGCATCTGGAAGATCTTGCCGATGCGCTCCTTCTTGCCCTTGGTCGAGTTGAGGACCTGCGAGCCAGCTTCCAGCTTGCCGGAGTAGACACGGATGAAGGTCAGCTTGCCGTAGAAGGGGTGAGCTGCGATCTTGAAGGCCAGCGCTGCGAAGGGTTCCTTCTCCGAGGCCTCGCGGACCTCGTTGCGCTCTTCTTCGTCGTGTCCGGGCTTGAAGCCGCGAACCGCGGGAATATCCAGCGGCGAGGGCAGGTAGTCGATCACCGCATCGAGCACGGGCTGAATACCCATGTTGCGAAGTGCGGTACCGCAGAAGACGGGGAATGCACGACCGGAGATGGTCAGCGCACGAACGCCCTGCTTGATCTGCTCAACGGTCAGTTCGCCGTTCTCAAGGTAGGCCTCGGTCAGCTCGTCAGAGCCTTCCGCTGCAGCTTCCATGAGGGCCTCGCGGTACTCTTCTGCCTTTTCCTGAAGCTCTGCGGGGATCTCGCCACGAACGACGAGGGAGCCCAGGGTGGGCTGACCGTTCTCGTCCTCGGCGGGGTAGCGCACGGACTCCATGGTGAGCAGGTCAACGGTTCCCTCGAAGTCATTCTCTGCGCCAATGGGCAGGTGCATGACGATCGGGGTTGCGTGAAGACGATCGCGAATGGTCTGAACCGAGAAGTAGAAGTCCGCACCCATCTTGTCCATCTTGTTGATGAAGCAGATACGGGGGACGTCGTACTTGTCAGCCTGACGCCACACGGTCTCAGACTGGGGCTCGACACCTTCCTTACCGTCGAACACGGCAACTGCACCGTCGAGGACGCGCAGCGAGCGCTCAACCTCAACCGTGAAGTCAACGTGACCGGGGGTGTCGATGATGTTGATTTGGTTACCGTTCCAGAAGGAGGTCACGGCTGCGGAGGTGATGGTAATACCACGCTCCTTTTCCTGCTCCATCCAGTCGGTGGTCGAGGCGCCATCGTGCGTCTCGCCAATCTTGTAGTTGATGCCCGTGTAGAACAGAATACGTTCGGTCACGGTGGTCTTGCCGGCATCGATGTGAGCCATGATGCCGATGTTGCGAACCTTATTGAGGTCAGTAAGCACCTCGTGTGCCACTACATCAGTCCTTCGTTTGAAGTGAGGGTGTTAAAACATCCTGCCCGCTCCGGATGGGGTCATCGCGAAGCGGGAGGGGTGATCACCAGCGGTAGTGAGCGAACGCGCGGTTCGACTCAGCCATCTTGTGCATGTCTTCACGACGCTTGACAGCGGCGCCAAGACCGTTGGAGGCATCGAGAATCTCGTTGGCGAGACGCTCGGTCATAGTCTTCTCACGACGCTGGCGCGAGAAGTCCACGAGCCAACGCAGTGCGAGGGTGGTCGCACGTGCGGGGCGAACCTCAACCGGGACCTGGTAGGTCGCGCCACCAACACGGCGGGAGCGAACTTCAAGGGCCGGGCGAATGTTGTCCAGTGCGCGCTTGAGCACGGAAACGGGTTCCTGCTCGGTGCGCTCACGAACCATTTCGAGTGCGCCGTAAACAATGCGCTCTGAAACGGTCTTCTTACCGTCGAGGAGCACGCGGTTCACGAGCTGGGTCACGATTTTTGAGCCGTATACCGGGTCGTCGACCAGGGGGCGCTTGGGAGCGGGGCCTTTACGAGGCATTACTTCTTCTCCTTCTTTGCGCCGTAACGGGAACGGGCCTGCTGGCGACCACGGACACCCTGGGTGTCGAGAGCGCCACGGACGATGCGGTAACGCACGCCGGGGAGGTCCTTCACACGACCGCCACGAACGAGGACGATCGAGTGTTCCTGCAGGTTGTGGCCTTCACCGGGAATGTACGCGGTGACCTCGATGCCAGACGAAAGGCGCACACGAGCGACCTTACGCAGAGCCGAGTTCGGCTTCTTAGGGGTTGTGGTGTACACACGGGTGCACACGCCGCGACGCTGGGGCGAGCCCTTAAGCGCGGGGGTCTTCACCTTCGCACGCTTGGAGCTGCGGCCCTTGCGGACGAGCTGCTGAATGGTAGGCACTGGTTCTCCAGTTCAATTCCGTCTACGGTTTAAGGATTTCCTTAAACCCATGTCTCAGTCTTCCGCGACTGTTTAGATCCCCCAGCGCGCACAGCGATCCGCCAGGGGCCGGTGTGCCATGATAACGAGGCCTTGCCGCGTCAGAGAATGACACCCGGAGCTCCGACGGAGGGAGCCCGCGCGTTCCACATTTGGCTCACAATCACCGCGATGAGATCACGGAGAAGAACCGCTCGGGAACTGTCCACACGAAATGTGGACATAGGAAACCCGCACAGTCACGGGTACCGCTTTCAAGAATAGTCAGCTATTCCCAGTCCCGTCAAAGCCAGATTGTTCACATTGTTTGTGGGACTGACCACTTCTGTCTTAGCTCCCCCATTCCCGGTTTCGCTCCCCCATTCCGGGTTTGGCTCACCCATTCCTGTTTTAGCTCGCTCACCTGCGGCATCAGAACAGCAATAGGCCCGGAATCAGTGAGCTAAACCAGGAGATGGCGGAGTACGGAGTGAGAAGTGCGAAGGGCAGAGCGCGAAGGGCGGAGGACGACGCACCTCGGACGACAGAAGACAGACGAAGGTCTTAGCCGCCACGCAGAAACGGTAAAGGCCCGGTCTGCACAAGCAGACCGGGCCTTACGACCGTCAATCACGAAGCCATTCGATTACAACCGAAACAGCTTCGACAGGATTACTCCTTGAAGGTCATACCGAAATCGATTGCACCAAGGGCATCCAGGAAGTCCGCGATACTTGTCCTGCGTGGGTTCAGGCAGCGACCAATCGGCCTTGAACATGCCGACCTCGGGGCGCTCAGCGCGGTAGGAGGTGTACAGGTTCGTCAGCTCATCGTTCGTGGTGAAGCCAACGTTGTGGAGGCCGTCCAGGAAGGAGCTCGTCGGATTGTTCTTCGACAGCGAGGGAGACGATGCTGGCGAGCGCCAGCACCACGCCGATGACGATCAAGGGGACCTTGATCGACTCAACCATCTTCCACACATCAGACCAGTTGATGGAAAGCATTGTTGATGTCCTCTTTCAGTTCCGAAACCCTGCATCCCAGAGCCGGATCAGCTCCCTTTCCATCCCCGTTTGTGTCTCCATAGACGTGGGGCACCGCAGACCAGAGGGCAGACGGGAACCGCCACCACCTATTCAACCGCACGGTCGGCCCCTCGATGTGGGACCTCGTGCGTTCTGTCGGATTGCGTGCACAATCTGTCAGAGTGGGCAAGCTGGCGCCCGCATGCTTCGCCACCTACGTGGAAAGTCTCTCTCCCCGACAGCCTCGCTCCCTGACCGAGGTCGGGCCCGCGGAGCTTAATACCGGGGCGCCACGGCGGTATCAGCCCCGTCACCGACGACGGCAATCACAGGGGATGCACGAGGGCCCGGCCCCCTCGCGGGGACCGGGCCCTGTGACGTTGTCGACCGGATCTCCGATCAGTGTGCGCGGCGCCTCGCCGCTACGAGGCCGACGCCGGCGACGCCTAGCAGGCCGACGAGCGCGATGGCAACTCCGGTGTTTGCGCCAGTGCTGGCAAGCTTGTTGCCTTCAGTGCTCTTGCCACCCGTGGGCTGCACCTGCTCAGGAGTCGGCTGCACCTGCTCAGGAGTCGGCTGGGACTGCTCGGCAGTAGGCTGCGAATGCTCAGGAGTCGGCTGGGACTGCTCGGCAGTGGGCTGCGGCTGCTCAGGAGTCGGCTGGGACTGCTCGGGAGTCGGAAGCTCGGGGAAATCGCACGTCGAAGACTGCGAGGTATCGGACTCGACGATGGCTGCACCACTCGTCGTCGTCCCCGAGATCTTCACGAGCGGAGTAACCTCAGCGCTGCCTGCAATAAGGAACGAGAACTTCACCGACCCGTTGGCGGGAAGCTCCAGATTCTTGAAGGTCAGAACCTTACCCGCGACCGTCGGCTCGGGGGCGCCGCTGACCGACTGGGGAACGTAGGTGGCGTCGTCCGACAGGGTCGCAATGACCGTCTGAACCGACTTGACATCACGGTTCGGGTTCGTGATCGTCACGCCGATGGTGCGCGTCGCGGTGGAGTCGGCGCCCGGCTGGGCGACGGCGCACGTCGCGGAGGACAGCGCGACCTGGCCCTTCGGCGAGAAGGAGGTGACGAGAGAGTAGTCGGCCGTCGCATTCGGCTCGAGGGTACGAGTCCAGCTCAGAGCCATGCCGTTGTCCCGGTTGGAATCTGCTCGCTCGAGCTTGTTGGGCAGCGGCGCGCGATCCTTGAGCTTATCCCAGACCTCGTTATAGGAACTGTAGTAGTAGTTCGAACCGGCGGTCGTCGGGATGAACTGCTCAACTCGACCACGATCCGTATGCTGGCCGGTTTCCGGATCCTTCGCTCGGCAGATGACCGTCCCTGTGCTCTCGTCGTACTCACCGAAGCCGTAATCGTTGTCCTGGAGGAAGCAATCCGCCGCGTGGTAGAGAGTAAAATCCTGAGCTGCATCCGAGATGTTCTTCACCGACGAGGTCGTCGCGTAGAAGTCATTGCCCGTTGAGTAGGTGTCCGTCTGCGTGATCTCGAATCCACCGCCGCGAACGACAGTCGTGAGGACCCACGGATCGGCTTGAGTACCCGTTCCTGACTTCGTTTGCGAGACCGGCGTCCAGGCGATCGTCCCCATCTTCCTCGCAGCTGGCGAATGCAGCTCCTTCGGACCGAAGAGCTCGGATCCCACAGCGAGGAAGGTTCCACAGTCGGCTGGAGACTGATGAGGGGATCGACCGTTGTAGAACTCGTTGTACCTATCGCCCTGATAGTTGATCGAGCAGTTGAGCTTGTCGGAGATGGCGATCCGGACAAGCGGCCCTTCCGTATCCTCAATCGTGGGACCGGCGGCGAAAGCTGCCACCGAGTTGAGAACGAGGGTCGCAGAGCCGAGCGCTGCAATGACCAGTTTCTTGGACAGGCGCATGAGGAGACATCCTTAAGCGTTGACGGATAGTATGCGGCCAATCTAGCATCCGCGCGTGAGCTTTCCAAATAGTTGAACTTGTCATTTTCGATCGTCGCCGCCAGTGCTTGATCTGCGCCGCCGTGAGACATCCCCGGCGCGCTCAGGGCAAGCAAGCAGACACGACAAGGAACCCCGGCCTCGTCACGCTTATGCGGAAGAGGCCGGGGAACTTCAGGAAACCGCTGAGGCGGTTACTCCTTGAAGGTCATACCGAAGTCGATCGCTCCAAGGGCATCCAGGAAGTCCGCGGATACCTGGCCATCTTGGAAATCGAGCTCGGAGTAGTTCGAGTTCGCCATTGCCTCGGGGGTGGGCTCAACCGTGACGTTGTTGTAACGCGCCAGGCCGGTACCTGCCGGGATGAGCTTACCGAGAATGACGTTCTCCTTGAGGCCAAGAAGCTGATCCGACTTGCCGTTCATAGCGGCCTCGGTCAGAACCTTCGTGGTCTCCTGGAAGGACGCTGCGGACAACCAGGAGTCGGTTGCCAGCGAGGCCTTCGTGATACCCATGAGCATCTGACGACCGGATGCAGGCTGGCCACCTTCAGCAGCAACCTTGCGGTTCTGCGCCAAGTAGGCCATACGGTCGACGAGTTCGCCGGGCATGAAGGAGGTATCGCCGGGCTCCAGGATGGTGACCTTGCGGAGCATCTGGCGGACAATAACCTCGATGTGCTTGGAGTGGATACCAACGCCCTGATCGCGGTACACCTTCTGGACCTCGTCCACAAGCTGCTTCTGAGCCACGTTGCGGCCCATGATGCGCAGAACTTCCTTGGGATCCAGCTGGCCTTCGGTCAGTGCGGTACCGGCATCGATGTGCTGGCCCTCTTCAACCAGAAGCTTCTGGCGACGAGAAACCTCGACGACCGAATCTTCCTTACCGTCATCACGGATGATGACGATGCGACGTACCGAGGGATCTTCATCGTCAATGTGAACGCGGCCAGCGGCCTCGTTCATCTTGGCTTCGACCTTCGGGCTACGCGCTTCGAAGAGTTCCTGAACACGAGGCAGACCCTGGGTAATGTCGGCTGCCGAGGCCGCACCACCGGTGTGGAAGGTACGCATCGTTAGCTGGGTACCGGGCTCGCCAATCGACTGGGCGGCGATAATACCAACGGCCTCGCCGATATCCACCTGCTTGCCGGTGGCCAGTGAACGACCGTAGCAGGTCGCACAGGTGCCAACCTGAGACTCACAGGTCAGGACGGAGCGGCAGACAACTTCCTCGACTCCAGCTGCAACCAGCTCAGCAAGCTGTGCATCACCGAGGTCATCGCCAGCGTGGGCGACGACGGTGCCGTCTTCCGCAACCGCATCGCGGGCCAGAGTACGTGCGTAGGCAGTGGTTTCAATGGTGTCCACTGCTTCCCACTCACCCGCAGAGTTCTTCCGCGCGATCTTGATGCGCACGCCCTGACGGGTGCCACAGTCGGCCTCGCGAACGATCACGTCCTGCGAGACGTCGACGAGACGACGGGTCAGGTAACCAGACTCAGCGGTACGAAGTGCGGTATCAGCCAGACCCTTACGGGCGCCGTGGGTAGCGATGAAGTACTCGAGAACCGTCAGGCCCTCGCGGTAGTTCGCCTTAATGGGCTGCTCGATCAGCTTCTGCTTCGGGTCAGACACCAGACCACGCATACCAGCCAGCTGCTGAACCTGCGACCAGTTACCACGAGCACCGGATGAAACCATTCGGTACACGGTGTTACGTGCGGAGAAGTGATCGCGCATATCTTCTGCGACCTCTTCGGTGCACTTCAGCCACAAATCAACCAGCTCTTCGTAGCGGGTTTCCTCGAGGATGATACCGGTCTCGAACTGATCCTGGATCTCAGCGGCCTTGGCCTCGTAACGGGCAAGGATTGCACGCTTGTTCGGCGATGCCTGAATATCCGAGAAGGCAATGGTGATGCCCGACCAAGTCGACCAGTGGAACCCAGCGGACTTGAGTGCATCCAAGCAGTCGGCAACCAAAACGTTCGGGTAACGCTCGGTCAGGGTGTTGACGATCTGGCCCAGCTGCTTCTTGCCGACGACTTCGTTAACGAAGGGGTAGTCGACAGGGAGCTGCTCGTTGAAGATCGCGCGGCCCAGAGAGGTTTCCAGAATGATGTCGTCGCCTTCGCTCCAGCCCTCGGGTGCTTCCCAATCCAGCGGCGGAACAATACCCGCAAAGCGGATACGTGCGCGCTGGTTCAGGTGAAGATCACCGTTGTCGAAGGCCATGCGTGCTTCAGCAACCGTTGAGTAGACGGGGATGATTTCCTCGCCGTTCTCATCACGAGTAACCGGAAGCGACGGATCGGGATCCGAAGTCAGGTGGAACAGACCGATGATCATGTCCTGCGAAGGCATGGCAACGGGGCGTCCATCAGAAGGCTTCAGAATGTTGTTGGTCGACAGCATGAGGATACGGGCCTCGGCCTGTGCCTCTGCGCCAAGGGGCAGGTGAACTGCCATCTGGTCACCGTCGAAGTCTGCGTTGAAGGCGCCACAAGCCAGCGGGTGCAGCTGGATAGCCTTACCTTCAATGAGCTGGGGCTCGAAGGCCTGAATACCCAGGCGGTGCAGCGTAGGTGCACGGTTCAGCAGCACGGGGTGCTCGCGGATGACGTCGTCAAGGACGTCCCACACCTCGGGGCGCTGGCGTTCAACCTTGCGCTTTGCAGCCTTCACATTCTGGGCGAAGTTCTTCTCAACCAGGCGCTTCATGACGAAGGGCTTGAAGAGTTCCAGAGCCATCTGCTTGGGCAGACCACACTGGTGAAGCTTCAGCTGCGGGCCGACGACGATAACGGAACGACCCGAGTAGTCGACGCGCTTACCCAGAAGGTTCTGACGGAAACGACCCTGCTTACCCTTGAGCATGTCAGAGATCGACTTCAACGGACGGTTACCGGGGCCTGCAACGGGGCGGCCACGGCGTCCATTATCGAAGAGCGCGTCAACAGATTCCTGAAGCATGCGCTTCTCGTTGTTGACGATGATCTCAGGCGCGCCCAGCTCGAGCAGGCGCTTGAGTCGGGTGTTGCGGTTGATCACGCGACGGTACAGATCATTCAGGTCAGAGGTCGCGAAACGGCCACCATCAAGCTGAACCATGGGGCGCAGATCCGGCGGAATAACCGGAATCTTCGTCAGAACCATGGACTCGGGCTTGTTGCCGGTAGCTACGAACGCGTTGATAACCTTCAGACGCTTGATGGCGCGTGTCTTACGCGGGCCATTTTCGTTCTGGATGATTGCACGAAGCTGTTCAACTTCGCTTTCCAGATCGAAGGTCTGCAGGCGCTTCTGGATGGCGGATGCGCCCATGTCACCCTTGAAGTAGGTGCCATAGCGGGCAACCATCGCACGGTAGAGGCGCTCGTCACCTTCGAGGTCACCGACCTTGAGGGACTTAAAGCGCTCCCACACCGTCTCCAGGCCTTCGATATCGCCCTCGTAACGACGACGGATCTTGGCCATATCGCGTTCGCCGGCCTTGCGGCGGCGCTCGATCTCGGTTGCGGATGCATCGTTTGCTTCAAGTTCAGCAATCTCTGCTTCCAGGCGCTCTGCGAATTCGTTGATCGCAGCATCGCGCTGGTTTTCGAGGTGGGTCTTCTCGACCTCGAGCTCAGAACGCAGATCCATCAGATCCTCGTCACGGCCCTTTTCGTCAACCTCGGTGATCATGTAGGCAGCGAAGTAGATGACCTTTTCCAGGTCCTTCGGAGCCAGATCCAGCACGTAGCCCAGTCGCGAGGGAACACCCTTGAAGTACCAGATGTGGGTGACGGGGGCGGCAAGGTCAATGTGACCCATACGCTCACGACGCACCTTGGAGCGCGTGACCTCAACACCACACTTTTCGCAGATGATGCCCTTGTAGCGCACGCGCTTGTACTTACCACACGCGCATTCCCAGTCGCGGGTGGGGCCGAAGATCTGCTCACCGAACAGACCGTCACGCTCGGGCTTGAGCGTACGGTAGTTGATGGTCTCCGGCTTCTTCACTTCACCGTGGCTCCACGAGGCGATATCGTCGCCCGTGGCCAGGGTGATCTTCAAACTGTCGAACGTCTTGGCGTCCAGCAAAGTCATTGCTCCTTATCAGATCGCATCGATGGTCGCCGCGGCGTTCGGACGCGCATCAAGAGTGATGCCCAGTTCCTCACGCGCATTGAAGTCGTCATCTTCTTCACGCAGGTCAATCACGTTGCCGGCTGCGTCGAGAGCTTCGACGTTCAGGCACAGCGAACGCATTTCCTGGATCAGAACACGGAAGGATTCGGGGATGCCGGGTTCGGGGATGTCCTCGCCCTTAACAATTGCCTCGTAAACCTTGACACGTCCGGTGGTGTCATCGGACTTGATGGTGAGCAGTTCCTGCAGTGCGTAGGCAGCGCCGTACGCCTCCAGGGCCCACACTTCCATTTCACCGAAGCGCTGGCCACCGAATTGGGCCTTACCACCCAGGGGCTGCTGCGTAATCATCGAGTACGGACCGGTCGAGCGAGCGTGAATCTTGTCGTCAACCAGGTGGTGCAGCTTGAGCATGTAGGCGTAGCCCACTGCGATCGGGTACGGGAAGGGTTCACCGGAACGACCGTCGAAGAGACGTGCCTTGCCCTCGGCGTTGGTGAGAACGTCACCATCGCGGTTGGGGTTGACGTTGCGCAGCAGACCTGCGAGCTCTTCGGCCTCGAGGCCATCGAAGACCGGGGTCGCGACGGGGGTCTCGGGGGCAACGGTAATGCCGTCCTTGGGCAGGTGCTTGGTCCACTCTTCGCCAGCCTTGACAGCTGCCGAGACGTCCCAACCCTGGTGGGCAAGCCAACCGAGGTGGAACTCAAGGACCTGACCGACGTTCATACGGCCGGGGACACCCAGCGGGTTGAGGATGATATCAACCGGGGTTCCGTCCTCGAGGAAGGGCATGTCTTCGACCGGGAGGATCTTGGAAACGACACCCTTGTTACCGTGACGGCCTGCCATCTTGTCACCAATGGTGATCTTGCGGCGCTGTGCGACATAGACGCGAACGGTCTGGCGCACGCCGGGGTTGAGATCATCTTCGTCGTCGTTGAATTCACGAACGCCAATGACGATGCCTTCTTCACCGTGGGGAACACGCAGCGAGGTATCGCGAACCTCGCGGGCCTTCTCACCGAAGATTGCACGCAGCAGGCGCTCTTCGGAGGTCAGCTCGGTTTCACCCTTCGGGGTGACCTTACCGACGAGGATGTCGCCAGCGGTGACCTCGGCGCCAATACGAATGATGCCGCGTTCGTCAAGATCAGCCAGCGACTCTTCCGAAACGTTCGGAATATCGCGGGTGATCTCTTCTTCACCGAGCTTGGTTTCGCGGGCGTCGACTTCATATTCTTCGATGTGAATCGAGGTCAGAACATCGTCTTCAACAACGCGACGGCTCAGGATGATGGCATCCTCGTAGTTGAGGCCTTCCCACGACATGTAAGCAACCAGCAGGTTCTTACCCAGTGCAACTTCACCGTTGTCGGTAGCGGGGCCGTCAGCGAGGACATCGCCGACCTCCACGCGCTGGCCTTCATCAACGATGACGCGCTGGTTAGTGCAGTTGCCGGGGTTCGAGCGCTCGAACTTTTCGAGGCGGTAGGTATCGCGTCCACCTTCGTCCGTGGTCACGACGACCAGGTCGGCGGAAACTTCGGTGACAACACCGGAGTGCTGAGCGATAACCATTTCACCGGAGTCATGTGCGGCACGCTGTTCCATACCGGTACCCACCAGCGGCGCTTCCGTGGTGAGCAAGGGAACAGCCTGACGCTGCATGTTCGCACCCATGAGGGCTCGGTTTGCATCGTCGTGCTCGAGGAAGGGAATGAACGCGGTTGCCACAGACACCATCTGGCGTGCGGAAACGTCCATGTAATCCACGCGATCACGGGCGATCAGCGTCGGATCCTCGCCTGCAACACGGCACAGAACCTGCTCATCAATGAAGTGGCCTTCGTCGTCGACAGGCGAAGAAGCCTGAGCGATGAAGTGTCCCTTTTCATCATCAGCGGTTAGATAGTTGACCTCATCGGTCACCTGTCCGTTGCGAACAATACGGTAGGGGGTCTCGATGAAACCGAAGGGGTTGATACGAGCAAAGGTTGCCAGCGAACCGATCAGACCAATGTTCGGGCCTTCAGGGGTTTCAATCGGGCACATACGTCCGTAGTGCGAGGGGTGAACGTCACGAACCTCCATGGAGGCGCGATCGCGAGACAGACCACCGGGGCCCAGTGCCGACAGACGGCGCTTGTGCGTCAGACCGGCCAGCGGGTTGTTCTGGTCCATGAACTGCGACAGCTGAGAGGTTCCGAAGAACTCCTTGATTGCCGCAACGACGGGACGAATATTGATCAGGGATTGCGGAGTAATAGAGTCCGTTTCCTGAGTGGTCATACGTTCGCGGACGGTGCGCTCCATACGTGCAAGACCGGTGCGAACCTGAGCCTGGATCAGCTCACCCACGGCGCGAATACGACGGTTACCAAAGTGGTCGATGTCGTCGGACTCAACGCGGACCTCAACGGGCTCGCCGTGGCGGACGCCTGCGAAGGTCTTCTCACCTGCGTGCAGAGCAAGCAGGTACTTCACCGTTGCAACGATGTCGTTGATCGAGAGCACCAGTTCAGAGGTGCCTTCGGGGGAATCAACCGCAAGCTTCTTGTTGATCTTGTAGCGGCCAACCTTTGCCAGGTCGTAGCGCTTGGGATCGAAGTAGAAGTTGTGCAGGAGCGCTTCAGCGGCCTCGACGTTTGCGGGCTCACCCGGGCGCAACTTGCGGTAGATATCGGTCAGTGCCTCTTCGCGGGTACGCGCGGTGTCCTTCTCAAGAGTCTCAAGAAGAATCGGGTACGCGGCGAACTGCTCGCGAATCTCACCTTCCGTCAGGCCAATTGCCTTCAGGAAGTGGGTTACCGACTGCTTACGCTTACGGTCGATACGCACGCCGACAGCGTCGCGCTTATCGATCTCGAACTCCAGCCATGCACCGCGGCTGGGGATGATCTTCGCGTTGAAGATTTCCTTGTCGGAACCGCGATCCGAGGTACGTTCGAAGTAGACACCGGGCGAACGGACCAGCTGAGAGACAACGACACGCTCGGTGCCATTGATAATGAAGGTGCCACGGGGGGTCATGAGCGGGAAATCGCCCATGAACACGGTCTGGGACTTAATTTCACCCGTGTTGTAGTTCATGAACTCGGCGGTCACATACATGGGTGCCGAGTAGGTGTAATCCTTAGCTTTTGCTTCTTCGACCGAGTACTTCGGTCGCTCCAAGCGGTGATCACGGAACGACAGAGACATGGTGCGTGCCACGTCTTCAATCGGCGAGATCTCCTGGAAAATTTCTTCAAGGCCGGAAACATCCGGAACATCCACGCGTCCAGCAGCCTTTGCGGCATCCACGCGTGCTTTCCATGCATCGTTTCCCAGTAACCAGTCAAAGCTTTCGGTCTGCAGGCCGAGCAGGTTCGGTGCCTGCAGGGGCTCGCGGAGCTTAGCGAAAGAAATGCGGTTCTTGGGCTGGTTGGCAGTGTTGGTACTTGCAGCCAACGGGGGTCCTTCCCTGCGTTTTCATTGCGCGCACACGCCTTTTAGCCCATTAACTGACACCGTCCACATCCGCCCAGCGCCTATTACAGCGAATGGGTACGGGTCACCTCGGGCACAATAAAGCGCAAATACTCATAATAGGCACAGGGATATAGGGGCGCAACGCCCTAGGGACAATATGTCCAACCTCACGTTCAGCTGGCGCTCAGTCCAACTTCAGCCATTGAAGCTCTTCGCAGAACGTGGTCCGTGCCCCAAGTCGGGCTTGAACCGACGACCCACGGATTATGAGTCCGCTGCTCTGACCGACTGAGCTATTGGGGCTCTGAAAGTGTAACGCGAACTCTCACCTTCAGCGCAACACGAGCCTTGCTCAGCGGCTAATAAACCTCACTTCAGAACGACAACGACATCCGGATCGCCGGTCTGCGTCTGTTGCACGCGGCTAATTCCAAGGACCTTCGCAACCTCTTCAGCAGTGGCCTTGAGGTTTGGATCCTCGTAGTAAACGGTCGTTACTTCGGTATCCCAACCGCGTGCGTTCGCTGCAGTGGCGCCGTCAAAGCCTGCGGAGGAAAGCGCGGAAACCTTCTGCGCTGCCAGTCCCTGTGTTCCGGTTCCGTTCAGCACGGAAATCTTCGCGGAGTGACGCACGGGAATCGACGGCGAAGAAGAGGGAGTCTCGCTGGTCGTCGGGGCCGCGGAAGGAGTCTGGGTGGCCTCGGTAGTCGCAGAGGCGGCGGGGGCCTGGCTCGTTGCAGCGGTCGTCGAGACGCTTGTGGTCGCCTTCTGCTGAGCGCCGCCCGAGGTCAGGATGTGGCTGATCCCCCACGCGGCAGCGGGAACAATCACCAGCACCGCAAGGAAAGGCCATACGCTCTTCCATCGCGAGGGCTGCTGAAGGTGCATACCCTGGGGCATGTCTTCGCCGGCGCGGTCAAATTCGTCCTTTGGATACTGTGAAGTCACGGCTTCAGAGTAGCGAAATACCCCCGCTCCCGCATAGTCCCTGCCCGCGTGCCTTAGATTTCCCTGAAGGCCTCCTATTGTCGAGGCCCTGCCTGAGCACGCCTGCGGTTACAGTAGGTGCGTGGAATCTTTGGATACGGTTATCGATCCCTCTTGGGCGCGGGCACTGGCACCGGTTGAGGGAAAAATCCATGAATTGGGAGCTCAGTTGCGTCGGGAGATCGAGGCCGGGCACGGCTATCTTCCCGCCGGTAGCGATGTCTTGAGAGCCTTTACCTATCCTCTTGACCAGGTGAAGGTGCTCATTGTCGGGCAGGACCCCTACCCCACTCCCGGACACGCAATTGGCTTGAGTTTCTCGGTCGCACCGGGGATTCCTTTTCCGGCCTCGCTACGCAATATCTTCAAGGAGCTCACCACCGACGTTGGCATTCCCATGCCCACGAGCGGTGACCTCACTCCCTGGTCTAGGCAGGGAGTGTGCCTTCTCAACCGCGTGTTGACGGTTCGCCCCGGACAGGCCGGTTCCCATCGAAAAATGGGCTGGGAGGAAGTCACCTCCTGCGCAATTGATGCTTTGGTCAACCGCAGGGATACATCCGGGAACCCACTGCCTCTGGTCGCAATTTTGTGGGGGCGCGATGCACAATCTCTGCGCGAGCAATTGGGATCCACGCCAGTCATCGAGTCTGCGCATCCCTCTCCCCTGTCAGCTAGGCGCGGATTCTTTGGCTCACGGCCTTTTTCTCGAGCGAATACTCTGCTCGAGAAGCAGGGAGCAGCGCCGGTGGACTGGAGATTGCCGTAGATTTCGCCGTCCGGGACACGTACAACAAACAGGGGTGCGCTCGCGCATAGTGACGCGAACGCACCCCAATATTTTGGCTGAGCGGCTGGCTACTTCAAGAAATCAAAGCGCTGGGCCAAACTTCCATTGTCCTGATAGAGGTGAACCATTGTTTCGTTCTGACTACGCCCACCTTCAAGATCAAGGACCAACATGGGTGAGAGGGCCGAAACAAGAACTTTATGGCCGCCTCGCTCTTGGATAACCCACTTTTGAGCCGCGGAGGAGTTCGGGGGCTGTTGGTTTACCCGAGCCGGCCAATTCTTCCACGCCGCAAAGACATCCAAGACTTTCCCGGAAGCCGCGTTGGTCAACGTCACGTAGCCCTTGTCATCGTGACTGACACGCCACTTCTGTGCTGCACTTCCGTTGGAGTGGTAAGACCACACGCGAGCTCCCGCGTTCCGAGATGCCCATTGGACCTCGACACGATTATTCGGGGCAACAACTGGACGGATCTGATACTCACCATCAGGAACTAAGTTGCGGTTCTCCTTCGCCCACTGGTCCAGGATCTCTTGGGGTCCTTGGACCGGGTTCAGACGCCACTGCTGAGAGGTTGTTCCATTGGCCAGATAACCGTCAATACCCATACCATTACGCGCTTGTCCCCAGCGGAGATTGACAACCAGACCGGTCCCAACGTTGCGGAGCATATACGCCCCTCCCGTCACCGAGAAGATTGCCCACTTCTGGTTCATATTCGACGTGTCCGTATCCCACAGTTGGAGCTCAGTACCAGGAATCGGAGTGCCATCAGTGGAATCCAAGGACTTATTCGACCAGGTATTCACCAATCGGTAGAAGCCGTCAGATTCACGGCTAATTTTCCAGATCTGATTATCGGTCTTGCTTGAACCCCACAACTGAAGTCGGGCCCCGTTGTTCATCGCGAAGTCTTTCAGATCAATCCCCTTCGTGGGATCAACGACGCTTGCCAGCTCGTAGTAGCCCGAGGTGATATCTGCCTGCCCCGCGGAGGAAACCTTGGGCTGCGTCGGAATGAATGAAAATTCCTGGGCATCAGAACCATTTGCATTCCACAAGCCGACATTCGCGCCCGCTGAAGCATTGGCCGCCGCAACATCCAAAACGATTGCCGGATCCAAAGCTGAGACGATCTTCATTCGTCCCTGATCGCCCGAAGTAATGCGCCACTTCTGCGCACGCGTGCCATTCGAACTCCACTGATCAACATTTGTCCCAGGACGCGAGGAAGCCCATTGGGCATCAAGCACCTTGCCCGAGGCAACATTGGTGATGGTCGCAAGTCCCTGCGAATCATAAGAAACGCGCCACTTCTGGGCATCGCTTCGATTAGCGTCCCACAGCTGGACATTCGCACCATCATCGCGGCTAGCACCGGGGACATCCAGAACCAAGTGATCCGCCAGCGCTGACTTAATGAAGTACTCCCCCGGCTCTACCGAGGACTTTTCACCGATCGCATCTTGACTGCGGACCTTCTCGAAACGATCCCCCTGCTTCTTGTAGTAGACGATGACAGAATCAGTGGCATCCCACAGCGCGTGCGTATAACCTTCGCTCGCGGCGATCGCGTCAGAGAACTCCACCTGATAGCAGCTGTGTCCACCTGGACACAAGCGCTTCAGCCGGTCCCACGCCCGATCGATCGGGACAATCCAGAAGTCGAGATCACGGTATGGTGAATCGGCCTTCGCCATAGCTTCACCCTTGGTGTAGTTAAACACGCCCTTCGAGCGCCCAGGCTGGGTCGACTCAAAAGTTGAGGACTGATAACCGGCAATATCAATTCCCGGGTTAAAGAACAGAATCAATTCCGCCGCAATGGAGGCATCAACATCATCCATTCCCAGGCGCTTGAGTTGTTCTTGCTTGGGAACTGACATTTCCGTGGGCGTCGCTGGGTGCCCCTTGTAGTAGTAGGCGTAGCGATCCCCGTAGTAGCTCTTCGTAAAGCGGGCATAGTCTTCGAAACCCTGTTCATTGGGATGAATCGTTCCAAGAAGCAGAAGGACATCCTTCCCCTCACGTTCCGCGGCACTGAAGTAGCCATCGTTGAAGTTATAGAGGGCCTTAAACTGCTCGGTCGCTTCCTTCGAGGGCTTGATATTCGCACTCAGCAGCTGTGAGATATTAACGCCTCGAACCTTTGGCGACTTTTGAACCTGGGTTGCAAAAGCGTTCCCATCTCCAGAAGTACTCAAGAGCTTCGGGCGAGCCAGCCACCAGTGTGCATTCGGCTCAGAATCAACCAGTGCCCACAGATAGTCAGCGGTGCTCCCCTGGTCGGATGCCTTCGCATCAGCACGCCCATTGGCGTAGGCGTGTTCCTTCATTTCTTTCCACTCGCGAAGCAACCGCTCGTGCGTTCCTCGCGGGTTTGATCCTTGATAGAGATCGGCAAACTTAACGTAGGAATACGCTCCATCGGTCATGAGGTTGATCGTGTACTGGTCTTGAGGGATCCGGTTCGCATAGATGACCTTCTGGACCATATTGGGGAACAGGTCGACTGAGTAAAGGTGGAAAGCAGAAGAAGGATCCAACTCACGCAGATCACGCACGTAATCAGCAAACACGTCGATACGATCACGGAACTGCTGCGCGGCCTCGTCGAAACCGCCAGGCTGGAAGGCGTTCTCACGCTCAGTCAGGTAAGGAAGCGCATAAACTCCGTTCTCTGGAGCTCTTGGGCCAGGCAGCGCATTCCAGTCATAGGCATTGGGCCGCTCGAACATGGCGATGACAGGGCCGATTCCCCGAACTGAATCCTTACCCCAAAGGTTCAGTGAAAACATCGCGACGGGAAGTGTCGCACTGACTGGAGCAAGCACGTAGCTATCCGCGGTCACACCGACTGTGCGCTTTGGGAATTTACGGACTACCGCCCCATTTTTCTCGGTCGAAAGTTCAACAGTGAACTTCCCGAAGTTCTTGAAGTCGAGAATGTAGTAGTCGTCAGTAAAGTCCTTCAATGAGATCCGCTGATCAATTTCGCGCGTCACTTTCCCGCGGTAGCTCATTGTTGCGCGCAGGTGCACAGTATCCGCACTTTCGCGGAGTTCTTTGCCAGCTTCGCCCTCGGGGAGCTCAATGACGACATCCGTCGTATTGCGTTCATTGGTCAGGGTCATATCCGACGAGGCAGTCGCTCCGCGAGCCGCCCGATCCTGACCGCTGCGGGCGGAGGGTAGAGGAGAGGCCTCGCTGGTCGGCTGGGGGGTTTCCACTCCGTTAGCTGCCTGGGGCGCTTCTGTTCCGGTGGTCGCCGAGGCCTCGGGAGAGGGAGTGGGAGAGGCTGGCTCCGCTAGAGCGGGAGCTAAACCTGTTCCGCATACAAGCGCGCTGGTGAGCAAAGCGGAAAGAGACAGCTTTCGAATCGAGGCAGAACGCACTCGAGCGTGTTGATGATGCATGATCAAACCCATCCTTCGGGGGCACGGACGCTGGGAATACGTCCAAATAGAAGGGAAGAATTGGGTTGATTCTACCGATGAAAGAGAAGGTAAGTTGATCAATCAATCAATGTGTCGAAGATCCTGACATGCACGGTCCGCGTCGATACGAGAAGGGCCGAGGGCTAGCTGCAGAGGCTACCGAAGAAACCGCGTTTCTTCTTCGCGGCGGCATACTCCTCTTCGGTATGGTCCTTATCGCACCACTGATCCGGGGGCACTTGTTCCCTCACCGAGTCAATGTGCTTGCCGCAGCCCTTCCAGGTGATCTTTCCGCATACCTCACAGGTGGTGGGTCGACACATGATTGTCTCCTTCGTTGATAGGACCTCGAATCCGTCAGAGGATCCGCTGCATGGTGTTATGAGGTTTTTCTAGGCAGGCTGATTGCTTTGTCGCATCAGCCTAGCCGGAGGAACAATTGCTCGAGTTCTTCGATCGAGATGCTCCCAGTTTTGACTAGAGATTCTTCCGCTTCGGCTGTCGGCGCATCATCGTTGTCGAGGCTGGAATCCTCGAGCGCACACTGCGACATGATCGTCGCAACCGCGAGGTAGCTAGCGCGTTTCATCGCGGAGTTAACAGCCGCAAACTGGGTCAGCACGTCCCGACAGTTCGCATCTCCACTCTCGATGTGGTCAATGAGGCTGTCGAGCTGCCCGCGAGCACGCTTCAAGCGATTGATGACCTGCTTGCGCGTCGTCATGAACGTCCTTCCCCCGTAACGAGGACGGCCTCGGCCCGATCGCCGAGCCACGCTCGCAGCGTCTGGATGCCGCCCGACAGCATGGTGACGTTAAAGCCCGCGTGGCGCACGATGCGGTAGCCAATCCAGGAGCGCACGCCCGCGGCGCACATTACGACGAAGGGCTGGTCGCCGATGCTCTCCTCGACCCAGGTGCGGACTTCATCGAGGCGGTCGCGCAGCTGGGTGTGCGGAATGTTGAGTGAGTTGGGCATGTGCCCAGCCGCATACTCCCCCGCCGTGCGTACATCAAGGACCGGCATGTCCTCGGTCAGGGCGTCCGGGCCGGTGAGGACGAGCTCGCCGGTCAGAACGTTGTGCGCGACCATTCCGGTCTGGTTGACGGGGTCCTTGGCCTGGCCGTAGGGCGGGGCGTAGGCGAGGTCCAGGTCGATGAGATCCGTCGCCTTCAGGCCGGCCCGCATGGCGGTCGCAATGACGTCGATGCGACGGTCCACACCGTCGGTGCCCACGGCTTGCGCGCCGAGAATCTGTCCGCCGGTGCCGACATGCATGAGGATGTGCACGGGCTTGGCGCCGGGGAAATAGCCCGCGTGCTGGTTAGCGTGCGTGTGCACCGTGAAATACTCCGCGCCCGAGGCATCGAGGGCCTGGCGGTTAGCGCCGGTCATGGCGGCGGTGAGGCTCCCAATCCGAACGATCGCGGTGCCCTGAGGCTTCGGGATGGGGCGCGCGGTAGCCTCGCCATGTTCGGCGTCGGCAATAGCGTCAGCGACGAGGCGTCCCCCGCGGTTTGCGGGTCCGGCCAGGGCGACGGGGCGGTCGTAGTCGCGACCCATCGTGCCGTCGCCGACCGCGTAGATGTCGTCCACGCTGGTACGCCCGTGCTCGTCGACCAGAATGTAGCCGCGCTTGGTCTCGATACCCGCAGCCTCGGCAAAGGCAGTGTCGGGGCGCACGCCGGTCGACAGGACGATAACGTCGGCGGTCAGGACGCTCCCATCGGAAAGGGTCACGCAGTCGTGGTCGTCGCCGTGGGTGACGGACTGGGCAGCAACGCCTGCATGGACACACACGCCAAGAGCGCGCAGCTCCTGTGTGACCAGCGTGGCCATCTCGACTTCGAGGGGCGGCAGGATGTGCTCGGCGAACTCGACGAGGTGGGTCTCGAAGCCTCGCTGCGCGAGGGCTTCGGTGGCCTCGATGCCGATGAACCCGGCACCCAGGACAACGGCGCGCGTGCCCGAGGCCTCGCGCAGGGCGAGGGCGTCGTCGACCGTGCGCAGGGTGTGCACGCGCGGGGAGTCAAGGCCATCAATGGGCGGACGGGCGGCCAGCCCTCCGGGGGAAAGGATCAGGTGATCATAGGTGAGCGTGTAAGCCTCGCCGGTCTCAGTGTCGGTAACCTGGACGCTGCGGGTACCCGGGTCGATCGCCGTGACCTCGGAGTTGATGCGCACATCGAGGTTGAGCGCAGCCTTGAGGGTTTGCGGGGTGTGGAGGAGGAGCTTGGCGGGGTCTTCGATCTCGCCGCCGACGTAGTACGGGAGCCCGCAGTTCGCGAATGACACGTATTTGCTGCGCTCCAACACGATGATCTCGGCGCCCTCGTCGCGCCTGCGTAGGCGTGCCGCCGCGCTCATGCCACCGGCGACTCCCCCGACGACGAGTACTCGCATGTGCGGCTCACTTTCTGGCTCGGTGGAATGTCTTCTTCGCCTCCTCCAAGAATACCCCAGGGGGTATTTGAAAACAAGGTTCCACCGCATACAGCAGATTCCATGGCCTTCGAGAGGCTGCCGCACGCACATAGGCTCGCTCGAGCACGCTCCACAGCAACGTCCCGCTTCTGACTCGGAATTATTGGACGCACAAGGATTACCGAATTCACTTTTTTAATTCTTTCGGAGACCTCACTGGTTCTACTCCGACTTTTGCGATGGATCGGAGTCACGGATCGCCACATATATCCATATAATTCCGACGAGACTTTGCGCGCTAAACACACCTACCGGAATAAGTGGAGAAATGGTCTCATGGTAGATTCCTTGAAGGATAAAGAGTAAACCTGAATCTGCATAAGCAACGGCTAAGCAAATGAGTGGGACTGAACCTGCTCGTTGAACCTGATACCAGGACGACTCCGACTCTAATGCCGCCTTCGTCCTGATTCCCGCCCACATATTCGGAGGCAACTTGTCATTTCGCATCGCTCGCGCTAGACCAGCCAAGCAGAATGCGGCAACAAACGTTAAGAGTCCTAGAGCAAATGAGATGAGTCCGTCCATCTCTCTCCTGTCAACTAGGCGCGCCTTTGCGTAATCTGGATCGACAATTGCAAATTTACCGCGCCAACGGAGCAATTGCTGCTTCGACAACCTAAATTTATGAGATTCAAAAACACTTTGAAAGCTTGAAAACACGGGAAAAATAGGGGTCGGTCTCCCGAATAAAAAAATGGAGCCACCTGTCGGACTCGAACCGACGACCGTCCGCTTACAAGGCGGGTGCTCTACCAACTGAGCTAAGGTGGCAACCCACATAGTGTGCCATGAGTGGGGCCACAAAGACGAATTAAAAACCGCAATGTGGCTCACACGCCACCTTTAGGCACTCGAAACAAGCTGCGCATCAATACAAAAACGCTACGCTCCCACAGCCCTTCCCCACAGCTACAAAGAAGGGGCGCGTGCGTGACCATGTCACGCACGCGCCCCTAACACTTTAAGGTCCGAAGCGCGATCACCCTAAGGGATCACATCGCCCTTACTTCGAAGCGGACGCCGTTCCCGCGGCAGCAAGCTGCTGCTGAATTGCCGGGTAGATACCATCAACCTTGGTCACACCAAGCTTCGAGAAGTCCAGAGCGGTCTTGTCATTGATGA
The DNA here is from genome assembly GCF_000308055.1 of Actinomyces sp. ph3. Taxonomy (GTDB): domain Bacteria; phylum Actinomycetota; class Actinomycetes; order Actinomycetales; family Actinomycetaceae; genus Pauljensenia. The sequence continues at coordinate 758,907 of NZ_CAGY01000001.1, forward strand.
CAAACTCGGGAGTACCCAAGGAATTGGGACTGCGACCCTCGTAGGTGGCATTTCCCCACGCCTGAGTGGTCTTGGTCAGGTATTCATCAACGCCATTCTCGGGGAAGGAATTCACAACATCCTCGGGAATTCCAACCTGCGATGCAATGGTCTTGACCTGCTTGGCTGACTTCGACAAGTCCTGAACAACGGAACCGTTACCCGAGTTGTAGGCCTCGTTGAAGTAAGCAAGAAGCGCATTGTGGAACTTGCCCCAGGTCTGAGCATCGACCTTTTGCGCGGCGATCAAAGAAGCGGTGGTTGCGGCGTACTGATAGGGCGCCTTCACCGTATTCACCGGCTGATACTTGATATTGAATTTGCCATCGAGAGCATCTCGAGTGACTTGCTCACCGAAGGCAACGTCATAGGCTGCGCAGACGTGGCAGGAGTAATCAAAGTATTCCGTCAACGTCGGAAGGGATTCGTCAACCTTTCCAATACCCAAGTGAGAAACCACAATCGGTCCGCCGTCCCCGTAGGAACCGATGGCAGCGGTCGCAGCTTGGCTATCCTGAGCCTTCTTATGGTTCGACTGAATGATCACCGCAGCGATCGCGCCAATGATCACAACAAGAATCAGTACGACCAGTCCGATGATGATGTTTCGGGTTCGACGATCCGCACGTGCCTGTTGCTCACGCAGCTGCTGAGCTTTCTCACGCACTTCCTGCGAGCGAGACGGCTTTGCCATTATCTGGGCCTTTCTGTTGATGTGCATCCAAGCCTAGCGAGCATTACCCACCGACGCACAATGCCAACGCTGATGCTACGCGTTTAATTCCACAAGGTCGCTGACACGATCATCTACCGCGGCCGATCCACGACCTCTCAGTCAGAAATTCCCCGCGAGAATAACACCGATAGCAAGCACACCAATCAGCCCAAGAATGACCTGCATCCATACTCGCGGCGCACAGACCTTTACCGCCACACTCAGGCCAGTACGAAGCGGACGCCCCGTTGGCATCACCCACATTCCCCACAGGGAAATCGTTGTCAGCACCCACGTCAGCAAAACCCAAGATGGATTCATCGCTAGCCAAGAATCAGAGTGAATGGGCGTCTGCCCCGTCACAACCAGAGGGAACCACGAAATGCCGGGATTGCCCAACCTGGTTGCAAAAAAGCCCGAATAAATTGACCAGCCGATCTCCGCGTAGAAATCACGTGAGAAGAGAACCCACTGCCCCCAAGCCAATGCTGTCCCCGGGAAAAGACCGATGGCTGTCGACAGCAGCGCTCCAAGTCCCGTAAAGGGAAGCATTCCAAATGTTGCCCAGTTGTCACTGGAACGAACCTCTTGATTGCGGATCCGGCGGTTTTCACGCCATCTGTATGCACCGCCCAGCACCGCGAAAATACCCGTAATCACACCGACAAAGATGAGCCCGCCGATCCCCATATATATAGGTGCAAGAGCAAGCGCAGCCAGCGCAATAAGTCCGATGAAATTCGCTGTTTTCAGGTGCTGCCACTCGTAATGACGTTGTTCAGTCACGAACTCGACATTCGGGGGGATTGCCGCCTGACGGTATCCATCCTCTGCGGGAAGATAGCTAGTTCCCATTGACGAGGCCGTTGGCGCAACGGGCGGCAAAAAAGCAGTTTCCCCTCCCGCATTTCTGCCTTCCCAGCCCCGAGAGTCGGCAGTGGTCTGGGGATAAACCTGCGTGGCCTCGAGATCAACATAGGAGGGATCTTCAGCAAAACCGCTCTCCATTACGCGAGTTGCATCCGCGTCTGCGGACTCAAGGACCGAAGTACGCTCACTCTCAGAGGCAAAGCGCTCTTCACCTTCGTTTTGTTCACTCAGGCCAGCAACTACAGTGGGAGCCTGCGAGGAGGTTGCAGGTGCAAGAAGACGGGCCCAATTAAGACCTTCCCACGCCATAGAGCCGCCATAAACCGCCATATCGCTGAGGCGGAACCTGCCCCACTGCGCCAGCTCTCGAACTACCTGATCCGGGCTTGGGCGCACATGAGCGTCGGGATGCAGAGCCATGCGCATGAGCGAGGCAACTCGCGGATCAAGTCCTCGCGTATCAGGTTCGCCTTTAAGGACGCGGTCCAAAATCCCTTCTGTCGCGCCTTCTCCGTAGGGTGGACGCCCGGTGAGCGCAGTCAGCAAAGTTGCCGTCCATCCCCACCAGTCCGTAGCCGCCGAGGCCCGCCCTCCCCTGAGCAATTCGGGTGCGGTATAGCCCGCGGTGCCGGAAACGAGGCCAGTTTGGGTCAGCCGGGCCTCGTCTTGGCCCATCGCAATACCGAAGTCAATGAGTACGGGGCCGCGGGGTGAACAAATGACATTGGAGGCTTTGACGTCGCGATGAATAATCCGGCGCGCATGAACATCTTCAAGGGTTTGAGCAAGAGCGCCGCCGATCGCGGCAACACCACCGATGTTCAGTGCCCCTCTGGCAAGAAGTTCGGACAGAGTCGGGCCGGGGATGTATTCACTAACGACGAAGGGCTGGGTGGCATCGATCTCAATATCTAAGATGTGCGCAACCCCTCCACCGCGGATCGAGTTAACCGTCCGAGCTTCACGTAAGAGGCGCTCACGATAGCCCTCATCGGCAGCCAAGGCGGGGTGAAGAATTTTTAACGCAACGCGTTCTCCGGCCTCGTCACAGGCAAGCCACACGGTGGCAGCGCCTCCCGCGCCCAGGCGCTTGAGAAGGCGGTACCCACCAATCATTTCTTGCTCACGCATCACCCCAAGCCTAGCGAATGGTTGACAAATTTCAGGCCTCAAGTGCACTGTCGGCAACAAATCGGGCTGGAATTTGTTCGACAAGCGGTGCTATGGTGAGCGAGTGCGAACTTCACATCTGATGTGGGGCAAGCGCGGCGGCAGTGAAGACGCTGTCGTCTGGTCTCTACAAAGGATCGTCCGGCACGTACCGCCGGTGGAGGTTCAATATGGCAACTGTAACTTTCGATAAGGCGACCCGCATCTATCCCGGGTCTGACAAGCCAGCAGTCGATCAGCTCGATCTTGAGATCCAGGATGGCGAATTCCTGGTTCTCGTCGGTCCTTCCGGTTGTGGCAAGTCCACCTCCCTGCGAATGCTCGCAGGTCTTGAAGACGTGAACTCCGGCCGTATCTTCATTGGCGATAAGGACGTCACCGACGTACAGCCGAAGAACCGCGACATCGCAATGGTCTTCCAGAACTACGCTCTGTACCCGCACATGACTGTTCGCGAGAACATGGGCTTCGCACTGAAGATCGCAGGCACTCCCAAGGCTGAGATTGCTCAGCGCGTTGAGGAAGCAGCACGCATCCTCGACCTGGAGCCCTACTTGGATCGTAAGCCGAAGGCACTTTCCGGTGGTCAGCGTCAGCGTGTGGCAATGGGCCGCGCAATCGTGCGTAAGCCTCAGGTCTTCCTCATGGATGAGCCTCTGTCCAACTTGGACGCCAAGCTGCGTGTCCAGACCCGTACCCAGATTGCTTCGCTGCAGCGTGAGCTGGGCGTCACCACCGTGTACGTGACCCACGACCAGACCGAAGCTCTGACCATGGGTGACCGCATTGCGGTTCTGAACAACGGTCTGCTCCAGCAGGTGGGAACTCCTCAGGAAATGTACGAGCACCCGGCCAACGAATTCGTTGCAGGCTTCATCGGCTCCCCCGCCATGAACCTCGGCAAGTTCAAGGTTGAAGGCAATGTCGCAAAGCTCGGCACCGCAGAGGTTCCGCTCTCCCAGGCAACGCTGGATGCCATGGTTCCCGAAGACGAAGGCATGATTACCATCGGCTTCCGTCCCGAGGGCCTCGAGGTTGTTTCTGAGGACACCGAGAACACCATTCCGATCGAAGTTGAATTCGTTGAGGAACTGGGCTCGGACGCCTACATCTACGGCCACCTCGCAGGCGCAGACTCCGGCCACGGCCTGGGTTCGGGCAACGAAGGAAAGGGCGAGCAGCTGATCGTCCGCGTTCCTCCGCGCACCGCTCCCAAGCCCGGCGGCGTGATCCACACTCGCATCAAGGCTGGACAGCAGCACAACTTCTCTGCATCCACCGGCGATCGTCTGCCCGAGTGATCAAGAGTTTCTGATCATTCAAAAGGCTCACACGGGGCCCGCAACCACACGGTTGCGGGCCCCGTGCCCTATCGTGCAATGAATGAGACAATAGAGCCATGCCCATTCCCTCAACGCTTGAGATCACGGCAGCAACGGTTGATCCGGCACTGCTGGATTTGCCTTGGGACCTTCCCCTTGAAGACTGGCCCAAGGAAATCCTTGCCGCACTTCCCCGCGGCATTTCACGCCACGTCGTTCGCTTCGTCAATCTTTCCGACAGGGTGATCGCAGTTAAAGAGATCGGGGAAAGCGTCGCGTACAAAGAGTACGAGCTCCTTCGCGACCTCTCACGAATGGGAGCTCCCTCGGTTATCCCCACGGCTGTTGTCAGCGGCCGGCGAGATGCTTTTGGTGAGGAACTCGCAGCCGTATTGGTGACCGAACACCTGCAGTTCTCCCTTCCCTACCGCGCGGTCTTCTCACAGCACATGACCCCAGACACCGCGGGACGCTTAATTGATGCTTTGGCCGTCCTTCTTGTTCGCCTCCATCTTCTGGGCTTCTATTGGGGCGATGTTTCGCTGTCGAACACCTTGTTCAGGCGCGATGCCGGATCGTTTTCTGCCTACCTTGTCGACGCAGAAACCGGTGAAATCCATCCTTCCCTAACCGAAGGGCAGCGCCTGTACGACGTCGATCTAGCGCGCACCAACATCATCGGTGAGCTCATGGATCTGCAGGCCGGTTCTTTCTTCCCCAGCGAAGAAGACCCCATCGAAGTCGGCGACCGTATTCGTTCACGCTACCTTGAGCTCTGGAATGAACTCACGGGCCCTGAAGTCATCGAAACCAACCAAAAATGGCGTGTTGCTCAACGTATCCGCCGTCTCAATGACCTGGGCTTCGAGGTCGGAGAACTTCAGATGTCTTCGGATCTTGATGGTACCCACATAATCATCACCCCGAAGGTCGTCGACGCCGGCCACCATCACCGAAAGCTCATGCGCTTGACCGGTATGGATGTCGGCGAGAATCAGGCGCAGCGAATGCTCAATGACATCGAGACCTACCGTGCAATGACCGGGAAGAACAAGACCCCACTGGAAATCGTTGCGCACGAGTGGATGAACGAAGTTTTCGAACCCGTCATCAGCGCTGTTCCCGCGGAGCTTGCTGCAAAGCTTGAACCCGCACAGATCTTCCACGAATTCCTTGAGCACCGCTGGTATTTGGCCGAAGAAGCTGGGCGCGATATCCCCCAAGATGAGGCGATTGAGTCCTACGTCAAGAGCATTCTTCCGACCAAGCGTGACGAAGCGATGCTGCTGGATCCGGCACTGATGGCCCAACCTGACGAAGGCGCGGCCTCGGAGATGGAAACGCTCACTGAAGAAGAGGGTTTCAGCCGCCAAGAAGAGCGCGCGGGAATTGACGGCATGCACGGGAAAGCTGATGAAACCGAAGAGAATCCCGGTCGCCCAAAGATGCAATTTGTCCCGGGGATTGGATTAATTCCCGTCGACGATTACTTCTAGACCCGACTTAGATCGCTACCGGCACGTGTTGTGAAGAAATGAAGGATACACAATGAGCGAATTCCCAAAGATTATTGCCCATCGCGGCGCATCGACCCTTGCACCGGAGAATACGATCGCAGCCTTCGCGAAGGCCTCGGAAATTGGTGCACGCTGGTGCGAATGCGATGTCGGCGTCATGGCTGATGGGACGCTGTTGGTGATCCACGACGACACGGTCGACCGCACAACGAATTCTTCAGGTTCTTGGGATTCCTGGGGCTACGGGGAACTGCGCCGACTTGATGCGGGCGCATGGTTTTCTCCGACCTATCGTTTTGAACGCATTCCTGAGCTGGCCGATGTGGTGTCTTTTGCGAATGCGACGCAGACATCCTTCAATATTGAACTGAAGCCTCGCGCCGCAGGGAAACGCCGCGATACATTGGTTGAAAACCTTGAGGTTGCACTACAGTCCTTCAAAAATAAGAGTGGGCTGCTGATTTCTTCCTTCGACCACGAGCTTCTCAGCGCCGTCCGTCAGGCGATGCCCGAGCTTCCACTGGCGTGGCTGTGCCGTCGCGACGAGGTCACTGCTGGCTCCTGGCGTCAGGCTGCCGATCTTGGGTGCCGCGCCATCCATCCCGCCTGGGAAGGGCTGACCGAGGTCGAAGTGAGTGAGATGCTGAGCGCGGGCTTCGAAGTGAATGCCTGGACCGTCAATTCCCTTGAGGATGCACGCACAGCCGCAAAATGGGGTGTCAGCGGGATCTTTACCGACCGCGTACAAGATTTTCCCGCCGAGGCCCTGGCTCGCGCTTAAGAGTGCTGAATCACCCAGGCCCACATGGCGATTGCCGCGGCGTGGCCCACGTTCATTGAGCGAGTCGAACCCCGCTGTGTGATGTGGAGGATCTCGCCGCACTGAGCGCGCATTTCTTCGCTCAAACCACTGGATTCTTCCCCGAATACCAGGCATGCCTGAGCGGGAAGCTGGTGACCTTCCAGCGGAATTGAACCCGGCACATTGTCAATTCCAACCAGCGACAATCCTCGTTCACGAACCGAATCAGCGAATTCCGTGACATCACTGTGGTGGACGACGTCTAGGTATCGGTCGGTGACCATTGCGCCACGCCGATTCCACCGTCGCCTTCCAACGATATGTACGCGACTAACTCCCAGAGCATTCGCGCTACGGACGATTGAGCCGATATTGAAGTCGTGTCCCAGATTTTCAATGGCAATCTCAAAGGGAAGTGCGTGGGCAGCAATATCAGCGATGATCGCCTCCATTTTCCAATAGCGGTAGCGGTCCTCAACATTACGTCGATCGCCATCGGCAAGGAGCTGGGGATCGTAGACATCATCGCTCGGCCAGTTCTCGGGGCCGCCAGGCCAGGGGCCAACGCCCACTTCTGGCTGAGAGTTTGTGTCCATCATCGCCTTCTTCCTACCGAATGAACCCGCAAACAGATACATTAGATGCATGACGAATTCACTTTCCACCGCACTGTCGGATATGCCCCCAATTAGCGCATGGCTGTCAGATATGGACGGCGTTCTTGTAAAAGAGAATCGCGCTCTTCCCGGTGCTCAGGACTTCATCTCGGCGTTGGAAGAAAATGGGATCCCATTCCTGGTTCTCACGAACAATTCGATCTTCACCAACCGTGACCTTTCTGCTCGGCTTGCGAACTCGGGCCTGAAGGTCCCCGAGGAACACATTTGGACCTCTGCCAATGCGACTGCCGCCTTCCTCTCCCAGCAGTCCCCCAACTCCACGGCGTATGTCATTGGCGAGGCGGGGCTGACGACGGCCCTGCACACCGCGGGCTACGTGATGACCGACCAGGACCCCGAATACGTCGTTCTTGGAGAGACTCGTTTCTATGACTTCTACGCACTCACCACGGCAATCCGCCTGATCGAACGCGGTGCGAAGTTCATTGCAACCAACCCGGATGTCTCGGGCCCTTCCGATGAAGGAACCCTACCCGCAGCAGGTTCCATCGCAGCAATGATCCAAGCAGCGACCGGCAAGGCTCCCTACTTTGTTGGTAAGCCAAACCCCGTCATGATTCGCGCCGGCCTCAACAAGATCGGTGCCCACTCCGAACAAGCTGCGATGGTTGGCGACCGCATGGATACGGATGTCCGCGCAGGTGTCGAGGCAGGCATGAGGACCTTCTTGGTGCTCTCGGGTTCGACGCACTCAGAGGACGTGGCGAACTTCCCCTACCGTCCCTACCGTATCTACAACGGAATTGGTGACCTGATCCGTTACGTCCAGCCCGCATCCAACTGAATGGGAACAATGGTCACTCACGATCCTCAGCTCCTTGCCCTACGCAGCCTCACCGCACCACTACTGGATACCGAAGAACCACTTGTGCACCTCAATGAGATTTCCTTGAGCGCTCAAGGTGCGGCTGTTTGCGGTCACGTTCTCATTGATCTTCTTGAGGAAAATGACCTCGCAATCGGTGACTATGAAGTGGTGATCGCACCCGAAGGTGACGGCGCACTTGCTGCCGCGATGATTCACGCAGCGGGAGGGCGAGGGCTGGATCTGGATGCCACACTTCTTCGTCCGACTCAGGCGACGGCCTCGGACGCATCTTTCACCGGCGCTCCCATCCACGGGCGTCCGGCGGTCCTTCTAGCGAACTCTTCATTGGTCGACACCGGTGCGCTTCATGAAGCTGTAGAAGCTGCAGGCGCCACGGTGGTCGGAATTGTTTCGCTTCTCCCCGACCCCTCGACGCGGGATTTCGCAGGCAAAGCTGGACTCACCTACTGCGCCCCAGCGCTTGCTGATTGATCACCAAAATGGTCATCATCACGTGATGTATGACATATAATTATGCGTACTCATTCCGTGAAGACAACGAGGTCTGCCCATGGTACGCCGCAACCGCAGTACTGCATCTGTCTCTATTAACCCGCGCTCCGCGCAGAACATGTCGACCCGACCGGCCGACTTTACTGCGACCAAGCAACGCCTAAGTCCCTTCAAGGTGTTTGGAGCTGTGGGCGCGCTGATATCGATCATCACCTGCCTGTTCATCCAGCTGCCGGGCCTCGATGCCTCGGGAACCCGAATGTTTGGGATCTTCTTAGCGGCAATTCTCCTGTGGGTCACCGAGGCCGTCCCCCTTGCGGGCACCGCGGTCCTGGTGATTTTCCTCGAGGTCCTCTTCATCTCCGACCACGCTCTTTTGAGCATCCCCGAGAAAGCCCCCGCCTACACAAAGTTCTTCGGAGCTCTGGCCAACCCAGTCATCATTCTCTTCTTGGGCGGATTCATGGTTGCCGACGGAGCCGCGAAGTACAAGGTCGACCGTGCACTCTCCGCAGTGCTGCTGAAACCATTCATCGGCAAGCCACGACTGACCGTCATGGGCGTCATGCTCATTACCGCAATCATGAGCATGTTCATGTCAAACACCGCAACGACGGCGACCATGTTCGCTGTCATGATGCCGGTCATCATGGCTCTTCCCGAAGGTAAAGCACGAACGGGCATCGCCTTATCGATCCCGGTTGCTGCGAATGTTGGCGGCATGGGAACACCTGTTGGCACTCCGCCGAACGCCATCGCCCTTGGTGCCCTTGAAAACGCGGGCATCAAGGTGACCTTCTTCCAGTGGATGCTGGCAGCTGTCCCGCTCATGCTGGTTCTTCTGGCTTTGTCATGGGCATTTATCGCGTGGCGCTACATTCCGTCCAATGCAAAGTTCGACATTGACACCTCTGCGCGATTCGAGAAGTCAAAGAGTGCCATCATCTTCTATGCGGTCGCAGGCCTGACGATCCTGCTGTGGATGACCGAATCCCTGCACCATATCTCCTCCAATATCGTTGGTTTCCTTCCCGTCGTCATTCTGCTCATGACAAAGGTGATGAGCGGTGACGACCTTCGCGCATTGGATTGGCCTGTTCTGTGGCTCGTTGCCGGAGGCATCGCGCTTGGTTCCGGCGTTAGCGCGACCGGCTTGGATAAATGGATGCTCGGTTCAATCAAGTGGGCCTCAATCCCCGGTGCACTGCTGATTCTGGTTCTGGCGCTGGTCGGCTGGGTCACCTCAAACGTCATCTCGCACTCGGCCTCGGCGAACCTTCTGGTCCCCATGGGTATGGGCCTTGCAGCCACGGTATCGACGGGCGCCGCAGAGATCGCCATGGTCATTGCCCTCGGCTGCTCGCTGGGCATGTGCCTGCCGATTTCGACCCCTCCGAATGCAATCGCCTACTCGACAGGAACCACCCCGACAAAGGAAATGGCCATTGTTGGTGTCATCGTCGGAGTCATCGGCATCGTCCTTCTGTCCTTCGTCGCGCCTTTGACCTGGGGTGCGATCGGGGTGATGTAGGTGTCCTTTCCCCCAGCCGAGGCCTCTTCCGCGAGCGCACCTGGGCTTGCCCACGGGTGGACGCAAGGCCCTGCGCAAGGAGATGCTCAGGTTCTTGAACGAACCGATGTCCGCAGTGGTGGGCACCGGGCGGGCTATCACATTCACGTCCTAGTGGTTGGAGATAATTCCCGCCAAATTGCCGCTCCTCTCACGCGTGATCTCACGCAGTCTTTCCCAAACCTCTGCTTTGATCGCATCCAGGATCTCAACGATCTAGGCGTCTTCCTCGAGGACCTAGGGGACGATGACCACGTGGTTCTGGGAGTCGCAACCAGCGAGGTCCCCAATGTCGATACCCTGATCGAATCTGCGCGCGCGTCCTCTCTCATGGCGTCGACTCAGTGGATGCTGGTGACCGACCAGGAAATTCATACCGACCTTGCGGTATGTACGGAATCGGGACATTTAGCCTCCGTCGTGCGCTCCCCGTGGACAGTACCTTTGCTGTCCGGCCAGGCGTATTCAACCATGCGCCGTTACCTCGAGGAATGCGGGTACTGCGGAGGTGAGATCCTCGCTCTCATCCAGGGTGCACCTTCTTTTGCGGTTCAAGGACCAATCCTCGAAGGCCTCGATCTCAATGAGGCTCAGGTTGTCTACGAATTACTTGAAGGTGTCGAGAGGGTTCTGGGTCCTCGGCCTCGGATCATTCTTCCGCGGGGAACTCACCTGCTGACGCAGGGCCACAGAGTCGAAGCAGTTCACCTGGTCCTTGAGGGGACGGTTTCCCTCCACCGCGACTCACGCCATGGCGAGGTCCTTGCCCACCTTGCAACCTCGGGTCCGCTCATTGGTCTTATTTCGCTTGCGCGAGGCGAGAGTGCCTTTTTCACCGCGCTGACGACAAGCGAAGCAACAGTGGTGCGTCTAACCACCGAACAGCTTCAGATCGCTCTGACAGAAGATCCATCAATTTCAACGGTTTTAACCGCGTTGGCAATTCGTTCACTGACGCGACGCCTCATGCGCGCCGAGGACCTTCACGTCGAAAATGCGATGCTGGCCGAAGACTTGGAGCGCCAGAAAGAAGAACTGGCGGCTACCTTGGAAGACCTGCGTGCAACGCGCGCAAAGCTTGTCGAAGGTGCGCGTTTTGCCATGCTCGGCGAACTCAGCGCTGGGATCGCCCACGAGCTCAATAATCCCGTCACCGCGCTTTTGAGGGCGGCCGGGCATCTTCGCGAAGATACCGAGGACGTTGTCAGTTCACCCGAACCGGAGGCATGTCTCAAGGCGCTCAACTCTGCGATGGACTTGCCGCCGCTTTCAACTGCTCGCGAAAGGGAACTGCAAAAGGAATTCTTGCCGATCCTTCACGATCGCAGCGTTATCCGGCAACTGGTCCGCGCGGGTTTGAGTGACCGCGAGCAGGCACAGAAGCTCGCAGATGATCCCAAGCAGCTGCTTGCCTTCCAGGCAGGAGCTCGACTGGGAAGTTCCCTACGATCGGTTTTAGCCTCGGGTGAGCGCATCATCACACTCACTCAGTCACTAAAGGGCTACGCACGCCCTGATGCTGACGAACGTAAAGAGGTCGATGTTCGGCGCGGAATCGATGACGTGCTGCGATTAACCTCGCACCGGGTTCACGGGATCGATGTCGTCTGCGAATACGAGGACGTGGAGCCAGTCCTAGCCCACCCCAGCAAATTGCAGCAGGTCTGGACCAATCTCATTGTGAACGCGGCTGAAGCAATCGAGGACGAGACCGCAGACCTCAAGGCGCGCGCAGAAGCCAACCCGGCCTCGGGAATTTACCTTCCCGCGCGCGGTCACGACGAAGCGCGAATTACCATCCGCGTAGCAATGGATGGAGATCAAGTCGAGGTCCAGATCTGCGATAACGGCCCCGGTATCGCACCCGAGGTTTTGGACCGTATTATGGAACCACATTTCACAACGAAGGCTGGCCGCGTGCGCTTCGGCTTGGGAATGGGCATGTCCATCGTCCACTCGATCATCGCTGATTTGGATGGGCGACTACTCATTGACTCTCACCCGGGATCCACTACGATGCGGATCCTTATTCCAGCACACCATGTTCACGAGGAGGAATCATGACGCTGACCATTTTGTCCCTCGAAGACGAGGCCGAGGTTCGTCAGGCGCTAGAACGTGACCTTGAGGAATTTGACGGTCGCGTCCGTTTGGAATTGGCAGAAGACGCCTCCGATGCGTGGAGCGTTGTCGAGGAAATTGAGTCGGATGGGGATGAGCTTGCGCTGGTCCTCTCCGATCATCGTCTACCGGGAAAGTCGGGTGTCGATTTCCTTGTTGAGCTGACTGCAGATCCAAGGTTTAGTTCGACTCGCACGGTGTTGGTCACAGGACAGGCCGATCAAAGCGACACCATCAAGGCGCTGAACCAGGCGGGTTTGGATTACTACATTGCCAAACCTTGGGATCCACAAACGCTTCAAAACGTTGTCCGCGAGCAGCTGACGGACTATGTGCTTGAGACCGGAATCGACCCGCTTCCCTACATGCCCATACTTGACGGAGTTCGAATCATGGAGTCAATTCGGTAGCGAAATAGACTGAAGTGCCCCGGTTGGAGTGTG